>JAPPNJ010000143.1 GCA_028818705.1 Candidatus Poribacteria bacterium
CACAATCTTCCTTTAGGGAGTGGTCTAAAAAACCGTAGGCAGTACAAGGGGTCATGTATACTATTCCATAATCAGTGGGAAAGCTAGCAGGTTGGCTTGGAATTTCCAATGATCGCTTTAATGATTTCAGATGAAGTGTGAAAGTAACGTAAATGGTGGCACATTACTTTTGTAAAACAGTGAGCGTTTGCGCAAGATACCACAACAATTTGCTTTTATCAAAGGAGTCTTGAATTGCAATATATTCATTACATTGATACAGACGATTCAGGCTACAGTTACTATGAACCCAGCGATAGTCTACGCAGTCTGTTTGAGGATACGGTAATAACACCATTTAGAGAATCACTTCCAAAGGAAGCGAATATATTTGAAGATTACAGTGATCCAGATTATATAACAGGGCTAATGGTGTACGTTCTAAATCGAGGTTCGACAGATTTCGATGCCTCATCATCATGGCGCGGTAAGGATTATATACCAGAACATAAGGTGTTACTCAATGGTGTTTTTTATATGCCTATGCACCTCTATAGCTCTTATCATCTTTATAACAGAGTGTGCAGACACATAATCGAAAGTGAGAACGTAGTCTTTATCGACTTTGGTTGTGGACCATTAACTTCAGGTATTGCGTTTTGGGCTGCAGCAGGACAGCGCAACATCACTTATATAGGTATTGATATTTCAAAACACATGCTTAATAAGGCAGCCAAAATAAATACTGCGGGACCCTTTGGCAATTCTGATACGCCTTTTTACGAAAATTTTCACAGAGGTCGTAACTTCAATAACTTTCCAGCGTTCTTGAACAGAATTGAAAAGGGTAATCCTGGAGATACGCTGATACTATTTAACTTTAGTTACGCGCTTGTTTCTATGACATTCCAAGGTGACATTAATGAATCAATCAGTGTGCTCCACGAGGTCGTTCAAGCAAACCACGACTATAAAATTGCCATAGTGTATCAGAATCCCGTGTATGATGGAGTTAATCAAAATTGGGATAAACTCAAAACGGAGGTTATTAACTATCCTTACTTTCCTGGTATTAATTTTACGGCTCAAAATAATACGGAAACCACTCGTGTAAAATATAAGCGGTTAATGCAAGGAACGCTGCACTCTTATGATGTGTCCTACGATTACTTTTATAACTGGTAATACCTTAAAGGAGATTGACCATGGCAGAACGAGGAATACAATTGGACTTCTTTGATCAAGGTATGCAATCCTCTCAACCACGATCCATCGAAAAAAAAGAGATACCGATGGAGATACCGGGATTGCGGTGTATAAAAAATTATATCACAACAGATAGACACAATAAGTTATTAGCCCAAGTTGACGAACAACTATGGCTTGACGACATTAAACGACGCGTTCAGCATTACGGCTTTAAGTATGACTACAGAGCACGGAAAGTAAATTATGATATGCATATCGGTGAATTGCCCGGATGGTTGGAAGAATTGAGCAAGGAACTGTATTGGGATAAATACATGCCAGAAGTAGCGGATCAGGTGATTGTCAATGAATACCTACCTGGGCAAGGGATTTCAGCACATGTTGATTGTGAACCGTGTTTCAAGGATACCATTGTTTCTTTAAGCTTGGGGTCCAATTGTGTTATGAATTTCACAAATAAATTAGATAAAGCAAAGCGTATCCCGATCTGGCTCGAACCGAGAAGCCTTATTGTCATGAAGGGGGAAGCGAGGTATAAGTGGTTACACAGCATTCCTGCAAGGGGTTGGGACGAGTGGGAAGGAGAAAGACATGACAGGAAACGACGGATATCACTGACATTTAGGAAAGTAATTATAGACGACAGTTCTATGAATAATGGACCGACGCGACTTCGGGTGACGATGCCCGGTGGAGAAGTAATTGAATGCCGCATCGCAGCGGATACTGTAGAAGAGGTTATTTTTAAAATCGGTCCCAAACTGGTCTCAAGTGTAGACCGCGAGAATATGCTTATCTCACGCTCTCAGTTATCTGGCAGCAGCCGAAAGTATCGCAAGCGAGGAGAGTGGTACATATCACGTGATTGGCGAAACGAACGTAAAAAGGAGCTCCTTGAGAGGATTGCTGAGCGTCTTGGTATTTCAACGATGAAAGTAGAGATTATTCGGAAATAGTATTTCTCATTGGGAAACCTGTGGATAGGCAAGCCTATGCCAACTGAGTGGTCGGTTACGTTCAAACACCCGTTAGAAGTTGCGTCCGGAAAAAACAATCTGCTTTTATGAAACGGGATTTTCATGACAATGGTGTAGTTTTTACATTTGTGATTTTTAGGATTATTGCGTAACTACTGAACATGAAATAAAGGATAAGTTCATTGGCACGGAGCTAAAGATGATTATATTACATGATAGTCAAGGTACCACTGACTTAACACATATTCAAGCAATGGCAGAAATGGAAGAAGGTTTTGCTTCGCTTGATTATGTTAGTATTAATCAACAAGACGGTAAAACTTGGATTGGGCAAGTTATTCAACCCAACCGAAATATCTCAACAGTTAGTGGTCCTCTTGATTCAACTGTCCGTCATGGACTCAAACTTATGCAATCAAACCCCGATGTACAATCTGTAGAATCTGTGCAAGTGTTTGACATATTGATATTAGGGGAATACGACGAGCGTCAATTGCTCACGCTGCGGGTCCGCCCCTTACCAGGTGCTACCGTAGATAAGTTGGATGCGGAAACAACAAACCGAGTTATTGGAACGCCGCAGAAAGCGGAACACCAAGATGGAAGTTTTAACGTCATCGGCGAACTTCTAAATGCAGACGATGTGCCCCTCTGTATTGATAAGCGAAGGTTCAACCACCACATTATGATTGCCGGTGGGACAGGTTCAGGTAAATCAAATGTCGCGGCTAATCTCATTGATCAGGCTGTGAAATTTGAAAAGTGCGTTTTGGTTCATGATGCAAAACCTGACTATAGGTTGATTAAGGCAGAGAATAGCGACCCTAACGTAGAAACTATCTGGGAACGTTTTAGCACACATGGATTGGAACCCCGTCCAGCTAATAATGTAATCCGCATTGGATTCTACAACAGGTGCGATCCAGACAATGTAGATGTCGTCGTTGGCTTCCACGCGTCAGATTTTTCACCTTCTATGCTGGCGGGTTTATTTTTTACTGGGTCAAATGAACAACTACAATTTGAAGGATTTGTGAGTGCAGCCGATTCCCTCCGCGATCAGAAACAGAGCGGAAGTATTGAATCATATTCACTTAATAATATCTTGGAAGTTGTTCGAGAGCGCATGGGAGCAGAAGATCCGTTAATACAGATTAATGATTTGGTAGGACGAGCAATACTCCGAAAAGTCAACACGCGCCGTCGAGGGATGCCTTGGCTTGATGCTGCTGGATTAACCACTGGACGTCAGACCAACAGGAGTCGGGTTGCGCCTTCTCCTCTTATCCAAAGCCAAAACCAAAAGGTACAAGCATTTAATCTTGATCAAACTATAGAAAAAGGGCGAATTTTGGTCATTGATTACGGATATATGGATGACGATGAATCTTATGCTTTGATTCTATCTTACTTTCTACGCATTTGCCAATCGTATCGTAAGAGTAGTGGAGAAGTAGGTATTGTTCAGATGGTGGATGAAGCACATCGTATCTTTGATAACGAGTCCCGTCATAGTGACACACTCGCCCGTTCGTTCAGCCGTAGCATGCGTGAAGGTAGATCAGTCGATCATTCAATTATTCTTAGCCTTCAAAATGCTTCACAAATTCACCAACTTGTAATGAATAATCTAAACTCACACATTGTGATGCGTCAGAATAGCAAAGGTGAAGCAGCCTCTGCGACGCAGAAGATGGGAAGCGAGTATTCAGCACAAGCGTTACAACTTGGAACAGGTCATGCTCTTGTTAAAATGTTTGAATCAACTGTTACAGTCCTAGCGCAAATGGCACCGTCTCCTTTTGAATTGATGCGTCCCGATAACTCAGGGACTGATGATAGTAATGTATTCTTTGAAGATGATGATTCCGAGTAAACAAAATTAAAAAAGGGCGTGATATGAATCAAGTTAAATCAATGAGTGACATACATGAAGGAAGTTATCCCGGTTCACACAACGATCATGAGAGTGTGATAGAATTATTCTATCACCTTGTTGACAAAGAAAAATTCTATGATACTGCTGAATCAGTCCTGACTCAAATTGACGACCTAGAGGATCTTGCCAAGTGTGCTCGGATTATAGAGCAGAGAGAGCCAGGCAGTATGTACTATAAAGCAAAGTTTTGGTCAAGAATAGATGGATTGATCAGTACTTCAGGAAACCATCAAGAAAATAAAAAAGAGTTTTTGCGTCTTTGTCGGCAAGTTGAAGTTCACCCCACTCGCGCTAAAAATTACGTCGCTTGTGGGAGAATAATCGAATCCGTTGAAAATGCTTCACTGCTCCGCGAATCACCAGAAGTGTTGTTCAAAAATGCCCAGCGTCAGAAAGATCGGGCAAGTGAATACCTCATTGAAGCGGCAAGTGTTCTCAAAGAAAACTCATCTGCCAGTCCATATCAGATTCATAAGGAATGGTGCCAGCAGAATGGTAGTAGAAGTAAGAACCTTGATATTATTAAGCCTTCAGATTGGTGGGCTTTTGGACAACCTAAATGGCGTAAAGAAGAAGACTTTCCAGGTTCTATCCCTGGAGAGATTTATGCCAATGCGCTTTATTACTTTGCACCACAAGTTGGTGTAGTTGTTGATCCGATGGCAGGAAGTGGTATGTTAAAACGCGTCTACGACGACCGTGAACTTTGGCAAAAGGATTTAGATTTTAACCTTGAGATTTACCTGTACGATCTTCATCCATGTCGCGGCTATATTGAAAAACACGATGCAAAAAAACCATTACCTGTCAAAGCTGATTGGATTTTTTTAGATCCTCCATATTTCGGTCAGTCCAGCCATTTATTTAAGGATGAGTTTGCTTTGTCAAAAGACAAAAATCATTATTTGTCTTTGTTAGAAGAAGTTATTGAGGCTATGGCAGAGTCCCTAAACCCCAATGGTAAATTATGCATTTTCCTACCAAAATGGAGCGGAACTCGTCCCGAGGATCCGAATTCCAACATCCCAGCTGATGCTTATGCCTTCGCTATTGAGTCGGGACTACACTGGATTGATACTACTTTTGTGTCCCGTGGCCGTCAACAAAATCCGGGCAGTGCTATACAAAATAACATTGCAAAACGGGATCGACGAATGCGATCTGATACCTGTGTTTTAAACGTCTTTGAAAAATAAGGTAAGGAGCACCAAATGTCAAAAATGTTCAATGAATTAGTCAGGAGATCAAGACGGGTATCCAGAGATGAATTCGCCACTGATTTTGGTGGAATCGCTGACGACGTTGTAGAAATGCTCAATAGTGAGCAACTCAATGAAGTATTACAAGAGGTTCGTGATGGTATGGAATCCGCAGGTCCGTTGCCAAATAACAATCCAAGGCTACGTCAGGTTGAGTTTGGTCAATTCAGTAATGCAACAGAATTGGAGATAGGTGAGGTTGCCGCTATAGACGGAACCTATGCACTTCCAATTCAAAAGTATTCGGCAGGACAAGCACTTTGTGTTGCCGTCGGCAGCCTCTCATATCGTCGTCCTATGCAGGACTCGCTACACTATTGGTCGAGTAGAATTTTACTTTCTGAAGCGTCTGATTCGGATGATTTCATTAGGCTTGAGGAGCAAGGGCTTTTCGGTATATCCCAGACAGCATATTTGCGATACTTTGAGGTTAAGCATGGTTGTGATATTGAGGAACCCTACCTGTTTTTAGATGGAACTTTGGTTTATGAGTGGCTTGTGTCCAGTCAAGAGGGGGTTCAATTATATAACAAATTGTTTGAGAGTGGGAAACAGGTTCTGGGTGTCATCAAAGATATCAAAGGAAGTCCTGTATTTGCTAAGTTTGCTCGGGCACTTCGGACAGGCGAGATTTTCGTAGTTGAGACTTTACAAGACCATTTAAATCAAAGCAATGCGCCAAACAGAAATCAAGGCGAAAGCCGTAACCGCTACGTATTGGATGAGTTTAAAAACGATATTGCTGGCGATATATTCAGAGGAGTTTTTAAACCTCGAAATAAAGCATTTGGTTTTGAGGTACATAAAGATCATTTAGAAACTATGCTACGTATCATGGCAGCTGATTGTCAAATGAACAATCCGGGGCACGAAATTCCATTTTTACTAAACCGAATTGATGAAGAAGTTCGTGAAAATTTCAGTCAGCGGATATTAAAAGATCGGATAGCCGTTCAAATGGCAACTCATAGTGAAGAGTTGTTTTTTGAAGAAACAAATGAGCGATCTTTTCGCACTCCTTTGTGATAAAAACGTACTAACTCAGAAAGAACAGCGTGCAAACCACGTACTCGAAAACAACAAGATACAATCAACGCTCAGGATATCTTGCCTGGAAATTGCGGCTGTATGTGTGCTAAAGGATGCGATCTTATACATTTCTCGCGTGCCATCTCAAAACTTACTTGTCAGTGTTTGTATTATTATTGTGTGAACATCGGCATAAACCAGTCAAAGCACTCTGAACTTAACGTTTAACGTTTGCTGTATTTTGTAAACAACCTCATTTTTTCAGTTCCTCGCGTAAGGTGTTATCGGTTTAATTTTTTACTCACTTCAGCACCAAGGTCGCGAAATGTTCATGGTAATAAAAGTCCTTGCGTAAATCCTACAATCCTTTAGAAGAAAGTTTAGCCAGTCCTGAGAAGTTTCTTGGCTGCTTCAGACCAATGTTGCTTAATCTCTTGGGGCACCCGAAGTCGTTCGCTTGCATGCGGGAATACGCGCGTATAACCGATATCGAGCATGGGTCGGTGGGTGTTGGTTCTGTTCGGCATTCCAGTGTGCCACAGTCGCATATCACGAAGAATCAGGGAACCCATAGGCATTACGGCTTGTAGCGCGGGTAGGTGTTTACTCCGCTCACCCAGATATCGAACATCTGAGGGTGGGCAATCCATAATCAGATGCGAACTGGGCCAGATTTTAGTAGCTCCATTTTCCTCCAAAAAATCAACGAATGGAATATTAACATAAATACCAGAAACCGGTAGCACACACGGTAGTTCAGGAAATAGGTGGTTGCCATCGCGGTGGGGTGCCTTTTCCACTTGGTTTTCGTTTATGTCCGGTGGCACATCATGAATCCCACAACGGAACAGTGCCACCTTCTTGCCCATAGCAGCTTCAATAACCTGGAGCGAGAACGGGTTTGTGATGAATTGGTGATGCAGAAACGGCATTTCCAGTGCGTGACGGACTTTACGGGTCATGCCACGTTGGATTGCATCGAAATAGGCAATTTGTGCCGCTTTGACAATCTCAAGTGGCACAGCATTTTCAAAGATCACAGCCCCTACTTCTCGCAGCAGCCGATTCGCTAAATCGAGATGAGTGTCACACATTTTCCCGTCTGTCTGTTCTGCATCAGTTAACCGGATCCGCATTGTCCCGCTCCCAAAAAACAGTGAAGGATATCCAAGGGTGCTGTGGTAATCTGCTCTACGCCAACTTGCCGCGTAGCAGTGGCTTGTCTTGCATAACCTCGCCATCGCGACTTCGCGTCCCAGATGGCATGTAATGGAGGACCATCGCCCGACGGTCTCGGGGTGAGCGGTTCGGATTCGTTTGGTGGAGTGTCATACAGTGATGTACCATCGCACATCCAGCCTCAACCGGCACTGGGACAGCTCGATCCACATCAGGTTTCACCTCCAACAACGCAGGCAACTTACCTTTCTCTGACTCAGCACGTCCGTGCGCCGCCAGTCCTTCTACATAACTGCCGGGGATAACGTTCATACAACCGTTCTCCTCGTCAGCGTCATCGAGTGCTATCCAGATGCTCACAAGATTCGGCGGATCGCACTGCCAATACGCATTGTCCTGATGCCAATACACTTCACCGCCGTGATAGGCGGGTTTGTAGAGCGCCTGATCATGAAATAACTGGATATTGGGTCCGATTAAACTCTCGGCAATGTCTAACAACGGTTCGTGATAGAGAAGTTTCCGAAATTCCTCATCAAGACTCCACATCTCCATGATTTGTAACATTTCTTCAGCACGATCGGCATCTTCATCGCTTTCCGATTCCCCAACGACTGCAAGGTTACGCAACCCCTCACCGATTGTACCGCGTTTCTCTGCAAACAGCGTGTCGTAGTGTCGGCGTAGCACAGTAAGGTGATCGTCATCAATAAGTCGTTTTTCTATATTGAGATAGCCTACGCGTCTGAATTGTTCAACCTCTTCGGGTATAAGTTTCATTTTTTAATTATTCCTTGTGGATAAGTATCGGTATTTGTCCTTTGATAATTTCCCTGTTCGAGTTGAAGAAACACCCCACGGAATGCCACACGCGCATTCCGTGTTGATTCGCAAAAACCCTGCGCCGTTGTTGCAGGCTTGTTTTCTGGTACAAACTGATAAACCCAGTTTCGATTAACCAGATACCCGCAAGGACAACGGACGCAGCGGCCCATAAGCAATAAATTAAAAATCAGATTCTTCGAGAATCTTTTGATATGTCTGCGATGCTACGTTGTATGCCTCGCGAGCGGCATCGCGTTCCTCCTCTCGAATGCGGTCAACTTTTTCGTTCCAACAGACTTCCACAGCATCCAAGCACCATTGTGCACTTCTACGACTTGCTCGGATTGGTTTGTCGTCCACAATGACGAAAACTGGATTTGTATGAGACGAAGGGAAGATGCGCAGTGCGACCCAACTGGATCTGTCAATAGACGTCTCAAATTGAACGGGAACTATTTCACCGTTAGCTACAATCTCTTGCGTTTCAACAGCTTGACCGTTGACGATGAGTTCAACAGGCACCTTTCGGCTTTCCGCAATACGAGCACGTTCAATATCCCAATAGGGTTTCTGGTCTAAGGGACGGTTCTGTATCTCAGGATTGGGTTCCTCCTCAAGCCGCGCAGCGACACGGGCGGTAATGTTCACCGTGCCGGGTTTTTCCAAATCCAATTGGCTCAACTGTCCGTGCTGGATCTTTTCCCCAACTGGTACACCGCCCACAGTGAAGTCCAACAGATGACTTTTGCCATCTCCGACGTAGGAACGACCATCTCTCAATCCTAACACCCAGGCATCAAAGTCGAGAGCGCCCGGCGGCATTTTTACATAGATGCGACCTAACCCGACGCGCTCACCATAAATGCACGGGAAATCCGTCTCGCCGCTGATTCGCGTGCGGAACCCACAGTTCAGCGTGTGATACCAGATATTCAGCTCCCAGATGGAGGGTGTATCCACCGTAGAAATAAAATCAACAGCATCGTGAACGACATCTACGATGTATTCGTTCGCACCGATGCCATCAAAAGGCGGCATGTTGTAATTGGGGAGTTCGTCTCCGGCAACTTTCAACCCCCAACCGCTGTGGCTGAAGCCCGTTACTGCGCCTTGTTCTTTTGCCCATTGAAGGACCGGAAGGTCCCAACTGGGCCATTCCTCAATACGCTCAGCACCCCTATAGTCGTCTTCAGTTAATGCAAGCAACGAGAGATGTCCGGCATGTGAGGAGGGGAAACCCGAAACCTCCACATCGTATCGCATCACGTAATCATCGGTCGAAAGTTCGTGAACTTTACCCTCGAAATACTGCTTCTGGTAATACCAGCAGGGGCCCCACGAAAGGACGCAACCGACGTTGAGATCCTCTCCGAGAATGTGTCGCATCATATCTTCCGGTGTGACACCCTCGGTGGGACTTTCATAGTGGGAGCAACCCGCTGCGTGGACATGATGGTCCCCAGAACGCCAGCCTTCTGCGGCGATATGAATCCATCTTTCCAGACGAAAGGTCTCTTGATGTGTCTCAGCATTCGGGACAGTAATGGTTTGGGTCTTTACTTGATACTCCGGTCCACGCGTGTATTCGACAGTATAGTTGCCGGGCGGCAGGAGCACAGATTCACCGTTGTGCCGATAGATTTGATTGTGAAAGAAGAAATCAGGTGCCAATCGTCGCCCGCGCGACGGATATATTCGGTTCAATTCGTCCCGAATGATAAAAGCAGCGGTTGTTGGTTCTCCATCGAAGTCTAACACTTCAAGCGTTACGTTTACCGCTGGCACACAATGGAATAGGATAGGAACTTGACTACGGAAGCCGATGTCTTGCGTGCCTTGACCGACGTTGAAACCGAGCATCGCCTCTCGTTTCCCAGCATCACGGCTGTAAAGTTGAACGATACGATACTCCAGTTCCAATCCGGAAAGGCTTGCCTTCAAAGGCGGATTGGAATAGACCTCAATATCGAGAAACCGGTGTGGAATGTCGCTTTTAGTCACGGCCGTCCCCGGATCAGGACTTCCAGTGGAACGCTTATAGAGTGGTGCTGCATTTTCGCTCTCTGCGGCTAAGGGTGCTGTCACACCTGCCTCGTTGTGTACCTTTACCAAAAAGGTCCGCCAACCTTGCTGCATCAATTCCTTATTTGCTGGACCTTCCTTAACCTTCACACGACTTTCAGGATTGATATTGACACCCGTCAAACAGTATGCATCAAGAATTTTTTGGATGTCAACAATCGCCTGTTTGTGGTCATCGGAAACTAAGGCTTCTTTAATTGCTGAAAGATCACCTTCAGAGAGAGGTGAACCGAGATAATCCAGAGCCTCAATAAGTCGCTGGGTCGCCGATGCCAGCGGTTGAAATTCCACTTCCGGGACGAGGTTCAGTTCATCGGTGAACCCCACCGAAGTGAAAGTGAAGAGTAGTATGCAGCCGATGTATATCAAGTAACGTTGCCTATTGGATACGTTTTTCAGAAGCGTATTGTATCGATTTGCTGTCCATCGCATGGCGTGTCCCTCCTAATTGTCGATTGGGTTCTATCATGAATGCCGTAGTCTATCATAATGCGAGACGGATGTCAAATTTACAATTGACCGAATCGAAACTCTAAAGTGCCCTATACCAAATTAATTAGACCTCATGTCACATGGTAGTCTACACCATACTGCACTAAGCCTAATCGTCGAGCCACGCCTTGAGATGCCACATTGTCCCATGAGGTGCTATAGAGAGGAATAAGGTTCAAGGCACGGACAGCAAGTGCCCAAGCAGCAACAACCGACGTTGCATGCCCACGCCGACGATAACTCGGCAGTGTATTAACACCGGCTTCATGGGCACGCGATGATATGCGGACACTGCGGCAAATTGACACTGCCCGTGCATCCTCTATAATCGCTAAATAGGGCTGCCAGCTATTTAACTCTGACACCATTTCAGCAAAGTCTCCCCTTAGAAGTCCTGCATTCTCACTTGATAACTGGATAACATTTGTCGGCGGCGCGATGTGTTCGGGAAAACGATAGGCAGGACCGACTGAGATTCGTTCAATTGGGACATGACTTTGAAGAATATCCTCGAATTGTCTATGGTTCTTTGGAATCTTCTCAAGATTCACAAGCATGGGTTCTGCAGCAGCGACTTCCTTCAGCTGCGCAATCACATTATCGGGAAGGTCGTGCCGGAATTTACATATTGAACCTTCACTGGTGTATCCGAAAAAGAAACGAGGTGCTGGTTGTATATCATCGACAGGTTCGTTGATATGTCGTAGGCGTCTATTCTCGTCCTGCGTGAATAGTGCCTCAACTTGTATTCCCATCAATTCCGTATCAGATACCATGTTTCCTCACTGATGCACTACTTATGCCGTATGACCTCTCCTTCACCCACAAACGGAACGAATCCAAGTTGGGCAGCGATACCAAGATGCCATGGTCAGGGAATGGACGTTAGAAGACATGCCTCATATAGTTCATTCAGGAAGAAGATGGAGTTTGTCATGAGGCAAGTAATCCTTTAGCTTTTGTAGATGTCTTAACCTTTGTTCCTCTAGTTGCGCGTATAGAGGGAATTCAATGCCTTTCGCTTTGAACTGGACCACCAGAAGCCTACGCTCCTGATACCCTGGGGTCACCGATCCGCCATGAACGACTGTAGTAGAAATCAGAGAAGCCTGACCCCGTTCTGCAAAAACTGGAACAGGATCGGCATACTCAAGATCAGGCGGTGTTTGCTTGATTTCGTTGGTATTGTCCTCTGGGTGACCGTCTATGTAACGCATTACCTGTAAGTGACTTCCGGGTCGGTAGTACAGCGGACAGTTGTCGGCTTGGACATCAGTCAACCACACAAAGAAGCTACTGGGCATCGCGACAGGAGTGCTGTACACAGAGGAAGTTCCACATTTGAAGTCAACGTGTTCCGGTTCAAGATACATCTGAGTGTGAGGTCTCGCTTTTGTGACTCGCAGGGATACGAAAGCCAATTCAACAGCCTCCGCTCGCAAGATCGTCTTTGAGACTTGTTCAAAGAATGGATCGTATACCAATTTCAGAAGTTCAGGTTGCAGGATGCTACCTGTATACCATCCGAAAGAATCTCCGCGTCCTTCAGGGATGAAATCAGCGTCAGCAAGTGTGTCAATCACCTCGTTCGCAGCATCAAGCGAGGCATAAGGAAAACTTGGCGACAGGGTAACAAGACCTTCAGTATGAAATCGTTCAATATCGATTTGATGAATACTCATTTCTTATACTTTTCGGAATTCACAGTAACTCTTATACCGAGACTGTGAGATGTCCCCTGTTTTTAGGGCAGCCTGCACCCCACAGTCTTCCTCATAAACATGCGTGCAAGCATCCTTCATGCAATGCTTTCGGAGTGAATCTATCTCTGGAAAATACCTGTCCATCAAGCGAGACTCGATGTCCCAGAAGTGCAACTCTCGAAGTCCCGGCGTGTCGGCGATAAAACCACCGAAATCTAATTCGTAAAGTTGGGTTGCCACGGTCGTGTGTCTTCCGCCACGTTTCGGATTCACTTCGTTCGTTTTCAATTTCAAACCGGGTTGAATGGCATTAAGGAGCGAAGATTTTCCGACCCCCGATAATCCAGTGAGTGCCGAAATCCTCCCTTTCATCCATGCTTTCAAATCTTCGATTCCCTCGCCGGTTGTTGCACTCGTGAGAACTGACTGATACCCAATTTTCTGATAAACGGCGGTTATCGCATCCACCTCTGATTGATTTTTGAGCATGTCAATTTTATTGAAACAGATAAGGGATTCAATTCCTGATGCCTCGGCGATAACAAGGAATTTGTCCAACATTTGCTGCCAGATCGGGGGCTCTTTTACGGAAGAAACAATGACAAGCCCATCGAGATTTGGAATGAGAATAACCTCTTTAGATTGTGTTCCCCTGCGTTTATATTGGCTCTTGCGCCGCATAGTGGCTGCAATTGTGCCATGTTTTTCATCAATCACTTGAATTTTGACGCGATCACCAACGTAGACCTGTTGGTTTGTGCTAAAGGCATCTCGTTTTCCGCGTAGTGAACATTGATACTGATTCGCGCCACATTGTACGACGTAAACACCGCTACTGGCACGCATCACGATACCTTCGGGAAGTCCGATCAATTTTTCATTATCGAAGAGATAGCCTGTCCGTTTGAGGAGTTCCTCGTCCGGTATAATTCGTGCAGTTTTGATGGCACTGAGACGCCTGACTCGGTCTTTAATAAGCATCTTCTCTGATTTGAGCAGCAGTGCGACGACGACTGGTTTGTCGGTGTCGTTGTCAAGTGCATTTTCCGCATCCCGAATCGCCGGATCCATACCGAGATAAACCTTCCGATAGGGAACACGCTCACGCCAATCGAAAACCGAGTAATCGCCAGCGATAATCTTTTGTGCCTCGATTAAAGTTGTACCTGCGTAAACGGACATTGCCATAGGTTGCGATTACCTCTGTTGGTCTCCCATGAATCGAAACGAATTTTCGCGAATGATTCAAAGGGACGTTCGTCCAGACTATGAAAAAACGTGCTGATCTTTCACTTACATACAATTTTGGATGCACTTTTGAGGGGTATGTAAAGAGAATAAAAATCTTAGTCATACTGATTTTTTCTTGACGTGTTTTAGGAAATTGGTTATTCTTTTAGTGAGTGACCAATTGATCGAATGCGGTAGAAGGAGCTATCGAACCACTTTATTGAGGACAGGGAGAATACCGATGGAAACGTATCGTGCTGCTGTTATTGGTTGTAGCCGGATGGGTGCATTTATTGATAACGAAGTCCCCGACTATGAAGCGATTAAGTTACCTTATTCCCATGCTGCAGGCTTTTTTGCTGAAGAACGAACTGACCTTGTCGCATGTGCTGACCTGCGTCCAGAAGTAATGGAACATTTTGGGAACCGATATAATGTCCCAAAAGCGAATCAATATACCGATTATCGTGACATGCTTGAAAAAGAACAACCTGATATCGTTAGTGTTGCTACACAACCAGAGCACCGCGCAGAAATTGTTATCTACGCAGCAGAACACGGTGTGAAAGCCATCTATGCAGAAAAGGCGATGGCGGCTTCTATGGACGAAGCAGCAGCAATGGTATCCGCGGTAGAAGAAAACAGTGTTGCCTTTAATCTTGGCACAAACCGTCGGTGGCATACAGGCTTTGACAAGATGAAAGAGATCATTGACAGTGGCGAGATTGGTAACCTACAAACCTTGATTATCTATTCAAACGGCACACTTTTTAACACAGCCAGCCATAACCTCGACCTAATTTTACGTTTGAATAGTGATGCACCTGCAAGTTGGGTTACAGGCTATCTTCCACAAGGCGATTCGATTTTTGATGGGAATGAGATGCGAGTTGATCCGAGTGGCGGTGGAACAATCCAGTTTGAAAATGGTGTGATGACACATGCGCTGCTAACACCGCGCGGTAGTGAGTGGGAAGCAATTTGTGAAGGTGGAACTGTTACATGTTGGAACAACGGTTGGCAGTGGCAGCTCCGTAAACGGCAAGATGTACCCGGGTGGCGGACATGTCAAGTCCCTGACACCTTTCCTGAATTTGAACGTACCAGTAGCACTGCAAACTTGATTAAAGACCTTGTTCATGCATTAGATACAGGAGAACCGACCCGAGGCGGTGTTCGGTGCGCGTATGCCAGTACTGAACTGATTTTTGGCATAATTGAATCACATCTACACAACGGTGCACGTATTGAACTTCCGTTGAAAGACTCTAATGTCCGTTTACAAAGAAATCCAACTGCAAGACAGCCACGGGTCGGGTAACCATTTTGGGTATCAATTAAGCACCTTAAGGGAAGCACACCGAATATCGTCCAACTCCTCCGCGCTGAAAACGCCTGCGCGGTAGAGATTTCGATATTCTATAGATGTTATCTTATTCTTCGCCAAGTGAGATATGAAAAATCCCTTGCTCATTAATGGCAGTATAGAGTCGATTGTTAATGACAGCGAGAGAAATAACTTCACCTAAAACTTCTGAAGAAATCTGCTTCCACTTGCCAAGGTTATCCAAACGATAAACTCCCGTATCGCCAGCACCGTAAACTGTTATACCACCTATAGCAAATCTGTTTATAATGGGACGCTCTCCGAAGTTATCAGTTATCACATGCCAGTGTTCGCCGGTTTGTGAAGCCAAGACTCCTGCGTCTGTTGCGACATAAACCGTTGAACCGACAAAAAGGATCTCGTTGAAGTGCGTGAAGCGAAGGGGCAGGCTTAGCGTAATGTCTTTCCAGTTTCTTCCGCTATCCAGCGATTGAAACAGTTGACCATCTCGCTTACCAACGTAGACGGTCTCTTCTGAAACTGCTACCTTGAAACCATTTCTCTTGCCTGCATTAGGTTGTTTATCAGTATTTATCAATCCGGTATCCGTCCATTTAGGATCCCCCAGTTTCCACTTGAAAAGTCTTTGTCTGTATTCAGCGTAGAACACATTATTACTGACGACAATCGCTTTGATTTTCATCTCTTTTTCAGGCAGAGGAGATAATGATTTATGATCATAGGTAGAAAAGTCTTGAACTGGGATTAGCGTATTGCCGTCCTCAGATAAACGGTAAATTCGCAAAATGTGCCTTTCAGGCGAAACGAAATAAAGTGCGTTACCGTCAACCATTAACTGTGAGTCGAAAGAGGTGTTGACGCGTGATCTGCCCTGTTTTAATGGTTCAGACGGAGTCTCCTCCACAGCAAACTCCTCGGCGATCGAAAGTTTTTTCCAAGTCCCACCTTCATCTATTGATTGATAAACTTCATAGCCGGTATGCGCGTATAATCTGTTATTGAAGACAACCAAGTTATTTGTCCTTGTTCCTACTATTCCATCCATAAATAGACGCCACGATTTACCACTATCAGTTGTGCGATGGATGCCAAATGCACCAGCTTTGTAAAATGTTGTCTCGTTCACCGCTACAGCTGGAAGGCCTCTGATTGTGTGCTTATCTGTGTCAACTTTGAACTCTGTCCAAGTATGTCCCCTGTCTGTCGAACGAGATTGTGTAGCTCCCAAGGCTAAGATCGTTTCACCTGCAGCTAGAACCGTTATACCCGATGCATTCGCCTTCGAGTCAGGTTTATCTATATGCATTATTTCGGTCCATGACGCTCCCAAGTCAGCCGAACGGAAAATCCTTATCGAATGGGACTCGCTTTTCGGCACCGCCTGATCTACTTCTATTGGCGTGAATCCGAGTCGGTAGGGACCTGTTTCAGCATGAAGATTGTTATTAAGCACAGCCAAGGAATAAACGGGTTGTGATGTGCCTACCGGCAACTTTTTCCAAGTATTTGAGTCGTGATGGGGCAGATCAGGTCCCGTTGCAACATAAATATTATTATTAAACACAGCCAAGGAATAGATGGTTTGTGATGCGCCTACCGGCAACTTTTTCCAAATGTCTAAATCGAGACGGTAGAGGCCGCGGTTCGTGCCAACAAATACTATTTTTCCAGTAGCCGCTATAGCAGAAATCCTTTCGTTTCTTAGTCCGTCATTGAAGCGGTTCCATTTCACTCCACCATCCGTAGAGCGAAAAATCTGTTTATGTTGAAGCGCAAGATACATCGTAATAGGTGCCTGCGGCACATCCGTGATAATGAGTCCAATAGCATATCCCTTGGGTCGAGAACCCATCGAATTCCACGTCTCACCATTATCATCGGAAGTAAAGATCTCATCAGCAGAGACGATATAAAGGGTACCTTCATGCGCTGCCATCGGCATGAAAGATTTATCAATCGGGATATTTGCGTTGATGTGTGTCCATGCAGTTGCACCTGCTGCAAGTTTGTACATCCCTGTTGGTGAAACAGCATACAAGGTGCCTCCAGGTTCAGCGAAGATATTACGGACGTATCCCCCTGGTGGGGCATGTCCCTGTGTCCATTGTGCTATAGAAAACTTAGAGGGATTTTCTTGGGCATTAGATGTTGAAACGTTCTCGAAAGTCTGCGAACTGGTTCCCATGCTTTTGTCTGAGGACACAGTTCGTCCAACTTGATTTCGCACATCAGGTTTCGATTCAACATCGAAGACGACAGGTGCTTCAATGATTTCAATGGTAGGTTCAGATTGCGCCTCGAAGTTGTAGGGTTTCTGAAATCGGACAAGATATCGGTTGCTGACCCCGAGCATCAATATAATCATGACCACAGCTGCGCCGAAAGCATTCCATGGTAGCAACGGTTTTCCAGTTGGCAAAGGTGTAGGTTTCATATCGGCGATTTGACGCCTGATGCTCTCGCTTAAACGCGCTGGTACCTGCGTACCACCGAGGACTTCTTTGATGAGATGTTCTTGGTCGTCTTGTAAACGCTTTCGTCCGCGCTGGAGCCGACTGGTGATGGTGTTTACAGACACTCCCAAGAATCTGCTAATCTCCTTGGTGGTCATTTCACCAAGATAGTAGAGGGTGACGACAGTGCGCTCACTCTCTGGAAGCTTTGCGAGCAGTTTTTTGACGCGTTCAAGGCGATACTCACCTGCGGCTGTTTCACGTCGCTCGGATTCATAATGTGTATACGACGCATTCTTGATTTCTCTCATAGGCGTGTCTTCTAAGGATTGTATGGCAGATTTCTGTTTTTGAAGCCAATTGATACAAAGCCGGTTTGCGATGACATATAGCCATCCAGCGAATTGGTGAGGATTCTTGAGCGTCGAGAGGTTTTTGTATGCGCGAAGGAAAGTGTCTTGGGTTACCTCCTCAGCGTCCTGAAAATCACCGATTTTTCGCCACGCAAGAGCGTGAACGTTCTTTTGATACTTTCGCACCAAGGCATTAAATGCTTCATCATCGCCTGCCAACGTATCTTGAATGAGTTGAGCATCATTTTCTCTTTTCACTGGCAACCCTCCTAAGATGTGGATTCGAGTGTCCGCACTCGACAACAGGTTTAATCAGAACGGTTTATATAATCTCATTATAAAGTGAACTACTAATTGAAGGCAATTTTTATAAATAGTTGATTGATTGTCTCTTTAGCGTGTTGGTCCCTGCAGACACGGTTTTATGGATTCCACCAATAAGTTATTTTAGCGATAAGTGTAGAATCTACAAAATCTGTCCTTTCCGCTTGGGTATCGTATATTTGGTTAAAGACGAGATAGAAATTACTACCGGGACGGTAGATATAGTTCAACAAAAAGTTCGTAGATATAAGGTTTTGACCACTGTTCCATTGAGTAAAAAGTCTGGCAAAAAGAGCAGTGGAGAAGGAATAGGCGACATGAGCTCCAAAAACGTTGGCATCAAATGTTTTATTTTCGAGTATGACGCGGTTAAATTCGTACTGCGGTTGAAAACGGAAACGTCTGGTCGGTCTGAAGTCCGCGGCGATCTCAAAACCCCGTCTCTCGCCGTTAAAAAAGTCACCAAAATTCACAACAAACAAACCAGAAATCATTTTGCTGTCATCAGTAGATATAAGCGCCTTGAAGGAAGTGAAATTATACGCTCCGGTCGGAATAATAATTCTCTCGCGGATCTCAAAGTCCTCGAAAAGATGATCAAAGGTTCGCTGAATCTGGCAATTAAACCGTTGAAACACCTTTCCGCTTTCAAACTCACATCCGGTAACGAATCTGAGGTCTCTGGTTTCCAATTCGTTGTTTCGATTGAGAATAAAGCTGGACTCTGGTCCTGTCCAGATTCGACGAATTCCGAATTTACCGAGTAGGGGGGTATAAAGAAATTCGCTACGGATACGACGGCTCCCTCTTCGCCAGACGAATCCGGCTTCTGGGTTAAAGTTCTTACCTATGTCTGTATATGATCCGATGACGCGAAAATTATTGGTTTCCGACGTGCCTCCGAAGTACAAAGCATCTTGTTCTCCCGATACATCTTCTTCAAACGTACGAGCCCATAGCCCGCGAAGACTTAGACTATCAACGGGCCGATACACAAAATCAAATCCGCCTGCCCGATTGTAAGTATCGGCATCCTGTTTGTTGATAGCAATCATACCAACAGTTGAGCCTTTAAAAAGATCTCGTGTCATACGGAACACGGAGTAGTTTGTGCGTGGCACATCAGTTCCTTCCGCGTGAAATTTATTGGTAAATACGTTTAGCAAACCTACCCCATAAGATCCGATTTTTCCTGTGATCTTGCCCCCGGTGAGAATCGGGATAGCATGCCCATTTTGAATCCCAATGCGACGACTATAAAAAAGCAACAAGGGCGGAGGCTGACGGAAACCGGTGCGTGGAATACCAAAATCAAACAAGGCTGCACTTTCAAGGAAGAAGGGACGCTTCTCGGGAAAGAAGATACTGAAACGGGTTAAGTTTACTTGCTCCTGATCGGCTTCGACTTGAACAAAATCGGTGTTGAAGGTGGCGTCTGCTGTCAGATTTGAGGTCAAACTGTACTTGATATCCAATCCGGTATCGAACAAAATATTTGTTTCATTGTATGCTTTTCTTTTACTCACCCCTGGTAAGACATAAGGCAGTAGTTCCAGATGTGTTTGTGGCACAATATTTTCTAAACCGATCAAACGACCCAAGTTAGCTGTACGATAGATTGCTCGCCATCTGTATGCACCAGGCACTGGTGCCCACGTTCCTTCTTCGTAATTGCGTTGGATGCTCCGTCCAAAATTTACCCCCCAAACTATGTTGTTGCTCTTTTTAAAGCGGAGTTGGCTGAAAGGAATAGCAATCTCCGCTCTCCAATCGCTTTTATTGATTTTGGTGCGACATTCCCAAACTGCATCCCAGTTCTCGTTTCGACTGTCTCCGTTGTCCATCACGGCGATATCTTCCATGGCACCTAACGGGTTGATGCGGAAGAAAAATCCGCTTCGTTGGTCGTTGTAGGTATCAAGGAGAACAAATACGTTGTCATTGTCAGACAGGGAAGCGTCACGGCGCATTTCATCGGCTGCCATTTTGGACAAATCGCTGTCGTAACAGATAAAGCCGAAGTAGAGATATTTATCATCATAAAGCACTTTAACTTCCGTTGGTTGCGTCATTGGTGTCCCTTCGTCCGGTTCATATTGGACAAAGTGATCGATTCGTTGTGCTTCTTGCCAATCTGGTTCGGTGAGTTCACCGTCGATTTTAATGTCCGCGAAAGTTCGATGTGCCTTGATCCGATATTCTATCGGTTCAGGGTTGCCCGAGAGAAAATTTGGAAATAATAGCCAACAGATAAACTGAAAAAAACAGTATATCTGCATTCTGCGCCAAAGATTCCAACAATTAGCTATCAAGAGTTCCTTTACTGATTGAAGTGGGAGTTTGTGTGTTGACATAGGGAAGTATAGAACAGTAGCGTCTGTTGTTATGATCCTGTGCTCTGGTAAGCCAAAATCCCCCGTTTCCATATAAAATAAGCCACGCCAAAGGATATGAGACCGACAAGCGGCGTAAGATATACGAAGTATGGATGAAATAGTAAACTCGATGGCTTATTCAGAAAATAAGCTGAGGGGTAAAAATTGATAAAGGCAAATGGGATTATGAAGGTAAGGAAGTACTGTATAGGTTTACCGTATATGCTGACAGGATAAAGGATATACTGTTCATGAAATTGAAACGTTATGAAATTTAGGGTCTGTAGATTCGTCACCCAAAATGCAACGGATGAAGTTGCTAAGTAAGCGGAAAGTTCTATCAGGAGCCCGCTAAAGACAACAACGAAGAGTATCAGCAGGTTGATGACAGTCCAATTTAACTCTAACGATTTGGTAGCGATCCATAGGATTATAATCCCACTTGAAAAATCCGTGATCCCACTCAGGATGATGCCGTTGGTAATGAGGAGAAACAGCGGATTTACCGGTTTGAGTAGGAATCTATCAAATTCACCCCGGACTATGTAATTGCTGAGTCCCCAATAAATCTCCGGCAGGAATAGGGTGAAGAGCCCATGGGAAAGGAGTCTTAACCCTACGAGAAAGGCAATCTCTCCAAATGTCCATTCTCTGAGTGCTTGGAAGCTATCCAAGACCACCCATATCAACCCAAGATTCCCCAACTGAAGAATCAAAATGTGGAATATACTCATTATAAAATTGATTCTGTATTCCATCTGGGCTTTCAGGTTAAGTTTAAAGAAAGTAAAGAAAAGTTTGATATAAAATATCATCCTTTAGCCTCCATGTGTCATAAGCTTGCGTCTTGATTTCAGCCATAAAAGGCGGCTCCCCGCAAACAAGACCCCTATCCAGATTATCTGTAGAGAAATTGCGTGAAAACCCTCAATGCTTTTTATTTTTCCTATATATAGAGAGAGGGGGACATGGTATATGGACGCGAACGGAAAATAAGAGAGAACATTTCTTGCCCACTCTGGGAAGAACCAGAGCGGTATGAACGACCCTGAAAGCAGTGCTATAATGAGTCGTGTGAATCCACCCACACCTTGATTTTGAGTCGTCCAGAAGGAAACTAAGGATACCATAAAGTCTATAAGAAAAGTAAGAAGATAACTCATGCTCAGGCTAACTGCAAAGAGCGCGAGCACCCCTAAACTATCGGGGAGATAAATTTTAAAGATGAAAATGGCTAATATGAAGATAGGTACTGAAACAATCATGTTAAAGAGAAGTCGTCCGAATGAGTGCGAAAAAAGATAAAGTTGGAAATCCGTTGGTTTCATCATGTCCATTACGATTTCACCCGTTCTCACCCGACTTGACATCCAGTAGGCCAAGTATACGTTAAGAATGCCGAAGATATTTATGATTCCTCCCATGATGGCACTCATTATGGTATATGTGATCATTGAGTGGAACGAGATACCTTGTACATCAGTTGAGTTAGCATAGAGTGCCTTCCAAAACATGTAAAGGAGATAAAAACTCATAAATATTCCCACAAACCTTATCAAGAGTTCGCCTCTGTAGGCCATCCGTTCCTGAAACGACTTCTTACAAACTTCAAGATATGCTCTCATGTAATTTTCCTTCCTTATATACATCCCGGATGATCCCATCGAGAGAAATATCCTCTATTGTGAGGTCCAATACCGGATACTTTCCAGCGATTTCAGTTATCAAATCACTGGCGGCAAATTTTTTTCTATCAAACTTTATAGATGCCCTGATACCTTCTAATTGGATTTCCAGTGCCCCATCGACTTCCAATTGATCAGGTGGTTCCTTAAAGTCAATGAGGAGTGTACTTTCTGTCCCAAATCTTCCTCTGATTTCATCTATGGAACCATCGTAGATGACTTTGCCATGGTCGATTATCATTATCCGGTTGCAAAGCGCTTCTATGTCCAACAAATCGTGGGTTGTGAGAATGACTGTCGTTTTTCTTTCAATGTTTATTTCTTTGATGAATTGCCTAATTCTTTCCTTGACAACAACATCAAGCCCAATTGTAGGCTCATCCAAGTAGAGTATGTCGGGGTTGTGAAGGAGTGACGCTGCAATATCTCCTCTCATCCGCTGCCCCAAAGATAAGTGTCTGACGGGAGTGTTAATAAACTCGTCTATATCAAGAAGTTCTGCGAAAATTGCAATATTATCCTTATATATTTTTTCTGGCACTCTGTATATGTGCCTTAGAAGTTCAAAGGACTCTATAAGTGGAAGATCCCACCAGAGTTGCGTCCTCTGTCCGAAGACCACGCCGATATGCATTAAGTTCCGCTTCCTATCCTTTGTCGGAACGAGACCACATACTTCAACTACCCCACTTGTTGGGTACAGAATGCCTGTAAGCATTTTTATCGTTGTGGACTTTCCCGCACCATTCGGTCCAACGTATCCCACGATTTCCCCTTGATTGATACCAAAGGACACACCATCCACGGCATTTACAGTGATATATTCCTTTGTGAAAAGGGTCTGAATTGAGCCGATGAAACCTTTTTTACGTTTATAAGTTTTAAAGGTTTTGTGTAGATCATCTATTTTTATAACCTGCATTATTTATTTTCCTTTGTCCTTTTGAACACCCCGAGGTGCCCCTAGCGGTCTTTTTCCACGAGAAATCCTTTGATCTCTCAAGTCCTTATACCTTCTAACTGGGTTTTCACTGAGGCTCGGACTCAGGAAAACTTTTTCAAAAAACTTAATTTTGTGTCCAACTATCTTTTTAGACCCGCAAGCAGATAGAGTCGTGTCTTCATCCATCAGATGTCGATCTCTGAAATTCAAAAATCCAATACGTTTGTACCCCTATGCACTTAATTATTAAAGACAAAATTTTGGGATAGAAAACGTGCATCTTGTAAAAAAATGGATTTTTTGGAATCGTTCCGTGAGATAAGTTTCCGAGACACAGTAAGTTCCTGATCGCCTGTGTTTCAGAAAACAAAACGGTACGTTGGGCCGGCTTTTTGCAATACAATAGTAAATGTTGGAAATCTGTGAACTGCCAAAAAAACTTATGCCGCCGGGATCGGTGTGCATTCGGACAAGCCATCGCCACCGTCAAGTGGCAGCTCAAACACCAATCCCAGGAAACCATCAATTTTCCTATCACGCAGGCAACATTGGCAGGTATCCGCAGAGAAGGTAAAGACAGAGGGCATGGACAAGTAGACGGGTTAATTGGGCAGGATTTCGAGCCAGTGGGCTTACCTTGTATTACAATGCCTACCCTTTAGTCTCAGAATGCACATGAACATCTGCCAGATCTTCACAATCTAATCCGCATCTGTATCCTAAGTTCATTTTACAATGAGCGACCCACCTGATAAATGGTTATCATTTATTTTAAGTCACATTTGAGGAACGATAATTGTGCGGCGATAAAGAACAGGATGTTGAAAAGGATCAGCAGTCCGAGCGGAAAAATGATGCTCTGATGTGAGATGCGCTCTTTAAACCTCGGCACAACGTCCGGATTCACGGGTTTTTGAGATAACCCCTCCCTTACAGGATAGATATGGAGACTATCTGGATCACCTCTATCTTCCGATTTAATAAAATCTATAAATGTATTTCTGTAACGGCGCACCTGTTTAACGAAACTCATATAACTGGCGATCCCAGTATTTGCGAGTCCTTCCATGGCGTATTGGAAACAGACCGTCGGAGAGATTTGGGTGAGTTCACGGGTGAGTTGCACCTGCCGCAATTGCTGATCTACACGCGCATCTGCCATGCGGGTTTGCACTTCAGACCTTTCCCTGAAGTAGGTCGCCCATCGGCGCGTTGCTGATGGATTGTCAACGGAAGGGGCTTCACTGAGTTTTGCTGCTTTCACCAATTCTGCTGGGCGAAATTCATCATCTATGTTCGCTATTTGCAAGCGTTTTTCCGCGGATATTCTTTCTATTGATGGGATTGGATCAAGGGTTCCGACGAAGAGTCCAAGTAAACTCGGGAAGATAAAGGCTAAACAGACCCACGTTAGCAATAGCCACACTAAACTCGTGATGGCATTTGAGACGCGACTTGAGAAAAACAGTCCCAAAAAAATGAAAATTGAAATATGTAACGCGAAGAGTCCGATCATTCCTAAAATCCGAAGCCAACTGCCTGAATCAAAAGGAATATTCCCTGACAGGTAGATGATGAGAAGGTTCATAAGGACCCCAATCAGGAGTGGGATGATGAGGGTGAAAAATGTTCCTAAGTATTTCGCGAATAATACCTGTCCACGAGGGATTGGGTTGGACATCATGAGACTGAGTGTTCCACGAACGCGTTCCCCAGTGATGGCATCGAAAGTAAATAAAATAACAAAAAAACTCATAAAGATACCGATAAATACCCAGTCAATTTTGATGAGTGTAGTTGCATCCCCACCATGATTTGAAGGTAGATATTCTAAGGACCACAACTCCCGCCAACTATAGTTTTCAACCAAGCCCTCGTATTCAGGTCGTTCCCAATTTATGCGCTCTGCGATCGTGATAGAATGGGGTATGAGAGCATCAGCTCCATCGGCACAGAACTTCAACTGCGTCGGACGCTTGGGTATCTCTGCTGGACCGGTCATCGCCAACTCCCCTAAACCCTGGGCAGCATATTTTTCAATATGAGAGCGTCCTTGGTCTACTTTACGGTTATAATCTCGTATTTCCGCCGTATACCCATTATCCCCGAAGCCATATATTAGGGCATTGGCGATCATCAAGATGGGCAACAGAATTATCATCAAGACGAACCGTAAGGTCATCAGATTGTGGTATATTTCTTTTTTTGCGATGTGCCAAATCATATTCGTCTGTTTGCCTCACAAGCACCTATTGATAGTTAGGTTGTTGGGTTATTGTTTAGCTTATTTGATATCGAAGGAACGACACATACACGCCTATAAACAGGACGACATTCCACGCCAACAGGATCAGGATATTGCTTGATGCCCGGGAAAGACTCTGAAATAGAGAAGTGCGTGGGTTCTGAAAAACGGGGAGATATTTAAACTCCGCCGCCCCTTGATCGCTGGAAAACCATGCTCTCGCGGAAAAGGCGTTTTTACCAGTGAGATAGTCGACAACTTGACGCTTATAACTCCTTGCCTGTCTAATAAAGTCTTGGTAACTTTCCCTGTCTGTATCGGTTATCGCGCCAACGGCAAATCGGTATGCGTCCGCGAAAGAAAATCGGGAAATATCTTTGGCGAACTGTCTGTTGCTTTCTTCAACTTGTTCTCTCTGTCTGAGGAGTGCCTCTGCTTGATTTGCGTAGTCAATACGTAGCGGTTCTTGGTAACCCAATACTTCCTGAAATTTGGAGACATCCACGATGTGGATCTGTTGGATATAATAGAATTCACTATACCCGATTTCCTCTGGTGAACTCGTGTACATCGCTACTAAAAAATTCCCCTCGCTTATCGGAGAAACCGCACTGGCTGAATGTTCATATCCCCACCTCTTGAGGATGTAAGCATCCCGTTCTTCCCTGAAATCTTCCCATCTCTGCTGAACATGCTGCAGAACCTCCTTTTCAGTTTGTGGTTGATAGGGCGGGAATTTCATGACTGCGAAGGTGGCTATATTGGAATGTAGGATTGTTAGGATTCCCCAAATGAACATTGAAAGGATGAGCGTGGTGGTGGCTTCCTTTGTCCATACGGATAGGAGCATTCCCAAAAGGTAACATGTTGACACGTACAATAGGGTAAAGATAAGCACAGCAACGAGCCGGAACAGATCAGCACTATCGAAATCGGTCGCAGGAGAAGCGTAAGCGATAAGGATTCCGACGATAAAGCTGATAACCACCATTGGGAACAGAGATAACATGCCGCCGAGGTATTTCCCAATCACGAGGATGTCCCTGGGAATCGGATTGGATAACACCAATTTTAGCGTGCCGTCCTCGTGTTCTCCTGAAATCGTATTGTAAGCGAAGAGGATCGCCAAGGCACTGAGAATGATTTTGAAGACAAAGATAGTATCAATTGCAAGAAAAATGGAGAGGAACGGGTTATCGGATCCCTGTTTCTGTGCCTCTTTCTCCCAGATAGGTGTTGCGA
>JAPPNJ010000119.1 GCA_028818705.1 Candidatus Poribacteria bacterium
CCTTGTGAGCAAGATATACGCTATTGCCAGTTACACAAAACATGTTACATACTCAATGCGTTCAATCCACGAAGGTTCGTACCCTACTACATCCAGTAAACCATCCATTTCTAGTGCTTCCGGCATTTTCTTTATCCTGAATCTGGTGGCACTGGCAGGAATTGGCTCGACCAATGTTAACTGACTGCCGTGCGGTTGCCAGGTAAACCTGTGAGTATCACCTTCATAACCTTCAAGATTACCTTTCGCGTTTAGTCGCCATGTATAGCTGTTAATCGCGAATGGTATGATTGACCGTTCAAACATGGTAAACTCGCGACTTTCCATGTTTCGTACAAACACCATAAGGCGAACATCCGCATGGTGTTCACGCGTTTCGGCAATCCGGCTGTTTTGAATCTCCAATACTATGTTTCCCGTGGACTGAATGTCCTCCATTGGATTGTCGACGCCAGCTGAGTAATTGGGACTGTTCCTTCCAATTATGAGGCGAAGCCGTTTGGGATTAACGGTTCCTCCTCGCCTAGACGTGAGAACATGAGGTTTGGCGTTTTTTACAGTCTTGACAGACCAGCAGCAACCGTTCCAGGTTACGTCTGCAATCCCCAACGGTTTGTTTAGAGCGCATCCAACCATTGATTCAGCAAAGATCCGACTGAACTCGTTGCCATCAACATCCGGCCGCCCGACAGCTTTCATGTAAACCAACCGTTTTCCTAATTCTTCGATTACCGAAGGCGGAAAGCCGTTGATTGGATACGGTTCGGACTTGGTGTAACCTGATCGGGTTCTTACATTTGCCATAAATGGGATGTTCTTTGTTATCGCGTTATCACTTGCGGGTCAGAACAGATCATTGTCAGTATAATACCCTGGTCTGAAATCGCAATCTTCTAAATCCCTATATCGTCATCCCATACCACCTCAGTAATTACATGCTCAAATAGTACAGATCTTACTCTAGTTCCCTGTTCGACTGAGTAACGATATACGTTTTCTTGCACTACAATCCATCCATCCTGCAAGTCTTGCCCTTCAATAGCTCGTATCATGGCCCTGCTCCCAACTTCCGGCCAACCAACCAGTCCAGGCTCTGAACTAAAGAAACCGTTTTCTTGATCTTTGGTGATATTATCTAACGTAGTCGCCCAAGCGGAAGTAGGGCAACCAGCCACCTCATTTGGATCGCCCAGTTCGTAATAGCCGTGCCCCCGTGCGTTCTTGACAATAACTCGTTTGATCCTGTCAAATTCAGGCATCCAGACCAATCGTTCTTCTACGCCCAGATCCAAGCATGTTTGTAATACCTGAGACCGTTGAATCCTATCTCGCAGTCCACCACTGTTCGTACTAAATGAGTTCGCCGCACTAGGGAGTACTTGATCATCGGGCTTCGTGGAGCCCGAGATTACAGCAGAAAGAAACGCTGCAAAGTACTCTTCGTCGAGAGCGAATTCTTCATTACAACCTTTACATGCCTTAATGGTCGGAATGTTGGTCGGGTATGGTTTCTTCAACAGACTCTTAGAAGGCACGTGGTCATTGCTAGGGTCTGAGACCCCTCCTCCGCAATAAACACAGTACCCCCTCAGCCTTTCGTCTGTGAACTCTTGAATTTGTTTCAACGTAATTACCTACTTAGACTTGAAATGAGTTAGTGCGAACAATCAAACTAATCGTCTCATGAGATGTGTTGCCGATACCAATGAATTGTAGAATGTGGACCATATTGAGTTAGGACAAAACCTTCTACTTCCGATCACATTAAAATCAAATCTGAAATCCTTCCGTTTTAAATCGTGTTCCCAGATCCGGATAATCTGCCATTGTGTATCCCTGTAATACCTGTTTACTATTTCATCTCTGTTTCTATTACGATTGATCTTGTCGTTCCAGTATTCTGTTCTGGATGAAGGTATTCGACAGTGTTTTTTGCAACCGTGCCAGAAACAAGAATCTATAAAAATCACCGTCTTGTGTTTCGGAAGAACTACATCTGGCGTACCAAAGTACCTTTTTGAATTCTTCAGATATCGAAATCCCCGCCGCCATAATTCTCTGCGAAACGCCACTTCTATCTTGCTGTCTCGGCTTCTAACCCGAGACATGATCTCGCTTCGTCTCTGCTTCGAAACTGTATCCATATACTGAAAACTCGTAAACCCGTTAAACCCAACTGATGATTGGCAATATCGCTTAACTCGCCTTTTCGATCGACTGCTGGAATCCATTGCATAATTACTAATGTGCGTGGATACGATCGGACTGCTCGTTTCGACCAAACAATTTACTTTGAGAGAGTCTTCTTTCAGGGGTTTCCTTCATCGCCTGGATCATGGATTTAGCCACAGCTTCAATCTTGG
>JAPPNJ010000093.1 GCA_028818705.1 Candidatus Poribacteria bacterium
TCTCAAAAAAGTCAACAACTTTATCGTAAACTCAACATTGAACGACTACTAGTTCCCTAACGTGCACTGATTTTGGCACAGATTTTCACGAAACGCAACACCTCATCTTGGAGGGTATTACGGATTCGTTTGACACAAGTTTACCTCAGTAGTTTGTGGATCTAGGAATCGGTCTGTGCAGGCGGCATTATCTCTAATTTACTAACATGCGCAAGTTTTGTTGCTAGTCTCAGACACCCTAGTTCATCAGGTGGGAAAGGTGTAATATTAGCATGTTCCTTAAAGGGCTGCGGATCCGGAACAACTTGCAGATTGTTCTCATAAATATCACCCACTGTAAAGTCTGCCCGTGCTTTTAGTCGTCTTCCCGGTCTATGGACATGTGTTAACCCTATTTCCCATACCTTGTCCTCAGGCAGTACGCCACAGCCTGAGATTACTGACCTACGACACACCGACAGATCTGGACTATATACTATGGGTGGACCTTTACTGACTTTAGGGGGCATGAATGCTTTAAACCTTACTATTCCCTTGCAAGGGGCAAAACCATCGCGATCAAAGATAAAACGGGTTAATTTTTCATCAGGTGGAAGATTCATGTCACGTCCTTTGTTGGAAAAGAATAGATAGTGTTTCTAGAAAGTTTGGCAGTACGAGTTGATCGGACAGTGGACAGGTTACTGCAATTTCATATTGTTTGCCTAGAATCGCGACGAGGTTGACGTGATTATCTCCGTATAGACTCATTGTAACTATACTATCTCCGGGTCTCCATTCCAATCCAATTCCACCACTTTCTAGCCACATTATGTCTGGTACTGGAATATTAGAAGGCATCTGGCTCAGGAAAGAATGAGTTTCAACGTAAGCAGATTCCGGTACTGGCGTAACATCGTTGGTTACTGCACAGATTTCCTTAACTTCCTCGCGAATTTCATTTAGTGTTTCGCTGACTTGCTTTTCCCGGGCAAGGTCTTCATTTTCTAGAGTATCAATTAAGGAAATTTTAGTAATTAAATTCTTCCGCTCTTTCTGCGTTGTTGGCTGTTCAGGAATCCAAAAATCTTTAGGGCCCGTGCCCAAATTATCTGTTCTTATTTGCTTGCTAGTAAACAAATTTCTGTGAATCGCTGTTTGTGTCATCTTAGTTTCCTCCCAAAATCTGGTTAAGAGGTTTTTGACGTATCCACTGAAAGCCATCAAAGTGATTGACAATTGCAACGTCAATATCGCCTCCGACGTTAGATATTTTCAGTGAAAACCGCTGATGTGAAATCGTTGTACGAATCAGAAATTCAGCATAATCAATTGCATCTTGTAAAGAAAATAACGGGTAAGGAGGTTGATTTTCAGGGTGCGTTTTGTATAGTCTCCATATCGCCTGCACTATTTCTCCACTTCCTGAGTATGTACAACCAAATTCCTTTCGCACTCGGCAGTGGACGTTTTTCCCTACATGAACTTCAACAGTTTTGGGATCGGTACCGTCGTAACCGATGACCTGAAATCCATAGACAAATTGTTCTGGTTGCAAAGTGTCAAGAGATTTATTTTCACTATTTAATTGCTCTTCCAAGAGGTTATGAAAATAGTTGCCTATTTTTTCACCGATTTGCGTAACTCCTTTGAAAGATGTTTCCTTTTCCTTTAAATCTTGTTCAAATAAACGCATTGCAATGGAGACAGATTCGTTAGCAACTAGTCCCGCTCCAAATATTCCCACACCGTACTTACCATAAAATGGAAAAATTTTTTGCGCGTGTGAGAAAGTCGGAGGAGATAATTGCCCTTTTTCTTTCACTGTTGATAGACTGTCCCCGGCAATCACTATACCATCTGGAATTCTAAGCGAAACAATAAGCGTCATACCTACATATTTCCTAATCTGAATTAAAACGTTTAACAAGTAACCTTTACAGTTGAACTATATTTGCATTTTACCATAATTTTCGATTAAAAACAAAACTAATTTTTAACGTCAGTTTAACGGCAACGATAATTGTTCTGCAAAAGACGTTATTTTTGATTTTGTTATGGTTTTGTTCTGTCGTTCCGGTTGCTGTTTCTCCTCTTTGCCTTGCATTTCCTCTGGCAATTCTCCTCCTGGTTCATCATTTGGGTCTTGCGGGACAAGCTTACCAGAGAATGCATGCTTGAGGATAGACTGCCGCAAACGTTCCGCGCGTTTGATTTCGGCATCAAGGGTTGCTTCAATTTGATCAGCAACTGAAAGGTGTCGCTCAAGTTCAAAAACGATTTGTTCCTGTTCTGTAAGCGATGGAAGTGTGAAAGTGAATTCTCCTAAAGCATTCCATGAAGTTCTTGGGAGAGTTATACCTGATGCTGTTGCCATAGCGTGACTTCTAAATGGGTAACTATGAAGAAGATAAACCAGAAACCTTGGTATCATTTTTGAGTTAGCAGTGAAAACAAGAATATCGGTAGAGCAAATGCCCTCTATTTCAGCAATAACTGCCTTATCCAAATGAGGGTTCAATCTACCGTACAAAACGTCATTGGGATAAAAGCGGGCTTTCGTACTTTTTACTTCCGAAGCATCTCCCCAACGTTTCAGAGTACTGACACCTGAATCAATATACTTAAGTCCAACAAAGTTCAGTTCCTTGTTACCGTCATCAGGCTGCACTGTTTCACGCCTTAAATTGACTATATCTCTGAGTTGAACGACATCGCGATCCGCTTCGCGCCATTCCTTTGTCAATTCCCCTTCAAAAGCAGCTTTGAGGATTGATTGACGATACCGTTGCAATTGTGCTTGTGCTTTTTTGAGGCTATCAACTGCTGCATCTAATTGTGTAAACAGCACCTCTAACTTGGCTAAGATACGGCGTTGTTCTGCCAACGGCGGAAGCGGGATTTCCAAGTCGGCGAGTGCTTCTGTGCTTAATCGAAGTCTTCCTGTTGTGCCTTTCATTTTCCCGGTAAGTGAAGTGCGTACATCTGCAAGTAACAAGGAATAAAAAAGAAAAAATTTATCACTAACACCTTTAACTTCACGAATTGGAATTACTTCAGTCGTTGCGATGCCAAACGGTGTTGGCAATTCGCGAATAATGCACTGTTTCCCATTTTCAAAAGAGGGTGTAATTTTTGCCAGAAGAATATCCCCGGGTTCAAAGTAAGTTCCGCTGCTGAGTTCATCGGTTGATTTGAGGTTAAATGCCTTAGAATATAACTTGGCAATAGGAATCAAATTCATCGGCACAAACGGGACTTCGTCATACTCAGAATATCTTAAGCCTTTCGGTTTCTTAGTAAACGTAGCAACCTCCCCAAATCTCACAATCCGCCAATTCAGGGGCAAATCCATTGGATTCATTATAATAATATCCTATCATTCAGTTTCAATTCATTTGTTTTGCCTTCAATATCTTACTATTCTATAAGTGTATCATAAATTTCGCCTAAAGGCAAACCGTTTTCCTGTCTTGGACAGAACGTACTTTCATAACAGAGAGAAATTAAGAAACCAATTTCTCTGTGAAATCCGTTAGGATGTTATCTAAATCATCGCCGAAGAGTTCGTAGACTTTCACACCATTGCCGTGTTCTGCGAAAGGTGCTAATTCAAAATCCTCCATCCGAATATCAAGCGAAGTGGCAATATGGTCGCGTATCATTTCGAGCCATTTATGTTGCTCTGCGTTAAAATCTTTACCTTCTAACCATTCTTCAAAGTTTCGGTTAACAGTTGCACTGAACGGCTCCAGAAAAAGGTGATACCCTATCGCAAATCGCACCAGTGATATAAGGTCTGCACATTGTTCCATCTCTCCGCGAACGCTTTCTGGTGACCGTCTTTTGTACGCCACCCATAATGACTCTCGACTCAGACTGTTTGAATGCTGTAGTAAGGCTACTTCTAACGTTTTTAGGTCGTCTTCAGTCAATGCGCCTTGTGCCTCTGGCACTCTACAGAGCATTTGCAAGGCTAACAATTCGCCCACGTTTTGATTAATAAAATCTTTAAAGGCGTGAATGACCGCAGTCACCTGTGTGAAATTTCGATCGTCACAACCGGTTTCAATAACTTGATCTTCGCTTACACCATCAATTATCTGGTTAGGGTCTCTTGGTGGTGCTCCGTTTGGCTCAGGAGGCGTGGACGGATCCCCCGGACGGGCTTGTGAATCGGTTTTGATGGATTCGCATATCCCGACAGCATCAACAATGATAAAATGGGTTTTTGCCTCCGAATCACCAGTGACAGCACGCAGATCTTCTGGGTTGATAGTCCGCACGCCGCGCCCGATCATCTGCTCAAAATAGCCACTGGACCGAACCGCACGCATAAAAACCAAACACTCAAGTGGCTTTATATCAGTGCCGGTAGAGATCATATCAACACTTACTGCAATCCGTGGATTTAATTGTGTGCGAAATCTTCTGATGAGTTCTTCCGGTTTATCACTCCGATAGGTAATCTTCTGACAGAAATCATCGCCTCTGCCGAATACTTCTCGAACAGTCCGGACAATATCCTCGGCGTGTGTATCATCTTTCGCAAAGATAAGCGTTTTTGGGACAATCTCTCTACTGGGAAAAAGGTCTGTGAAGAGTTTTTTCTTGAAAGTCTGAATTACCGTCCGAATCTGATCTTCGGCAACAAAATCCCGATCCAACTGGTTTTCCGTATATTCAACATCAGCGTCTAATTCGTCCCAATGGAGTCGTCGGGTTTCCCGATCTCGCCTTGCTATATAATGTCCCGCCTAAATATGGCTGCCGCTTTGCGTAATTTCGGTTTTAATCCGATAAACATAATAACCGACATTTACATTGTCTTCAATAGCCTGCTGGTGGCGGTATTCATAGACAAGGTTCTGATTGAAAAAATTCCGCGTTTGTGGATATGGGGTCGCGGTGAGTCCGATAATGAAAGCGTCAAAATATTCCAATACGTGCCGCCACTTGCCGTAGATGGAGCGGTGGCATTCATCAACGATAACAAGGTCAAAGGTATCAATGGGAATGTTCGGGTTATAGATGACTTTTTGTGGTATTGTGTCCTCTGTTTCCTGTTCAAAAGCGGAACCTTCCTCATCATCGTCTGATTCATAGACAGGTTCACCTTTTAGCATGGAATAGAGGCGTTGGATAGTAGTAATACAAACGGCATTTGCATCGTTAATAATGTTGCTGGAAAGGTGTTGGACATTATAAAGGTCCGTAAATTTTCTGCCATCATCGGGAGTCGTGTATGCCTGAAACTCGCTGTGGGTTTGTTTGCCAAGGTTCCGCCTATCTACAAGAAAAAGCACGCGTTTGACTTGGGCGAACTTAATGAGTCGGTACACGCTACTTACAGCGAGATACGTTTTTCCGCTACCGGTTGCCATCTGGATTAAGGCACGTGGACGCGCCTCTTTCAAAGAATCTTCAAGGTTGTTTATTGCCTCAAATTGGCACTTTCTCAGATCGCCCTCTTCCAAAAGCGGAAGATTATCCTTGAGTCTCTGCCGGAGCGAGACAGATTGAAGGATGTCTTGGAGGGTATCTGGGGTATGAAACGCAAAGACAAGGCGAGTGCGCGAGTTAGGCTCTCGTGCATCCTGAAAGTACGTCTCTATCCCAGTAGATGTATAGACAAATGGACACCCCTGTTGTGTTGGTAAACCAGCTGGTATGTTTGCGCGGTCCCGCGATGCTTGCTGCGCTGCCCCGCTGAGCGTTGTGCCTTCTTTTTTGGCTTCAATAAATCCCACGGCGAGCCCACTGACAAACAGAAGATAATCTGCTCGCTGTCCATTTGCCAACGGATATTCGCGGACAGCCACACCCAACGCAGCATCTGTATCACGTTCAGCGTAATTTTGGATGTGCCATCCAGCTGCCTCAAGCATTTTATCTATATTGCGTCTTGCGCTCTGTTCAGGGGGCATGGTAAAGTGAATTTTCTTTCTAATTTCGTTCAGCGTGGCGTGTCATAAATAACAGTTTTACTGAAAAAGGCGGTTTAGTTTTGTGAAGCAGTCCTGTAAGCATATAGTGTCTGTCAATGTGAAAGATACTTCGTCTGGACGCTCATCATCGCGAGTGGCGTTATAGATGACGAGCCCATTACCGTATATTTCTAACGTCGCTATACCGGCTTCGGGGTGCCATGTAAGATTCAGACTGTCGTCTTCTGACCAGCTGATGTCTGGTGTCGGGATACCGGAATGATGAAGCATCTCCAGAAGAAAGAGCGCATCATTGTAGACTAATTCCGGGGCAGGATAAAATTCACTGTCTTCTACAGAGACGGTGTCAACTTCTTTATGAAGATTCGCGAGTTCTTGTTGGACAGACTGCCGAAACGATGGTACGTCTGTGGGTGGATTTTCATAGGATGCTTGCATAATGTTTCCAATTTGTACGACTTGTGCCAGTTAATTGCGGGTGGTTCATAAATAATTTTATTGAAAAACAGTGTTTGAATGCATTGGATGCTTTTCAAGTGGTGTGCGGCAAAGGGATTTGTTTCTGCCTACCAGTTAATTTTATTTGAGCGCGCTTGTGAGTTTCTTCAGTAGCTCCGGCACTTCTGTCATGCGTTTGTATCGCGTCCGGAATGTTGGTAGATGTGATGCAAGCCAAGAGAGTGCGTTCGCGACATCGTAGACATTTTCTACGGGTTGCGTCCCTGGGACCTTGAGTTCGGGGACAATGCTAATTTTATGAGGTGTTTTTCGTTTATCAGGATCTTTCATATCGTTGTAGTTGACTTTACCATCCATCGTTGTTCTGAGAATGTTATATGTTCGTGCAGCGAGGTGGATCCCCCACTTATTGGTTACTGTTGTATCAATCCAGTTCTCTAACAACCGCGGATCTGTATTTATTTTTGTAGTTTGTTGTTGCCATTTTTTGTAGATTTCTATTTCTGACTCGGTTTCTACAATGGTTTTACTGAGGTATTCAACGAGTTTTTCGGGTGCAAGTGATGTGGTATGCCGTCTAGGGAATTTATTACCGGTGTTCAGACGCATGAGCCCGTTGCTGCAGATGAGCCGATACCAGCCGAACTCGAATGTCAAAGGCGTGCTGCGATCTACAGAATTTAGGGCGTGGAATTGAAGTGTTAGTAGGTGTCCATCACCTGGATCGAATCTCTGTGCTTTCGGGAATCGGATCTTCAACCACATGCGTTCACCGTATTCTGTCAGATGTAGGTTACATTCAGCTTTCTCGGTATCGTAGTTGAGGTCGTTGAATGCCCTTTCAATGGCATCAAGCACTTCATGATGTTGCACGAGTGAGTAAGATTTTGAGACAGTTGCAACGGGAACTGTCATGTCATGAAGTTTTGTTGGAAGCTTGATAATTGTGTCAAGGTGTTGGTTTTCTATGGACCCTACTTGGAAGGGTTGTCTATCAAAGATAGGTATAACATCTCGAATGTCCTTAAAGTAGTCGTTGTGTCCTCTGGCCTTTCTGCCATCCCATTTCAAATCTAAGGTATCATTGACAGGTTTCTCGTCATCAAGCCGAACAAGATTTCTGCTCGCGTGATATCGTTCAGCATATTTCCCTCGAACTCCTTTGCTGAAATCGTATTCATTGAGCATATCGGGATCATGTTGGTCTCGCATTACTTTGTTCATAATTTTTCCTTTCGTGAGTTGTTGCTTTTCGGGCGGAGATGCTGCGAATGACATCGCCCCTCTCTGTATGAACAACAACTAAGAGCCTTTGCTGCTCAGAACATCCGAGAGTTACCAACCTTTCCTCTGCTTCTGAGTGAAGTGGGTCTGGAATCGTTGAAGACAGGAAATCCGAGAAGACAGTACTTGCCTCAGAAAAAGAAATGCCGTGTCTCCTCAGATTCTCTTTAGCTTTCCAGTCGTTCCATTCAAATTCCACTTCTTTTTCTGCTACTCCTGACGATCTATAGATTAGTGAATATCTTAAGTATTACATACTTTTAACGGAGAAATCAAGTTCATTTTTCAGTATGTCTCCTTTTGTTGGTTGACTTATAGGATAGCATAAGGATGGACTGATTTACACACAAAATCAGGTTTCCGTTTTTTTGTGAATGAAATACAAAAACAATTAGCACAAGCCGTAATTTATGCGTTGGTAGGCATGCTTTGATAACACACCTACCTTTATCTACGAGATAGATGCTAATCGGTACGCCTGTGTTTAAAGTACGCCCAAGTGGTCGCTAACTTGCCGTCCGCTTCGACGGCGAGGACACCGCTGGCAAGCTCTGCAATCTCTGCTTCGCTCAGTGCTCTGTCATAGATGCGCAGGTCGTCTATGAGTCCAGGCCACGAGGTGCCATTATTATCCTTTGCACCTTTACCAATGATTAATTTGGTGGCACCAGAGATTTCTCCCACTTTACCATCGTCGTTGTGTATAGGATCATCATCCAGCTCGCCATCAATATAGAGGGCGAGTTGTTCACCACTTTTCCAACTAAAAACGAGGTGTTGCCAGTCAGTCGTTTGCACATCGCTTTTACCCTCATACGCTTGACCACCACCCGTTGTCGTAATCGCGCCCTTGATAAGATTCGTACCCCCTGGCGTTGCCCAACTGGCGGCATCGTAGCGGAACCCGAAAACATCATCGCCGCCAGCAGGGTCCTTACCAAAGACAATACCTCTGTCGTGTCCAACGGAATCGGATTTTACCCAAACAGAAATGCTAAAAGCCTTAAGTCCGTTGATATAGTCTGCACCTTTCGCATCTTCAACGGCGGCACCTGCACCATCAAGCTCGATAGCACCGCCAATCTTACCGTCATTCGGTTTCCATTTCGCCCCCTCAATAAGTTTAGCGGCGTTGCCGTTTCCGCTCTCATCAGAAGCATCTTGTCCTGAACGGTCATCAAAAGGCAAATAGATGAGTAGACCGTCATTCAGACCAGCACTCGCGACTGATGTTAGGTAAACAGTTGCTACGAGTGTAATCAGTAAGAGCCTAATACCGTTTTTCATTTTCTATTCCTCCTACGAGTAACATGCTGTACCACAATCTTCCAGATTGTGTCTTCTGTAGAGTCCAGTTTGAACTCGGCACAGAATGAGTCATTAGACATTATACCAAATCTAATTGAGGATCCATCTTAAAATGCCACCATTTTTGAATCAGGCCCGGTTCGGTTAGGAAACCGAACCTACCGGGCCTGGGTAGAGATGGTTTCAGGGTTAATGTAATATAAACTTTTAGAAATGGTATTAGTTACGAGTAACATGTTGTTTATGAAAAAAAGGGACAGGCATAGAGCAACCTGTCCCTATAACCTTAAACGTTACAGACATCATACGCGTGTTGCATCGCATCGAATGCGTCGCCTTTGGGACCGAATTCGTGCCCTACATAGAGTTCGTATCCGGTGTTTACGATGGCGCGCATCACTGCGGGATAATAGATTTCCTGCTCATCGTCGAGGTCGCGCCGACCTGGATTACCGGCGGTGTGATAATGCCCGATGTAATCGCTGTAGTCCGTGATGTTACGGATCAGGTCGCCTTCCATAATCTGCATGTGGTAGATGTCGTAGAGCAGCTGCGCTCGGGGTGAACCGACACCTTTGCAAACTTCAACGCCCCACGCTGTTGTGTCGCATTGATAGTCCGGATGATTGACTTTGCTGTTCAGAAGTTCGACGCAGAGGTTGATGCCTTTTTCTTCAGCATATTTGGTGACACGCGACAACCCCGCAATTGTGTTATCACGTCCCTCTTCTTCCGATCGACCTTCCCTATTACCAGAGAAGCAGATAAGTCCGGGGATGTCATTTTCTGCAGCGATATCGATGTTCTTGAGGAGTTCGTCCTCGATCCGGTCGTGGTTGCTCGGATCGTTCAAGCCCGATGGCAGGGACGAATGCCCTACGATAATCGCGATACGCATCCCCTGGTCCTTGACGACCGACCAGTGTTCTGCCGGAAGCATCTCAACAGATTTATAACCGATGTCAGCGGCTTTCTTGATAACCTCTACGGGGTCCCTGCCACGACTGAAACCGCCAAAGCAGATGGATTGATTAATTGGCATAATTCTCTCTTTCTTCTTTGTATGGGGACAGTGGTAGAACCGTCCCTCAAGGTTCAAATTTTAAAGGTCAATAGCCTTACCAGTACGGAAAGACGTGCTTGCTGCGAGCATGATGCGGAGCGTTTCTAACGCATCGCTATAAGGCGATAGAATCTTGGAGGCATCACCGCTCTTAACAGCATCAATAAAGACACGGTCTCTGTCTGCTCCACCATCACCGGGCAGCGGTTCTGTCTCTCCACCTCGGTTGACGTTATTCGGACCACCAACGGTGACAACGAGTCCACGCGTAAACACTTCGAGATGGACACGCCCGAAGCCTTCCATAGCACAACTTGAGACGATATTCGCGACTGCCCCGTTCTTAAACTCAATGTTCACCATGCTGATGTCGTCTACATCGTAGTTTTCGATGTGTGTCATGCTACCGCTTGCGGCGACACCGTGTACGGTTTTACCGTCGCTGCCGACGAGAAAGCGTGCGAGATCAAAGATGTGTGTCGTCTGTTCGACGTGCTGTCCGCCGGATTGCGCGCGAACCCGCCACCACGGTGTACCGGGCATACCGCCGATCCAGTACCCGAGCGCACCGAGAATTTGGGGTTGCTCTCCAAGCATCGCCTTCGCATTCTGCGCATTGCCGCCATACCGCCAATGATAACCCACACTCGTGATAACACCACTCCGCTCAACGTCTTCGTTGATGATAATTGCAGGTTCAAGTTCAGAATGAATCGGTTTCTCAATGAACATCGCGATGCCTTGTTCACAAGCGATGCGTTCCTGTTCACCGTGTGCAAACGGCGGCGTGCAGATATAAACCGCGTCCAAGTCCTCTTTATCGTACATGACGCGATAGTCCGTGTAAGCGTTTCCACCGTATTCTTCGGCACGTGCCTTCGCGCGGTCTTCCGAAATGTCGCACATCGCAGAAAATTCAACGTCTTCAAAGTTATCTTTGAGGTTACGCATATGCGCACCCGCCATACCGCCGGTTCCAATAAAACCGAGTTTCACTTTATCCATGTGTTCTCCTTAAAAATGGGTAATTCAAAATCCATAAGTTTTACTGCTATAGTTTACCAAAACCTTCTGTTATATAGCAAGCAATTTATTTTTTAAGGGTTGTCAGTTTTCAGGACGGTTTTGCTCCGAAAAACCTTTCAGTTTGCCTCGCAGTGAGAGTTAAGAGGAGACCCGGGACAGTTGCGTTTGTTGTTCAAACAACAGCAAATCTCTTTAACTGATAACTGACAACTGCAATTTATTTGCAATTGTGTTATAATGTAAAGGAGGCGTTTGGTTTAATTAGAAACCTCTTTACCGACTGCTGATAACCGATAACTGACAACCAAAATAGGAGGACACTATGGGTTTCAAATTTGGATATAGCACGTTACGTTGGCAACAACCTGATTTTGAAGCACTATTGACCCAACTCAAAGACGCGGGGTGGGACGGTTGGGAGATGCGCCAATCCTTAGATTGGGTCGGAACACCGCAGCGGATCCGACAGATTTGCGACAATGTTGACCTGCCCGTCGCTGCTGTAACAGCGCGCGGACTGCCGATCGACAAAAACCCCGAACAGATGGAACTCAATAAACGCAGAATTGACTTCGCCGCAGCAGTTGAAGCCGACTGCTTCATGTTCATGGGCGCAGGCAAACCACAGGATCGGCCCGTCGATAGCTCCGACCTCGCAGCACTTGCTGATGTCTCCGAAGACTGGGCAGAATACGCCGCACAATACGGGTTGGATGTCTGTTACCATATCCACACGAACACCACTGTTGATTCTATTGACGATTGGGCGAAATATATGAGCCTGCTCCGAAGGTGCAAGTTATGCATAGACGTATCGCATTCCGCACTCTGGGGCTACGATCCGATTGCGTCCATCCAGCGGTATAGCGACGTTCTCGTCTATGTTCACCTTCAGGATTATGCTGGCTATACAGGCGGAGCGGGCACATCTTATGACGTGGATTGGGTGGATGTCGGCAGTGGAAATGTCATGGATTTCCCCGGTATCATGTCCACTTTGGAAGCACTCAATTACGACCGATGGGTTACAGCGTGTCCAGGCACAGTTGAGGCCCGTTCAGATGAAGAACGGATGACAGTGAATCGGGCGTATTTACGGCAATTGGGTTATTAGGGAAATCGGGGTTAGAAACCCCTCCCACAGGAAAGGAAGAGACGACGTTTATGAACAAATCAGCGGAGGACATCCGCTCTATTCTTGCTACCGATTGTGGCAGCACAACGACCAAAGCGATTTTAATTGAGAAACGAGATGACGAATACCAACTCATCGTCCGTGGCGAAGCACCCACGACTGTTGAAGCACCCGTTGAAGATGTAACAGCAGGCGTTATCAACGCTATCACCGAGGTTGAGGAACTTGCTGGGCGCAAACTCCTTGATAATGGGGTCATCATCAAACCACAAAACGGGGACACTGGTGTTGATATCTATATATCAACCAGCAGTGCCGGTGGTGGACTTCAGATGATGGTAGCAGGTGTTGTACGGAACCTAACAGGCGAGAGCGCGGAGCGGGCTGCACTCGGTGCGGGCGCGATTGTCATGGATGTTATCGCCTCTAACGACAAACGCCTCCCCCACGAAAAAATTGAACGGATTCGGCATCTCCGACCTGATATGTTACTCCTCTCCGGCGGCGTTGATGGCGGGACGACCTCGCATGTCGTTGAATTGGCTGAAATTATCGCCGCTGCACGTCCGAGCCCACGCCTCGGTATCGCTTATGAACTCCCCCTTATCTATGCCGGCAATATAGACGCACGTGAATCCATTCAGGAACGCCTACAAGATGTCATGGCACTGGAGATGGTGGACAACCTGCGTCCCGTTTTGGAACGTGAAAACCTGATGCCGACCCGCCACAAGATTCAGGAACAGTTCCTTGAGCATGTTATGGCACATGCACCCGGCTACAAGCAACTCATTGACTGGACAGACGCGCCGATTATGCCGACACCCGGCGCAGTTGGGGAGATAATTCAGACGGTCTCTGCCCAACAAGATATTGAAGTCGTTGGCGTTGACATCGGTGGGGCAACGACGGATGTCTTCTCGGTTTTCAAGAACAAGGAGGCAGAACCGATTTTTAACCGTACAGTGAGTGCGAATCTCGGTATGAGTTACAGTGTCTCGAATGTTCTCGCTGAAGCCGGTTTAGAAAACGTCCTCCGGTGGGTCCCGTTTGATATTGAACTCGGTGACCTCCGGAATCGTGTGAAAAATAAGATGATTCGTCCGACGACGATACCCCAAACTTTACAAGAGTTAATCCTTGAACAAGCGATTGCCCGTGAGGCACTCCGGCTTGCCTTTGAACAGCACAAACAGCTCGCAGTTGAATTGCGAGGCGTGCAACAGCAGCGCACGATCTCTGAAGCCTTTGATCAGGCGGAGAGTGGTCAGACGCTCGTGAATATGCACGCTTTGGATATGCTCGTCGGGAGCGGTGGCGTTTTATCGCACGCACCGCGTCGGCAACAAGCGATGCTCATGATGATTGACGCGTTTCAACCTGAAGGCGTAACACACCTCGCCGTTGACAGCATCTTCATGATGCCGCAACTCGGTGTACTTGCGCAGGTTAACCCTGAAGCGGCGACGCACGTCTTTGAACGCGACTGTCTCATCCACTTAGGCACTTCTGTCGCTCCGATCGGCAAAGGGCATACCGGCGATGAATGTCTCTCCGTTGAAATTACGGGTGAAGGTGTCATGTCGATGACTGAAGATATTCAGTTTGGTGAGCTCCGTCGCTATCCACTGCCGTTGGGTGAAAAAGCGACACTCAAACTCCAACCTGCACGTCGGTTTGACCTCGGGGCGGGGAACGGGAACGCTATTGAAACAGAAGCGATGGGCGGGGTCGTCGGCTTAGTTATTGATACCCGCGGCAGACCCCTCGAAATGCCGACAGATGCCGAACAACGCGTCGCACAACTCGCGAAGTGGCATACGGCTTTAGATGCTTATCCGGTTTGATGAAACAGATGACGCGGATTTTAAGGGAAACCCATCGGGGTTACAAACCCCTCCTACAAGGGAAAGGGAATGCTTAATGCCAAAAATTTTATACATTTCACACTTGACAAATTATCGTTAAGAATGTATAATATATACGTAGCGATAAACCTTAATGAATCCCAATTATATTGAGATTCAAAATCTGCTCACCAGATAGTAGGTTCCTAAAGCCTGCTATTTTTATCAATTGTCTATAAGGAGGCAAATTTTAAGAATGAAAATATTTTACCGGTTGACATTCGTAATCACGATGATTTTCCTATTGGTTATCGGAACCTCATCTTCTGCATTCGCGCAGGCAAACGATATTGAGGGTGGTCCCTTGAAGGATGACGAACTCCTCAAAGATCCGGACCCGAACGGTGACGGTCTGAGAGAAAGTCACGCGAACAACAAAAACTGGATTACCAAGTGGTATGGGCCCGAAGGGAACTATGAAAACAACGGCAGCTTTCAAGTTTCTTCTAAGAGAGACCTTATTGATGAGGGCACCAACGGTAAACTCACAGAAACCAAACTTTCGACATCCGCAGGCTTGAACCTTACAAAGACCGTTGATATGGAATGGAAAGCTGGGAACGGTGGTACGCGAAAATGGACGGTCTTTGAATTGGATCCAGCAGATGGAAACAATATGAACAGAGGCGGTCCGGTCGATAACATTGATACATACGGAATGATTGTTATCCACGCACCCGTCGCAAGAAAAGCCATCATGTCCCCTGCACATGACGATCACGCCCAAATTTGGATTAACGGCGAAAAATGGTACAACAACTCCAGATGGACAGGCGCCGCACAAACGATTCTTCACAACGTTGAAGTTGATTTGAAAAAGGGTGGCAATGTACTGCTCTATCGAGTCGGTGAATCCGGCGGTTCCGCGTATATCAACCTCCACTTTGATGATGATACGCACAAAGATTGCAAAATCTATCCGGATAAATCGAAGGACCAGAACGGTTTCTTTGGCGAAGTTGCGGGTAGCCTTGATGTCGATCCTGTTGGGAAATTAACAACGACTTGGGCGGACATCAAGCGGCATCGATAAATCGTAAATCGGGCTTATAAAGCCCGCCACGATTTATATAGCATTTGACAGATATTTGTGAAAATGCTATAATAATTTTCCAGAATGTTTGAAACATTTTCAGCATTTCTGCGTGTATTTAAAGAATTCTAAGCGGCATTTGAGGGCAACTTAGTATTCTTAACTCTTAACCCAAAAAAGGAATTACAGATAAATGAAAAAATTTGGTATTTTTACACTCGCGATTGTTTTCACGCTCGTTATCAGCGGTTCACACCATGTATTTGCGGCTGGTCTCATTCAAGGGGGCCCCTTGGCGGAAGACGCACTTTTAGAAGATCCTGACCCGAACGGTGACGATTTGAGAGAAGATCACTCTGACAATGAAAACTGGATTGCCAAGTGGTATGGCCCCGACGGTAACTACGAAAACAATGGGACTTTCCAAGTTTCCGGTCCGATGGACTTCATCGACGAAGGGAGTGGCGGGCAACTGACGCAGACCTCACTTTCAACGATGGCAGGGTTGCTCATGACACAGGACATTGATATGGAGTGGGGCGATGACCACGGTGGGACCCGCGCATGGACAGTCTTTGAAATTGATCCTGCTGATGGAAACAATATGAACAGAGATGGCCCTGTTGATAATCTTGATACCTATGCTATCGTCGTTATTGATGCGCCGAGTGCTATGACCGCTATCATGTCCCCGGCACACGACGATCACGCGCAGATTTGGATTAACGGCGAAAAATGGTACAACAACTCCAGATGGACAGGCGCCGCACAAACGATTCTTCACAACGTCGAAGTCGAGTTGCAAAAAGGCGGGAATGTACTGCTGTATCGCTGCGGCGAATCCGGCGGTTCCGCATACTTCAACCTGCACTTTGACGACGCGACCCATGATGCCGTTACAATTTACCCGAAAGATGCAACGGATAAGCAGGGTTTCTTCGATGAAATCGCACCGCTGACGCCTGTTGAACCTGCCGGGAAGTTGACAACGACTTGGGCAGACATTAAGCGGAAATAACCATTTATTATTGCTATTTTTTCGAGGCGCGCTTCTTACGGCGCGCCTTATTTTTTTCATAGTTGCCAGTCGTCAGTGCGGTTTTTCTCCGAAAAACCTTTCAGTTATAGTAGAGCCCGTAATTATTTGCACACGTTTTGAAGAGACGGGCAATGAATTGCCCTACTACAAACGCTGCTTTGGTAAGGAACAAGTGTATAAGTAATTTCAAAATCTACTATAACAGTTAAAGAGGTTTTCTGTAGAAATCTTCACAGAGAACGGAACTGTCCCAAAACCCCTTTTAACTTATAACTTATAACCATTCCTCTGACAACTATTAAACTTGACAAATCTGAATTGGCACGTTAAAATATTTCCACAGCACCTACCTAAACTCGGACTATGCGACATACATGCCTTATCTGCTTTTTGATTTTACTCGCTTCTGTGCTCGTCGGCTGGATCGGCGGTTGGTCGCGCGCGATGAAAACCGGAAATGACGCGTATCAGCACGGGAACTACAGCGCAGCAGAAGTAGCCTTTCAAGAGGCGACGTTTCAGAACCCTAATAATCCGGTCGCGCACTATAACCTCGGTGCCGTACGCTATAAGATGGGCAGATTTGGCGAAGCGGTACAGGCGTTTCGGGAAGCGTTAGCAAGGCACGGTGGAGAAACCGAGGGGACACCCAATCTGGCGCATATCTATTACAACTTGGGAAATGCGCAATTTAAAACCGGCGATCTTAGGCGCGCGATTGAAGCCTATAGGCACTCGCTCCGTTTGAATCCACAGGATGCCGATGCACAACACAATCTTGCATTGGCACTTCGACTTGTGCAACAACAAGAGGACTTGGCACAGCAGCAGCGTGCCGATAAAAACGCGAAACCGCAAACCGAACAGAACGATATTGGCGAAGCGGAGGCACATGAACTCTTGGAACATTTTAGTAAGAATGAGAATAGGCTACGGCAAAAATTACTTCAACAACAGCGCAAAAGCGGCCCCCGACGTGAGAGGGATTGGTAGACTTCAGAAGGATGGCAAGATGGAAGGAGGGAAGCAGGGAAGCAGGGGATGGAAGGATGGGGCCCCACCCTTCCACTCTTCCACTCTTCCAACCAAGAGTCTTCCAATCTTTTTCCTTGGCATCGTTTTCATCTTGCTTGCGGCAAAAGCGCAAGGTCAAGGGGTCAATGTCGCCGCTGTCATAAATCCTCGCCAGATTCAGATCGGTGAGAAGGCACGGTTGGATCTCACCCTTTCAGGGGATACCGCTATCACGCATATTGAGGCACCGAAGTTCAATTTTCTGCCTGCGTTCCTCGCGGTGCCCCTCCACTCTAAAACGACACCCCGATTGGCATCCAATAAGATCGCCGTTTCGATGGCGTGGGCTTATGAACTGATTCCACAGGCTACCGGCGATTTTTCACTCTCTGATGTCCGTTTTGCTTACCAAGGCAACACCTATTTTGCCAATCCCGGATCCATCCGCGTCAGCAGTGCTGATACTTACACAGACGTTTCGACGCGCAGTGTTCATCAAGTCGAAGCCGAAGTGAGTACCACCGAACCGTATCTCAACGCGCCGCTGACATACACCTTTCGCTATCTCTATACTGCAGTGCTACCGACGCAGGCATCGCCCACCCCCCAGCTCCCCATATTCCCCGACTTTTTAGTTGAGGAGCTGCCGCCGCTGTCGCCACAAACGCAGCGCATTCGTGGGAAAACGTTTTGGGTGCAGGAACAGGTGCGCCGGTTATATCCACAGCGGACGGGACAGATTGTCATCGCACCTGCTACATTATTGCTGCCTGTCCCGCGTGGACGTAAGACGCTGAAAACGGACCCTTTGAAATTGACTGTCCAACCTTTACCTGAAACCGGAAAGCCGTCGCAGTTTAGCGGTGCCGTTGGCGAATACCAAATTGCTGCGCAGGTCGATCGGCGTTCTATAGAAGCCGGGCGCGCCCTCACGTTGTCCCTGCAGATCTCTGGGCGGGGCAGTATGCAAACGGTCACAGCCCCCAAAGTGCCAGCGGTACCGGGCGTTGTTGTGAACGGACCCACCCGCGTTGAAGATTCCGTACCGACAACTCGAACTTACGCGTATGCCTTAATCCCCGCTCGATCGGGAACGCTGCGTATCCCCGCTATCGCGTATATCTACTTCGATCCAAGCCGTGCGGTTTATGCAACGGCACAGACAAGCCCTATTCCTGTTTCCGTGCGTCCGAACCCAACCGATGCCGTTGGCGATGATACTGCTGAATCTTCACTGTGGTGGATCTGGGTAATCTTGTTTGCTGTGCTGCTTCTCGGTATATTGGTCGCAGGCTTTCTCTGGTACCGCACCCGATTTCAAAGGGCTACGGGGACGCCAATCGACACGACCACCGGAACGGGTTCAGTTAATAACGTTGAACCGAAGGGACGAACAGGACGACAAGCAGAAACAGAAGGGACACCTCCCGTTTCACAAGCACGCGATGCACTGATGGCACTCGCGCGCAACGATACAACTGATGCGGCGATGGCGTTTGCGAATGCACTCGCCCAGATATTGTATCAATATCTTGAGGCGACACTTGGGCTGACACAACGCACTATCGACACGGTGCGCGAGGTGTGTATACAAGCCGGTGTCTCTGAACAGATTCTTGAAGAACTCGTGGATCTCCTTACGAAATGTGATTATCATCGCTTCGCCCCTGTGCCGCTCACTGCGAACGAGGGTAGCACGTTAATCACACGCACGGAAGCGGTTATCAGCAACATTGAAAACTTGCTGATAACCGATAACCGATAACCGACAACGCTATAAGGAATTTCTAATATGGATATATTCTCTCTCTTCGTTCTCTGGATACACGTTATCGCGGCTGTTGTATGGGTCGGCGGTAACCTCATCTTGGCGATGGTGATTGTCCCGCACTTCAGACAGAGCCTGCCACCTGTTCAACGTATCAAACTCTTGATGCAGATCGGCAAACGGTTTGAACCCGTTGTCTGGGGGTGTATCGGTGTGTTATTCTTTACCGGCATCGTCAACATCTTTTTCTCCGTTGACATCACTTCCGCAAGCCCGATCTCTGATGCGTTTATGCGAACCCTTCTCATCAAAATCGGACTTTTCTTCGTCCTGATTATCCTCACGGTTTTACATAGCATGATTTTCGCGCCCCGCTTGGCAGTAGCGATCGAGGATTTAGATCCGACACTTGAGGAACTCCCACCGGAGGTGAAGCCACTCCGTTCACAGATGTCAATTGTATCGAGTTTGATGGGGGTCGTTTCGTTGCTGATCCTGCTCGCCGCAGTTGCGCTCCGAATGGGGATTTGATATAGCGATCAACGATCAGCCATCAGTGGTCAGCCGTTAGTTAATCTGCTTTTGCTGCTTCGGCTGCTAAGGCTTGGTCAATCCAACTCCCCAGCCTCTTGTAATGCTTCATTCACAAGTGATGTTCCCAAGTGTATTCCGTTTGCCAATAGTCTATCTAAAAGCGGCTTGATGGTAGCGATGAAGCCGCTTTTCTTTGCGTCCAGCAAAACGCCAACTGTGCCTTTCGTCGGTAATCCGATTCGCTTAGCATACCGACGCGCTTCCAGGTCATCAAGAATAATCAGCCGCGCGCCACGTTCTTTTGCAAGATCAAAAACGGCGGCTTCACCCCGATGGATGACGTTAGGATAAGTCGTATCGTCCAACGGAGGTGTCAACCTAACAGATCTAATCCAAGGGGCATTTCTGAGTGCTTGCTCGCGAGCGGGCTCTCCAGTTGCGAGAAACTCATCTTGCACCTCTTCTGGAATCAATACCTCTGCGTAGAGGTCCCTCAGCAGATGGAGGTGTCCGAGTGTCCAAAGTCCAACGAGTGGACTTGTATTACTTATAACAGGATTTTCAAGCATACTCAAAACCCAAGTTCTCGGATCTCCTCAACCGTTCCAAAGGGCGAGAGACCGTGCTTTCCCATCGCGTATATAAACGCTTCACGAGACATTCCCGCCAAACGCGCAGAAAGCCCTGTACTGAGTTCACGGTTCTTGTACGCTTTTAACGCCAGTTTTAGACGCGCACCCTCCTCAAATTCGGGCATCGGTTTGTCCGGACACAGCATATCCGAAACATCCGCAGGTAATTGAATGCCGGTTTTTTGCGCAAACGCTGCGACACTCTCATAGCGCGTATAAAATAGCGGGCGGATATCCACACGCAAGATCGACGCGACTATCCAATCTGCTTTGGTCTTTTTCCAATGCTGATAATGTAGATATGCGATACCAGCGTGTCCATACGCTAACCCAGCATTTGGGTCGAGTTTTATGGCGATGTGAAAGTCGTCCAGGGCGTGTTGAATATCTAATTTGTCAAGGTGGAGACTGCCGCGATTGGTATACGCCTCGGTGAGTTTCTGATTCAAACCTATCGCCATCGTATAATCTTGGAGCGCATAAAGCGTTTCGCCTTTTAGGTGATACGCGATGCCGCGATTGGTATACGCCTCAGCGTAATTACGCTTACATTGGATGGCTCTGTAGGACGCACTCCATGCTTTGTCAACTTCACCTTTTTTCAGGTAAGCGAGTCCCTGATTATAATGGGCATTGGCATAATCCGGCTTGAGGTCTATCGCTTTACTGAAAGCCTCAATCGCTTTGTCCTGCTCACCTTTTTGGCTGTAGGCAATACCGCGGGTGTTGTGCATCTCTGCCGCGGCAAGGTTCGGGTGCTGCGTTGGTTTTGAAAGTTCGCCAACAGTGATGCTATATCCACATTGATATGCGTGTGCAAATCCGCAGTGAGCGTAGAGATCAAGGGCTATGTTATTTTTCATAAGATAACTCCTCAGCAGCTGCTTTTTGTGCTTTCCGTATGTGCGAGATAATCACCATCCTCGTCGAAAAACACGTTAGCCATCAAACCATCAAAATCTTCGCGGGTATCCTTCTTCATGCTATAATTTTAACCGTTTACCTAACAAAAATCAATGCAAATAGATTGGAGGGTATGGAAATATTTTGTCTGAATCACGGATGACGCGGATGACGCGGATTTTAAGAGATTTCTGGTCGTGCAATGTTTTTAGTCCGTAGGTGCGGTTTCGGCGACAAAACGGCACAGGTTTCGGCATGGCAGAATCCTAATTTGGTTTCGGAGATGTGTCGATGACGTGATTTCTGCCTTCCTCAGCGTTTTTCTCAGCTTTACTTGTAATTGCGATCTGTTGAAGTAGTGGTTGTAGTACGAGTGTTAGTCTCTCGACGACTTCAACGATTGCGGTGGCATCACCGGTGGATGCGATTTGCTGAAATGCCTCCAAGGCAATTGTAAACCGCTCGAGTATACTTGCGAGCTGCGGTGTAGGTAAATTGGCTGATGTCTGCTGATCGGCGGGAGATAACTTCTCTAAACTCTCCAGTGTTTTGGTTAATGTCTGTGTTAGGGATTGCAAGTCATTTGCAGAATGCTGCTTGCTTTTTCAAAGTATCGTTGACGCGTTCTGCATGGTTTGCTAAGAGTGCGATACGTTCTACTGGTGTTGAGAATGGCGTGTTATTTATCTCTTCGATATACTGTTGGCGTTCCTTCCGCCAAACTGAACCGTATTTCTTTGACTCAACAAGTTCATCACCCTCCAAAGCGTTAAAAAGTGCGTTTAGATTTTCACGGCTTTCCAAGTCTTCTACCACTAACTCCTCGTCTATGTTAAGGAGTACCAGCTGGTATATGGTCTTTTTGTTTTCTATGTTGCTCATTGTTTTCTCCATTCCATGAGAATTATGAAATTTCATAGTATTTCATAGTAAGGATCCGAAAGTAGTATTTCGGGAACCGCTACGAATCAAGGCGTGACAAGGGTTTTGAAGGTGTTGTCAAGCCTTTTAATTTTTTTCATACCTATGAAATTATGATTTTAAGATTCTGGTCGTTACGCCTGAAAACATAGTGGTGGTATAGGTTTAGGAGCGTTTCTATTTTCGATGCTTAAAATGCGTTACTATGAAATTTCTGTTCATTTGTCTAAAGTTATCGGTTCGTTGTTGTTCCGCCTGTTGTTACCTTGGTCGGATGTGGTCCACCCAACATCGGCTGCTGGATGTATTCTATTGTATAGACAACTAAAAAAAATTATATTTAGTTAAGTATACCACAAAAGAGAAGGGAATGCAAATTATTTTTTTTCGGAAGGGAAACCGATTGGATGAAGATATTTATTTGTTATTTTTGAGTTAACATTTGTTTTTATGCAAGAAATGTTAGTTCCGTATGTGTGCAAATAATTACGGGCTCTACTATAAATTTATTTGCTTTTTTCCGTAAGCATATCCTATAATATGAGTTGGGTATAATCTTTATATCTGATGATAACGTGAGTTTGAAAAAACAATATGCCAAGTTTCTCGTAGGGGCGAGATCCGCTCGCCCGTAGGGATTAGGCAACCTAACCCCTACGAAAATGTCTGTTTATGTTTAGAATTTGCTATATATCAAACTCACGTGATGATAGTGTTGCTGTTCCTGAATTTGTCGTCCTGTTTCCCAACACTGCTATGCAAGAAGTGATCCTTAATCACTAAAGGAGCTATTTATGCGAATCCAAATTCTCGCCGATGTTGGGGAGGGATTTACCCTTCCCGTTAACTACAATCACCTGCTTGCAGGCATCATCTACCGGTTCCTCGCCGAATCCGACCCTGAATACGCGTCCTTTCTCCACGAGGAAGGCTACCGCGCTGCAGAAAAACGTTTCAAACTCTTCACCTTCTCGCAACTGATGGCGGAACGCAGACGCATCACCGGTGATAAGATCCATTTCCGTTCAACTTTAACGTGGTACGTCTCTTCCCCAGTAGAACGTTTTCTCGCCCATTTCGCCGATACACTCCTAATCGAGGGAGGGTTATCCCTTGTGCAGCGGCAGCTACCCATCAGGGATGTCACCATACCGCGTATCCCTCGCTTTCGGCCAGAGATGCGTTTCCGGTGTCTCTCCCCGATTGTGATGACCACGACGCGTGAGCATCACGGTAAACAGGCGATGCACTATTGCATGCCCGACGATCCAGCCTTACCTGAACTGATTCGTCAAAACCTCATCCGCAAACACGAAGCCATCTACGGTCGCGCCCCCCACGACGACACCTTGAGTTTTGCTTTTGATAAAACCTATATTGACAGACGAGGAGGACGCGTCACCCGTCTCGTAGACTACAAGGGTATCAAGATAAGAGGCATCATGTGTCCGTTTCGTGTTACAGGGAATCCGGCGTTAATCCAGATCGGATACGAATGCGGCTTCGGCGACAAAAACAGTGCAGGTTTCGGCATGGCAGAAGTGTAAATAAATTTTAAGTTGACTTAATAAAGCAATTTTATGTATAATATAATTATAACGTTTTTGAAAGGAGGTAAATACGATGCCGATCTACGAAAAACTGATGGGAAATCCATTTGTTGATGCCGGAGTATGTGCGATTTGTGAGTGGTTAGGGCGCAGTGTGCAACCGGAACAGATTACTACCGATGATCTTGCACAAATTGTTAACGATATCGTGCCAATCATGAGACCATTTCAGAAAAAGAAACCTGAAGCACACGGTTGGCAGAATTGGATTTCAATTTTTACGAATAATCACAAACTAACCAACAATTCCATAAAATATGATCAACGAGTACCACAGTTTAAAGATATGTTGTTTAAATATATTGATGAGGTTGAGGAACTCAGTCAAACTGGAGATTGTATGGGATGCGGCAGACGTGATGCTAACACTTGGCTTTCGCGAACAGGGGTGCCGTTAACAGGCTGGGGAAATTGTAACTATTTCCCAATTTTTTCTGAAGGAGCCGGTTACTGTTCCGGTTGTGCTTTTGCTATCCAAATGTCCCCGCTCGTTTTTATGGCAACAGGTGGAAAGTTCCTTACGCTCCACTCTAATTCGTGGAAGGCATTGCGAAGTTGGGCTCGGGTATGTGTTGAAGATGTTCGCGAACAACAACTTAAAAAGGAGATCACCGGATGTTATACCCCTGGCTACGCAAACCCACGTAACGGTATGTTCTACATGGCTCGCGAAATGTTGAAATATCAGGAATTGCGTGCTGATGAAAATATATCTATGCAGGTTTTCTGCTGGACAAATTACATTCAAGGCCCTGAACTTGAAGTCTTCTATATGCCTGCACCTGTGTTTAAATTTTTACGTATTGTGCATCAAAGTGAATTCAAAACCGCATGGCAGGAAATTGTCCGAAGTGGTTACTTAGTCAATTGGAACAAAGTAACATCTGAGGACGATTACAAAAACCGCACGAACCGCGTGTATGAAAACCTATTGCAGAATATCTCGATTCTCGGATACTTCCTAAATAGGCGAATGCGGAAATCGCGCGGGAATTGGGGACTGCTTTCACTCTACCTAAAGGAGGTTAGAAAAATGGAACTAACACAACTGGATAAAATCAAACAGGTTGGGGATCTCATTGCGGAGTGCATCGAAAAATCTGGACGCGATAGACGCCTCACCCAATTGGAACGTGCTAATAGTTACGGTGAGTGCAGAAATATCCTACGATATGTCATTCGAGACAGAATTCAGCAAGGCGCGCCGGAACCGCTCTTTTCGATCGATGATTATATGGAACACCTTTTTCCCGCAAGCGATAGTTTTGCTGCTACACCTTGGAGAGAGACTCGCGACCTGTTACTCTTTCGGATTTATGAACAACTTCACAACTGGCTCAAGGAACAAGGTTTTGTCGATTTTGATGAAGCTAATACACCAGGTGTTGATGGTACATCTGAAAACGAATTGAATCAGGAGGACTCATAATGTCTAAACACCTAATCGGATTAACGCTAATTGACGCACCACATTCTGCTCTAAACAATGCGGGGACAGAAGCCTCTCAGGCAACTGAAAACATTGTTGCTGTCAAAAAACTTCAGAAAGGGCGAGATACTTATCCCTATGTCTCCGGTCAAGCATGGCGAAATTGGTGGCGCACTACCCTTGAGCAGGAATTTGACGAATGGCATAGTTCACCCATAGAACGTGAAAAGAAAATCGCTTTCACTGCTGCTGACCCAGTGACTTACGACGATGACGATGTGTTTGGCTATATGCGTGCACAAAGCGAAATGCAAGGAAAGAAAAAGGTTAATATAACTGTAACTCGTTTATCGCCTCTTAAATGTTCCCCGCTTATCTCTATTGCACCGCAGGTACCAACCAATGATTTTGGGGTCATGGCGCGTCAAAAAGGCGATCCAGTGCCTTATGAACACCAATTTTATGCCTGTGTCCTACAAGGTATTTTCTCATTGGACCTAAACGCTGTCGGCACATTTTCGGATGTTAATAGAACCGGTTATAAGAACATCGCTTCAAGTTATGTTGCCAAAATTCAGGATGCTGGCGGCACACAAATTGGTGAAAATCCATTGTGGATACTGCCAAAAGCGATTCGGGTTAGACGTTGTCAACAGACCCTTGAAGCACTACCTATCCTCAGTGGTGGTGCAAAGTTGACATCACACCTCACGGATGTCACGCCCAAATTGATTATTTTGTCAGTACTTGACGGCGGAAATCAGCCCTTCATGAACCTGATGGTCGAGCGAAATGGAGTCGGCGAGTTATCCATAGATGCCCTGCAAGAAGTCATTAACGATTACGCTGATCGCTTCCGTGATGCAATTTACATCGGCAAGCGGAAAGGGTTCATGGATGAATTGGATGAATCACTCAAGGACTTAGCTGCTAATAACCATCTACCGTGCGAAATTATTTACGATTCACCCAATAAGGTGATTGCTCAACTCTCACAAAAGTTAGAGACTCACATCGGAGACGCACCATGAAGGTCCTTCG
>JAPPNJ010000126.1 GCA_028818705.1 Candidatus Poribacteria bacterium
ACCAGAACGGCGTTTTGGACTTCCAAGAAGACTTCCTCATCTTTGATGCCGATCCTCCGGTGTTTACTGACCTCGTTGACCTCAACAACAACGGAACTATCGACTCCCTTGAGGATGATTTTGAACCACAATACGAGTACGGGGTAGACAGGGCAGGATACCATGTCTTCGCTGAATATGACCTCCTTGATAACCTTTCACTCAAAGTCGGATGGCTAAACGAGAGCGAAGTCTCAAGCCGCCGCAAAAACGATTCCAAGTACCTCCACGTTACCTATCAACGTGACATTCCAGACTTTGGAACAGTGCTCTTCCAAAACCGGTTCGTTCGTGTTCGTGACGATATTCCAGACTATACGATCACACTACGTGTCGGTGAATTGGAGCCTGTCCAGATCTCCGACGAGCTTGACTTCTACAATGCTCGTGTGAATACCACAACGCTTCAGTTCCTCTATACTGCTGTCCCCAATCTCACATTAGAAGCAAAGTTCCTAGTCGTTCTGCAAAAACAGTTCGAGCAGGATGAAGAGGGCGCTATCTTCTTGGATGTTGAGGGCTCCGGTGACGATGACGATCCGCTTACTGCTGATCAACGCGTTGACTTCATGGTACCTATTGAGCAGGTTCGTGCCAGTGGTGAAAAACGGGAATTCCCGTTCTACCCAGATCACGGAATTAACGCTCTCAACCCCGAAGATCCGGGCTTAATCTACGATTCGGAAAACTGGAAGAAGCGTCGTTATCCAGAACGGGATATTCGCAACCAGCAGACGATTCTTAAGGCACGGTATGAGATCCCACTCGGAGATCTTCCCTTCGTTGACAGAATCGGTGAAGATTTGACTTTGACACCGATGGTCAAGTACATCTGGGATCGCGCCTTTGACCGCGGCGCAGAGGAAATTGGAGACGCACTTAACCCGCGTCTGTTTGTTCCTACTGATGATGAGCCTATCGAGTACTTACGCTTCAACCGTAGAAGTCGTGAAGATGTACTCGGTGTCCGGCTTGACTATCAGTTCACACAACGGATGAACATTCTCGGCGGTTTCCAATACCGGAAATTCACCAACCGGGATAACAACTTCAAGCAGTATTTGACAAACTTCCCTGAAGATGAGGATGTCCCAGTGCTTTTCCGTCCAGACCTGCGGACACGGATCTTTGAAGTCCAAGCAATCAACCGTGGTGAATGGCTTGGGTTTAACATTGTTATCCTCGCTGGTTACCGGCGGACTACTATCTTGCTCGACCACACGACGAGTAACACAACGTTCGTGCGAGCGATGATGGGTTTCTAAATGGCAGTTGGATCGCTGGACACGATTCCCTCGTGTCCAGCGATTTCTGGTTTCGTAACATCAACTATGATGCCACTTCCCGTAACACCGAAATAAAGTGCGTAACTTCTTAGGCATTCAGGTGTTATTTACGAGAATGGCATTGTAAGCGGTAGGCGAAATTTTGACATCGCGACCCCGCGACCTGAAACTGTGTAACTTTTGAGACGCTCAAGTAGAAATAAAATTGAGTTGTTGGACAAGGTCCCACGCTTTATCCATACAACACCTTACGTTATCAAATGACTTGTAGAGATTTGCCACTGCATTCGGCAAGTTACCCTAAGGAGGATTAGAACGAATGACTCGTTTTAGTTTAATGTTAATGTTAATCGCCTGTATCGGCTTGTCAGCTGGTACGGTTTTCGCACAAGAAGGTGGCGGAACCGTTCGTGGTCAGATTGTTGATACGACTACAGCACAGAGTCCGATTGAAGGCGTTGAAGTTAAAATTGTTGCCCAAAGTGGAGAAGAATTTGAAACAGTCACCGATGCCAACGGCGATTATGAACGTTCCGGTGTTCCCGCAGGTCGTTATCTTATCAGTATCTACAGAGATGGATATGGTGACCGGCTTGGAAAACCCGTTACAGTTGTGAATGGCGGCGACCATTTCGTCCCACTCAAAATGACCAAAAAAGACAATATCGTTACTTTCTTTCAGAAATTCGGATTCGTCTTTTGGCCGCTCGCCCTCTGTTCCATCACCGCGTTAACTTTCATTATTGAAAGGCTGTTCACTTTCGTCCGGAGCCGTTCCCGAATCGGAACCGAAGAGTTTATCGCCAATATCGCTGATTCACTCCGGAAAGAGAACATTATGGAAGCCGTCTCGACTTGTGAAGAAGCCGGTGGACCGCTCGCTAACGTCCTTAAAGCAGGATTGCTCCGATACAGTCAAGCCCAAATCGAAGAACGCGACATTAGCAAAGAGGAAATTCAGGAAGCCATCGAAGAAGCAAGTCTCCTTGAAATTCCTGAACTCGAAAGAAACCTGCCGGTC
>JAPPNJ010000115.1 GCA_028818705.1 Candidatus Poribacteria bacterium
TCAGCTTCCCAAGCTGAGGGTCGCGGGTTCAATTCCCGTCACCCGCTTGAATATTCTATCCAATCGCGTAAATCTGAGGAAAAAAAATGGCACGAAATCAACGGTTAACAAAAGAAGAAATACAAGAAGATAAATTTATTGAGGGTGTGCTGAAAGTCTACGCCTTCCTGCAGGAAAATCTGCGAACCATCGTCATTATTGTAGGCGTTATCCTTGTTGCTGTCGTGGGTTACGCGGCGTACTATCAAAATCAGGAAAACGTCCGCACCGAAGCAGCCGTCGCGCTCCGACAAGCAAGCGAAACCTACCAGACCGCGGAGGACAGTCTCTTTGACACAGAGAAATTAGCAGAAAGTGAAGAATCACTCAACACCGCACAGACGCAACTCCAAGAGGTCTTTGAGAAATATCCGAATACATCTTTTAGTGACAAGGCACGCTACCAATACGCGAAAACACTCTATTATCAGCAAAACTACCCTGAAGCTCGTTCACAATTTCAGCAGATAATCGACCAACACCAACCCGAAAATCAAATCTATACCCTATATGCACAAAAGGCAATAGGTAGTACTTACGAACAGGAAGGCGACTACGAAAAAGCCATCGCCGCCTATCAAGCGAAAGCGTTTCCACCTACCCCGCAACTCTCCCCAGAAATTCGGAAATTCGTGCTTGCCAGTGCTAAGTTTAATCAGGCGCTCGCTCATGAAAAATCTGGGAACCCAGATGCTGCACGTGCTGCATATAAAGAAATTATGGACGAATTCCGAACCACTCTTGAGGCAGGGCTTGCAGAGAAAAGTCGTGAGTTGATTGAAGACGCAAAAATTGTTATCGCAGCTATTGGCGAGACGTTAGATATATCGGATGCTCAAAAACTCGAAGACGAAAAGCGTTCCTACGAAGCTTACGTTGCCTACACAGATGCCATCCGCAACTATAAAGTAAGCAAAGACATTGCAGGTGGACTCTCCTCGGAACTCCGAAAACAAATTGGCAATTTTGAAAAGCAAGCCATGGAGGTAATCACCAGCATTCAAAATGCCCGTCGCGCCGATGATCAAGAAAGAGAAAGTTCAGCCCTGTATAGTTACGATCTCGTTGTTGAGTTTGAAAAACTCGGATTAAGCCGTCGTCTCTATGAAAATGCCCTTCTTCATTACAAACGGCTTGAGTCTGTCCAATAATCGTTAGTTATCCTATTTACAAGGAGGGGCAATGACACGTAAATATCGCCTCATATCTTCTTATTTTTCTAAGCGCCTTAGGCTCGCGCTTTTGAGCGTCCTCTTTTTAAGCTTTCTTTCAATCACTTCACAAGGCGTAGCCGAACCTTCTGGACAATTGGCTTATGCAGTCAACGGGTTTGACGAGAATTTAGGGCGTTTTGATTGGAATCTCTACGCGACTGCACTCAGGGGTACGAAGGATTTCAACGCCATTTCCTTGAACCACAAGGGTATGTATCCGTCTTGGGGACTCAATGGAGATTTACTCTATTTCATTCAACGGGATAAAGGACAATCTGATGTCTATTCTATTAATCCTGAAAACCCGAAGAACAAAAAACGAATTACGCCTATTTCTGGCACATATCGCTTTCTTTCTGTCTCTCCCAACGGCAAAAAACTTGCCTTCAACGGTTATACGGTAGACCAGCTTCCGCAAGAGAACCAGATTTGGATACTTGAGGTCGAAACCGGTGAAATGGAGGTGATGACCCAAGTCCCGCACCTCGGATGGCCCTATTCATTTCGAGGGATCTCATGGTCACCTAATGGAAAACAACTCGCCTTTTCGCTCTCCAGACCCGGATGGTTGGAACACCTCTATCTTTTAGACGTTGAAACCAAAGAGATAGAAATCTTGACGGAACTCAATAAAGATTTTTATCCTGTCTGGAATCCCCAGGGAGACCGTATCCTCTTCCTTCGGTGGAACTGGGAGTTTGATACGTTTTGCACAATTGATATTGAAACCAGAGAAATTGAACCCTTGTTTGATGTCGATAAAGCCACTGGTTATTGGTCTGACTGGTCGCCTGAAGGGGATTACATTGCCTATTCCCGGTGGGGATCCGTTTATCTTTATGACTTTGCTACCGGTGAAACCCAAGAGATCGTCGAGGTTGATGGGAGTATTTTTATCGTTGCATGGTTGCGGGATATAAAGATATTACCCGTCGAGCCGCGCGAAAAATTGGTCACAACCTGGAGTAGTATTAAACGCAGCGCAACGCAGCAATAATATTTTATAATTGTAGTTGGGATCTCCAATGTGGGAGGGGTTTGTAACCCCAACGAAAGAGGACAAACCCGTGTTAGCCAATGTTGACAAGGCATTAGAATACGATAAAATCTGTGAACTTTTAAAAAGATACACCGCTTCTCGACTCGGAACAGCGCGTGTTGAGGCACTCACGCCATCCTATGATGTTGATAAGGTTCGCTACCTACAAGCGTTGTGCAGTGAAGCTAAATTCTTTCATCAGCTCTACGGTGGGATTCCTTTAGGCGGCTTGGCAGATGTTCGCGAATCGCTAACCCATGCCGCAAAAATTGGCGCAATCTTGGATACTGAGGAACTTCTTAAGATCCAAAAGGTCGCGCGAATTCCGACAGACATCCACAAGGCGTTTGAAAAACGCGACCGAGAGGAATTTCCTAATCTCTTTGCTATCGTCGACGCACTCCCCATCTTTCCAGAGCTGGTCGAGGCGATCGTCTACTGCATTAACCCTGAAGGTATCATATTGGATCGCGCAAGCTCCGAATTACGCACAATTCGCCGTAAATTGTCGCGCCTCCGTGAAAATGTCCATCAAAAACTCGAAGCCACACTCCGCTCTCCAGAACACCAAAAGGCAATCCAAGAACCTGTCATTACTTCCCGAAATAATCGATATGTTATCCCGATAAAGCAAGAGGCACGCGCATTTTTCAAGGGTGTAGTCCAAGGACAATCCACAAGCGGGGCAACCTTTTTTATGGAACCGCTCGATATCGTTCAGATGAATAATGAGTTACACGAAGTCGCTGAGGCTGAACACCGAGAAATTCGGCGTATTCTCCTTGACCTGACAGATCGCGTCCGCGACAATCTACACGAATTGGGACTCTCGCTTGACCTCTTAGCAGAACTCGATTTTGTAAACGCCAAGGCGCGTTTCAGTCTCGCCTTGAACGCTGTTGAACCGAAAATCAATACCCGTGGGGTTGTTAAGTTAATTGAAGCGCGACACCCAGTCCTTGAATCCCATATCCAGAATGCCAACGCATCTGATGCCGATGGAAACGAGGCGCTTCCAGAACGCGTTGTGCCAACGAACGTCCATATTGGAAAGACATTTAACACGCTAATTATCACCGGTCCAAATACCGGCGGTAAGACGATTGTCCTCAAAACAGTCGGCTTGCTAACGCTCATGGCGCAATCCGGGTTACATATCCCTGCGGAACACGGGAGCGAAATCGCTATCTTTGATATGATTTTTGCCGACATCGGCGACGATCAAGGGATAGAGCAAAGTCTGAGTACCTTCTCCTCCCATATTACTAAAATCGCAGACATGCTCAAGAAAATCGATCACGCCGAGTATTCGCTCGTGTTGTTAGACGAAATCGGGGCTGGCACAGACCCCAGCGAAGGCACTGCCCTCGGTATGGCGCTCCTTGATTGGCTCGGAAAAAGACAAGTGAATACCATCGTCACAACACACTATGGTGCCCTCAAAGCTTACGCACACACGCAAGAGAACATGGAAAACGCTTCCATGGAGTTTGATTGGACAACGCTCCGCCCCACATATCGGCTGCAGGTCGGTATTCCGGGAAGTAGCAATGCCGTAAAAATTGCAGCACGGCTTGGAATCCCTCCCGAAATTCTTGATGAAGCAGAAAACCATTTAGGGAATAATACCGTTGCCGTTGAAGACCTACTCGTCCGTTTGCAAGAAACACAGAATGAGTTGGAGACAGAGCGGGAACTCCTACAGCGTAAACTTCAAGATGCCGAGACCACACATCAAAAACACACACAAATCCTTCAAACCCTCCAAAAAGATCGACAGAAGTTGAAAGACGAAGCGGAAAGCGAAGCCCGCCATATTGTTGCTGGTGCACGACGCACCATCGAGAACCTCGTCGCCAATATCCGTAGAGAACAAGCCTCTAAAGTTAGTATCCAAGACGCTTTCTCAAAAATAGAAACCACCAAAAAGTCGATACAACAAAAACAGCCGAAAAAACAATACCCCAAGCAACCAAAACTCAAGGTCTCTGTTGGCGATAAAGTCCGTGTCAAAAGACTTGGCAAATTCGGAGAGGTCGCTGCTATAAAACCGCGCGGGAAAATGCCATTGCAGATTCTGGTAGGGAATATGCAAATGCAAGCGGCGTACCACGAAATTGACTCCGTTCAACCCAAGCAAGAGACTTCGCACTTATCGACTTCCGTACTTGATATTCAGTACAGCAAAGCCAACACAGTCAGCAGTGAACTTAATATCCGAGGACTGCTTGTAAAAGAGGCTTTGGATGTCACTGATAAATACCTTGATGACGCTTATCTTGCAGGTATCCCAACAGTCCGAATCCTGCACGGTAAGGGAACGGGAGCACTACGGAATGCCGTTCACACAGAGTTGCGTGAGAATCCGCATGTAACTAAATTCCAATTCGCGCCCAATAGTCAAGGTGGCGAAGGTGTAACCATTGTCACGTTTAAGGAGTAACATATTAGGGCGATTTAGTTTTTGTTTTTCAAAACATTTCTGACTTCTGGTAGCTGATAACTTATAAAAAGGGCTAACGCATCGTGAACACAGCTCGAACAAGGAACTACATACCACGCGAAACAATTGATGAAATTCGGACTCGTACGAATATCGTCGAAGTCGTCTCCGAGTGTGGTGTCGCGCTGCGTCCCGCTGGGCGTGATTACAAAGGGCTTTGTCCGTTTCATGAGGAGAAAACACCCTCTTTTACCGTCTCAGTCCAAAAACAGATTTTCTACTGTTTCGGTTGTCAAACTGGTGGCAATGTCATCTCTTTTGTTCAAAAACATGAAGGTAAATCCTTCATAGAGACGATGGAATGGTTAGCCGGACGCCTGAATATTTCTCTACCGAGCCAAGATGTCCGTGAATCCGCTAACCGAAAACGGGTCTTATCCTTAGAGAATCTTCATCGATTCGCAGTAGAATACTACCACCAGCAACTGCTCACGGGCGGAATTGGCACTTCAGCCCTACGGTATCTTAAACACCGCGGTGTCCACCCCAAAACTATCCGTTTGTTCCAATTGGGATACGCAAAGTCCGGGCGGCGAGATCTCGTAAAGGTTGCCACAGACGAAGGGTTTACTATTCAGCAGTTGGTCGATGCGGGGTTAATTAAGGACGAGGAGCGGGGCCCTCAAGATAGGTTTTGGAATAGAATTCTTTTCCCAATTTGTAATGAACGTGGCGTGCCAGTCGCCTTTGGTGGTCGCTCACTTTCTGAAGAACACCAGCCGAAGTACTTAAATTCGCCGGCAACTGTGTTATACGACAAAAGCAACCTCCTTTACAATCTTGACAAAGCCCGCCAATCGATTTACAAACAGCAGCACGTGCTTCTTGTCGAGGGTTACATGGATGCCTTGATGCTTTATCAATCTGGAATTGAAAATGTAGTAGCATCCTCTGGCACTTCACTGAGTGAAAACCATGCCGGTTTGTTAAAACGCTTTGCCCCCGAAGTCATTATTGTATATGACGGAGACGCCTCAGGTTTCCGAGCAGCGCATCGTGGACTCGACCGAATACTCGCTGAAGGATTGCGCGTCCGAATCGCACTGCTCCCTGCTGGAGAGGATCCGGATTCATTTACACGCCAACACGGTCCCGCCGCCTTCAGGGAACTCACTGAAAAAGCCATAAACCTCATCGAATTCCAGATTCAAGCCGCAATTCAACGACAGGACATACACCGAGTTGATGTGAAAGCGCAGGTCGTCCGGGAGATTACCGAGACGCTCCTGAATCTTAAGAATCGGGTGGAGCGAAGTGAATACGTCAAATATGCCGCGAGGGAGCTCCACGTTGATGAGCGTATGATTTGGCAGGAGTTGCGAGATGCCGGGCTTAAAGTGGAACAGACCCCTCAACGTACGCAACGAGCAAAGCGCGCACCTGAAAAATTATCCCCGCGTGCGCAAATCGAAATTCAACTACTTGAAGCATTAATCCAAAATCCGAAGTTGATTCCGGACGTCAAATCCCAATTCCATTATCAGGATTTCACGGATTCACGTTTCTCCAGGATTGCGCAATTGTTGTGGGAGGCGTGCAAAGACGATCAAAACGTCGATATCCAAGCACTCATCAGCGAGTGTCCTGATGAAATGTTAAGGGCATTTATCTCAAACGCGCTGCTCCGTAGAACGCCACCGCCGAATTTGCAAGCAAGGATCGAGGGATGTCTGAGTAAGCTTCGGAACTTTCTCTTACAAGACTTAGAACAGCGCGTGCGTTCACATGCTCTTGCTGAGGGGTCAGACGAGATAGAAACCCTCAAGGAGTTAATAAAACTTTCGAACCAGAGACGCGCCTTAACCGCGCATCCATCCGAAGAGTTGGATGCATGATAACAGGTTTCGGTTACCCTTTATCTGTAGCGGTGATAACCTGAATCGCATCTATCTTCGGAAACAATCGCGTTCCAATACGAAACGCGATTGAGATGTTATACCGAATTGCATCAAGAAAAAATTTAAAGCAAGGAGCAAATTAATCATGGATTTTAAAGACTATTCTACCGTCGATTATCTGGATTCTGAGAGCGGCGATGATCTCGAATATGACGAGGAAATGGCAGAGTTATCCGCACTTGGCGGCAGCTACACAGATGATTCGGTGAAAGTCTATATGCGTGAAATGGGCAGATTCCAATTGCTTGATCGTACCCAAGAGGTCGAACTCGCAAAACGGATTGAGGCGGGACACCGCGCCGCGCTTGAAGCAACTTTCGGTACCACACTCGCAATTACAGAAATTCGGAAGATGCTCTATAAAGTCGTCACCGCCAAAAAACGCGCCTCCGATATCATTGATATGCCTGTTAAGAGCACTTCAACACAGGATAAGGAGCGGAAACTCCGTGAACAGGTGAAAAAAGCGCTTGATGCCCTTGAGAAATTGGAGACGGAACGTCTCGAGGCTGCCGATGCTGCATCTAAAGGCAACGGAACTGCGTCCGCAGAGAAATCGACAATGCGTAAAAAAGTGATTAGAACGCTCGAACGACTGAAAATTGACCGCGAGGAGATTAGCAAAATCTCTGACCTCGTCAAGCAGGCAGAATATCAGATCAGCATGTGGGAGAACCAAATTCAGCAGCTTCAACATGTACACGATATTCCCCGCGAATGGTTCAACGCTACTAATGGCGCGAAAAAGGAGTTCGGGACCGGTGAAGCTAAAAACGCCTACGTGGAGATTGTCCGTTGTGAGCGCAGTATCCGACAACACATGAATGAAATTGGTGTTTCACGGGACCGACTCAAATCGCTTACACAGCAGATTGACAAAGGCGAATCCGAGGCACAAGGGGCAAAGATGGCGATCGTCGAAGCAAATCTCCGTCTTGTTGTTAGTATCGCCAAAAAGCATAGGCACCGTTCATCAGGGCTTGAATTCCTCGACTTAATTCAAGAGGGAAACATCGGTTTGATGCGAGCCGTTGACAAATTCGATTACCAGCGCGGCTATAAGTTTAGCACCTATGCTACATGGTGGATTCGACAAGGTATCACGCGTGCCATTGCTGACCAAGGACGGACTATCCGTATTCCGGTTCACATGCACGAACGAATTAACAAGATACGACGCGTTCAACGTTCCCTGCTTCAAGAGTTAGGTAGTGAACCGACAGCCGAGCAAATCGCACAAGATCTGAGAATTTCAACCAGCAAAGTCAATGAAGCTTTAGCGGTTGCCCCAGAAACCTCCTCCTTAGACACACCGATCGGCGAAGAAGACGATAATCCTCTCGGTGCGTTCATTGTTGATGTTGACTCTCCGTCTCCGGTCCAAGAGGCAGAATTGAATATACTCAAAGAACAGATCCAGGATGTTCTTGCTGACCTGAACGAACGCGAAAGACGGGTTATTTCTCTCCGCTTTGGGATTGAAGACGGTTATCCGAGAACGCTCGAAGAAGTCGGGAGCATCTTCAACGTGACACGGGAACGTATCCGGCAGATTGAAGCGAAAGCGCTCCGTAAATTGCGACACCCACGTCGAAGTCGAAAACTCCGCGATTTTATCCACTAATCCAAAAACGCACGCCTCTGGGTAGGCGAGGTTTCCCTTAGAATAGGTAGGTGCGGTTTTCAACCGCACCGGTTTCCTTCACACTCCCCGATTTTACTGATCCCATTGACTACTGACCGCTGATAGCCAAGAATCACCATTAAAAATTTGATTTTTAATACAAAATATTGTATAATTTTCATACCAACATGCTAAAAAGCGCGGGCCCATAGCTCAGTGGTCAGAGCCGTCGGCTCATAACCGACTGGTCCTAGCGCTACCTTCACACGGTAGAAGTCACTGGTTCAAATCCAGTACGCCCCATCGGTTGAAAATCAAGGAGAGGTAGATGGAAAGTAAAGATGCCCCGCATTTTGTCCAGGCTGGCATCCAAGCTATCGACTGCGACATACATAACGAAGTCCCAACCATACAGACACTTTTCCCATACATGTCTGAATTCTGGTCTGACTATTGTAGCACCTCCGGTTTTAGAGGTCCCGATGCAAACGATTATCCGCGCGAGGCACCACTAACATCGCATGCCGACGCACCTACCCCGTGGGACGTTGATCTCGAACATGTTCGCGAAAATCTACTTGATGGTTGGAATCTCGAATACGGGATCCTCAACTGTGCATTTCGCGTGCAAAGCGTCCATAACCCAGACCTTGCCGCTGCTATCGCACAGGCAATAAACGATTGGCAAATAGAACACTGGCTCGATCCTGAACCTCGACTCCGTGCCTCTCTTGTTGTTCCAAGTCAGCTTCCAGACCTCGCTGCAAAGGAAATCGAAAGAGTCGGCGGGCATCCAGGCTTCGTCCAAGTGGTACTGCCTGTTCGTTCACGTACCCCTTACGGCAATCGTATTCACTATCCGATTTACGAGGCAGCCGTCAAACATAATCTTGCTATCGGTATCAATTACGGCGGTGCTCCCGGCAATCAACCCTCTCCAACTGGCTGGCCGTCGACCTTTTTAGAAGAGTATAGTGGCATGACCCAGGTCTTTCAAGCGCAGGTCATTAGCCTCGTTGCAGAAGGCGTTTTCAACCAATTCCCAGAGCTACGCGTCGTCCTGATTGAAAGCGGCTTTACGTGGCTCCCTGCTGTTATGTGGCGGATTGATAAAGAGTGGCGGGGCCTCCGAAGCAACACACCGTGGCTAAAACGCCCACCTTCTGAATACATGCGAAAACACATTCGGTTCACCTTACAACCTGTCGATGCACCACCGACACCCAAGCAGCTTCTTCAGATTATCGGGCAATTGGAATCTGATGAGATGTTGATGTTTTCAACCGATTATCCGCATTGGCAGTTCAATACCCCCAACGATGCACTACCGGCAGAATTGCCGGGTTCACTCGCTCGTAAAATTTTACACGAGAACGCACGAGCCTTCTATCAACTGGTTTAGTAGTTGTTAGTACGGGTTGCTAAGCATCCCTTTTAGTTGTCAGTTATCGATTAAGAGACTTAACGTAACAATTCACTACCTCTTGGCGTACCCCAGTTGGGGAAGATTGTTACAAAAGCACTCTTAACTTATAACTTATAACTGACAACCGATAACCAATAGGAGATAACGCAATGGCAAACACGACGACGAAACGTTCCAAATTCCCAGTTATTGATTGCGACATCCACAACTCCGTCCCGCCAGGAGGCTTGTCCCCTTACCTATCTGAGCGGTGGCAAGAGCACTACAAGACTTTCGGGCTCCGAAGCGGCGGTATCGGCGGTTATTATCCGCGTGCGCTGATGCATGCCGCACGACGGGACGCATGGCCCCCCTCAGGACTTTCGCCGGGCGCTGATTTAGAATTCATGCAGGAGCAACTTCTCGACGCCTACGACATGGAGTATGGTGTACTTAACCCTCTCATGCCTGTGGGTGAGCAGCTGAATATTGAATTCGGTGCAGCCATGGCGAGTGCCGTCAACGATTGGCAGGTCGCTGATTGGGTTGAACCTGAACCCCGTCTCCGCGCATCTATTGTGGTACCGTACGAGGATGGAGACCTCGCTGCTGAAGAGATCCACCGATGTGGTCCCAATCCAGCGTTCGTCCAGATATTACTCATCGCTCGCACAAAGGACCCGCTTGGCAACCGTAAATATTGGAAAATCTACGAAGCAGCCAGTGAGTATAATCTGCCTATCGGTATTCACTTCGGTGGAGTCGCCGGTCCTATCACCGGTGCCGGATGGCCTTCCTACTACATTGAAGACCACGGCGGCATGCCCCAAGCCTTCCACACGAACGTCATCAGCTACGCCATCGAAGGTGTATTTGACCATTTCCCGAACCTCAAGATTGTCTTGATTGAAGGTGGATTCGCGTGGATGCCACCGCTTATTTGGCGCCTTGATGCGACATGGGAGAAACTAAAAGTGGAGGTGCCGGATCTTAAACGGAAACCTTCCGAATACATCCGGGATCATTTCTGGCTCAGCACGCAACCTATGGAAGAACCACCCAAACGCGAGTATTTCGAGCAGCTGCTTGAACAAATGGACATGAACGACAAACTTATGTTCGCCACAGACTACCCGCATTGGGACTTTGATTCGCCTGAACGGGCACTGCCCAGTTACCTGAAACCGGAACTGCGTCGGATGATTTTGGGAGAAAACGCCCGCAAGCTTTACGACTTCGACAAACTGTAGCTTTAAAATAGATAGGCGAGGTTTTTAACCTCGCCTCTTCCTGTAGGAGGGATTTCCAAATTTTGCCCACACGTGGCAAAATTTGTCTTAGCTTTACATTTCCCGACTCTGAATCGTAGGTTGGGTTGAGCATAGCGAAACCCAACACCAATAACTAACAACCATTAACCCATAACTAAATGCCTAAATACGTAGTAGCAACAGCAGACGAAATTGCCCCCGGTGAACGCAAAATCATCGAAATCGGCGGACGCTCCATCGGTGTCTTTAATATTGACGGCGAATATTTCGCCATCCGTAACAGCTGCCCCCATCAAGGGGGCCCCTTATGTAGCGGTCTTGTCACAGGCTTTTTAGAATCCGCCGCACCCGGCGACTATCACTACACCCGCCACGGCGAGATTCTCCGATGCCCATGGCACAGTTGGGAATTCGACATAAAAACAGGACAATCTTGGTGGAGTCCTGCACAGCGACGCGTCAGAAAATACGAAGTCCATGTCGAGAGCGGTGAGGAAATCGAGACATCCGATTCTGATCGCCAAAAAGGTCCCTACGTCGCCGATACCTTCCCGGTCACTGTCGAACAGAAATACGTCGTCATTGATATCGACTAACTACACTTCTGCCTCTATCGTAGGGGCGGGGTCTCCCCGCCCGACCTTTAATTACCTTTCTGTCTCTATCGTAGGGGCGAGGTCCCCGTGCCTCGCCTATTGGCAGTGTCTCATTAATTCTGGGCTTTACTATAATTCCGCTGTAGGAGCGAGTGTTTTTGCTTGGGTGTTTTTTTCATGCTCGCGATCTTGCTGACAGTCGACCGCTGACGGCTAATTAATCTTCTTCTAACCCGCTGATTAATTTCTCCTGATCCCCCGGAGAATAGAAATACGAACCCGGTTTCCATTCACCGATATCTCCGATTAACCGACGTTGACGCGGTGTGCATCGCTCCATAAGTTCAGGCGACGCCTTTTCGTAGTCAAACGCCCGGAAACAGTGATGACTGTAACAGTAAATTAGCGTTTTACGGGCTTGTTCCGATCGGTTTGCGACAACACCGTGCCATAAAGCATGTGGAAAAATAGCAGCATCACCCGCTTTCACGCACAACTGCACGGCTTCAGGGATGTAGGGACCGTCTTTGACTCCCGTTTCTGGAAAGGTACGGTTATGGCTTCCCGGCACAACAGTAAAGTTCCCACTGTCTGGACTCTCAAGATCCGTTAAGAAGTAGTGGATTTTGACCTGCAGCGGTGAGCTTGATCTGCTGACTCGAATCGTCCGCATAGCCTGCCCACCGTCCGTATGTAAATAGCCTGGGTCTTTCGGATTCGGAGGACGGACGATAACCTCAGACATACTCAGTTGAATAAAGTCGCCCATCAACTCACGCACAATCGGAAACGTCCTCGGGTGATCCATCAGATTGACGAAGATGTCGTTATCTTCCATCACATTCCGTTTATCGAAAAGGGAATCATCCGTAACATTCTCACCTTTCCGAAACTCCGCATCCATCGCATCTACCGTCGCCAACAACGCTTGCACTTCATCAGGTGTGAGTGCCTCTTTCAGCACAAAGTACCCCTCTGTTTTCCACTGCTTACGCTGATCTCTTGTCAGTATTCCCATCTACTTCCAACCTCCGTCGTCAAATTTTCCAACCTCACCGATTTTTTCCCGAGACCTCTTTTCCAAACTACCAACCGCTAATTGCTAATAAAATAGATGACAAATCAATTCATGTCAAGCAAAATAACCATACCGTTCCGCTCTTTTCTTCCTGTAGGAGGGATCTCTGAATCCCGACTTCTTTCTGCAGAAAGACCTATCGCTTCACAAATTGGTAGGCGAGGTTTCCAACATTGCCGAAATAAGTTATGTTAGGCGAGGTCGGGTGTTGGATAGACATCGAAAAACCTGACGAACACATCGTCCAGATAAGTTATGTTAGGCGAGGTCCCTGTGCCTCGCCTCTTCTGATAGCAGCAATCTCCCGGTCGCGACTTATCCAAAAAACTCCAAAACTGCTTCGCTCTGACAATTTTCATAAAAGGTTTGACATTTTTTCAGATTTCGCGTATAATTAATAAACCAAACGCGATTCGCGGATCGCGTGTGCCTGCGACATAAATTGTCCAAGAACCCAGATGGTATCTGGCTTCAGAGCCATTTTCGCAAAAAAATCGTGTTTGGATCAATGTTTATCAGGGTTTGTCAGGTTTTCGGGGCGAATTTTGAAACCAGAAACAGCCTCGCGCAGTTCGCGTTTGGTTTTGTGCCTACGGAGCCACGGCCCGACTGGGTGCAAAATAGGGTCTCTTTGCATACCCTTTCCCGCTCGAAGGGAATTGAAACCATCTATACTTGGGTCCTCCCCAAGTGCCTCAATAACCTTTGCATACCCTTTCCCGCTCGAAGGGAATTGAAACAAATTTGGTAATGCATGCATCTTCAGTTCTCCTTCTAAGCTTTGCATACCCTTTCCCGCTCGAAGGGAATTGAAACCATCTTATTACTACCTCTGGCACCCTTTAATTTTTTCTTTGCATACCCTTTCCCGCTCGAAGGGAATTGAAACATAGCACGTTTTTCGGCTTGCCTTATCGTTTCGCCTTTGCATACCCTTTCCCGCTCGAAGGGAATTGAAACTTTATACACTCCCCATGGATTGACGTGAACAGTTTCTTTGCATACCCTTTCCCGCTCGAAGGGAATTGAAACTGGTATGCCCGCGTATCATACAACGCCAGCAATTTATCTTTGCATACCCTTTCCCGCTCGAAGGGAATTGAAACCTTAGTTGTCTGCTCATTATATCGCTCCTATGTTAGTCTTTGCATACCCTTTCCCGCTCGAAGGGAATTGAAACAATTCGCGAATGCGATTTACAACTTCGTCACGGTAAACAGACTTTGCCTACCCTTTCCCGCTCGAAGGGAATTGAAACTCTCGTTCCTTCCGGATGAATTCGGTATATCGGTCTCTTTGCCTACCCTTTCCCGCTCGAAGGGAATTGAAATTTTTCCGATGTATTCCCAACCCTCGGGGCGTTCCTGCTTTGCCTACCCTTTCCCGCTCGAAGAGAATTGAAACAAGCCACCAGAGATTACTGTTACCGCCGCTATCATAGGGTTATTCATGATGAATTTTGGGCAGGGCATCTCATGAAAATTGTGGGAGGACTTTATAAACTTGATTTTCGGCACCTTGACTCAAACACGTTTGGAGGGATAAGAAAGCCTATCTCATCTCGTCAGGGACAAGTCTCCTGCCCGACTGTCAAATGTCACATTAATTGTAAATATCACTATAGTTTTTCAATAGCGGATATCCTGCTATGTACTTTTCAACAAAATTAGCGATTTTTATGAATATACTTTGCTTTTTTTTTGAAAATATTGTATGATTGTGTAGTTAGATATAGGCTTTATCATTGTCTTCTTTAAGAATAAAAAAAATAGACCTATTATAACCATGGTAAACGCGAGAAATAAGTAAACATCTTCTGTAGGATAGAAGACCCTTGGTCTCCTATGCCAACCTACCCGTAGTAGGTAAATTGTCTGAATTTTTTGAGTTACAAAATCAGAAAGAAAGCAGTCGAGTGATAATAACCCAAACGTTGACCTGCCATAGTTTTGCCATCCTGCGGTATCTATTTACAGATAAACCCATAGTGTCTACCTGTAACATTACATCTGAAGACGGTATTTTGCGCGTTGCATTTGATGCATCAGGTGATGGGAGTCAAACTGCCAAAGATATTGCTGCGCGTCTGGATGAAATGATAGAAACTGGCGAACTAAACCTTGGTGATTTGCTCAAAGTTCATATCGCTGAGGTTAATGTTCCGGAGTCTTTGCCGCGCATAGCCGCTATGGTTATGGTATCCCAGTTGTCTCACTTGTTTGAGGCAATGGCAGTCTTTGACCCAAAGCTGAACAAGTACATCGTAGCGATCAGCCATAGCCCCAAATATGCGATTGGAGATTTGATTGATCTTTGGAAAAATGTAGGTATGGTAGATTAAACCTGCAAACAGAAAAGAGATTAATTCTTATGGAGAAACCAACCTACGAGTCCTTAGATAAGCAGCATATTCTACTGACGAGTTTAGGAACAAACGCCTTTTTAACAAAATACGAGTGGGGAGAGGAAACAGCCACCGCTGAGCTCGCCCCTCTAGCATTAGTGGAATTTCTTAATAAGTTTGGGCTGCCCATGCCCAATCACGTTGTTGCTGTGGTTACGGAAGGAGCAAAGGCTGGAACGTGGTTAACCTTTGAGGAAGGAATTGAGAAAATTTGCGACTTCAACCCTGTAAAGGTTGAAATGGTCGAGATTCCCAACGGAATTGATAGTAGCGAAATTGGTCAGATTCTTGAGTCTGTTGCTAACATCATTCCGGAAGGGGCAGATCTTACCCTTGATGTTACACATGGACTCCGGCATTTTCCATTTATCTTTTATGCCTTGGTGCTCTATCTCAAATCGCTTCGCCGTGTCGAGATTCGCGGTGCGTACTACGGCATGGTAGATGCGGGGCCATCCAAACCCATCATTGACCTGCAGCCGCTACTCGAACTGCCAGAATGGTTCCACGCAGTCCGGATGTTCCGCGATCAAGGGACAACATCACCTATAGCGCATCGCCTTGAGCCTCTAAAAGAGATATTAAAAAAGAAAGTGAAGGTGCTAGACGATAAAGCAAGGGAACTATTCAAGGATGGTAAACAAGGGAAAGGTAAAAAACTACGAACGCAAGCCGAGCCAGTTAAAACGCAAGCCGAGCTAGTTGAAACTTCCATTGATTCGCTCAATGATTACGCCTTCGCTTACGAATCTGCTTTACCTTTAGAATTAGGAAAAGCGAGTAAGAATCTTATCAATTCGATTGAGAAACTTCCCTCTGTAGGGGGTGTAGAGCTGCCCCCCCTCGTTACCGAATTAACAGGTGTCATCGTCGACGAAGCAAAAAAATCGAAAATTGAAGATCCTACCAAGAAAGGATGGGAAGGAGAATGGAAGAGAAAGTTTTCTTTAGATGTAGACGAGTTAGAACGTCAGGCTTGTATGATTGATAAGTATCTGGAACGGAATCAGCTTTTGCTCGCTGTTGGTCTGATACGTGAGTGGGTAGTTTCCTGGACCATTTGGAAATCCGGCAAATCTGAGAATATTAAGAAGTGGTTGGATAGTAGGCGTAATATAGGTGTGCGCTCTCGGTATGAACGTATCCTTGGTGCTATTGGGGCATCTGCTAAAAGTGGAGGACCCCGATTAACCCTGACACCGGAGCAGGTGAAATTTAGAAAGTTCTGGAATCGACTGACAGACAATTTGCGCAATGCATTATATCATAGTGGGATGCGCACAACTGAAACAAAAAATCCACCGAGTGTCCTAGAAAATGTTAAACGTGATTGGAATCTACTCAAAGAAGATGTGCTGGAGAAAACAAGCAGCATTGATCTGCCACCGTTGGGTGGACGATTACTGATTTCACCGCAAGGCAGACGGCCCGGTGTATTGTTCTCAGCCCTAAAAGTTGCTGACCCCGATGTTTGTCTCGTGATTTGTTCAGACATATCGGCTGACAGTACCCGTGAGGCCGCCGACAAGGCGGGGTTTAAAGGACATATTGAACAGATTAAATTGGATGATCCACTTGGTGGCTTTGATGAGATCGAAAAAGTAGCCGAATATACCAAAGGTTATCTATCCTATGCTGACGAGGTTAGAGCCAACATAACCGGAGGTTCAACATTGATGGGCGTGATTGTACAACAGTTGGTGGAAGAAGCACAAAAACTAGGGCGTCCAGCAAAACGCTTCGCTCTCATTGATCGTCGATCGACGGAGGAGCAGGAAAGGAACCCGTTTGTGCCAGGCAAACCTCATTGGCTTGATTAAAATGGGAAACTTATAAGATTTCTGTGTGCGCGGAAGCATGCGAAAAGATATTTGGCAAAGCCAAATTTAAAAGAGATGGACAATGAATACTACTCAGTTGAATCTTGAAACCGTGACTCCAATGTTTCTCCGTGGTTCTGATAATAATACGCTTGAACTTCGTCCACCAGCATTTAAGGCTCTATTTCGCTATTGGTGGCGAGCAGCCGTTGGAGAAACGAACATAGATACTCTTAGGCAAACCGAAGGCAATTTGTTTGGTAGCACGAAAGGTAGATCCCCTTTATCCATTCGTATTTCTGGGATCGCGAATCCACCTTCTGCAGCATATACGCCACTTCCTCATAGACCAGGTGGTTTCCAGAGTCAAGCTTATAGTCCTAATGGCAGATTTAACCTCACACTCACCGCTCCAGTACTTACGAAATATGAAAAAATTGCTACACTCAGTTTCCTACTCGGTGGAGTTGGTAATCGGTCGCGACGCGGGTTTGGTTCGATGCGTTACCATAACTGGGGTTTTCAGCACATCAATGACCTCCAAAACGAAGTCTATCAAACGCTCAGTCAAATTTCACCACGGACATTCCGGCAAACTGCTGGTAAGATTGAGGTTAATACCACAGCCCCTGTTCCAGACTATCCAGTAATCCTAACTATCTATTTTGGTAACACATTATGGAATGATGTTAACGACCTGCTTCGTCGGATAGGACAGGCAACACATGATCATAACGACAATGCATTGGGAGGTATCACTCCACGAATGGCTTCCCCAATTCACGTTCGTATTCAGAAAGTTGGTGCCCAATTTGTCCCAGTTGTTACTCAGCTTAATTCCGTTTTCTCAAACAACGCAGTCCCTCACAACTACAAAAATATACAACAGAATTTTATCAACGCGATTATTGCATAGGAACACATAATGGCTGAAAATCTTATTTTATTTACGATTACCCCCGTCCAGAAATTCATTACAACGGCACGTAAAACAGAAGACATGTGGCTCGGTAGCTATATTCTGTCTTACCTCAACGCAACCGCAATCCATCAGATTTACGCCAAAGAAGGAATCAAGATTATCTATCCTTCAATTGGAGATGTTTCTCCATTTGATGCTTGGCAAGATACAGATGTTACCCTTCCTTCCTTTCCCAACCTCTTTTTGGCTCTGAGCGCGGAACTCTCAATCAAAGAATTGACCCAAACAATGCAGTATGTTGAAGAGTCTGTCCAATGCGAATTTGAGAAGATGGCAAGACACGCTGCCGAGTTTTTTATCGGAGCAGTTGGTAACGAGACGTGGAATAATACTAACAACGATCGACTCTTTAAAAAGCAGATTAATCACTTTTTTCAACTCTATTGGGTGGTTTCAAGTGGATCCCGCGAGAACTATCAGAATTGGTACGCAAAAACTGGAATGGGGCTTGCATCTGCTAAAAACTGCCGCGCCTTTTATCAGGTTAAGGAAAGTGGACGAAAATGCTCGCTCTGCGGGGACCGGGAGATATTTCATAATGGCACAGGAGATCCGATGGAATGGTGGAGGCTCTTTGCCCAACGTCGCGCGAAGTACTGTCAGCAGGGGGAGGCTCTTTGTACAGTGTGCCTTACCAAGCGTCTTGCTAAGGACTATTTTGGCGAAAAATATTCAGAGATTAAACAATTATCTTTTCCATCCACTTCGGAAGTGTCCACAGCTGATTTCAAACTGATTGCAAAGGATGAAACATACAAAGAGTTCGTTGAGGCAGTTAACGCACTCAAGGATGATAATGGCAATCAGCTCGAAGTGACCGTAAATCCCATTCCTAAACTCCAAGAAATTCAAAAAAGTTGGAATGTTGACGGAGACTGGCTTTTTGAGGAGTCGTTTTCGCTGCAAAACCTTGAACGCTACTACGGAATCAGTGAAAAAGGGCAGGTGAGGCAAGAGAAGAAAATCAACCAATGCAACAAACTGCGCCGAGATTTAATCGACAAGGTTGGATTTGAACCGAGCCGTTACTTTGCGGTAATTGTTCTTGATGGGGACGGAATGGGACAAACTATCTCCCAAGCCGAGAACTGGGAAGTGCATGCGGAGATTAGTAGCAAACTAAATGAGTATACGACAAAAGTCCGAGAAATTGTAGAGGAAAACTACCTCGGAAAACTTATCTACGCTGGTGGCGATGATGTACTGGCATTGGTGAATCTTACAGACTTACTCAACATTCTTCGTGAACTCCGATGTGGATTTCCCAACTTAAATAGTGATAAAGATCCTGCTTCAACAGCGTCTGCTGGTGTTTGTATTGCCCACTGCAAGGTACCCCTTGGTGATGTATTAGAACGTGCTCGGACCATGGAACGGGCGGCAAAGTCGATTGATGGAAAAAATGCCCTTGGAATCGCGCTTTTGAAACATTCTGGTAATATCTCACAGACGATTTTTAAATGGGAATATCAGGACGTAGATGCCACAAAAATCGACGTGGTTAAGGTAGGTCAAAATCTTGTTGAACTGATCAAGAAAGGTGAAATATCCAAGAAATTTATGTATACCTTTCGTGATGTCTTTACGCGCCTTACAAACCTCGATGGTGGGCTTGAATTGCCTGGTAATCTTGTTGAATCCGAACTTGAACGCTTAATCCAGCGGGCGGCGAACGAGAAGGTTCGTTCAGATGAAGAGATTCAAAATAGAATTGATGAAAATGTTAAGAATTTGACCGCACTGCTCGCTGAGAAACGGATGAAATTTGAAGATTTTATCGGTTTTTTGGAGATTACCAATTTTATTGCTCGAGGAGGAAAGAGGGATGAGACTATTTCTGAAACCGAATGATACTTTTTTCTTCCGTGATGGTAGGCCCTTCACACGGGGTGAACAGTCAGAAGGATACTCAATCGAGACACCATTTCCTTCAACCGTGATGGGAGCATTACGAACAGCTTATATCGCTTTCTGTGGTGATATAGCGCAGTTTACCGGTAGCCAGATGAAATCGGTTATCGGTACGAAACAATCGCTTGACGGTGCATCAATCCATATCAAGGGCGTATTCTTAGGACGGAGCAATGGCTCATCATACTACTCAACTCCACGAGATTTAGTCTCTGAAAAAAAATCGCAAGATCTAAAATTATATCCGCTATCAATTGAGTCAAAAAATGACACATTCTCCTTCAGTTCTGGATTACCCACACTGCTGACTTGGAACAATTCCCAAGTGCAGGTTGAGCATACAGAAGGGCACGTCTCGTATGATAGTTTGCGGAAATATCTCCTTGGTGAGACGGAAGACCTCACAGCAGAAAAATCGGGTTTTATCATAGATGAAGCAAAGGTAGGTATCACACGAGATTATAAGACCTCTACAGCCTCTGAAGGTATGCTCTATCGAATTAACATGAAACGCTTCACGGATTCAGAGTTGGGATTTATTGTTGATGTTGATGGGATCGATCAACTTCCTAAAAACGCGTTGATAAAACTTGGTGGAGAGGGAAAAGGGTTTAGTTACCGTGAGTTCCAGGAACCGAAGCTGCTTTCAGATCGTGACTGGAGCATCCTCCGAAATAGGGTGTCTGATTCTAAGAAATTTAAACTTTATTTAGCGACACATGCTATTTTTGATAACGGTTGGTATCCCAATCAGCTTCATCAAGACCTTCAATTGATTACTGCTGCTGTAGGGAATTACGTGTCTGTTGGTGGTTGGGAGGTTGCCCAGGGCCGTCCTAAAAATACGTTTCGAGCTGTCCCTGCTGGAAGTGTTTACTACTTTAAGTTAACCGACGGGGCGGATGTCGATAAGATTTTGAATTGTTTGCATTACAAAAATATTAGCGACCAACGTGCACAAGAAGGATTCGGGCTCGCGTATGTTGGTGCAGTGTCATAAGGAGTAACGAAGAAAACTATTATGTTTAAATCTGCTAAACCTTTGTTCTTAATTGTTGAGACCTCACTACACGCTGGAAGTGGTAGTGACCTCGGTATTGTCGATCTACCGATTCAGCGTGAAAAACATACAGGCTACCCCAAGATTGAAGCATCGGGAATTAAAGGGGCAATACGAGAAATTTTCAGCACTCAACCCAATCTGAAAGCACTTGAACTTGGCTGGAATATCACTTCTGTTGAAGATAACGACCACAAAAAAGCCGTTAATTTAACCTTTGGTCCCGATACCTCTGATCAGAGTAATCTACATGCAGGGGCTTTGGGATTTACCGATGCACGTCTCTTGCTTTTTCCCGTTAAATCAGTTTCGGGTGTTTTTGGATGGATTACCTGTCCTGCTGTACTTGAACGTTTCAAACACGACTTATCCATTTGTCAACCGAGTATTGCCTTTGACTTTTCCCCGCCAGAGGAGAATCAAGTTCCAATTGATAGCGAACTCATCATTAATGACAGCAAAATTGTTCTGGAAGAGTATACCTTTGAGGTTAAAGAAACAGACGATTGTAAAAATCTTGCCGATTGGATTGCAGGAAACTGCATGCCTTCGGATGGTGTTTACACGTACTGGCGGAACAAAATAAAAAATAGTCTCGTTGTATTGAGCAACGACGATTTTCGTGACTTTGTGACGCTCTCAACGGAAGTTATCGCACGGATCAAGATTGATCAGAAGACCGGTACTGTCGAAAAGGGAGCTTTATGGTACGAAGAATATCTTCCTTCCGATTCGATTCTCTACTCCCTTGCCTTGGCTTCGCCTATATTTCGGGAGAACGACAATGATAAAGGTATTTTCCAATTGACAAAGCAGGATCGGTCAGAGAATCGAAATGAATCGGAAAAGGTCATAGAATTCCTTGAAGATGGGCTTCCATCTGTAATTCAGTTAGGTGGAAACGCAACGATTGGTAAGGGGATTGTTCGGACGAAAATCTAAAAATTGAGGAGGCAGCGATGAACGGAAATGGCATTCGCGGTATTGAACAAGGACGCGCAAAATTCGCTTACGATAGCGTTAATGAGATTGCTCAAAATTCCAATGGGGATCTGAAGAAAAAGTACAAATCCGGCGCGAAAAAACTTCCAATGCTTATTAAAACCAATGGGCTTGGGCAGGCATTGGCGTTCATCAACATGCGGGATGACGGAAACATAGAATTATATAATATGATTCGTGATTGGCTATCTCAAAAGCAACTAATTGAATTAGGTACAAATACTGATCTTGTTGCTATTGTTATTGACAAACCTTCCAATGAATACCGCCGAATTACAACTGAGACCTTAGCCCTGCTGAACTGGGTTCGTCGGTTCGTTGATGGACTTATGAAAGGTGTGGAGGAGGATAACTGATGCCGATTTATTGTCCATCCGACACGTGCAACCTCGTTAATCGAAACAACATTTCAAACTTTGCATTACGTTACCAGTATTTTTTGGAAAGTGAACATGACAGAGGGAAAGTTAAGTTTTTGCTTAATGCTTCTCAACTTGGCGGTTCGCAAGGTGCGATTGGACCGCTCATAGATCGTCAGACGAATCAACTCAACTATCTAGCAGGGGATTATCAGGTCTTTTGTGGTTTTTATGAAGTAGATTGGCGATTGGTTGTTGGGCTCGGTAGTGAACATGTTCAAGAGACCAACATGATGTTTGACCACGTTTACGGCATTCCTTATCTTCCTGGGAGTGCCTTCAAAGGTGTTGTGCGGAGTTGGGTAATTCAGGAGGACTTCGGTAACGACGAAAGATTGGCAATGCGAGACATTGGACATGGCGATCCGGCTGACCTGAGAGAAAAGAAGAGCAACTTCTTTGCAGTTTTGGGCAGTCAAAAATCTGTAGGAAAAGTTAAATTCCTTTCTGCTTATCCAACTGATAATGTGACATTATCAGTTGATATAATGAATCCTCACTTTCCGGGTTACTACACAGGATCCCAACTACCTACTGATACACAGAACCCTATCCCAATCAATTTTTTAACTCTTCAGCAAACGCCTTTCAGATTTGTCCTCCTATCAAAGAAACAGGAGCTGATTGACCTCGCTGCGGATTGGACTGATAAAGCCTTGAAAAACAAAGGCTTAGGGGCAAAAACCGCCAGTGGATATGGGTATTTTCGCTCACAGTACAATGTCCCAAGAAATCTCAGACCTGATGCAAATTTTCAGGTTCCAACGAGAATACGCCCGCAACAGCTGCCTCAGATTAGTCTTGATGAAGCTTTCCAGCAATTTAATAACTCGGGTGGAGCAGAACTTAATCCACAGTTAATCGATACTACATCGCTCAAAAATCGCGCATCGCAGTTAGCTCAGGTTGCAACACGCGACGATTTCATCGAACTTAGCCAATTAGAGGGAATACATCCGACTTTGATTGAAACAGCAGAGAATGAGGCAACAGTGTCGGATTTTGGGGTCTGGATTTGGGAGAGTCTGAAGACAGAGTTACTTTCATCCAGGATATTAGAACTCCCACGACTGATCTATGCTATTGATTTTCGACAAAAACTCAAAAATTTACCACCAGATGAATTAGTGGATGTGCAAGAGGAACTGATAGTTATTTCCAATCAACTTGAAATGAGTAATGGCGAGGTTCAATCAATTGCCATTGCAAAGCATTTTCGTTACACTTCGGATACCAATCAAGGAACATTTACGTTCTGGGAATACATCAATTAATAAATAGAGGTATATGATACGTTTCGTCTTATCAACCATTGGGACAAGTATCCTGACAAATCTTATTGATAGAGGATGTCCTACCGAAGGCACTTGGTTCGGAATACTTCGAGATTCAGCGAATCTCAACTATGACGAGTTAACAGCTGAAACGGAAGAGGTAATCAACGCACTCGCTGAGCGCGCACTCGAAAAACTTATGGAGGATAGTGCCACAACCAATTGTCGAATCAGTGCCGAATTGAACGGCATTTACGGTATCTATGGCGGGCAATTGCCCACAGATAGCAATGATGAGCACTATCTCATCTGCACCGACACCGCACAGGGACAGAAGACAGGGGCATTGATTAAGGATTTCCTTGAATCTCAAGGATTTACAGTGGGCATTGTCACGCCCCCTCGGCTTTCGACACAAGATCCAGAGTCCTTCACCATGGGGACAAAGGAACTCATTAAGTGGCTGGAGGACAACGTGCCGTGGCGACGTGAGAGCGGCTATCACGTGATCTTCAATCTCGTCGGCGGTTTCAAGAGTCTGCAGGGTTACATGAATACTTTCGGTGCTTTTTACGCCGATGAAGTCGTCTATATCTTTGAGTCACCAACCGCCGACTTAATTAAGATCCCACGTCTGCCAATACAGATTGATGCCACTATTATTGAAAAATATCTAACGGAATTTGCGCTGATGGATGCAGGAAAATTATATCCAGTTGAAGAACTCGAAGGTATCTCGGAAACGCTGCTGGAATTCGTAGAAGAAAATGGCACGACTTATGCAGGGCTATCGGCGTGGGGAGAACTCCTCTGGAATCGAACAAAATCAGATTTATTGTCCGAAGAACTGTTGCAATTTCCGCGGTTAGTATACCAGCAAAGTTTCATCAATGACTGCAAGAATTTAAACAACCAGCAATGGACAAAACTTCAGGAAACCTTAGCGAAGATTGCTGCCGCGTTGGAAAATAGTGGTGGGGATATAAGCCAACTTAATCAGCAAGTTTCCGGACTCAATTTTGAACAACTTACAAATCTTGATCATATCTGCACATTCCGTATTACTCGAGGTGTTCGGGTTAGTTGTGAAATTGCTCATGACGGTTTGACACTGAGGCACTACGGTAACCATGACGATGTCTACGACAATCCGTAGAGTTTAATTGTTTTATAGCAATTCACAGAATTTGTAATCTCATAAAAACTCAGCCACTATGCTCCAAAACTTCCGATTCGCACGCTATCGCTTCACCTATACCGTCCAAGAACCCCTGAAGATGCCAGCATATAAAGGCAACGTCTTCCGCAGCCGATTCGGATACCTCCTACGCGACATCACGTGCATCGGCGGTGAAACACAATGCAAGACGCGGTGTCAGTTCCCAGATCGGTGCGTCTATTCTAAATGCTTTGAAACCCCTGTACCCGACGATAGTCCTATCCTCCGAGGACAACCCTTCGCACCGCACCCGTTTATCCTTGAACCTCCACGCACTCAGAAATTAGACTATACCCCTGGCGATACTTTCACCTGTACGCTAACCCTTATCGGGGACGTAATCAACCTATTACCGTGGCTGGTATTCACCTTCCGCGAGATAGGCAAACGGCGCGTCGGTATCCGTGGGAAACGCGGACAGTGCCATCTCAATAAGGTCGAAACCCTCCCCGCCCGGAATAGCCAAAGCACCCGAACAATCTACACGGCAGAATCTGAATTACTCACAGATGACGGGCTGATTCTTGGGCTTGATGATGTCATGCAAGGCGCGCCTCAGGTTACCAATGAGATTGAACTCGAATTTCTCACACCCACCAGTATCAAGGTCAATGGACGCTGGACAGACAACTTAACATTTGAACACCTTGTCCGTAACCTACTCCGCCGTGTTCGATTCTTGAGCTATTTCCATTGCGGCGAGGACTTAGAGGTAGATGCCCGGGTGTTAATTGAGGCTGCCGATGCCGTAACGGACGTATCCGATTTCCGCTGGATTCGGGCGGATCGCTACTCCTACCGCACTGAGAAATCCGTGCCAATGGGCGGGTTTATCGGTAAAGTTTGCTTTACAGGTGAGTTGGAGCCGTTCCTACCCTTTATCCATCTCGGCGAGTATCTACACATCGGACATCATACGGCTTTCGGACATGGGCAGTATCGCCTCGCGTCTCCTACCACTCCACCATTTTCAGGAGTTTCTCAAACCAATCGCGCAACTGAGGGACATTCGTAACACCGAGCCAGAGGAGAAGGGCAACAATAACGGCGATCCAGATCAAGAAACGCCACGCGTGCTTAATGATACCAATTATAATACTGATATTTTTCAAAAGATTGTTTGCTTCAATAGTTACATGTGTTCTTGTAG
>JAPPNJ010000145.1 GCA_028818705.1 Candidatus Poribacteria bacterium
GGCAACAGAGGAGCATAAGCATGAGAAGGTATTGCGAGCGGCGCATCCGTTAGAATTCCTGACTTTATACTTTCCTTCGGGGTGTGTTCCACTTGATGTCATCAAGCGTCTGTGCCGTCGCAGCTGCTTCAAACAGTGCGTCAAGCCGGGCATGACTTCGGATCGCAGTCACCTGGCGTTTCACAGCTGCGGGAACCTCTCCAAATCGCAAGTGCAACAGTTTAAGAATATCCTCGCGTTTGGTTCGCGTCTCACCGCGCTTTTCACCGCGCTTTTCACCGCGCTTTTCACCGCGCTTTTCACCGCGCTTTTCGCCTTGCTTCTCGCCTTGTTCAAATAGATATTCAGCCATCGTCTGTTCCATGGTTTCTATTTCCTCTTGATAGGATGTGTCTTGGATGTGTTGATGAATGAGCGTCTTTAGCTCTTCATGCTCAACAACTGGCCGCCGATGCGATATTAGAAGGTAGAGATATAAAAATGCCTGACCCCACGCCTCTGAAGTTTCAGCATCGAGAGCAGAGATATGTGCCAACGCCGCCTCTAATGCCTCAAGTATTGATGCCTTGTCCGCATGCTCATTTTGAAGCACTCGCAGCAACCAACCCAACGGATGTCCCGTCTTCGTCAATGCCGCTGCATCGCTACCTTTTACACTCAGAAAGAGCGTCTCAAACTCCGGCACGAACCGAGACAGTTCCGCTGGCACATCCATCAATGCACTCAGTGTCAACGGGGTATCCCATGCCGCCTCACCCGTGTAAAGCACAACCGGCAGGATCGGATGGAAACGCCACTGACTTTTCGGGGTCTGCTCGGCTTGCCACTCTCGCCGCTGGGCATCCCAAATCTGAAGCATGTAAAACAGCACACGGAATCCCATACTCATATCAACCGTGGATTGGTGTTCAATGAGGATGTAGATAACCACTTCGTCGGTTTGTGATTCGCTCCGAAATGGGACGCGATAGACTAAGTCAGACTCCTGTTCTCGGAGGTTGTCAGGGATAAAACTGGTATTAATCTGTGTCAGTTGACTAAAATCGAGCCGGTCTACAAGTTCCTCAGCGACGATTTCGATTAGTCCTCGGACGTTCTCCTTATTTTCGAGCAACCATCGGATGCTCCTATCGGGGAACTGTTGAATGGAGAAGTCAAAAAATGTGAGTTTTTTCTGACGTTCTTTTGCCATAGGTTTTCTGGGTCAAACTGATGTTGTATAGAGAGCCTGAAAAAAAATGTCTAAACTTTAGTAGTATGATAGAGAACACCATATTGATGTAGGATACCATCTTTTGACAGAAAAATCAACGCTTTTTGCTGTTAATCCAGGGTCATTCAGTTTTCGGTTTTTTTGCGCATTTTCATTGAAAAATCGCGAGCGGGAGCTTGGAATCAGAATCAACGGTATTCATGCCTTATAGGCATGGAATCAACGGTATAAAGCCTATAAAGGCTTTACCGGGGTATGAAGCCCGTATGGGCTTCCCCGCCTACAAGGAAGAGTCGGGAATCGGAGTTCCGAATCAACGGTATGAATGCCGTATGGCATTCCCCGCCTACAGAAGAACTAAATGACCCTACTGTGAATCAAGGACGGTAACCCGGCAGCTCGATGCTTTATCTACACGTCGGATGAATAAAAACCATCGCCACCCCTTGGTAGGTCTGGGTCAGTTGTATCCTCGTTCGTGTCGTTGGGATTAGGAAATCCCTCCTACAGTGGAGCCTCTAAAATCGTTCAGATGGAGCAAAGAGGGTTCTTTATAGTGAAAGGTTTCTTCACGCCAGCGGCGTGATATGTCTATAGAGAACTAATGTAACACCGGACGAAAGCCGTAGGAACGGAGGCGTTTCTGTAAGAAGCCTGTCTTCCTTGAGGTGTGATGTTTCTGTAGCGCGATCTGTATGAAAGAGTAAAAAATAATTCGGTAATACCCCAGTATCTGGATGCCCGAACTTGTTCGGGGCTGTTTCACCGATCTGTGTCCCGAACAAGAATGTAATACAAGGAATGGAAATGTAAAGCTAAGACAAATTGTGTCCGTGTGGACACAATTTAGTCTATTTCCAGACTAAATCCGGGCATCCGAAAAAATTATTATTTTAACGGCTTAGTTATTCAAATGATCGCCGGAGCATCGCCTCGGCGAGGTTCTGGGTCGGGTTCTGCAGGCGCATTCTCTGTTTTTTCAGGCGTTTGGGTTTCTTCGGTTTCTTGAGGCTGTTCTTCTGCTGGTTCAGATTCAGGGTCGGGTTCGGAGGGCAGTGGGACTTCTTCAACTGCTGTGTCAGGTGTGGGGAGTTGTGTGAAGACGCTATCCTTGGGTGCCTGTGCGT
>JAPPNJ010000141.1 GCA_028818705.1 Candidatus Poribacteria bacterium
TCATTGTAGCACAATCTTCCTTTAGGGAGTGGTCTAAAAAACCGTAGGCAGTACATTTTATAGGCGGATGGTTCTGGGAGAGTGGGCGAGTTCAGATCAGTCGGAGCACCTTTTTAAGCAAAATTATGAACAGTTGCAAAAGGTATGCGACGAATACCTTGGTTGGCAGTTGCTAAAACCGTTGGATCCTGGAGACGAGTATCGTCTTCGACGCTTGAGAATTCCTACTGTCAACGAGGAATCCCATTTTAAAGACTTGGTTTCAGACCTCACGAGTGTCTTAATCGAGGCACTTAACGAAAAACGCTTAAAAGACTTGATACCGAATGATCAACAGAAGGATATTAAACGCGGCATCGGCCGTCTTGAATATGTTTTAGACACCCAGGCAATTACGGGGAGCAAAAAACATATCGCTTTTCTAAGATCTCTTTGGGGTTTGCGAACTACTCGTAGTAGTTCACATCTTGAAATATTAGACGACAAAAGATATGAGAGAGCCTCTGCACATTTTGAGTTTGAGAATCTGGATCGCCAAGAGGCGTTTGCTAAAATTCTTGAAGAGGCTGTGCAATTTCTTGATTTTCTCATTTTTGTCGTAAGTAGTGGCAAACTCAGGAATAAAAGTGATAAAGTTGAGTAGCATAAACTGTTAGTTTGTGACCGAAAATACGAAAGTTATTGCTATGACAATTTCGATCTGAACATAGGGCGTATTCTCCGCGCCAATCCGTATAATCCGCGAAAATCCGCGATTCAGATAATCAACGATGACATTTCACATTAGATTTTTAGTTTTTATGATAAACATTTCGCCCCGCTGGGGCTTGCTTGGTGGGGGGTATGGCGTTTCTATACACATGTCGCCCCGCTGGGGCTAAAGAGGCAATGAGACAGAATCGAATTGATTAAGTGGGCAGGTCGGGATGGGGAAATGACGGTGTGAGAAAGAGCATGTCTGATCTTAATTGACAACATTCTTAGTAAGTGTGATAATCTGCTCCGCACCATCAGAGAATAAGCCACGAAACCGTTCCATAGATTTCTTGGTGCTTGCAAGTATCACACCTGCTTGACCAATCTGATCGTCTGTCAAGTCAAAAACCGGGACTTTATGTTTCTGTGAAAGAGCAATCAGACTATTGAAGTCTGACACTTGGAGAAGCGGTTGGCTTATGAGTTGGTCATTTACAAAATCTGGGTTAAGAAAATTAAATTGAGTCTGATGCGATTCAAGTGCCCTCGCTTTTATATACAATTCATCTGGAAGCAGCATATCGTTTTCGCGTAAGACCGGTATGAGTTTTTCTTCAACGCCTGTTCTTATTTGCTCAATCCACTCTCCGAAGGCTTTAGCAGGTCCCCCTTCCCTAACTCTATAATTCTGAACTATGGTTCCAAGAAATTTAGGATGCTTATCGGGAAAAGGATAAATAGCCTCTTGTAGAAGTCGTGACTGTTTGGCTTGCTTTGCCCATCCCGACCACTTCGGTAAAATTGAGGCGAGACTCTCCGTCGCCATCGCTGAAAAATAGTCAGGGAACATTGGCACAATAAAGTAGTCGCTCGTCATTAGCAAATTTTGATTAATCGGTCCCAAACTTGGACTCATATCTACCAAGATGAAGTCGGCATTGTACTTTTCAGCCGTTTTGGAAAAAAGATAATGCAAAGCCCCCGGCAAATTCTGGAGCGTTACCAGTGAACCCGACAGTGCTTGTGCAACTCCCAGGGTTACCTCGTATTCTGCAAGTCCGATGTGTCCTGGTAACAAATGCAGTAACAAAGGCATGTCCATACGTCCGAGGATGGATTCGCAGTTCACTGGTTCGATGAGGGCGGGGCGCGATTCAAAAGCAGGCACGAGCCCTTCGCGAATATTCGTCACATCACCCGATTCATACATCGAGGCAAAACGTTTAGCATCCTTGAAGCCAAGCACCATACCAGTAAGATTACACTGCGGATCACAGTCAACAATAATCACCTTCTTTCCTTTGTTTGCTAACATCCAACCGAGATTGAAGGTCATTGTTGTTTTGCCAACACCACCTTTGTGGTTGAAAAGTGCAATCTGTTTTGCCATGTTGTCTCCCCCAGTTAGTTATTCCTGCATCATTCTTACGCGATCAACAGTAAAACTTAATGTAATCCATATCTCGTCCAGAAATATTACTAAAATCAGTTCGGTAACATCCATATCTATTATACACCTACAACCCTCCGTTCTTCAAATAAAAATCGCCCAGACTTTGTATTTTTCGCGCCAATCCATGTAATCCGCGAAAATCCGTGATTCAGACAATCAACAGTGACATTTTCCATTAGATTTTTAGGCTGTATGATAAACATTTCGCCCCGCTGGGGCTTGCGTTTTGGGACAGCAGCATTTCTATACACATTTTGAAGAAACACCCAAGCAAAAACCCCCGCTGGGGCTAAAGAGGCAGTAAGGGGAACAACACAACCGGTGTTCCCCTTATAAAATGCCCTGAATCCCCAAGCCTTTCTCAGGACCCCTTTTCAGCAAGCAAAATCTTATGCAAAGCCTCCGATAACGCTATCAACGTCTTCACTTGCTCATCGAAGCCCATCACTGATGCTACAGTACTATCTTGTGCCTTTTGAAGTGCCTCCGCTAAACCCGCAATCACAAGCTCGGTTGTACTCGAAGTTTCCAACATCCGTGCCTGTGCATAAGCAGCTCTCGCTTCACGCCACAACGCCCCATACTTCTGATCGGGCCAACGGCTATGCGTTGGACGCAGGTAGGAAAACGCACGTTTCCAAACGCTGAAAAGTGGGGCGAGGTTTTTCCCAAGTGTCGGTATTTCTACCGAAACACCCTTAACCTCTTTTTCATCCAACCAAATATACTCACGCAGAAACTTAAACGCTTCAAAGTAGTTCACCATTTCGAGCAGTGCCGCTTCCGTATCCAGCCGCCGCGCATGGCAAATCACAATGAACTCACGATGCGTATCTGTAATCGGTAACATCGCACACCGTGGAAATACATCAGAATAAACCTTGCTTTGGCATTGATACCGAAAATCATCAATACATGCAGGAACGGTCATATTCCACCCATCTTTGTCACCTTTATATTCCGTACCGTCATCCGCGAACAAAATTTTTCTGACTATCTTAATCTCTCCACGCTCATACCGTGCCACCCAATCTCGACGAAATGCCTCAGTCGCTGCCTCAGCATGAGGGACATACAGGTCCGACAGCTCCTTAAAAAAGTCGCAACCCGCAGGAAACTGCTTCGCCTGCTCTACAAAATCTGTGTTCTGCGCAGCCAAATCCGTGCTCATCTAAAATACTCCTTTCTTATTGTATCAACAAAAACATACTATTTAATAATACTATAAATATAACGTCTATTTTATAAAAAGTCAAATTTTTTTAACACCATCTTCTGATGTCCAATCATAGCCTTTCTCATTCTATCGGGTTCTTGCTATATCGTTGGTTATAAATTTCACAATAAAGTATATCTATATTTTCAATATAGAAAAAAATAGATAACTAAAAGTTGATTTTTTACCGTAAAGCCCCGCGCCCGGCAAACATCCCAAATGAGGCTAAAAATTGCTTTTCACGGAAAACGCCTTTTTTGATTTTGCGAAGTCAATGGCCACGTGCCACGAAAAAATTCTCCGTGAATTCTCCGTGAATCTGTCCGTTAAAACCCGTTAAAATACAATCCTAAATCCCGCTAATTGCTAACCGCTAACTGCTAATTGCTTTTCAAACATCAGTATGTTAAAATATTGCTTATCTATTAGGTGTAGGGTTTCCCTACCACACCGCTATTTTACATAGAACGCATCGCACTTTATTTGAGAGGAAAAATATGAGTTTTAATAAACGATTTTATACTTTAGTTTGCTTGGTGATATTATCGGTATCTCTAACTGTCATTGCCGATGAGGAAACCGAAGATGTTGTTGTAATGGAAGAGATCGTGGTTACTGCCCGTAAGCGCGAACAGCGATCCTTTGAAGTGCCACTCTCCGTTTCCACGATCCGAGGCGAAAAATCCGATGTTTTGCGTTCGTCAGGCATGGATGTGCGCTTTTTGTCAAATCGGACCCCCAGTTTACAGATGGAATCTTCATTTGGACGTATCTTTCCGCGCTTTTTTATCCGCGGCTTAGGCAATACGGACTTTGACCTCAACGCCTCACAGCCAGTATCAGTTCTCTATGATGGCGTTGTACTCGAAAACGCTTTGCTAAAAGGATTTCCCGCCTTTGACCTTGATCGGATCGAGGTGCTACGGGGACCACAAGGCACACTGTTTGGACGCAATACACCCGCCGGTATTGTGAAGTTTGAATCCGCACGTCCCACACAAACATTGGAGGGATACGGACGGCTGAGTTACGGACAATTCAATAGTAGTAATTTTGAGGGCACCGTGTCGGGGCCACTCATTCCGTCTGTACTTTCCGCGAGACTTTCACTGCTTGCGCAGTGGCGGGATGACTGGGTCGATAATGATCACACCGGCGAAGATAATGTCCTCGGAGGACATCGAGACTTGGCTGGGCGGGTCCAACTACTCTGGACACCCATGCCTGAACTGCAAGCGTGGCTCAAGTTCCAAGCGCGTGATCTTGACGGCACCGCACGCCTGTTCCGCGCTAACATCTTGTCGAGGGGTGAAACGGCTCTGATTCAGGACTTTGCCCGCGATCGTATCGCACACGATGGACGCAATGAACAGACCTTGAGAACGCAAGGATTAGTCGCTGAAGTCCGCTACGATATCGGAAATTTCCAACTCGTTTCGCTCACAGGACTGGAGCGACTTACTAACTTTTCGCGCGGGGACATCGATGGCGGATATGGTGCTGTGTTCAGCCCTCTGAGTGGTCCCGGCGAAATCCCCTTCCCTTCTGAAACCGCATCCGGCATCCCCGCACTACGTCAGCTCAGCCAAGAGATCCGCTTAATGAGTCCAGAAGCGCGTCGACTCGTCTACCAGTTTGGCGTGTACTATTTTCATGAGTTTGTAGAGATGGAGGACTTCAACTACAATACTTTGGCTGGCGGGGCTTTGGATGGCAAGGTGCGCCAAGAACAGACGGCTACAGCACAGGCGGCATTTGCTGCGATGACTTTCCAATGCCTTGAGGATCTCGAATTGGGTGCCGGTTTACGACTGTCTCACGATGCGAAGGACTATACAGCGTGGCGCGACGAAGCACCTGCCGTTACAGGGGCGGGCAAGCTCGGTCCTATCCACCGGAACCCTCAGGACACGGTGTGGAGTGGGGATCTGAGTCTCCGCTATAGCGTGACACCTACCGTACAAACCTATTTGCGCGCCGCCCGAGGGTTTCGCGCACCCAGCATTCAGGGACGCTTGCTATTTGGCGACGACGTCACGATGGCAGATACAGAGACCATTCTCTCCTTTGAAGGCGGCACGAAGTTACGCTTGTGGCAGCAACGGTTACATCTAAATATGAGTGCTTTTCAATACTTCCTGCAAGACCAGCAGCTCACCGCAGTAGGTGGAGAGGCGAATTTCAATCGATTGGTGAACGCTGAGGGCACTATCGGACGGGGTATTGAGGCAGAATTGAGTTTTGCACCAATTACATCGCTGGAGATCTCAGCAGGACTCAGTTACAACCAGACCCGTATTGACGATCCAAATTTAGCGATACAAGGTTGTGGTGCCCCCTGTACAATGCTGGATCCGCGTGCTTCTGCGCCAGGGACTTTTTCTATCAACGGCAACAGTCTGCCGCAAGCACCCGGTTGGATCGCAGACGTGACGCTTCACTACGTTCTCGCACTTCCGGGAGGGACACGCCTCATCGCATCCACAGACTGGGCATATCGGAGTCGAGTGCGATTCTTTCTCTACGAATCTGTTGAATTTGCCGATGACTGGCTCCTGCAAGGCGGTGTCCGTCTTGCCTGCCTCTTGCCTTATGCGGATATAGAGATAGCACTCATCGGACGCAACATCCTCAACGATACCTCGCCCACCGGCGGCATCGATTTCAACAATCTAACCGGCTATGTCAATGAACCTCGGTTTTGGAGTTTGGAAATGCTCCGACGTTTTTGAGCGATACCTATTCATTCCCTCTTCGGTAGGCGAGGTTGGAAACCTCGCCTGTCTTCCATTTAAGTACCGATCCTCAAAACCAGTTCCTAACATCTCTGAGATGCACTCTCTTCTGATACTGGCTAAAAAAGATTTGACATCCCCTATAGGATATGTTATCATAATATTAACAAGGTCAGTTTCTAAAATAAGTTTACAACGATATCACACACTGGTCAAACAAGACATGGACAAAAAATTGCTTACCACATTGACGTCGCAATATAAGGAATCTGTGCGCTACAACGCCCTACATCAAGATAGCCTTCGTGCTGTCGTGGGTTCGCGCGCCATAACCATTATTATTGCTATCCGTCGTGCTGTGGTGGGCTAATCACAGGCAGATACGCAGTTTTTTTGGGACGCCCATCACTGAAACGCACAATTTCGGTGGGGCGTTTTCTTTTTTAAGAGTCTTCAGTTTATCAGTTCGGTTTTTCTGCGAAAAACCTTTTGTAGTAAATTATGAAAATATATTTACACGTTTTCTGTAGGCGGTGAAGCCCATACGGGCTTCATACCCCGGTAAAGCCTTTATAGGCTTTATACCGTTGATTTTGAATGCCATAAGGCATTCATACCGTTGATTCTGATTCGGAACTCCGATTCCCGACTCTGTAGGAGGCGGTGAATGCCATACGGTGAAGCCCATACGGGCTTCATACCGTTGATTCGCATTCATACCCGGTAAAGCCTTTATAGGCTTTATACCCGGGGAATGCCATTAAGGCATTCATACCGTTGATTTGATTCTGATTCACTCCGATTCCCGACTTCTAAATGATCCTAACGAAACATATCCAGGAGGCGTATAGTTTAAAAAATGTTCAAAGAGGTATCACCCCAATTCACGTTTGCTGACAAGGAAAGACAGACCTTGGAGTTCTGGCGTGAAAATGACATTTTTCAGAAAAGTATGGAGCTGCGCAAAGACGCACCACCATTCGTTTTCTTAGAGGGACCACCGTTTGCAAACGCACCTCCGGGTGTGCATCACGTCCTCGCACGCGTCATGAAGGATGCTGTTTGTCGCTACAAAACGATGACAGGGCATTACGTTCACAGAAAAGCAGGCTGGGACACACACGGGCTCCCCGTTGAATATCAGGTCGAAAAACAGCTGAATATTACAAACAAGGCAGAGCTCGAGGCTTACGGCGTTCAAAACTTTATTGAAAAGTGTAAGGAGAATGTGTTCCAATACGAGCAAGATTGGCGACAGATGACCGAACGCATCGGGTTCTGGGTCAACCTTGATGATGCCTATATCACGTTGTCAAATGATTACATCGAAAGCGTCTGGTGGGTCCTCCGACAAGCGTGGGATAAGGAACTGCTGTATCAAGGACACAAGGTACAACCCTATTGCTATCGGTGCGGCACAACCTTGGCGAGCCATGAGGTCGCTCTCGGTTACCAAGAGGTCGCTGATCCCTCGATTTTCGTGCGGTTCCCGTTGAAAAATAGAGAGAATACCTATCTGCTCGTCTGGACAACCACCCCGTGGACGTTGCCATCTAACGTTGCCGTCGCTGTCGGCGAGGATTACGATTATGTCGTTGTTGAGGATAACGGGCGACATCTCATTCTCGCCAAGGAGTGTATGTCCAGTCTATTTGGTGATGAATCTCCGCAGATTGTCGAAAGCTATAAAGGCAGGAACCTTCGCAATTGGGAATACGTGCCGTTGTTTGATAGTGGACAGCATCCAGAAAAAGCGCACTACATCGTTACAGCGGATTTCGTGACAACGACAGAGGGTAGCGGGTTAGTCCACATTGCTCCTGCTTTCGGGCAAGATGACTATGAGATCGGGCAGAAACACAATATGCCACTCGTGCAGTTGGTCGGTGCCGATGGTAGGTTTGTGCCGGAGGTTAAAGAGCCGTGGGCAGGCGAGTACGTCAAGGATGCCGATCCGCAAATCATCGAGAATTTAGATGGGCGCGGCTTGTTATTCAAGGCTGCCGAGTACACCCACCAATATCCGTTTTGTTGGCGGTGTGATAATCCGCTGCTCTACTATGCGCGTGAATCGTGGTTTATCCGCACGACTGCTATCCGCGATCAAATGCACCAGCACAACCAGGAAATCAACTGGTATCCCGAGCATATCAAAGATGGACGGTTCGGCAATTGGTTAGAAAATAATATCGACTGGGGATTGAGTCGTGAGCGTTATTGGGGGACACCGCTGCCAATCTGGGTCTGTGACGACTGTGGACATCAACACTGTGTTGGTAGTATCGCTGAACTGAAGGAACGCGGTGCTGACGTTCCAGGTGATATTGAACTCCACCGTCCCTATGTGGACGATGTAGTCCTTACCTGCGACAAGTGCAGCGGCACGATGCATCGTGTGCAAGATGTGATTGACTGCTGGTTTGACTCCGGCTGTGCACACACAGCGCAGTGGCATTATCCCTTTGAAAACAAGGAGATGCTGGAGCAGGCGTATCCCGCCGATTTCATCTCCGAAGCCATTGATCAAACCCGTGGTTGGTTCTATAGTCTCTTGGCGACTGGCACGCTCCTCTACGATAAACCGGCTTACAAGAACTGCCTCTGTCTTGAGCTGATTATGGGACCCGACGGTCAAAAAATGAGTAAGAGCCGAGGGAACACGGTGGATCCGTGGACAATCCTCAACAAGCAGGGCGCGGATGCGATGCGCTGGTATATGTTCACCGCAACCACGCCGTGGACACCACGCGCTTTCAAATCGGAGGGCATTGACGAAGCGTTGAAAAGGTTCATGGGAACCCTTCACAACGTCTATAGCTTCTTCGTCATGTATGCCAACTTGGAGTACCGCGTAGGCGAGGTTTCCCAATCTCGCTCTCTTTTACAAGACGCACCGCCAGTTGCGGAACGTGCTGTCGTGGACAGATGGATCTTATCGCGTCTTCATACCGTCATTGATAGCGTGCGTGGCGATATGGAAAATTACCATCTCACGAATGCACCGCGCGCCATTGAGGCGTTTGTAGACGATCTCAGCAACTGGTACGTCCGTCGATCTCGCGACCGTTTCTGGGGTTCGGAAGCTGGACTCGATAAGCAAGCCGCTTATGCTACGCTTTATGAGGTACTCGTAGCCGTTGCGAAACTCGCTGCACCGTTCATGCCCTTTTTGGCGGACGAACTTTATCGAAACTTGGTATGTTCCCTCGACCCTGACGCACCGTCCAGTGTGCATCTTGCCGAGTATCCGGTTGCAGATGCCTCACTGAGGGATTCACAACTCGAAACCGATATGGCTTTCACACGCGACGTAATCAGCATGGGGCATGCCGCACGGAACCGGTCAGGCATTAAAACGCGTCAACCACTTGCTGAACTTGTTCTCGGTGGACTCTCTGATTCAGAGAAAGAGAGTGTTAACCGTCTGGTGGAACTCGTCCACGATGAACTCAATGTCAAGGCTGTCGTCTTTACAGAGAATCTGGGCGCATTCGCAGAGGTGACGCTTAAGCCCAACTTCAGGGTCCTGGGACCGAAGTATGGCAAGGGCGTACAAACCATCGCAAAAGCACTCGCTACCGCAGATGCAATGCAGATGAAGGCAGCGTTGGAAGCTGCAGGTAGCTTACAGATTGAAACGTCAGGAGAGACATACACGCTTGAACAGTCAGACATCGACGTACAAACGCAGAATCGGGAAGGGTTCTTTGTAGAGATGGATGCGAAGAAATTCGCCGCATTGTCAACGGAACTAACACACGAGTTGACGCTTGAAGGCTTGGCACGCGAACTCGTCAATAAAATCCAGAATATGCGGAAAGATGCTGACTTTAACGTCGCAGATCGGATTAAACTCAGTCTGGAGACGCCATCATCGCTTGTCGAGGAAGCGTTTCAGGCACATCGAGACTATATCCTGCGAGAGACACTGACGACAACCGTTGTCGAATCTCCGAGCGGAGACGCATTCACGGTTGATCAGAAACTCAACGGCGAACCCGCAACCTTAAGCGTTGAGCAGGTTTAGCCTTTTCTTTCTCCGCTGGCGAAGGGACTCACCTACTACTGGGAAGAAGCATAAGTATAGTTAGGTACTATGTATATGGATTTCATTGAAGCACTCTCTACAGATAACTTGACCTCTATAAGAGCAGCTCCGAAAACTGATGTTCACTCCCACGCGTTCTTGAGTACGCGACTGGAGAATCTGGAACGCTGGGTAGGTCATCCCCTAAAGTGCCCTCCTTCTAAGATGAAAGGACTTGAGGGGATGAGTGAGTACATAGGCACCTTCTTATCCCATCACATAATAACCCCCGAAAGTTTTAAGTTTGTCGCATCCTCAGGAGTGCACGATGCAATACAAGATGGCGTTGTTGTGCTCGAGATGAGTTTTGACATTCGGATGGCTGAATACTATCCAGATGAATTAGTCGGGGTGCGGATGTTTCTTGAGGCGTTAGCTGAACAATATGGGACACAGATTAATCTGCGTCCAGAACTCGGTTTTCCTCGGACACATGCCGACGATCCAAAATTGAGGGCATCGGCACATGAAGCCGTGGAATTGGGTATATTTCAATCAATTGATCTGTATAGTTATCAAGAAGCGTGTGCTCCTGAAGCTGTGAAACCTTTATATAGGAAAGCACGCGAAGCCGGGATGAAGCTCAAAGCACACGTTGGGGAGTTTGGGGGAGCAGAAGAGGTCCGCCGGACTGTCGAAGTTCTCGATTTAGATGAGGTTCAACACGGCATCGGTGCTTCAGAATCGGTTGAAGTTATGCGTTGGCTTTCGGAGAATCAGATACAATTGAACGTGTGTCCAACAAGCAATGTGATGTTAGATGCTGTATCGGATCTCGCCTCACATCCCATTCGTATCTTGTTTGATAACGGCGTACCGGTGACGATTAACACAGACGATTTGATGATATTCGGTCAGAGTGTCTCCGAGGAATATCGAAGTCTCTACCAAGCGGGAGTCTTCAGTGCAGAAGAGTTAAACGGTATTCGGCGAGCATCCCTTGAAGCTCTTGATTGAAATCAAAAGCATTAGAGTTAGAAGTCCTAACAACAATCTCAGTTGCTGCCTTTGAGCATTGATCTGTTAGATTAGGTTTTCCATGCGTATGCAAACTAACGGTTTTCACTACGAAACTTCCGGGGATAATGGATCGTCTTCAATTAAAAGCAGGGTCTGCTTGTCCAGAATCTTGTAAGTAGCAACTTGAGCTATGTAGCTGAGCGTTGGGGAGTCTTTTTGTAGAAATCCCCGCGTTCATGATGTGCAACAAAAAAACGCTACTATATGCAAGCAGACTTGCACATAGTAGCATTTAGTTTTACATATTTACTTTATATGCGTGAACATCTTTCCGCTGTAGGAGCGAGTGTTTTTGCTTGGGGTTTTTGCTTGGGTGTTTCCTCAATTTCCCCTGCTCGCGATATTCCAAAAAACCTTAACTTATGTAAACGAAAATCGAGATCGGAATCGAAAACTAAATGACCCTAACTTGCACATAGTAGCACTATGTGCTACTATAGATGTATGGTAGATAGACAATTTTGGCGCAACCGAATCGAAACAGCTTGGAAACGCCGTTTCTAAATACCTTTTTATTTTTCCGGTCGGATGTTATACTTAAGAACTCCATCAGCATCCGTAAAACGCAAATAAAGTCCCCAACCCCAACCCTCCTGGCTAACTTTACACAAAACCTCGTTCCACCCGGCATTGAGATAACACAAAACCGCATCTTCGTCCGGTATTGCAGGACGGTTGACATCATTTCGGTGGATTTCAGTGCCATTTAACCACACGGCAACACCATCATCACTACCGAGCAATAACACAGATTCCGTCGCTTTCGGAGTGTACACATATACCAGGGCATATCCGGCAGCTATCGGCTCAAGACCGAGATTTTTGCCCAAGTCGAGAAGACCGTTCACCTCCGTAGCTGCCTCCCGCCACTGGATGGTTTTGCTATGCATATCTGTATAAGTTGTCTCTAAGTTCAATCGGCTTTCAGGAGACAGTAATTTGTTAATCGTTTCAATGTCTTTAGGAAACGGACCCAATACCATATAGCGTTCAACGAACGGGGAGGCGTGCAGCACTTGATAGGAATCAATGCCAATTTTGTTGCCTGTCGCTTCAGCTGCTTTCCCAACGGTGCTGAACATAATTTGGTTTGTCCCGGCATTCAAGGGGGCGGTCCCGAATGAAACCAGTGTTCCCGCTATTGGTTCAGCAGAATAGCAGTCGTAGGGTGTCCCGACCACGGTGCCGTTCGCTGATAGTTCAACCCTTCCGTATTCTGGTCCGCGCGTTAAAATAGCACTGATTTGATAAACATCTCTATAAGTCGCTTCAATTGGAACGCTTAAAGACCCTATCTCTCCAGCAGTCTCCGATATCAATGCAACATGGCTTCCACCTATAGTTATGCCTGCTGTGCCGTAGTGCTCTATCTGAGCCGACGCCTTATGTGTTATAGTCTTAGGTAGGAGAGAAACTATCGATCGTGTATCTTTTGGTGGCAATGCCAACTCTCTCTCATACCAGAATTGGGGCAAACGGTAAAGGTCGCGTGCCTCATTCGTTAGAACGAGATCGTAGCCGTCAAAGCAGACCGCTTCTCCACTAAAATTGTGAGGCAAGGACCACGGTGTGCCCTGAATCGATGCTGCTAAGTTATCCGATATAGCGGGGTATACCCAGAGCGCATTGTAGGTACAGACAGCAAGCCGCGTCCCGTCTTCAGACAATCCCGCACCTGTCACCCATTTCGCTTCAGCGAACTCCCCAACACGTTCTAAAATCTGTTTCACGTCGGGTTGCAAAGTCGGAAACCGATAAAGCACAGCGCGTTCCCGCTCTTTAGAGACAATATAAGGAATGCCTTCCGCAATAAAGAGTCCTTCAGCGTCCACGTTTTCGTTGGGATACTGATACGGATAACTTGCGATGACTTCTGCCTCTGTTGCAGTGAAAGGATCTGGCTCTGCAACAACGACTACTTTCAAATCTTGCCGTAGCCTGCTATTATTGCCAATCTCACCAATCCAGAGTTGATTTTGTGCGTCGATACCAAGTGCTTCCCAGTCTAAGTTGCCCGAACCGCGCACAGCAATCTCTTGGATTAATTCACCATTAAGTTTTGTAGCGTAAAGTGTTGGGGAGTTGCCGGAGTCGTTGAGGGTCCAATAGACGCCTTCAAACTGCTGACTTGTAATGATACCGGAACTCTCTCGGATAGGGGGATGTGTGTATTCACCTATGGGTTGCCATGGTGGTGTGTCATGGGTATCTGGGGGGACCGCCGCAGCGGTATAAACACCGATACCGAGCGCGAAAATTAACAGAAGCGGTAACAGTTTCATTAAAAAATTTCCTTTTGATTGATGTAAGTTTTACTGTATATTTTACTGCTTTTTCAAGGAGAAATCAATGCGATTTCAGCAGAAGATAGGGTCATTTAGTTTTACATATCCACTATATGTATGTGTATATTTTCTTCTGTAGGAGCGACTTTCAGTCGCGACATTACGAAAAAACGTTAACATCTGTAAACGAAAATCAAGATCAAAACCGAAAACTAAATAGCCCTGAGCAGAAGACAGGATTATTCAGTTCTCCAGTAGGAGGCGGGCTATGCCCGGGGAAGTCCATACGGACTTCATACCGTTGATTTAAGGCATAGATACCCCGGTAAAGCCTTTATAGGCTTTATACCGTTGATTTTGAAGCCCACACGGGCTTCATACCCCGGTAAAGCCTTTATAGGCTTTATACCGTTGATTCTGAAGTCCATACGGACTTCATACCCGGTGAATGCCATTAAGGCATTCATACCGTTGATTTGATTCTGATTATGATTTCTCCGAATCCCGACTGTTGACCATTGTCTATCATCCCCAAATCCTTGAATCCTATAAATCCTGATTCTGACAGGAAAAACAGTGCTTCTGAAATATGGGGCACCGGAAACTGAAAACTGATAACCAAAAACTATTAAAAAAGTAGACAAACCCGATATTTTGTGGTATCATTAAGTATACACATTCTGAAAGATATTCGACTCTTCGATTTTTGTGAGATTATCGAGAGGATAAGTTCTTAAAAGGAGTATGAGTTTTGCATCGACAATCTGCAAAGAAACATGCGCGTGCGGATGAAAAGAAGCGCATACGCAATCGACATCGCAAATCAACGCTGCGTACAGTGCTCAAACAGACAGAAATAGCACTTGATGAAGGCAATGTTGAAACGGCACAGGCGCTGTGCAAGAGCGTGGTAAGTCTCTTGGATAGAGCTGCCGGCAAAGGCGTTATCAAAAAAGGGACAGCAAATCGCCAAAAGTCCAGACTCATCCGCAAATTGCACGCACTGATGGCGGAAGCGGCGTAATTCTGGCGTAGATATTAGAATTATTTAGACACCTCTTTTGTAGCGCAAACTGTTAGTTTGCGTGCCAATCTTCCACAAACTCTCACTGTGAGGCAAATTTGTGCTACAAGTGTCTATATATTTTTAGGACTTACTATAAATAACTTGCTGTTAAAAGAAGGAGACTCGCGGGGCATCGGGACACTTGGTCACGACACCTCGCGTTATCGCGTGATATGAACGCCCGCAAAGTCGCCTTAGAGTGTCTGCTGACCCTCTCTCACACCAGCGCATCTATAGCCTCTGTTGTTGACAGTGCGTTCGGACGTTATACAATTGACGGGCGCGAACGTCGATTGGTAAATGGACTTGTCTACGGCGTTATTCGGTGGCAGCGTCAGTTGGATTGGGTCCTAAATCAGTTTATCAACCCTCGATTCCAGTTGGACGCTCGGCATCGTAATATCCTACGGCTCGGCGCATTTCAACTGCTACATCTCGACGGAATACCGGCACACGCAGCGATTTATGAAACCGTCCAACTCGTCACTTCTCACCTACGTAAATCTTCCGGTGGACGCAAAACTGCGGGGTTTATCAATGCTGTACTCCGTTCCGTTCAGCGTAAAGGCGCAACGTTAGCCTACCCACCACTCGGTAAAAATCCGACTGAACATATCGCGATTTCGTTGTCCTACCCCACATGGCTGGTAAAGCAGTGGCTTCAGACACGCGGCGTTTCGTGGACTTTAGCGTTCTGCCGCGCAAGCAACCAGATCGCCCCACTCGCGCTCCGCGTAAATCCCCTCCTGACCCAACGCGAAGAAGTTTCCCAATCATTGAATGCGAATGGTGTTCCCGCAACCGCTTCCAAAATCGCACCCGACGGGTTGGTACTGGAAAACCGCGCCATCACCGCCTTTGATGCCGGGGTCCCCACCCGTTACTGGGAAGGGGCAGGTGAAACGACCCTAAAGGATGTCCTTAGTCGAGAGGATATCTATGTCCAAGACGAAAGCGCAATGTTAGTGTCGTATCTTCTCTCCCCAGCGGACGCACAGTGCGTCGTAGACCTCTGTGCTGCACCCGGTGGCAAGACAACACACCTGGCGCATCTCATGGGAAATGCTGGAAAACTCATTGCCTTGGATGTGTCAGCAGAAAAAATAGCGTTGTTAGAAAAAAACTGTCGGCGCGTCGGCGCGTATAACGTTGAAACCCAAGTGCTTGATGCCACAAAAGCAGACCTTGGGTTTATTAAAACGGCAGATGCCGTGCTTATTGATGCACCTTGTTCGAGTTTTGGAACACTTCGGCGGCATCCTGACATCCGGTGGAACAAAACGTTTAAGCAGGTTCGCGCTCTCAGTGAAATACAGTATAGCTTATTGAGGAATGCCGCACAACACATCAAACCGGGAGGTATCCTCGTCTACAGTACCTGTAGCGTTGAGCCGATGGAAAACGAGGAGGTCGTACAGCGATTTTTGACAAACTTCCCGATGTATACAGTGGAAAACGCCCAAAACTTTTTACCAGATGTTCCTCCAAGCGTAATAACACCACAGGGCTTTGTCCAAACATTCCCGCATGAACATGGGGTCGATGGTGCGTTCGCGGCACGCCTCCGAAAAGGGTAGGACTTACGCACTTCCCCGGTAGGTGCGGTGTTTTTGCTGGGGTGTTTCTTCAGATCTATGGCAAGGCATGTTAATGTCTAAACCTGCCTTACCGAACCGCAAGGAAAATTAAAATTCTTTAGTGTGTCATTCACGACCGTAGCCCGTAATGAAATGGAGGGCGGATCTACGGCAAGGCATGTTAATGTCTAAACCTGCCTTATCGAACCGCAAGGAAAATTAAAAGAATTGATTTTAGGTTGTACGCCATTACAGACAGACACCAATGCGCACCTACTCCACTCACTGAAGTGATCTCCGAATTGCTGGATACAGGGGTTACCGCTATCCAATTACGTGAAAAAGATCTGAGCAGTACTGAATTGCTGAACTTGGCACAACCGATTGTCGAATTGTGTCGAGACTACGAGGCAAAACTTTTTATCAATACAGATACGCACGTTGCACGCAATATCGGTGCCGCGGGGGTTCATCTTCCAGCGAACGCCGAATCTGTCGGATCGGTGAGAAAACAAATAGGGGCCAATTTCTATATCGGGTGTTCAGTGCACTCCTGTGATGCAGCAGAAAAACGGGAAGCAGAAGGGGCTGATTTTGTGACATATAGTCCAATCTATCCGACAACGAGCAAGCCGGGGTATGGTCCCGCGGTTGGCGTAGAGAGTCTCGCTGAAGTGACAGCGCGTGTTGAATTACCTGTATTCGCTTTGGGAGGAATTACACCGGCGCGGGCTACTGAATGTTTGGCAGTTGGAGCGTTTGGGGTTGCTGTGATGTCAGGCGTTATGTCTCCTAAAAACGCAGGAGAGCAAGCGAGACGTTATCTTGAGGCTCTATCTTAAGGACGGGATATCGAAAAATATGAAACAGATTTTAACAATTGCAGGCTCAGATTCAGGCGGCGGTGCCGGCATACAGGCGGATATCAAAGCGATCTCGGCAAACGGCGGCTATGCCATGTCGGCGATTACCTCCGTTACAGCACAGAATACAGTCGCAGTGACCGATGCGTTTGATTTGCCCATCTCGCTGATTGAGGCACAGTTGGACGCCGTCTTCACAGATTTCAACGTCGCTAGCGTCAAAACGGGAATGCTTTCTTCGCCAGCGATTGTCGAGACGGTTGCAGAGAAGTTGAGAGAGTATACGCCATCAACTATCGTTGTGGATCCAGTGATGATCTCCAAGAGCAAATTTCCACTTTTGAAAGAAGAGGCAATTGATAGTCTAAAGACAGCGTTGATTCCACTTGCAACAGTGATTACGCCGAATATTTACGAGGCGGAATTGCTGGCACAGCGGGACATCCGAAATACGGATGACGCAAAGAGTGCTGCAGAAACCATTGCCGAACTTGGTTGTCACGCTGTTCTCGTTAAAGGTGGACATCTTACAGGAAACACAGCTACTGATGTGCTTTATTGTAATGGGGAGTGGAGTTTTTTTGAGGCGGAATGGGTTGAAACAGAAAACACACACGGTACGGGTTGCACCTATTCGGCGGCAATCGCGACACAACTCGCACACGGTAAAGATTTAGTTGACGCTATCAAGACAGCGAAGGTATATATTTCCGGGGCTATTCAGCACGCCTTGAATATCGGACATGGGCACGGACCGACACATCATTTTTTTAATGGTTAATAGTTAACGGTTTTCAGTTATCAGTACAGAGACTTGATGGAATTCAAGTACGATGCAACCGTCAGAAGATTTAACTAACAACCGACAACCAAAAACTGATAACCTATTACAACGGTTGTCGTCCCTCGAATCCGTCCTCAATTTCATGCCAGTAGCGGATTTTTGCTTCACCAACCCGCCAGCAAAGATAAACCTCCTTGCCGTCGCGGAGGTGTGGGAAATCGACTAATCCTGGATCAAGTCCTTTCAGATGGCATCCACGATTTGCGATCCGATCAAGAACGTCCTGAAAATTTGCTGTTGCTTTGAGCAGTGCGGGTGTCCATTTACTGCCACCGTTAGAGGAAACTACCTCCAAGAGCGGTGTGATCTCTGCATGGTACATTGCAAGTTCGTTTCTTATTGCTCTTAATAGTGAGATCTCATCAACTAATTCCGGGATGCATCGGTTTGCTTCTTCGAGCGTCCAATATCGTTTTTCCTGCATCTTTGGGGCTCCTGTGTATAAAAATTTATATAGGCAACGCTCTAAAATTTACACTAAATTACAGTCGATGTCAAGAATAAGTTTTTTATGGCGGTCGGCTCTCGGTTCTTGGTTTTTCCTACTGCTTGTGTATTGCCTGAATTCCACAAGTCTCTCTTTAACCGATCACTGAAAGATTTGCTTAGCAAATCCCGGTTCATGCCACACGGCATGAATACCGTTGATTGAATGCCATACGGGGAATGCCATCAGGCATTCATACCCGGTGAAGCCCATACGGGCTTCATACCGTTGATTCTGATTCGCATTCATACCGTTGATTACTGATAACTGACAACTATTAAGCCAAGAATGGAAAACGAAACGAAATCTGCAGAGCAAAATAATCAAGGTGTAACTCGTGCCGCCGGAATCGTCAGTGTTGCTGTAATGGGGTCTCGGATATTGGGACTCGCACGCGAAGCGGCGATCGCATACTATTTTCGGTCGAACCTCAGTGGAGACGCTTTTTACTTGGCGTTTCGCATCCCGAATTTTCTGCGCGACTTGTTTGGCGAAGGCATCTTGAGTAAAGCGTTTATTACGACGTTCCTTGCCACAGAAGCTGAAGATGGAGAGCAGGCAGCGTGGAATCTCGCAAATCGTATCTTTAATCTAACGTTCCTCATTTTAATGGGTATCACAGTCCTCGGTATCGCTTTCGCTCCGGCTATCATTGATGTATTGGCGCGCCAGGATTTCGACGAGACGTTAGATACCGTCGACCACTACGGGTTTGATACTAAAGTTGAATTAACAATCTATCTCACCCAGTTGATGTTTCCGTACCTGCTCTTTGTTTCGCTGGCAGCGATTGCGATGGGACTCTTGAACAGCAAAGGGAGGTTCGGCATTCCGGCGTGCGCCTCCTCGTTCTTTAATGTGAGTTCGCTTGTTGTTGGCATAAGTGGTTACTATTTGTGTCCATTGGCGGGGATGCACCCGGTGACAGGGATGGCTATCGGTGTGTTCATGGGAGGTATCGCCCAATTTGTGATTCAGGGACCGTCTATGTATCGCGTCGGTTTTCGATATCGTCCGCTGCTAAGTCTACGCGATCCACGGGTGCTTCAAGTCATTCATCTGGTTGGACCTGCCGTGTTAGGGGTCGCAGCGGTACAGGTAAATCAGTTTACAAATACGTTCTTTATTACATCGGGATCTGCTTGGTTGACGTGGGTTAGTCGTGCGTACCGCGTTGTGCATCTTCCGATTGGTATATTCGGTGTGGCAATTTCAACAGTGGCACTTCCCCAACTTGCTAAATTCGCGACAACCGGAAAAACAGAGAATTTTCGCGATGCTCTCTCTTACGCGATGCGTCTGATGCTTACCTTGACAATACCCGCGGCGGTTGGGTTGATGGTGTTGTCAACATCTATTTGCCGATTCTTGTATGAACGCGGGGAGACTGGCGCGTTGGATACAATTGGAACTGCCGGGGTTTTGTTCGTTTATGCGTTCGGCTTGTGTGGATTTTCAACGCTCAAGATTGTTACAGACGGTTTTTACGCCTACAAGGATATTCGCGCACCCGTCATTGTTAGTATCTGTGCTGTTGTACTCAACGTCTGTCTCAACTATCTGTTTATCTACCGAGAATTCTTTTTGGACCCGCGTGCTGTCGTGTTTTCAACGGTTTTGACGGTAACGCTGAATTGTGGTGTGCTGCTTCTCCTCCTCCGACGCAAGGTTGGGCGATTGGGGATGAGGCAGGTCGGTCAACTAACGCTCAAAATTTTGGTCGCCTCAGCAGTGATGGGTGTTGTCTGCTGGTTGACAAATGGATTTATTGAAGGCGATTGGCTCGGCACGGAGGGTATAGGACCACGTGTAGTCGGCGTGTTTGCACCGATTGGATTGAGTCTAATAACGCTCGCAGGAATGTACAAATTCCTAAGAGTTGCGGAATTTGACGATATTTTGAATATATTTAAGCGACGGTTTGGAAATTAATCAGCTTCTTACAGGAGAAAACTTTGCTAACAAAACGGATAATTCCATGTTTAGATGTGCGCGCAGGAAAGGTCACGAAAGGTATCGCCTTTCAGGGCAATGTTGACGTTGGTGATCCAGTCGAGATGGCGCGGTTTTATTATGAAGGTGGTGCCGATGAACTCGTCTTTTACGACATCACAGCGAGCAATGAACGACGCGATATAATGATTGATGTTGTTTCTGCTGTCGCTGCTGAAATTTTTATTCCCTTTTCCGTCGGTGGTGGGTTGCGGACACTTGAGGATATGCGTCGCGTCCTACTCGCTGGTGCGGAGAAAGTGAGTATAGACTCCGGTGCCGTGCGGCATCCTGAGATTATAGCGAAGGGCGCACGCGCATTCGGCAGCCAATGTGTTGTGTTGAGTATGCAGGTGAAGCGGGTCCCGAAAAGCGAACGGATTCCAAGCGGCTATGAAATTTACATAGACGGTGGCAGAACACCGATCGGTTGGGATGCACTGGAGTGGTCAGCACGCGGTGTTGACTTGGGGGCAGGCGAGATTGTTGTCAATAGCATCGATGCAGACGGCACAAAGGCAGGATATGAACTCGCCCTGACGGGTGCTATTGCGGATCTGGTGTCGGTGCCGGTCATCGCCTCTGGCGGTGCGGGAAACCCACGGCACTTGCGGGATGTGTTCGTTGAAAGTAACGCCGACGCCGCAATCGTTGCCTCTATCACGCACTACGGCGAATTTACAATTGATCACATCAAAACCTACTTGGCAGATGAAGGTGTGAGCGTCCGAGATACATGGTAGAGTGGCTGCTTGAAACATGTCGTATTCAAAATTAGTACCAAGCGCGTAGTCTGGAACGTAGTGGAAGACGGATTTACGAACAGTCAGGTCAAAATTTCCAAACGGCCTGAACGAACCGCAAGGAAAAATTAAAAAATGGAACCTAAATTACCTGATGCAAGAAACGAAAATATTTTAATTCACGTCAACGGTGAACTACTGCCTCGCGAAGATGCGAAAATCTCCGTGTTCGATAGCCTCGTCCAAGGTGGAGATGGTGTATGGGAGGGATTGCGGGTCTATAACGGGAAAATTTTCGCGTTGGATGCACATCTTGATCGACTCATGGATTCAGCGCACGCTATGGCATTCGCAGACATTCCCACACGCGATGAAGTTAAAAAAGCAATCTTTGAGACGCTCGAAGCCAACGGTATGCGGGACGGCGTCCATATCCGATTAACGCTCAGTCGAGGGAAAAAGGTCACGTCCAGTATGGACGCACGCGTCAATCAGTACGGGACTACTTTAATTGTAATCGCCGAGTGGAAACCCCCTATCTATGCGAGCAGTGGCGTCCGTTTGATTACCTCGGCAATCCGACGGAATCCACCACAGTGTGTTGACTCTAAAATCCACCACAATAATCTGATTAACAACATCCTCGCCAAAATTGAGGCAAATGTAGCGGGTGTGGACGATGCGATTATGCTCGACATTCACGGATACGTTTCAGAGACGAACGCGACGAATATGTTTATTATTAAACGCGGACATATCCTGACCCCACATGCCGATAGCTGCCTCCCCGGAATTACGCGAGGTATGGTTATCCAAATCGCTCGCGACGCTGGTGTCCCGCTAACAGAACGGAATGTCTCATTGACTGAAGTCTATACGGCGGACGAGGTCTTCACGACTGGTACTGTGGGTGAACTGAGTCCGGTCTTAGAGGTTGATGGCAGAAAGATTGGAGACAGAAGTATCGGTCCTGTAACGACTCGGTTACAGGAACTGTATGCAAAACGGACTGCCAACGAAGGTGAACCGTTACCATAGGTGGCAGATCCTATCATGAAGGAGCAATGCCGATGTGCACCGAGAAAGCAGCCCCAGAGGGGCAGCATGTTTATAGAAATGCCGTCTGCCCTAAGAATCAAGCCCCAGAGGGGCGGCATGTATAAATCTGTCTACCGTCTAAATCTCAAGCCGCACAAAGGCGAGATACGCACCCGACATAAGCACACCAAGGAACAACACCAACAACAGTAGATCCGTCGCCGCTGTGTTGAAGTCTTTGCTAAGGCTGAGTGTGTCTTTAAATTTGGGAATCGCCTCTGGACTGACAGGTTTCTGCGACATACCCTCCTGAATCCCAACGACATGGAGACTTTCTGGATCTGCTCTATCGGTATCGATAACGAATTCGCGGTATTCACGGGCATAACGCTGCACATTCTCAATAAATTGCAGATGCCGTTCAAACCCCGTTCCGGCAAAAGATTCAAAGAGGCGTTGCGTAATCGCTGTCGGTGAAATACGGGTTATCGCACGTGCACGCTTTCCTTGTGCAATTTGTTGTTTTAAATATGCCTCATTATAGCGTTCATACTCTTCGGCTTCTGTGGTAACATACTCGCCGAGTACGTGCACCGGTGGCGGCGTTTGTGAGTCCCCATATTTATCTCGGTATGCCGCACGTGCCTCATCTGCAAGCCGAATGCGCTGGGTCCAAAATTCCACATAAGCGATCGGTACTGATGTTCGACTCCCAATAGATGCCAATGTATTCGGCATAAACACCACAAAACTCACCCAGATTAACAGCAGCACAACGAGACTCACACCACTCTCTCGTACCGCGGCTGAGACAAGAAGACCTAAAGCGATAAAGAGACACGTATAGAGAACAACGATCCCGTACAAAATGCCTAAACGTCCCCACGCCTCGGCATTGAGCTGTACCGCGTCTGAGGTAGAGATTAAGATTAGGTTCATTAACACTGTAATCGCAAACGGAATATTAATGCTGATGAACGCCCCTAAAAACTTCCCAACCAAGACAATGTGCCGTGGAATGGAGTTTGCCAATGTCAACCGCAACGTCCCGCGTTCCAGTTCGCCGGAAATTGAATCAAAGGTGAACAGCAGCGCGATGAAACTCAGCACATAACCGACGATGAACGCCCAATCCAGAGTTGTGAAATCGGGACGGATATTGCGGAGATTTGGTGTCTCTTGTGGATAGAACATCCGCCAGACGAGTGCCCTGTTGGCGATGCGGCGACCATAGTTCGCTCCGCTGGCGCGCGTCGGTAGGAACGCCTCATCACCTTCAGCACAGAAACGGAGCGGTGAAGGTGCTTTATGGAGATCGCCGGGTCCTTGCGCCGCGAGGCGATATAAACTGGTGCTGCGCGATTCCAATGTTTTTATAGCACCAGCAGCCGTGTTGTGATATGCCTGTGCCCGCGCTGGATGTTCGCGCAGATAGAGAATCGCGTTGGTCAGCATCAATGCCAAGAGCAGCACCGTTGCCAATGCGAAACGAAGGCTATTCAGATTGTCGTAGAGTTCACGCCAAGTTATATTAAAAAGTGCCATATACTATATTGATTTTCAGTTCTCGGTTATCAGTTATTAGCACGTTCGCTACGCTCACTTTTGGTTGGTGGGTTATTCGTTCTTGGTTATAAATTAAGACCTATAGTAGTTACGGCGGTTTCCAACATTACAGACCGCTCTTAACCAATAACCAAGTACCAACAACCATCCTACACCTCGCTTTTTATAAAAATAGAAACTATCAACATAAACAGGACGAGGTTACAGATCATCAGTAGGAACATGTCCGGTAGTGCCCGTTTTGCATTTGTTCCGACAGCACTTCTTTCAAAAGTAAACTGAGGGAGTGTGCTCCAATCCACAGCACCTTTATCGGCGACAAACCACTCTCTTGACGAAAACGCATCTTTCGCGTAGAGATAGTCAATCACAACTTTTCGGTAACGTCGCGCTGTATCGAAAAAATCTCTGAGGCCAGATAGGTCAGTCCCTGCCCATGCCTGCGTCGCAGCGTCATAGATACCTATCGGTGAGAGTTTCAACAATATCCTATCTGTTGTGGCTTGTCGGACGTAAATTTCATCAAGTGCCTGCTTGCGGACGCGCCACGCCTTTTCTACTGTTTGGGTAACCAACGGTCCAACGAAATTGTAATACCGCTTAGCGAGGGGAACATACTTCTCAAAGTCCGGACGAATTTCTGAAATAACACTCATATTTTCAATATAAGTCGTCAGGGTTACTGGATTCACATCCGCCTGATGATAAAACCCTAACGCCTTGCTGAATTCCGACATCTCGTCAGCAATTCCTTCTTTTTCAAGGAACTTTTGACGTTCTCTTTCATATTCATCTAAAATCTGTTGAATCTGGTTCTGGGCAGTCTTCACACGTGCTTGGATGTCACCTCCAGGATTAACCGTTACCCGAATCAAATTCGGATACACGAGTACCAAAAACCCCCATACAAACATCGCGAGCATTAGTGCAGTGCCGGTTCTACGCGTCGCCACGGAAATCAGCAATCCAATGAGGTAGAACAGCGATAGATACGTAAACGATGTAAAAACAATTCCAGCGATGCGGAGAAAATCAGCAATTGACAACGGAATCGAATGGGTTAGTAACAGCAGCGCAAAAAGCAGACTCAATATCAAGGGAACCAACAGGCACGCCATCGCACTGATATATTTCGCAAGTAGGATCTGTCCACGTCCAATAGGCTGTGCAAGAACGAGACGTAACGTGCCGCGTTCACGTTCCCCCGCAATCGCGTCGTAAGCGAATATCAACCCCATTAGGCTAAGGATAACCTCAAAGACAAAGACAATATCAATAGAAAAAAAGAAAGCGATAAATGGGTTGTCCGTACCGTGCATTTGGGCATCCCAGAGGGTCGGCATAAATCCGTGATAGATACCGATAAGGTTTCCCAAACGTTTATCTAATCCGATATTGAAAATACTCAACGGATTCGGTGCCCGGTCAACGAACAGATATGCAGTAGAATAGGTTTTGGAATTGCGTAGGTCCTGACGATGCATTTTGACGGCATCATTGTAACTCTCCAAACGTTGTTCGTAATCTTGGACAAGCACTACCGTGTTTGCAACCACGAGCAACAGCGTGATGAGCAATACCGCTGCGAAACGGAACGTCATTAGATTGTCAAGCAGTTCTCTGCCGATGAGTGTTTTAAGCATTTTATATCATACCTCAACGCGCACAAATGCAAGATATGCTCCGGATAGTAGTACGACAACAAACAGTGTCAAGAGCAGCAACTCCATCGCGGCGGTATTGAAGTCTTTACTGAGGCTCAGCGTGTCCTCAAATTTCGGAACTGATTCTGGGCTGATAGGCTTTTGCGACATGCCTTCACGAACACCGATGATGTGGCGACTTTCAGGGTCGCCTCTATCCGTGTCAGTGATGAACCCCCGGAGTTGTCGGGCGTAACGTTGTGTGTTCTCTACAAATTGCAAATGCCGCTCAAACCCGGTGCCAGCAAACGCTTCAATAAGGTGCTGCAGAAGTGTGGCAGGTGAGATGCTCGTGATTGCGTGCGCGCGGTGGACCTGAGAAATCTGATATTTTAATCGTTCTTCGCGCCAGCGTTCATCTCTTTCAATGTTTTCAGCATAGAATTTACTTTTCGCCCTTAGCGTGCTGTCATCCAATTTATCCGACCAGAGCCACTTCTCGTATTTATCCCGTGATAGCACCCACTACCTAAAGGTAGGGGCTTCGGTTTCGTAGCGACTGCGGTT
>JAPPNJ010000003.1 GCA_028818705.1 Candidatus Poribacteria bacterium
GGCAGCAGCATAACACAAATAACTATATTACCGAATTATTTTTTGAAACTTCATACAGTTTGCGCTACAAAACCGTGCCGATCCTCAACGCTTTTGCGTAAAAAACGAGGTTTGCATGTCTACATTCTTGTCCGTAGCAACTTGGGTTATTATAGTAGATTTCAGAATTAGTTGCCCACTCTGCACCGGCGAGGTTAGGAAACCTCGCCTACCAGTGAATGAAAGTGTAAACTTATTTTCGGATTTTACTATAACATTCAAGTTTTGAATCCACAATCTGTTTATTAGGAGAGAACCTCTTGGAAAGAGAAGACGATGTTCAACTGATTCATAGGGTTTTATCAGGCGACGACGAGGCGTTTGACATCTTGATTGACAAGTATCAAAAAAGCGTTCACGCCCTTGCGTGGCGGAAGATCGGCGACTTTCACTATGCCGAAGAGGTTACGCAAGACACCTTCCTCCAAGCATACAAGAAACTCTCGACCCTCAAAAATCCCCACCAATTTGCTGGATGGTTGTATGTTATCGCAAATCGACTCTGCATTGATTGGATGCGAAAGCAAAAACCTGCAATGCAATCACTGGAGAACACACCCATGGAAGAAATTGAGGAAGTATCTTATAGACACTACGTATCGGAACAGCAGCGGATAAGAAGTGCTGAACGCCGCCATGAAATCGTCAAAAAACTTCTTGAAAAGCTGCCAGAGAGTGAACGCACGGTCGTAACCCTCTACTATCTCGGTGAAATGACGACGAAAGAGATTAGTAAGTTCTTAGGTGTCTCTGTCAAGACGATTAGCAGTCGGCTGACTCGAGCACGAAAGCGATTAAAGCAGAAAGAAGATCTCTTCGTCCAAGAGTTTTTTGGCAGTGTACAGTTATCAGCGAATTTAAAACAGAACATCATGCGGCAAGTCGCTGACCTTAACCCGACATCGATCCCAGTTGGGAAACCGTTGTTGCCATGGGTAGCTTTGGGTGCTACTGGGCTTTTGGTTATATTGATGCTAAGTGTGAGCAATCAATACCTGGCGCGTTTTCAGAAACCTTATAGTTTTGAGGCAGTATCTGAACCCACAATTGAAATTATTGAAGCACCCATTGTCCTTGATATCGATGCAAAACCGGCTGTCCGAAACCAAGTCGGACGCGCTGCTATCCCCAGTAAAAGCAGCAGTGCCAGCTTACAAACTTCCGAGAGGGACCCAACACCGAATACCTCGGCGGATTCACGCAGACTTTCTGGGACACAATGGATGCCGGACACCGCGCTCCGACAGGCGATCCGAGAAACACTCAAAATTCCAGCACATCGTCCATTGACACCAGCGGATCTTCAATACTTAACAGTCCTTGACGTGCGATACAAAGAGATCGTCGATCTCACAGGTTTAGAACATGCGACCAATTTGCGCACACTTGTTCTGATTGAAAACAAGATTCAGGATATATCTCCTTTGTCCGGTCTCACCGAACTGAGTTTTCTTGATTTGGGAGGCAACGAGATTTCAGACCTACGCCCGCTCGCAACACTCACCCTTTTAGAGAGTTTACGAATTTGGAGGAACGAAATAGAAGATATTTCACCACTCGCCGAGTTAGCCAATCTTAAAAAGCTGTTGATAGAGAATAATGATATTAAGGATTTTTCACCCCTCGATGAACTGACTCAGTTAGAGGTTTTACACAGGCATGGCAACTTTCGGGTCTGTGATGATATATCAAGGGTTGCAGTAGCACCTCGTGTTAAAGATAGAGATTACCCTTCGGTCTTTTCAGCGTGGTATTCCGATATTCCCAACTTACCAAACTTATCTGCTGATGAGGCAATCATATATCACGATCTGTTTTGGGGTGATCTGGGGTTTGAACTGCAATGGCATCCTACAACAGATGGTCTTCGACTCTTTGGTAGAATAGACGATGCTGACTGGAAGAGAGCGTATCTTCTTTCAAAAAATTCTAACTTCGTAAGGCTTGTGAGTCTTGGCTACACCGATGCCGATCTTGGGGATTATCCTGAAGACTCGCCGTATTGGATAAGAGATGAGAATGGGGAGCGCGTTCAAGTTCACGCTGGGGCTTCAGCCTTCCTGATCGACTTCACACAGCCAGCCGTACAGGATATCCTTATTCAGAAAGCCCTTGCCGTCGCTAAATGTAGTCTCTACGACGGTATCTTCCTGGATGGGTGGCAGGAAGACAGGACTACGCTTGAGAACGACAAAGGTGTCTATTATCGAAGTGTTGAAGCCGAGCGGTCAGCAAGAGTCTCTATGGTGCGTCGTATTCGTGAGGCTGCTGGTGATGATTTTCTGATTATTGTCAGGACAGGACGGAGTAAAGCACCACTTTCTGCCCCCTACGTCAATGGGATGTTTATGGAAACTATTCCAGACGAACGTGATACGGGTTACACGCATGATGGACTCCGAGAGATTGAAAGCACGTTGTTATGGTCAGAACAGAACTTCCGTGAACCGCAGCTAAACGCGCTTGAAGGTCGGGGAATACCGCTTGAGCCGCCGGATTCCCCGCGTAATCAGCAAATGATGCGCGTCATTACGACTCTGAGTTTGACACATTCAGATGGCTACGTTTGCTACGTCATCGGTATAGAGGGCATAAACCATGAACACGAACACGAGCTTTGGCCCGGACACGAGATAGACCACACAGCAGGTAAATTGCATCATCACAAGCACCAACACTATTGGTATGACTTTTGGGATGCCCCGCTGGGTCGTCCTGTGGGCGAGAAGGCGCAACTTTATCACAATAGTAAGGGACATGCGGTTGAGGGCTTATTTATCCGAGAGTTCACCAATGGTTGGGCAGTTTACAATCGTAGTGGAACGGAACAGAATATCCAACTCCCGGAACAGACCATCGGTGTCGCGAATGGCACCACCAGTACACAGCACACCCTTCCAGATTTGGATGGCGAGATCTTCTTGAAAAAATAGCATTACTCGTGGCTATCAACAGCGACGGCACCGTTAACGTCCATGATTTATAGTAAAGCATAGAAATAAGTTGGCATTTATTCTGTAGGAGCGATCTCCAAATTGTGCTATTAAAGCACAATTTGTCTTAGCTTTACATTTCGCGACTCATCGCACTGATAGTCGAAAATCGAAATTCTCTCCTACAATTCAATAATGTTAAGTATAAGATCTACCATAGTGGCCACCGCAAACGCTTTTGAATAGTGAAGGTTAGGTTTCACTGTGAAAAGATTTATCCTTTCCAAATTAAATTATAGGAAAAATAAAATGAGAAAATTATCGTATCTGCTCCTCTTATTGCTGCTATGGTGTGTCTCTATTGCCTTTCCCGAAGAGGTATGCGTTATCGAGCGCGCTCCCATTGTTGAGCGGATTGAAAATAGGTCGTATCCCTCTATCTCTGGAATGGCGCAGTTTGACCTTGTAAATAAACCGCGCCTCGATGATATATGGGAGTGGTCATACCACAAAGAGATGTTAGCATATCATGATTTATTTTTGACTGGCGTAGCTTTCCGAGCTGTATCAACGCGGCATTTCCCGCAACCACAGTTAGTCGTAGAGGGACCGCTTTGGTACGCTCGTCAAGAGAGAGATGAGGTCCAGGAACTCAATCCAAACTTTCTACTTCTTGCGAGTTTTGACTACTATGGCACGAGTTCAAAACATTATCCAGAAGATTGGCCGTATTGGCTGAGAGATGAATCGGGAAATAGAATTGAAGACGAAGGCTGGGACGCACTTACTATAGACTATACACTCCCGGGTGCCCAAGACCATCTCGTCCAACAGGCTATTGCGATTGCTAAGTGTGGTATCTTTGATGGAATTTTCTTGGATTGGTGGGGTGAAAATGAAGATAACGAAGCGATTACAGGAGTAGATGGCGCAGGACATCTCTATCACGGCAATCGGGCAGATGCACTCGTTTCACTCGTCAGACGTATTCGTGAGGCAGTCGGCGATGATTTCCTCATTATGGTCAATACAGACGATAAAATTCCACGCTCCGCACCTTATGTCAATGGGGCGTTTATGGAAACACTTTATGACGGCAAGACCGGAATCGGAAAAGCGCACGCCCGCGAACATTTCATTGGAATTGAGAACACCTTGTTGTGGTTTGAAGAAAACCTCAGATACCCGCAAGTCAACTTTCTCGAAGCATTTGGTATTGCGAGCGAGCCCCCTGACAGTCCAGAGAACCAGCGACAGGCACGCGCTTTTATGACGTTAAGCCTCACGCATTCTAATGGCTATGTTATGTATACAACGGGAATTATAGGTCCCGATGAAAATCACCCACACGCTTACGAGATGTGGGAAGGGCATTCACAGGAACACGCAAGAGGGGAATATCACATCCATCACCATCAACAATACTGGTATCCTTTCTATGATGCCGATCTCGGTCAACCTATCGGCGAAAAAGGACAAACTTACGAGGGCATCGATGGCCTATTTATCCGGGAGTTCACTAACGGGTGGGCGATCTATAACCGTTCTGGCAAAACACAGTCGATCCAGTTGTCTGAGATGGCTATAGGTGCTGCCAGTGGCATGCGAAAAAGGCGACATACTCTACCTGATTTAGACGGTGAAATATACCTGAAAATTGTTGTGAAAGTTGCACCCGGAAAACATCCGCCTCTCTATTGGGTAAACGCAAAAACAGGGACTCTCCACCACCTTGCCAATAATAAAGTGGAAAATCTTGTGCCAGAGGTCCAGAACGCAATCAGTCTCGCCGTGGATGCAGCCGCTGGAAAACTCTATTGGACGGAAAAAACAGGCAACCGAACCGGCAAAATCCAAGGCGCAAACCTTGACGGCACAAACCTCCAGCTGGTCAAGGATTTGACAAGCGCGCCTCTCGAAATCGCGATCGATACCACAGCCGGTAAAATCTACTTGAGCAACACCTGGGGGAAAATTCAACGTATGAACCTTAACGGTTCTGGTTTCCAACCCAATCTCATTACAAGCTTGAAAACGCCGCAGAACCTCGTCTTAGATACAACGAATAGCAAACTCTATTGGACAGAGCAGATCAGTAAGATGTCCGGAAAGGTTCAGCGCGCCAATCTTGACGGATCGAATGTGCAATTAGTCAAGAAACTGACGAGCACACCGCGCGGTATGGCTCTTGATGCTGTAAACAGGAAACTTTACCTAACGAACACTTGGGGTAAACTCCAACGGATGAATCTTGATGGTTCCAACTTTCAACCGAATTTTATTACAGGCTTGGCGTCCCCGAGGCAAGTCGTTGTGGATATGGTAGCCAATAAACTCTATTGGACGGAGGAGGGGAAGCTGCGGCGTGTTGACCTCGACGGTGGCAACATCCAAGATGTCGTTATAGGATTAGGTGAACTCACTGACCTCACCTTAGGGATTGATTCTGCGGGACAGACAGGCATTGCTGCTGCGCCCATGACACAGACAGTTGTTGAACAGACATCACTCCTTGCCAACTATCCGAACCCCTTCAATCCAGAGACGTGGATACCTTACCACTTAGCAAACGACACCGACGTAGAGATTCACATTTATGATACGCGAGGCAGTCTGGTTCGCCGCCTTGAACTCGGACATCAACGTGCTGGTATTTACACAGGTAGGGGACGTGCAGCGTATTGGGATGGTAGAAATGATGTTGGTGAACGTGTGGCGAGTGGTATCTATTTCTATCAACTCAAAGCCGATAATGTCTCCCTCCTACGGAAGATGGTTATCTTAAAGTAGTAGACCTACAAATCCAGAAGGACTCTTTATCCGGGAGTATACCAACGGCTGGATGGTCTACCTATCACAGTGGAAAGGAGAAAACAGATGAAAAACTGGAAAATTTTTATTATATTTGTTTCTATATTGACCGCCATTTTGGGCAATTTTTACAGTGCTAATGCGCAGGAGAACCTCGCCCAGCAGGCGTATGCCATCTTTGAACAAAGTTGCCTTAACTGCCATGGAGAGAACGGCGCATTTACTGAGGAAATCATTATTGAGCACACAGCACTCATTGAAACTGGAGCAGTCGTTCCGGGCAAACCGGGTGCATCCGAGTTGTATAATCGGCTGATTGACAAGCGTGTTGAAAAACGGATGCCCCTCGGACAACCTCCCCTTTCTCCTGCTGCGACTAACACGATTCATCGCTGGATTCAAGCAGGCGCGCCGAATTGGGAAGACACCTCCGAAACGGACGGAGCTTTTATTACACCCGAAGAAATGCTTGAGACGATTGAAAAGCACGTTAACTCGCTCGCGTCGTTTGACCGGACCTTCGCACGTTATTTTACCATCACACATCTCTACAACGCTGGAGAGACGACTGAGGCACTCCACGCCTATCAACGGGCACTCTCAAAACTCGTGAATAGTCTCTCTTGGGGACGCGATGTGATTAGACCGCAACCCATTGACGCCGAAGAAACTATCTTTCACATTGATCTGCGAGACTACGAATGGGAGATCGGAGTCAATAGATGGACACAGATTGAGCAGGTCTATCCCTACAAGATTCAGTTTCTGGGTTCAGCACAGACCCAGCTGCGTGAAAAACTGTTGGGTTTGCGCCAAACAATGGAGTGTCAGGTGCCGTTTGTTCATGTGGACTGGTTCCTTGCGACAGCGTCTTTACCGCCATTGTATAACGACATTCTGGGTCTCCCTGAGACTGATAGGGAGTTAGAGTCACGGCTTGAGGTGAATGTGGTTGAAAATATCCGGAACGCCGCGGGGCGACGTGTCTGGCGTGCGGGTTTCAACGATTCAGGGGTCTCGAATCACAACCGTATTGTTGAAAGGCACACTTCACGCTACGGTGCGTATTGGAAAAGCTACGACTTCGCGGGCAGCGCAGGAAAACAGAATATCTTTAAACATCCACTTTCTTTTGAACACGACGGTGGTGAGGTAATTTTCAACCTGCCGAACGGCTTACAAGCGTACTATTTGTCAGATGCCGGCGGCAGCCGGCTTGATGAAGCACCCATAAAGATCGTTTCCAACCGGGCTGCGAGTGATCCAACCGTCCGCAATGGACTTTCTTGCATCGGTTGCCATACCGAAGGGATGAAGACGTTTGAAGACCAAGTGCGTGGTGTTGTTGAGAAAAATCCTAATCCACCCTTTAATAAAGACAGGGCATTGCGGTTGTACGTGGAGCAAGCGACGATGGATGCGCTTGTGAACGAAGATACTGATCGTTACCGGCAGGCACTTGAAGCAGCAGGCGATGTGTTTGGCGGGATTGAACCCGTGCAACGGTTCTACGAGGCGTTTTGGAGACCGCTTGATGCCCCAAATGCCGCTGCCTCGGTAGGATTAGAAACCGAGACATTTCTCCAGAAGATTCAGCAGAATGTCGGTTTGAAAAACTTGGGGTTGTTAGTCTTAGAAAATGGCACGATGAAACGCGATACGTGGACAGAGCAATTCAGTGAGGTGCTTTTTGCGTTAGATTTTCCAGAGAAAAGTGCAGGACAACCCGTTGACGATCAGACAGAACGCATTCCGGGGGAAGCCGTTTACATTCCGGACGCGAACTTGCGTGCGGTTATTGAAGAAGCACTCGGCAAAGCAACGGGTGCCCCAATTACAGCAGAGGAGATGGCAACTTTGGTAAACCTGCGGACAGCTGAGGCCAAAGGCATCAGCGATTTGACAGGACTTGAGTTTGCGACAAATTTAAGAAATTTAAATATTGGGAGTAACTCTATTTCCGACCTGTCACCTTTGGCAGGATTGATGAACTTGGGGTCAATCAATATAAGTAATAACGGAATATCTGATCTTTCACCGCTGGAGGGATTAAAAAGTTTAGAAAATTTTCTCTCTTGGAACAATCTCTTTTCCGATCTGTCCCCATTGGTGAAACTCTCAAAGATGAGCCTCCAGAAGATAGATATATGCGGTGGGGATCCAGATATATCTGTGTTGAAGGGTGCCACAAATTTGAAAGAACTCTATCTTCCTAACTGCAGTGTGTCGGACATAGACATCGTAGCGTTGGCGGGTTTGACGAATTTGACGCGTCTGAGTGTTTCAGATAATAGAGATCTCTCGAATCTATCCCCGTTATCAGGACTAACGAATCTCAAATGGCTAAATCTCAAAGACTGCAATATATCTGATATATCCGCGTTATCAGGGTTAACGAATCTTAAATGGGTTAATCTTGCGCGCAACAATATATCCGATTTTTCGCCTTTGGACGGACTTCCTGAGCTTACAACTATCATTGACCTATTAAACCCGGGTGCCCCGGTGAAGGCTGGTCTGAGTATTGAGGGACCGTGGTTATGGGTGATTGCCCCATTAGACATAGGTGAGGGTATGAATACAGGCGATATTATTGCGTCTGGAATAGATCCTCTCTCAGAAATGAGTGGTGGCGAGGTAACGGAGTTAAAAATAGCCACGCATGGTGCAACGAAAGGTGCACCTGTTGGAAACAGTGTATGGAAATCTCACAAGATATCCCCGACAAACAATAATATAAATGACATGGCAAACGCTACTGGTCTCGGAAAAGGCAATATAGACAACCACGTTGCTTATGGCTCGGTCCATGTGTTTTCACCGCATCAGCAGGAGACACACTTATTTCTCGGAGCTAACTCCGTTGGCAGAGTCTGGCTCAATGGAGAGTTTGTGGGTAAAGCCGAACAGTGGCGGACTACTGCTATAGGTGGATATGGAAACGTTGTTCCGGTCACACTGAAACAAGGAGTAAACTTCTTGTTCGTTGCTATTTACCAGGAAAAAGGGCCATGGAGGGGATTTTTTGCATTTGAAGAAGGCACGGAGTATGCGGTATCGGTAGACCCACGTATTGAATACACTTTCTCCAAACCCGTAATCCATGTCGGCGATACATTTACCCTCAATCTCAATGTGGAAAATATTCACGATTTAGCGGGATGGCAATTCGATATTGCCTTTGATCCTGCTGTGCTTGAAGCGGTTGAAGTAAGCGAGGGTGATTTCCTAAATCCAGATGGAGGAACGACTTTCTTCCAGAAAGGTAGGACTAACAACAGAACTGGTAAAATTACCAAACTCAGTTCAGCAAGGCTCAGCGAAACTGGGGTCAGCGGCAGAGGCACCCTGTTATCTGTAACATTCACAGCAAAAACAGCTGGACAGACGCAATTGAGACTTGATAACTTTCAACTTGCTGCTATCACGGGTGAGTCTATCCCCGCTGGACTGCCTGAGGTCCTGATTACCATAGAAGGGCAGCTCACTACCGGGGATGTGAATCGGGATGGACAGGTGAGTATTCTGGATATGGTGCTGGTTGCCAGAGAAGTTGGGAAAACTGTGCCTGCCAACTCGGCAGTTGATGTAAACGGTGATGGTGTTATCAGTATCTTAGACCTCATCATTGTAGCGTCACACTTGGGCGAATCGACCCTCGCGGCTGCCCCCTCAGTGCTTACCCTTAAGGGTATACAGGGCTTGGATTCTGCAACGATACAGGCATGGATAGCGCAAGCAGCACTTGAAAATGACGGCTCCATCGCCTTCCAACGCGGCATGGCGAACCTTCAACGTCTCTTAGCATCGCTGATACCTGAAAACACAGCACTGCTTGCCAACTATCCAAACCCGTTCAATCCGGAGACGTGGATACCCTACCATTTAGCAAATCCGAGTGATGTGCAGATTACCATCTATGACACACGCGGTAGCATCGTCCGCCAACTTAATCTCGGACATCAACGTGCTGGCATTTACACGCGTAGAGGACGTGCGGCGTATTGGGATGGCAGGAACGAAATAGGTGAACGTGTGGCGAGCGGTATCTATTTCTACCAACTCAAAGCGGACGGCTTATCGTCCCTTCGGAAAATGGTTATTTTAAAGTAACCAAAAATCTGCGAAATCTGAGATTCAAACAATAAACATTAACATTCCCTATTTATGGTGAATGTTAAAATCATCAAATCTTTTATAGTGAGGCCTCAAAATATGTGGACACTTGTAGCACAAACTTACCTCGCAGTGAGAGTTTGTGCAAAGTGAGCACGCAAACTAACAGTTTGCGCTACAAAAGAGGTGTCCAAGTAATTCTAAAATCTATTATATAACTGAAAACTATCTCAATGGAGGAGACTATGTATAAAAGACTTTTATCGCTTATTGTTGTCTTATTTATGTTTATAACTATGAACATCGCTTATACCCAAGAAGAGCACTGGATGCCGGATGCGACTTTACGAAAAGCGGTTCGAGAAAGACTTATTCAACAGGGGATTGGTATCCCCGAGAATACGCCTCTCACCCCCGCGAGTATAACGCGTATGGGCGGATTGGACATTCGGTCAATGAACATTACAAGTTTGAAGGGATTGGAACATGCAGTAAACCTTCAAACTCTTGTTGCCATTGGCAATCAGATACAGGATCTTCGCCCGCTTGCGAATTTGAAGGAGATTCATTTTTTAGACTTGTCAGGCAATCAGATATCCGACCTATCGCCCCTTGCCGGGTTAGTAAACCTTGAAGTGCTGCGATTAGGGGGCAACCAAATTACGGATGTATCGCCGCTTGCCGGGTTAGTCAACTTAAAAGAAATTATACTTAGCTACAATCAGATCGCAGACATATCATCCCTTGCGGGGTTAGCAAACCTCGAAAATCTCCGTATCAAGAACAATGAAAAGCGCGTTCTTTGGACGCTTCCAGTAGAGAAGTTGAAACAATTCGGATACGATGAAGTTTGTGACTTAGAAGGGGTTTCTACTTCTGAACGCATTGAAGATCGTGAGTATCCTTCGGTCTTCTCAGCATGGTCAAATATCATCAACTTACCAAACCTATCTTGGCGTGAACGCTTAGCATATCATGACTTACACTGGAGTAGCCTGCTGTTTGATATGGAGTGGCTTCCAACGCCTGAAGGTCTCAGAACCTTTCTGCATGTTGAAACTGCAAAGAACGAGCGAGATGACCTGCTTTCTCTGAACCCAAACATGATTTTCATTGTTTCGATGAACTATCAGGCGGCAAACCCCGGTGAGTATCCAGAGGATTGGCCCTACTGGGTGAGAGATGAATCAGGGAATAGAATTGAAGAGGAGCATGGTCCAATTCTTATTGACTTCACATACCCAGAAGTGCAAGATTATTTAGTTAGGCAAGTGGTTGAGTTTGCGAAATGTGGACTCTTTGATGGTATTTTCTTGGATTGGTGGCGGGAGGAATGGCGAGACAGTAGCGAGGCGCAGTACTACGCTCACGATGTCAGCGAGGCGGCGATTACACTGCTGCGGCGAATGCGGGAGAGTGTCGATGAGGTCAGAGATGACTTTCTTATTATCGTCAACACCAATCGCTCTAAGGTACCGCGTTCGGCTCCATACGTAAATGGAACTTTCATGGAAACCATAGAACCTTATTCCTATAAAGATCTCAAAGAGATTGAAAGCACGTTGTTATGGTCGGAGCAGAACTTTCAGGAACCGCAAATCAATTGCTTGGAAGGGTGGGCAGATAAAAGGGAACCGCCTGACGGCCCAAGAAACCAACAATGGATGCGCCTTTTTACCACAATGAGCCTAACTTTATCAGACGGTTATGTCAACTTTGTAAGAGGATTCCTTCCAGACCACATGCATCTCTATGAAATTCTCTATGAGATTCGGGAGGATCATTCAGAAGTACACGCACGCGGCGAACTTCATTCTCATCCAGGAAACTATTGGTTCCCGTTCTATGATACGCCGCTGGGTCGTCCTGTCGGTGGTGATGAAACGAAAGGGCAACTTTACGAGAACCGAGAAGGCTTATTCATCCGAGAGTTCACCAACGGCTGGGCAGTCTATAATCGTTCTGGTAAGGCACAACAGATTGAACTCCCAGAGAAGGTATCAGGCGTTGCCAGCGGTGTAAAGGACAAACGTTCACACACCCTCCCCGATTTAGATGGTGAGATATACCTGAAAACCCCTGTGCAAATCGCACCCGGAAAATACCCACCCCTCTATTGGGTAGACGCAAAGACAGGCACACTCCACCGCCTTGCGAATAATAAAGTGGAAAATCCTGTGCCAAGGGTCCAGAACGCAATCAGTCTCGTCGTGGATGCTGCCGCTGGAAAACTCTATTGGACGGAAAAAACAGGCAACAGAACAGGGAAAATCCAAGGCGCAAACCTTGACGGCACAAACCTCCAGCTGGTCAAGGATTTGACAAGCGCGCCTCTTGATATCGCAATCGATACCACAGCCGGTAAAATCTACTTGAGCAACACCTGGGGGAAGATTCAACGTATGAACTTAGACGGTTCCAACTTTCAACCCAATCTCATTACAGGCTTGAAAACTCCGCAGAACCTCGTCTTAGATACCGCGGGTGGTCAACTCTATTGGACAGAGCAGACGAGTAAGACGACTGGAAAGATCCAACGCGCCAATCTTGACGGATCCAATGTGCAATTAGTGAAGGCTCTGACGAGCGCGCCACGCGGTATGGCTCTTGATGCTGTAAATAGGAAACTTTACATGACCAACGCCTGGGGAAAACTTCAACGTATGAACCTCGACGGTTCCAACTTTCAGCCGAATTTCATTACAGGTTTGGAATCTCCAGGACAAGTCATTGTGGATGTCACAGGCGGTAAAGTCTATTGGACGGAGCAGGGGAAGCTGCGGCGTGCTGACCTCGACGGTGGAAACATCCAGGATGTCGTTATAGGATTAGGCGAACTTGCTGACCTCACCTTAGGGATTGATTCTGCGGGACAGACAGGCATTGCTGCTGCGCCCATGACACAGACAGTTGTTGAACAGACATCACTCCTTGCCAACTATCCGAACCCCTTCAATCCGGAGACGTGGATTCCCTACCATTTAGCCAATCCGAGTGATGTGCAGATTACCATCTATGACGCACGCGGCAGCATCGTCCGTAGACTGGATCTCGGTCATCAACGAGAAGGCTACTATACGAGTCGGAGTCGCGCTGCTTATTGGGACGGCAGAAATGATGTCGGTGAACGCGTTGCGAGTGGTATCTATTTTTATCAACTGCAAGCGGAGAATGTGTCCTTCCTGCGTAAGATGGTGATTTTGAAGTAATAAACACGCCTTAGCGTGTCGGGACTCTCCTTATGAATTTTTTAAACTGCCTAACAGATCCGTTATCTCGGCGTGAATCTGTTCTTCGACCGCTGGCTCCAATGCCAACCGATACGGACCACTGAGTGCGTGGTTCCGAGGTCCCGCTTCATAGCCCGCTCGCAATCCCAATTCGTAAGCCGCTCTGGTCGCAACATAAACCTCACTGCCGTTTGTATAGCCAAAGACGAATGTGTGTGAGAACGGTGAGGTTTCGTCTGCAAAGAGTTGATACTCCGCAAAGAGTTCATGCGATACAGACAAGAAACAGAGCGCATCACCAACCGAAAACGCACTCATTGGAAAGGGTAAAGTGCGTTTCTCACCGCTCTCAGCCACCTCCAATAAGGCGACGTAGCGTTCATCGTCAGGGAATTCTTCTATCAATTGCTCACATTTTGCAACCGATGGCGGATTTCGGAAGGGCAAATTGACGAGTTTTGAACACGCTTTAAGGGGTGCGGTAGGGATTTCCGTTGCAGTTTTTAACGCTTGATGCGTCGCAAAGGCGAGCGTGAATCCGGCGACATCACAGGCATCGAAACCACCGCGTAACGGATACCCGTTGATGTCTGCAGCGCAGCCCTGGGCGAATAGCAAAATGCTTTCCGGCTTTAAGTCCAAGAAATTGCGGAGATGTTCAACGGCGTAACCAGGGAAATCCGCACCCATCTCCTCGCTCGACCAGTGGACAATCACCGGGTGCGCAGCGTGTGAGAATAACACGGCGATGATCTCGCCATCCGCATCGTAAGCCCCTAACACGTCAACCCACGGCACAACAGCACCTTCAGGATTAGGTGCCATGGTAATATAGCCCTCGTCGTTCATCAGACGGCGGTTGTAGCCGATTTGGACAGGTGCGCGTCCTGATCGCAATGTTGCGGGTTCAAGTGCGCCTACGGCATTTTTCACCAATTCGGCAAGACAGGTCGCCAGCCAAGCCTCGGATTCTTCGGTTATCCATCGTCCGTCAACACCCGGGGCATTATGCGTATGACTACAGTTGATGACGACGTGTTCTGGTGGTATTCCGGTAGTGCGTTCAATCGCATCAAGCAGCACTTTGTTGTATTGGAGCGGAAACTGCCCGTAGTCGGCTGTTACAATAGCGAGCTGTTTCTCACCATCGGCAAGTACTAAGGCGCGGGCAAACAATTCGGCGTAGACATCGGGTTTATCCTTTATGGAGGTAATCGTAGTCTCTGCTGCACCTGCCATGAGGTGTGTTTTCACAAGATTGTTCCTTATCGTCGGCAAAATCGGGATCCTTGCCCCGTTGTTCTTATATTAACCTAAGTTGTCCCTTTTGTAGCATAGGAAATCGTTAGCCTGTGCATATCAGGGCGCAAACTAACAGTTTACGCTACAGATGAAAACTTTTACTGAACCAACGTTACGGAGAACCCACGAGGTGTGCTTACTACGTCAAATCTGCGAGTTGCGGCATCACCTCGTTCTTAAGAAGTGTCACCGAATTCAACCACTGCTCCCATGGCTCCCATTCGTGTCCCATAGCGAGTAGCACACCAAAACCACCGACCTCGTCATATATCTCACGCAACCGATTGGCGACATGGTCAGGACTGCCAACAACCCACAGTGTATCTAATAGGTGCTCAGTACTCATATCGGCGTCGGCGATATCCGGACTCGGCTTGAAAGCACCGCTGCCCATCAGATCAAACCAGTAGTTCTCAAAATCACGTCCAAGCGTGCCTTCGAGTGCCTCTTTTCGCGCCTGTTCAGTGGTATCAGCGACGTATACCTCACGGGCGATGCGCCACGTCGAACGAGAGGGGGACAAGCCAGACTTCTCCGCTCCCTCTTCGACTGCATCCCAGTGTGTTTTGATGACTGGAATATGTGCCAGATTAATGCTCATCGGAATCCAACCGCGTTCACCAGCGAAGATTAGCGTGTCTGACCTTGCGGAAGACCCTGCCAACGCAATCGGTGGATGCGGTTTCTGATAAGGCTTCATGTGGACACTGACAATGTTCGGACGGTCATCGGGAATCTTAAATTCCCAGAAATCGCTCTTGTAATGTCCGGGTTCCGGATCTGTCCAAATCTTAAGTACAGCCTCAATCCCTTCTCGGGTGGATTGTCGTCTGTCACCGGATGCCAGAAACATCTCCGAATCACTCGGTGTAGAACTTGAGCCAACACCCCAATGAAGGCGCCCGTGCGTCTGATGATCCAGTTGTGCGATGCGATGCGCCACAACCGCCGGATTGTGTATCGGCATACAGGTAATTCCTGTACCGAAGACGATGTTCTCCGTCATCGCAGCTGCTTTTGCAATAAAAAGATCCGGAGACGGAATATTTTCCCACGTAAAGGTAAAATGCTCACCAACATAAGCTTCTTTATAGCCCAACTCGTCCAGTACTACCATCTGCTCAATATCGTGATCGAGCGTTTTGGTGGTGTCGCTACCGGGTGGATGCAAAGGCATTGTGAAAAAACCGAGTTCCATTTTTTAATTTTTCCTTGCGGAGCAGTAACGGCAATTTGGACTTTGACGGTTTTCGCGTTAGAGTTGAAGAAACACCCAAGCAAAAACCCTGCACCATTGTTGCAGGTTTTTAATTTTTCCTTGCGGTTCGGTCAGGTGGGTTTGATAGATAAAGTATCTCTCCGTAGACCCGCCCTCCGCTACGCTTACGGGCTACGCGTTTAAGTATAACGAACACCCCTTCACCGAAAACCAACTACTCATTGTCCCCGAAAACCGACTACTGACTGCCAATTCCTAAATATGGTAAATCTTAGAATTACTTAGACATTATGAATTGGCGAGGTTAGGAAACCTTGAAGAAACACCCAAGCAAAAACCCTACCGCGATGCGGGTGCGTTTGGGGTTGGGGAACCCAACCCCTACGAAGACTGTTCACATATTTTTAGAATTTACTATAGATATGTTTCAGTATGCTTCTAAACTTGACAAAATCGATAGCGTCTGTTATTGTTTATGTTGGGTAAGAGGTTACCACAAACCCAAATATTTTTCAAACACTTTCTATTTTTCGCCAGAAGGAGAACTCCATACTATGCACATGAGAATTTTCATTTTTACCTCGGTTATCCTATTCGCTCTTCTAAGTATCTACCTCTTAGGGTGTGAACGTATCAGCCAAGTCGTTAAGCCCGACGCGCCCCCTACTTCGACCGAAGCGACATTAAAAATTGGCGTAATTCAGCCATCAAACACCTTTACGACCTTTAGCCAAGGGGCTGAAACGGCTCGCGCCCAAATCAATGAAAAGGGCGGGGTGCTGGGTATGCAAGTCGTTTTTATCAGTCGAAATAATCAGCCTGTCGCAACTGAACCGCCAACACCGGAAGCGAGCATTAGTGCTGCACAAGAACTCATTGATACAGAAAATGTCTTTGCATTGTTAGGTCCCATTTACTCCACTAATGCTGTTGAAGTTGGTCCCATTGCACAACAGGCACAGCGACTCATGCTCCCCGGCTCCAGCGGTGCCAATGTGCCGGCAGCAGGAGATCATGTCTTTCTCATTACCGTCCCAAATCCATTCCAAGGGAAAGTGATGGCGAGTTTCGCGATGAATCCTGATGAACTCGGTGCTAAAACGGCAGCGACAATTATCGAGGAGGGTGATGTCTATACTACCGATCTTGTACAGGCATTTGAAGCAGCGTTTCAGAAAATCGGTGGGAAAATTGTTCACAGCGGCGCCTATCCCGTCGGCGATACTACCTTCACTACACTGCTCACAGAAATTCACGAGACAATGCCTGATGTTATCTTCTGTCCAGGTTTTCAGCCAGAAGTGCCATCGTTGATAAAGGAAGCACGGGAAATCGGTATCACAGCAACCTTCCTCGGTGGGAGCGCATGGGATGACAGGGAACGCTTCCTTAGCATTTTAGAGGATAACACTGTGTTAGATGGGAGTTATTATCCGACCAATTTCTCTGTTGCGACACAGGATCCGGACGTCCAAGAATTTGTTCAAGTCTATAACAGACTGTTTGGAAGTCCACCTGACGGTATCGCTGCATCGGGATACGATGCGATGCGACTTTTAGCATTGGCGATAGAGACGGCAGGTTCGCTTAATCACATGGCGGTCCGTGACGCGTTCGCCGGCGTTAGTGGTTACAAAGGGGCCACAACCATTTCGCACTACGACGAAAACCGGCACCCTGTCAAAAGCCTCGCTATCCAGACAATTCGCGATGGACAGGTTGAACACTATAAAGTCGTGAATCCCTAACGCAAGGAGGATACACTACAGCAGATGAACCCAACGCGTCCAAAGGCTTTCTTGATCGACTTGGACGGAACGCTCTATTTTAAAGGCGAACCTTGTCCCGGAGCAATCGAAACCGTCAACTACTTGCGTCAGGAGAAATACCAACTCCGATTTCTGACGAACACGACAGCTAAAACGCCAAAGATGCTTCACGCGCAGATGCAAGCGTTGGGTTTTGGCATCTACGAAAACGAAATTTTTAATGCAACTTACGCCTGTCTTCTATACTTACGCGCACAACCTGAGGCAAGTTGCCACTTTATGGTTGATGATGCCGTCAAAGCGTTTTTCGAGGGGATTCCTATAGACAACGATGCCCCTGATTTTGTGGTTGTTGGGGACTACGGGGAAGGATTTGACTTTCACGCTTTAAATAACGCTTTTCGCCTGTTGATAGATGGAGCGGAACTCATAGCGTTACAGAAGGGGCTCTACTGGTTCTCTCCTGAAGGCATACGCTTGGATTGTGGTGCGTTCGTGACGCTTCTGGAAGCTGCTGCGGGCAAAACGGCGACAATCATGGGTAAGCCGAGTGAGATGTTCTTTAAAACTGTGCTCAATAATCTTCAACTCGCTCCAAAGGACGTAGTCGTGGTGGGCGACGACATTACGTCTGACATAGTTGGTGCAGAAAGAATGAAGATGCGGAGTATCCTTGTGAAGACTGGAAAGTTTAAACCCAACCAATTGGAAAATCCTGTCGCGAAACCGACGTGGGTGCTTGATAGCGTTTCGGCGTTAGCACAACTTTTTTAACCAAAGCGTTTGGAACTACAAAATAAGGACCTTTTTATGGCAAACCAATTTACCCAACTTGGCGTCGTCGGGTGTGGATGGGCAGGCTGTCGAGCTATCGAAGCCGCGAACTCGACCGCCCGACTGAACGTTATTGCAATCGCAGAGCGCGACCCAGCCCGTCGTAAACAAGCAGGTGATGAGAATGCAGTGCCACACCGCTATGCTGACTATCGCGAACTCCTTGACGATCCGGCTGTCGAAGCCGTCTACCTCGCTACGAATCCAGACGTTAGACTACAACAAGTCTTGGACACACTCAGTGCAGGCAAACATGTTTTGGTACAAAAGCCCCATGCAATTCGCGCCCCTGAGATTTTGGAGATGGAAGCAGCGGCGCAAAAAGCCGGGAAAGTGCTTCAATTCTGCTACTTCATGCGTCATTTCCCAAACAACCGAAAAATTCGGCGTGCTGTTCTGAACGGTGCAATCGGAGACCTATATCACGCCCGCGTTTTTGGGAAATACAACTTTATCCCAGATTTTAATGTCAACAGTCGATGGCTACACGTCTACGGACAAAAAGGCGGTTCGTTAGGGCAACACTACTCACACGAACTCAATCTGACGTGGTGGTGGATGGGATGCCCGAAACCGGCGTGGGCGTTCGCCGCGAAGCACGTACTCTATCCCCAATACGACGGACCTGAGGGTTCAGCAGAAGACTATTTCACTGGCATACTCGGATGCGAAGGCGGGAAAACCATACAGATCGATTGCTCTCGGATGAGCCATTCAGACTCGGCGAGTGCCGTCGAACTTTACGGCACGACTGGCGCAATCACAAACGGCGGCATATCCCGATTCAAAGATGGCGAATTCGTTCGAGAAACCGTTGATGAACCTCTTGAAATCGATCACGGTGAACTCCCTGAAGAGGTACATGTTTTCTATTATGAACTCAACCATTTCGCTATGGCGATTGCAGGTAAGGTTGCCCCAGATGTCTCCGCGCCGGACGCATACACTTTTATGCAAATCTTGGACGCGTTCTATGATAGTGCAAAGAATGGGGAAAAAGTTTACATTTCTTGAGGTAATGTTTGACAAAAACCTGTTTCGCTGCTAATCTGATACAGTCTGTTTTTTTATAGCCTACGGCTTCAACCTTTCCCATCACGGACACTTAGGAGCCAGTTCTATGTATAAAACTGCGATGTTAGGGTGCGGGGGTCGCGCCCGCGGGCACGCAGACGCGTATCGCTTCATCAAACGTGGTAAACTCGCCGCAATCTGCGATATGAACGAAGAACGACGCAACACATTCGGGGATGACTTCGGTATCTCTTCACGTTACGCCGACCTCGACGAGATGCTTGAAAAAGAGAAACCCGATGTCCTCCACACCGTCACAAGCCCCGTGATTCCAAGTAGCAACGAACGTATCCGGTATCCGTTGATGAAACAGGCATCCGACCACGGTGTTCCTGCGGCGATTATTGAGAAACCGATTGCCGTTGAAAGCGAGGATTGGAAACAGATTTCGAGGTTAGCAGAAGAGACGAAAACGAAATTTGTCGTTAATACACAGCTCCACTTCCACCCAAAAAATCTGGAACTCAAAAAAGATATCGCGGAAGGACGGATCGGTGAAATTAAGTTTATTGATGCCAGTGCACGCAGTATGCCCGGCGAACAGGGAGGACATGTACTACAATTGGTGTCGTCCTACATTGACAACGCGCGCCCAATGCGGATTCTTGGACAAATCTCTGGAAGCGAGAATTTAACTGGTGCTACGCATCCGTCTCCGATGCATGCTGTCGGACACGTGTTGTATGAGAATGGTCTCCATGTCTCTCTCGCATTTGGAACAGAGATGGCACAAAAGGCATCCGATGATCCCGGTATCTACGGCCATAAACGTGTTTTGGTTGTCGGGACGAAAGGTTTCGTGCATTGGCGGTTCAGCAGTTGGGAACGCGCAACGCTGGAAGGTGGTTATGAGAACGGTCCACTCAACTATGGAGAACAAGATGTCATCGCACAAGGGAACTTTACCGAAGCAGTCTTTGATTGGTTAGATAACGAAAAGAATGTGCATCCGACGCATCTCAAGCAGTCGCTCGCCGAGTTCAATCTACTTTTGGGAATTTACTACAGCGGAATAACAAACGAGATTATCGATTTACCTTTTGAACCTCCCGACGGATTAATGGATATACTTAGGGAACACTTGTAAACCTGAGCCGAATTCGTACGGAATATTTACAGGAGAACTTCCATGTATAAAACTGCGATGTTAGGGTGCGGCGGTCGCGCCCGTGCACACGCCGATGCCTATCGCTTCGTCAAAAATGGCAAACTCGCTGCTATCTGTGATATGAACGAAGAATTGCTCACCAGCTTCGGAGACGATTTCGGTATCTCTTCACGCTATACTGACTTGGACGAGATGCTCGAAAAAGAGAAACCCGATGTCCTCCACATCGTCACGGCACCTGTGTTACGTGGCACGAATGAACGGATCCGGTATTCTCTGATGAAGCAAGCCTCCGATGCTGGCGTACCAGCAGCGATTGTGGAAAAGCCGATTGCCGTTGAAAGCGAGGATTGGAAGCAGCTTGCAGGGTTAGCAGAGGAGACCCAAACGAAGTTTGTCGTTAACACACAACTCAACTTCCACCCGAAAAACTTGGAATTGAAGCGAGATGTCGCAGAAGGCAGAATCGGCGAAATCAAGTTTATTGATGCCAGCGCACGCAGTACGCCTGTAGACCAAGCGCCACACGTGTTACAATTGGTCTCTTCCTACATTGACAACTCGCGTCCGGTGCGGGTACTCGGGCAGGTTGCTGGAGCTCAGGATTTAGATTCCACCCAACCTTCCCCTATGCATGCTGCTGCTCAGGCACTCTATGAAAACGGACTTCACGTCTCTCTTGCATTCGGAGCAAGTATTGGGCAGCGTTCGCTTGTGGATTCAGGCAACCACACCCACAAACGCGTTTTTGTTGTCGGGACAAAAGGGTTCATACACTGGCGGTTCAGCAGCTGGGAGCGTGCCACACCAGAAGGCGGCTACGAAGGCGGTCCACTCAGCTACGGTGAGCAGGATGTCGTCGCTCAAGGTAATCTCACCGAAGCAGTCTTTGACTGGCTCGACGACGAGAATAATGTGCATCCGACGCACCTTAAACAATCTCTCGCAGAATTCAATCTCCTTCTCGGCATTTACTACAGCGGGGTAACGAACGAGATTATTGATCTCCCGTTTGAGCCTCCTGATGGGTTGATTGATGTACTCCGAGAGAACCTGTAGTTCTTAGGCAGGTGTGGATAGGCGCAACACACCTGCCCTACGCTACACTACGAAGTTGACACTCACTCCAAATGTGTGCTATAATTTTCTACTAAAGTTTGGACAATTTTGAAAGTGGGATACACATTTCGCCCCTCTGGGGCTTGAACCTCGGGGCTATTGCGTTTCTATAGACATTTCGCCCCTCTGGGGCTGCCCTTTGCGGGCTACATGTTTATTTTTCTTCGAGCCTCGCCTTGGTGTCTGCAACTTTAAAAGCAATCGAAAAAAGCGGTGAAACAAATCCTCAAGACTTCGTAGATATTTGCTTTAAATTCGGGGAGGAAACCATGCAACAATCTTCTATCGCTGAATACTTAGCACCAGAAGCGCACGAACAAGGGATCCAACAAGGGATTCGACAGGGTGCTCAAGAAACCATTCGTGAGAACATCCTTGAGACACTTGCCTTCCGATTACAACCTGAGGTTGCGCAAATCTTTAAACCCGCTTTGGAATCGATTGATGATCTGCAACGTCTCAAGCAGCTTTTTCGAGATGCAATGCAGGTAGAAACTTCGGAAGAGTTCACACAAGCCCTAAACGAAAATGATAACTAAATCGCGCCTTCCTCCCGACAACTTATCTAATACTTTACTACTATCAACAACTTTCATCTGTTTTAGTTCAAATCAGGATATTAAAAGGAGACCTTTCTATGTATAAAACCGCCATGTTAGGGTGCGGCGGTCGCGCCCGTGCCCATGCAGACGCCTATCGCTTCGTCAAAAACGGCAAACTTGCCGCAATCTGCGATATGAACACCGAACTCCTCAACACATTCGGAGACGACTTCGGTATATCTTCACGTTACACCGATTTGGACGAGATGCTTGAAAAGGAGAAACCCGATGTCCTCCATATCGTTACAGCACCCGTGCTGCGGGGCAGCAACGAGCGTATCCGCTACCCATTGATGAAACAAGCCTCGGATGCCGGAGTACCAGCAGCGATTGTGGAAAAACCGATTGCTGTTGAAAGCGAAGATTGGAAACAGATCGCAGGATTGGCAGAAGAGACAAAAACTAAATTCGTCGTTAATACGCAGCTGAATTTTCATCCACAAAACTTAGAATTGAAGCGGGACGTGGCAGACGGACGTATCGGCGATATTAAGTTCATTGATGCCAGTGCACGCAGCACACCTGTTGACCAAGGTCCACATGTGCTACAACTCGTCTCTTCCTATATCGACAACTCCCGCCCGACGCGAGTACTCGGGCAAATTTCAGGGAGTGAACAGTTGGATTCGGCTCAACCTTCTCCGCAATACGCCAGCGCACGCGTCCAGTACGAGAACGGACTCCACGTTTCTGTCGCATTCGGAACAGCGATCGCGCCGACCGCTTCTGATGATCCAGTCGTCTTTTTCCACAAACGCGTTTTTGTTGTAGGTACGAAAGGTTTTGTGCATTGGCGGTTCAGCAGTTGGGAACGTTCAACACCAGAGGGCGGCTACGAAGGCGGTCCACTCAGCTACGGTGAGCAGGATGTCGTTGCACAAGGCAACCTCACCGAGGCAGTCTTCGATTGGCTTGACGATGAGAGCAAAGAGCATCCGACACACCTCAAACAATCCCTCGCCGAGTTCAACCTTCTTTTGGGAATCTACTATAGCGGGATAACAAACGAGGTGATTGAGCTCCCCTTTGATCCACCCGATGGACTGATGGATACATTGAGAGCGAAATTATAAGGTACATCTCTGTCCCTTCTTGACAACTCGCTCTTCTTATTTACCTTAAGGCGAGGTCTTTACGCCTCGCCATACACGCCTTTAAATGGGAGGCATAACCATGCCCCTTTCAAGAATTGTGTGTCTAATCCTCTGTCTGTTTAGCATTGTCAATTTCGGAGCAAATGCGGAATTGGTCGGCTACTGGTCATTTGACAAAGCAGACGGCGTAGATGACCTAACCGGAAACGGGCACGACGGCGTTATCCATGGAAATCCAAAGGTAATCGCTGGAAAATTCGGTGAAGCATTAGAATTCAACGGTGGCACTGACTACATCGCGATTCCAGATGATCCAGCAATTTCAGAACTCGAAGCATTGTCTCTGTCGGCGTGGATCCAACCTCTAAAACTTGGTCCGTGGGTAGCGGTCGCGGAAAAAGGTATTCACCTCAACTGGAGTTACGGGTTCTTCATCGAACCCGACGGTACGCTCTCTTTTTACGTTTCTACCGGTCCCGGAAATAATCTCGTCTGTTGTGTCGGCAACGTTAAAATGGAAATAGGACAGTGGTATCACATCTTCGGCTCTTATGACGGCAAAACTGTGAAAGCCTATGTTGATGGAACATTGGAAGGAGAAATGCCCGGTGCTGACGCCGCTCATATCACCGAAGGATTACCGTTCACTATCGGTAGTCGTAACGGTCAGAACCACTTTGGTGGTGCCGTTGACGAGGTGGCACTCTGGAACGAAACAATCGCCGTTGAGGAGTCCATGGATCCACTGCCTGTAAGGCCAGGACGAAAATTGACGACCGCCTGGGGAGCGATAAAGGCTCGTAAATAAAAACGATGGAAACGCATCTTGAAAAATTCAGGGAACAGGGTTATCTTGTCGTGGAATCGGCACTATCCGAGACAGACCTTGCACCGTTAATCACTGCGATTGCGGAAGTTGTTGAAAAACGTGCCGCTGAACTCTACAATGAAGGGATAATTTCTGACACCTATGAAGAGATGTCTTTTGAACGCCGTTGGTACGCTATTCTAAAAGCGTGCAGCAGAGAAAACGAGGTTTTTGGTTGGCATACACTTGTCTTTAGTGAGGCACTCTTTGACCTAATAACCCATCCGAAGGTGTTGGATGTGTTAGAAGTTCTTATTGGGAGCGACATTCAATTCAATGGCGACTTTTGGGTACGTCCGAAACTTCCAAACGAAAAACTGACAACACTCCCTTGGCATCAAGACAGCGCGTACATGCCACAAACCGAAAATGATACCCACCTCACCGTATGGCTGCCTTTGGTCGATGTCAAAGTAGAGAACGGTTCGTTGCAATTCCTACCCGGAAGCCACAAGTCAGGTCTGCAAACCTATCATCGCGTTCCCGGAGAGGCTTTCGCTGTTCCTGTCCTTCCCCCTGATTCATCCGATACCGACATCGATACCTTAGAGATGAAAAAGGGCGATCTGCTCGTCTTTAACAATCTTGTCTTTCATCGATCGTTGGTAAACCAGAGCGACATTATCCGCTGGTCGACAGACTTTCGATTCAGCCGAACCGGCACCTCACTCAATGGACTCTGGCACGAAGCAATCGCGTGTCCTGCCCGTGCGCATGAAAACAGGGAGTGCCCAACATCGTGGCAAACTTGGCGTGCGCAATGGAATGCCAGTCCACACAAAGACAGATTCGTTTAACCTACACACAAACCTTTGTTTCAAAAGTGTTGCATTTTCACATTTTTTCTGTTATAATTCTTTTATTATCACAAAAAGTAAAACGTATTGTGCAGGAGTCGGTAAATAGATACAGTCTACCATCTTCTGACAATACATAGGAGGCCACTTTGTTAAACACAAGAACTATCATAGTTATCCTCAGCGTACTGTTCACGTTGGGTATCAGTCTAACTGTTTCAGCTGAGATTAGCGAAGATATGGTCGCGGCGGCATGGCTGTTTGATGGTAATGCCGATGATATTTCCGGAAACGGATTTGATGGCGAAGTCGAAGGCGGCAACTTTGTTGCTGGCAAAATTGGAGATGCAATCGAACTCGACGGTGCAGGCGACTGGGTCGAAATCCCGAAACGGATTGGTGAATTTGAGGAAATTACGTTCACACACTGGGTCCAATCCACTGGACGAGAGGGAGCATGGCGTGTTTTCTTCAACGTCAACGGTTGGAAAGCCGGGGACATCCACTACC
>JAPPNJ010000187.1:0-59079 GCA_028818705.1 Candidatus Poribacteria bacterium
GGTGCGTTTGTGGGATGTTCAGACGGGCAGGCATATTCGCACGCTTGAAGGGCATGCGTCTCAGGTCGGTAGCGTATCGTTTAGTCCAGATGGTAGGACGCTGGCGAGTGCGAGTAGAGATGCTACGGTGCGTTTGTGGGATGTTCAGACGGGCAGGCATATTCGCACGCTTGAAGGGCATGCGTCTCAGGTCGGTAGCGTATCGTTTAGTCCAGATGGTAGGACGCTGGCGAGTGCGAGTAGAGATGCTACGGTGCGTTTGTGGGATGTTCAGACGGGCAGGCATATTCGCACGCTTGAAGGGCATAGGGATTGGGTCAGTAGTGTATCGTTCAGTCCGGATGGCAGGACACTGGCGAGTGCGAGTTCGGACGGGACGGTGTTGGTGTGGGAAATCATACCCACCTCTACACCGCCAGAGTGGCTCCCCGAAGATGTCAACAATGATGGGAGCGTCAACGCTACGGATATAATTTTGGTGGCATCACATTTCGGGGAAAGCGGACAAAACGATGTGGATGTCAACGGCGATGGCGTTGTGAATATCACAGATTTGACGCTTGTCATGGCAGCATTTGAGAATACCGCTGGTGCCCCTGAAATATGGAGTCTGGCTCTGGAGAACAGGTTAACGCGGGCAGAGGTAGAACAGTGGCTGCATCAGGCACGGCAAGTGGGCTCGACAGATGCTGCGTTTCAGCGTGGGATTTTGATGTTGGAACAACTCCTTTCCTCCTTGATTCCCAAAGAGACGGTACTATTGCCAAACTACCCAAATCCGTTTAATCCTGAGACATGGATCCCGTATCGGTTGGCAAAACCTGCGAATGTTAGCATATCCATCTATGCTGCTGATGGCGGGTTGGTTCGGACGTTGGATTTGGAACATCAAGGTGTTGGGATTTACGAGTCTCGGAGTCGTGCGGCGTATTGGGATGGTAGAAATGGACTCGGTGAACCTGTTGCGAGCGGTGTGTATTTTTATACACTGACAGCAGACAAGTTCACTGCTACACGGAAGATGCTGATAATGAAGTAGTTGACAGCAACATTGCGTATGGGCAGGCACGTGTGCGGGTCGTATTCTTCTGTTGGTTCAGGCACACTGAACTTCGGGTAGATTTTACAATTACTTTGACATTAGCAAACAACATCCAATCCGCCTAACAAATCAGAATCAACAGTATTCATGCCGTGTGGCATTCCCCGTATGGCATTCTCTGCCCCTCATCAGGAGACTTGTGAATCGGCTGCGTAAATCTTGGATACAAAGAAACGGAAATTTCACCAAATTCTGCCTGATGAAGAAACGGTGCGTGAAGGCTATCTCCGCGTCGTTGATGAATCTGAAGAGGATTATTTATATCCCGAATCCTATTTCATTTTTGTTGAACTGCCTCCGAAAGTACAGGAGGCATTCATAGCGAAGGAAAACGTAGATGTCAGATGAACTCATTCAAATCGAAACGCCTTTCGCGTTTAACGAAGAAAACCAGCGTGAATTCGACGAGTTAATAGGACGGTATCCTATTAAGGAAGCAGCAATGCTGCCGACGCTCCATCTCGCGCAAAAGCAAGCAGGCTATATCACACCTGCTGTCATGAAATACGTTGCAGAGCAACTTGAAGTCTCCGTGATGAAGGTTAAGGATGTCGTTACGTTTTATCCGATGTTCTTTGAAGAACCGGTGGGCGAGTACGTCATTCGGATATGCCACACATTACCTTGCGCCTTGCGGGATTGCAAGGTCGTTTTGGATCATCTCAAGGAGAAATTGGATACAGATGTTGCTTCCGAAACGAATCTTGCGAAAGGCACAACTGCTGACGGTAAGTTCACCCTTATGAAGGTGGAATGCCTCGCCTCGTGCGACGTTGCCCCGGTTATCATGGTGAACGACGATTTATACAAAAATTTGACTCCGAAAAAGGTTGACGAGATCTTAGACAATTTGTAGAGGAGAAAGTATGGTTCAAGAAAGACGAATTCTCTACGAGCATCTGGATGTGCCTGATATTAACACGTTCGATGTCTTCCGCCAATACGATGGCTATAAGGGTTTTGAAAAGGCAATTGCAGAATATCAACCAGAAGATATTGCCAAAATGGTGATGGATTCGGGGTTGAAAGGGAGAGGCGGTGCTGGATTTTCGACGGGTTTGAAATGGAGTTTCGTCCCAAGGGATATAAAGCCGTGTTACCTGTGTTGCAACGCTGATGAAAGTGAGCCAGGAACATTTAGCAATCGCTACGTCTTGGAGAAGAATCCACACCTATTGATTGAAGGCATTTTAATCTGCTGCTACGCGATGGGTATTGAGACGACTTACGTCTATATCCGCGGTGAATTTACCCTCGGGAAAAAGATGCTGGACGCTGCGATCCAAGAGGCTTACGAAAAGGGATACCTTGGCAAGGACATTCGTGGTACAGGACTCAACATTGACATCTATACACATCCTGGAGCCGGTGCTTATATCTGTGGTGAAGAGACAGGTTTAATTGAATCGCTTGAGGGCAAACGCGGACAACCTCGTAACAAACCACCATTTCCTGCTGTCGAAGGTGTGTTCGGGAAACCGACAGTCGTACAGAACGTCGAGACGCTGTGCAATCTACCTTTTATTGTCAGCAAGGGTGTTGAATGGTACACACAGATGGGACCGACCTACGCCGATACGCGGTCGGATCCGCCGACGCCTGATCCGAACACTGGCACGAAACTCTACTGTATCAGCGGCGATGTCAACGAACCAGGCGTTTATGAACTTGACCTCGGATTGACATGCACTGAACTCATTGAGGTTGCGGGCGGTTTACGCGGTGAAAAGGTGAAAGCGGTGATTCCTGGTGGCAGTTCTGCTCCGATTTTAACTCACTATGAGTTGGATACGCGGCTCGATTTTACCTCACTCACACTCGCTAAATCTATGCTCGGTTCCGGGGGTATCATCGTGATGAACGAAACCCGGAATATCGTTGATTGCTTGCTCAATATCATGAAGTTTTATGCGCATGAATCCTGTGGGCAATGTACACCGTGCCGCTGGGGCACCCCATGGGTGCGTGATATTGTCCAACGTATTGCCGACGGAGAGGGACGCCAAAGCACTATCACACGTCCCAAATTCGGTATCGCTGAAAATGGAAGATGGGGCGATACCGGCGAAACAGAAGAAATTTACGAAGATTTGGATCTGCTGGAGAGTGTTGCTAACAACATTGCGAATGTGGATACGATGACATGGAACACTATCTGTGTATTTGGCATCGCTGTCTCATGGCCAGCTGTGAGTTACATGCGCAAATTCCGTCCTGAGTTTGAAGTCGCTATTCGAGAAGGTAAATTGGTTACCTTGCCTGTTGCCGAAGCCACAGTCCCACCCGAGGAAAATTACGCGTATCAACAACGGTTTGTTCCGAAAGAGTTCGCTGACCTGTAGAATTGGGTTGTCGGTTCTCGATTGGGAAACCACTCTGTGGTTTCCTTTCGGTTCTCAGTTAAGAAGGGCAGTGGAAAGACCAAAAGTTTATGAGTTTCCAGAGTGCCTTAACAGATAACGGATAACCATTTCTTGGAGTAATTTATGGCATTTATCAAATTAGATGACCTCGAGGTAGAGGTTGAAGATGGAACGAATATAGTTGAGGCAGCAAAACAACACGGTATTGAGGTCCCTCACTACTGTTATCATCCAGGGTTAAGTAGTCCTGCGAATTGCCGCATGTGCCTCGTTGAACCGCACGTTTTCTTTCCACCTGCTGGTGCGATTGTGCCCGATCGGCAGCTTGCAACGGGGTGCACAACGGTCGTGCGAACGGCACCACCTGACAGAAAACTGGATGGAAAATACGACTTCATTGTCCGAACGGATAGCCCTCGCGTCAAAAAAGCACGGGAGGACATCTTGGAATTCCTGCTTGTACATCACCCACTCGATTGCCCTGTTTGCGATCAAGCAGGTGAATGCGACTTGCAAGACTTCTCGCATCGGCATGGTAGCGATAAGAGTCGCTATCTTGAAGTTAAAAATGTTCCACCGAAGAAGGATCTCGGACCGGACGTTTTGCTCTATTCAACACGCTGTATCGTCTGTACTCGGTGTATCCGATTCGGTCAAGAGGTATCTGGCAGCGGTGAATTGGGCTTAGTTCACCGCGGTTCTCACGATGAAATTGATATTCCGCGAAGTCACGACGGTACTCCGATACAGTTGCTGGATAATAAACTTGCAGGAAATGTTGTTGATATCTGTCCCGTTGGTGCGTTGATTAGCAAAGATTTTTTGTTTAAATCTCGTCCATGGTTCTTGGAACAGGCAAATAGTGTCTGTTCAGGATGCAGCGTCGGCTGTAATATCACAGTAGAATATAAAGCCGATGGTGTTTATCGGCTGAAACCGCGTTTCCATGGGGATATCAACCAGTATTGGATGTGTGATGATGGTCGCCTCGGTTATCACCATGTGAATAGCGATGAGCGGCTCCAACTCCCATTGCAGCGCGTTGACGAAGAACTCACGCCAACACATTGGGGAGATGCTCTGACGGTAATTACGGAGAAGTTGTCGGAAGCAGAGGCTGCAGATATTGTTGTTATCGGTTCCGCCCAAGGCACGAACGAAGATAATTACGTTTTACAGCAATTCGCACACGATGTACTGGAAACGACGCAGTTAGGGCTCTTTGGACAGCGACCGGGTGAAGAACATAAATTCCCGCAATTCACCATTGAAGCGGATAAGAATCCAAATACAGCGGGTGCGCGAACGATACTCGGTTCTGCGAATGGTAACGTCGTTTTAGAAGGTGATGCACTTTGGGAAAAGGTTTCAGGTGCCAAAGTCGTTTACCTCGTTAGTGGCGCACCGGAACGCCCTCTCGAAGATGCCGAGAAAGCGGCATTAGAAAACGTCGACTTCCTCATCGTGCAAGACGTTTTACCATCAGAAGTCACACAATTAGCGGACGTAGTGCTGCCGGGTACCACTTTTGCAGAGAAAGATGGGACCTTCACTAATTCAACGGGTTGGGTGCAACGGATCCGTAAGACCATTGATCCGCCCGGTGAAGCGCGTCTGGATTGGGAAATTACACAGCAGATCGCTAAGCAGCTCGGAGGTGACCTCAACTATCGCTTTGCAGGTGAGATCGCGCTTGCGATTGCGGAAAATGTGCCGGGCTATCAGGATGCAACGCATCAAAGCATTGGGGATGCAGGAATTAAGTTAGCCTAAGCCTGTAAACTCGATAATGAGGGTTTCCACCAAGAAGGAGAGACTATGGAAAATTTACCACTTAGCGTTTTCATCCTCAGTTCAATCGGCAAAATTCTCATCATCGTCCATTTGCTGCTGATCGGTGTGATGGCAATGATTTGGTCAGAACGTCGGGTGAGTGGATGGATGCAGGATCGGCTTGGACCGAATCGGGTTGGCTTCCAAGGAATCCTGCAGCCGGTTGCAGATGGGCTAAAGTTCCTCTTTAAGGAGGATCTCATTCCAAACCATGTAGATAAGCCGCTCTACGTCCTTGCACCAGCAATGCTGTTAGTTCCAGCACTTGTTACAGTTGCAGTTGTGCCGTTTGGGAGTTCTATCACGATACTTGGACACGAAATACCGCTCCAGATTGCGGATATCAACATCGGCATTCTGTATATCTTAGCGATAACGTCCCTGGGTGTCTACGGTGTTGTACTTGGAGCGTGGGCATCTAATAACAAGTATTCGCTTTTAGGCGGTCTACGTTCATCAGCACAAATGATTAGTTACGAATTGACACTCGGATTGGCGATTATCGGGCTGCTGATGTTGACCAGTTCGCTTAGCCTTCGAGAAATCGCGAAAGCACAAGGTGCCTACCCGTGGCATTGGAATTTTCTGATTCACTTTCCTGCATTTTTAGCATTTACCACAGCAATGTTCGCAGAAACAAACCGCCTGCCGTTTGACCTTGCCGAAGCGGAACAGGAACTTGTCGCCGGGTATCACACAGAATACAGTAGCATGAAGTTTGCGATGTTTTTCATGGCAGAATATATGAACATGATTGTAGGCTCTGCCGTGGTGGTGACGCTCTTCCTTGGTGGATGGCACTTCTTTGGCTTAGAAACCATGGGTGGTCCGGTGTGGAGCGGGATTATCTCGTTCGGCATTTTCTTTGTCAAAACAGCAATATTCCTGTTCGTGTTCATTTGGGTACGCTGGACGCTTCCGCGGTTTCGCTACGATCAACTCATGAACCTCGGTTGGAAGTTTCTGTTGCCCGTCGCGTTGAGTTCTATTGTTGTAACCGGGGCGCTATGGATTAGTACTGGCTCTCGCCTTGTGGTAGGCATCGGCAATGTGGTTGCTGCGCTTATCGTCGTATCAATTGTGGCGAGGATGCTTGTGATGGAAACCCCTGAACCAGCGATACAGGATAACGACAGTCGGCTCACACCGACTGCGCTCGACGCGACAGAATAGGAGGCACACTCATGAATGCAGAACAGATTCTATTTATTCTCTTTGGAGCAGTCTCGCTAATTGGTGCCATTGCCGTAATATCGTTTCGGCATCCGATTTATAGTGCGCTTTCGCTTATTGTGACTTTTTTTGCACAAGCAGGTTTGTTTCTGCTATTAGGCGCGCACTTCGTTGCTGCGGTCCAAGTGATCGTTTATGCGGGTGCTATCATGGTGTTGTTTCTCTTTGTGATTATGCTTCTGAACCTTGGAACGCTCTCGGCAAAAGGTGCTTTAGGAGGTAAACTGAAGGGCTTTGCGATAATTTTAGGTATCTTGCTCGCTATCGAAGGCATCTACATTGCTACAAACGTACTCAATAATACCGCAATTGCCTCTGCACAACCGGCTGCAGCATCACCTAACACGACGACTTATGACATTGGCGAACTCCTGTTCAGCAAGTATCTTTTACCTTTTGAGGTTACCTCGCTTATTCTATTGGCGGCATTGATTGGGGTTATCGTCCTCGTAAAACGTGAAAGTGAGAGCGAAAGCTAAAAGCGGTTTTGGAGATAAAGCCTACAATTATTAGGAGAAAAAGTTTAGATGGAATTAAAGTATTACCTCATTTTAAGCGCGCTTCTGTTTACAACAGGGGTAATCGGAGTCCTCGTCCGTAGGAACGCGATCATCATCTTTATGTGTATTGAATTGATGCTGAACGCAGCGAACCTCGCTTTTGTAGCAATCAGCCGCAGCCTCGGCGAGGCGACTGGACAGGTGTTCGTCTTCTTCGTGATGACTGTCGCTGCCGCAGAGGTTGCGATTGGACTTGCAATTATTGTTAGCGTCTTCAAACATCGTGAAACGATTAACGTGGATGAAGTTAATTCGTTGAAAGGCTGAAGCAAGGATTTTAACTGCTGCATTGAAAATCTCCGATGGGCTTTGAGACCTTGAACAGCATCAGATATTTAAGCAGCATAATCCACTAACCTTATTAACAAGGATAAAAAATGTCACTTGAATTAATCGTTGTCCTGTTAGTTGCTCCGTTTGTTGGGTTCCTGATTAACGGGTTGCTTGGAAAATGGCTTAAAGGGAACGAAAAACTGAGCGGGTGGATCGGCGCTTTAGCGGTGCTGATCTCCCTCATCTGTTCGATTATTGCCTTTACCAGCGTTCACAGCGGTGCTACTCCGTTTGATGAAACACTTTATGAGTGGATTACTGGAGAGTCGTTCGCCTTCAATATCGGATTCCGAGTGGATGCGCTGACAACGGTCATGTTGCTGGTAATCACAGGTGTAGGATTCCTTATCCATGTGTATTCGATCGGCTATATGCACGGCGATGCGGGGTACACTCGCTATTTTGCGTACCTAAATCTATTTGTGTTCGCGATGCTAATTCTGGTCCTCGGCAATAATTATTTAATGATGTTTGTCGGATGGGAAGGGGTCGGGCTTTGCTCCTACCTGCTGATTGGGTTCTGGTATGATAAAAAATCGGCGACGGATGCTGGCAAAAAAGCGTTTATTGTGAACAGGATTGGTGATTTCGGTTTCCTGTTAGGAATGTTTACGCTATTTGCGGCGTTCGGAACCCTCGATTTCTCATCAGTATTCGATGCTGCCGAGGCAGATAATTTCCAGAAAGTCTTTGGAAGCAGCACCCTCGGGATTGCGACATTGCTACTCTTTGTTGGCGCGATAGGTAAATCGGCACAGATCCCGCTCTACGTATGGTTACCAGATGCGATGGAGGGTCCAACACCTGTCAGTGCGTTAATTCATGCTGCGACAATGGTAACAGCAGGTGTGTATATGGTCGCACGCTCTGCTGTGCTTTACAATATAGCACACACAGGCGAAATTGTGGCATGGATCGGTGTTCTGACGGCATTCTTCGCGGCGACGATTGCATTGACACAGAATGACATCAAGCGTATCCTCGCCTATTCCACGGTAAGTCAATTGGGATATATGTTCGTCGGGGTTGGTGTTGGTGCTTATGCATCTGGTATTTTCCACCTGGTAACACACGCCTTCTTTAAAGGGCTGATGTTCCTCACTGCTGGTAGCGTGATGCACGCGATGGCGAATGAGTTGGATATGCGGAAGATGGGTGGTTTAAAAGCGAAGATGCCGATAACACATTGGACATTTTTTGTTGGTGCTCTCGCTATCGCAGGATTCCCGTTCCTGAGCGGTTTCTGGAGCAAAGACGAAATCCTACACAGCGCATGGGGAAGCTCTCCGATAATTTATGTTATCGGGTTAGTCACGGCTTTCTTGACAGCATTTTATATGTTCCGCCTGATCTTTGTGACGTTTTATGGTGAATCTCGTGCAGCGCCAGAGGTTGCTTCACACGTACACGAATCACCACCTGTGATGTGGGTGCCGTTAGCAATTTTAGCGATTCCGTCTGCCTTAATCGGCTTGCTTTTAGGTTGGGGTGGACACGACAGTTGGTTCCACCATTTCACGAAGGGCGTGTTTCCAGAAGCACACCATGAGGCATCGGGTAATGTCATCTTGTTTATGGTAATATCATCGGTCGTCGGTTTGGTGGGTATTGCATTCGCATGGTCACGTTATCGCGAACGGGTGCCATCTGATGAACCTACCAATGCATTACATAAACTTCTTGCGAACAAGTACTATATCGATGAAGTGTACAATTCCCTCATCGTGCAACCGATTAAAAACGGTTCTCATTTCCTTCTCTGGCAACTCGTTGATAACGGTATCATTGATGGTATAGTCAACGGTGTGGCTTCCATTGTCCGATTTATTGGCGGACTACTGCGACGGCTCCAAACAGGAATCGTTCAAGCGTACATTGTTTCAATGGTTCTGGGAATTGTATTATTCCTTGCGTACTATCTGTTTTTTGGTTAAATCGTCGGTATTGTGACATGGTGCGGTGTTCCTGTACCCACACCCTTCCTTTTTTAGAAAACGCTAATGGAGGAAGAAGATGAAACAGACTCCCTTTCGACCGAGAGGTCTGCCTAACAAAGAGGTTGCTGGGATATGCGGCGTTGCAAGGTTGACAGATAAAGCACGGGCTGCTCATACTGGGAACATCGGAGCGTATAAATACGGTGTTGATTCCGAGCAGGATACAGCGATTTTATCCTTTCTTGGCATTTCGGCAGAGACGTTTCAGGAAACCGCTGTCCGGATTGATAATGATGTTAGACTGGGTGCCTGGGTACTGGACCACTGTGGAAAATCAGATAAAGAGATCTCAGTGTTCAATCGGAAGTTGAGATCTTGGTGGAAAAGTAAAATACCTGAGGACAACTTTTCAAAGCGCCGTCGTAAATTGGCACAGCAAAGTGAAGAGCGTTTCCATTCTTGGTCTAATCCTTGGTGGTTTATTTTCAGGCGGTAATTTACTCCTTCAAGAAAGAATTACGACGACCACAGGTCGCGCCTATCGATGAGAGTTCGTTATCCTAAAGGAGGTATCTTTGTTACTTTCAACAGTCATTTTTTTACCACTGCTCGGCGTGATAGCGATTGCGTTGCTTAGAGGGTTGGGGGCAGCTGCTATCAAAGGCATAGCACTTGTTATCGGGCTTCTGACGTTTGCTATCTCGTTGGGGCTTTATACGGGATTTGACGCAACGACAGCAACGTTCCAACACGTTGTTATCCAAGAAGGGTGGATCCCCGATTCAGGTATAAGCTACCGTATCGGTATTGACGGTATTTCACTGTGGTTAGTGTTACTGACGACATTCCTAACGCCAGTGTGTATCCTTGCTGCGTGGAATTCAATCGAGAAGGGATTGAGCGGTTTCATGATGTCGCTTCTCGCGCTGGAAACAGGAATGCTGGGTGTCTTTTGTTCATTGGATCTATTCCTCTTTTTCGTATTTTGGGAGTCGATGCTGATCCCGATGTACTTCCTTATCGGTATTTGGGGTGGAGAACGTCGAATTTACGCGACTGTGAAGTTCGTGCTCTATACGATGGCGGGCAGTGCGTTGATGCTCGTCGGCATTTTAGCACTGTATTTCCAAAATGACAACAGTTTCGACCTGACCAAGCTAAGTGGTCCATTTAGACATTCGGACCTGTTATTCCTCGGGTTCTTCATTGCGTTCGCTATTAAGGTGCCGCTCTTCCCGTTCCACACATGGCTTCCAGATGCACACGTTGAAGCACCTACGGTGGGGAGTGTTATCCTTGCTGGCGTCCTACTAAAGATGGGAACCTATGGCATAATTCGATTTTGCCTTCCGCTTTTCCCAGATGCTGCGGCTAAATTCACACCACTGATAGTTACGCTTGCGGTCATCGGTATCATCTATGGGGCATTGGTGGCTATGGTGCAACCGGATCTCAAGAAACTTGTCGCCTATTCGAGTGTAAGTCACCTTGGCTTCGTTGTGCTGGGACTTTTTTCAAGAAATCCAGCAGGGATTCAGGGAAGCATGTTGCAAATGATTAATCACGGCTTAAGCACGGGCGCGTTGTTCCTTTTAGTCGGAATGATCTATGAGCGGCGACATAGTAGAATGATTGTCGATTTCGGTGGCTTGTCAAAACAGATGCCGATCTTCGCTACAATTTTTATGGTTGTGACGTTGTCGTCCATTGGGCTACCGGGTTTGAATGGGTTCGTCGGTGAATATATGATACTGCTCGGCAGTTTTGTTGAGGGCGCTTTCTCTAAGGTACATGTAGTTTTCGCAACCGCAGGCGTGATCCTCGCAGCGGTGTATATGTTGTGGATGTTCCAACGGGTGATGTTCGGAACATTGGATAAAACAAACGCAGAACTACCGGATTTGAACGCTCGCGAAATCGTTGTGATGCTCCCGATTCTGCTGTTTATTGTCTGGATTGGCGTTTATCCAAAACCTTTTCTGAGTAAGATGGAAAAATCAGTAGGGGTTGTTGTGACACAGGTGAGGGCTCAATCTGCTGCGGGATATATAGAGAAACGAGGTTTGTCAGATAGCGAACTCGCGCTACAGGGAACGGAGCACAGACAGCATGAAAAGAGTGAAAAGGAGGCACAGACGAAGTAAGTGAAGTCAAAACTTTCATTTTGTCTTATTCTTTGTGTAATTTTGGGACTTGCCCTATCAGTTTCAATAGAGGCATTCGGTGCAGATGAGGCACACGGCGATGGGGCACATCACGGCGGCGTAGATGGCGCGAAATTGCCGATGTGGAGTATTATTCCATTTGTCGGTATCTTACTTTCAATTGCGATCTTCCCACTCGTGTTAGATTCACACTTTCTTGTGCATCACGGTGGAAAGATGTCCTTGGTATGGGCATCAATTTTCGCGATCCCCTATCTCATTGCTTTCCGAGGGGACGCTTTTTATGACATCCTGCACATCTATCTATTAGACTATATCCCCTTCATCATTCTCTTGTGGGGTTTGTTCACAGTTGCAGGTGGGATTCTCGTGCGTGGAACGTTGCGCGGCACCCCGATAGTCAATACGCTGTTACTGTTGCTCGGTACTGTGATTGCCTCGTGGGTTGGAACTACCGGTGCATCAATGCTGCTTATCCGCCCGTTAATCCGAGCAAACGCGTACCGAAAGAATAAGGCACATCTAATTATCTTTTTCATTTTTCTCGTAAGTAACATCGGCGGTTCTTTAACACCAATAGGAGACCCCCCTCTATTCCTTGGGTTCCTCCGCGGCGTGCCATTCTTCTGGACCACTACGGCACTACTGCCGCACATGCTATTTATAAGCGTGGTGTTGATTATTTTCTTCTTTATATTTGACACGCTGATGTTTAAACGAGAAGGTGGTGTTGTTCCCGACGACGGAACTAACGAACCGATTCGGGTAGAGGGACTTTTCAACCTCATCTTCCTGCTTGGTATTATTGGTGCCGTTTTAATGAGTGGTACTTTCAAGTGGGGAGAAGTCAACATTCTTGGCGTGCATGTCTACTGGCAGAATATTGCGCGTGAAACATTGATTGTTATTATGGGTTTGTTATCACTTAAATATACACCCTTTAGTGGTGAATTGCGCAAATCCAATGAATTTTCATGGGAGCCGATTGCAGAAGTCGCGAAAGTTTTCGCTGGAATTTTTATGACCATTATTCCAGCATTGGCAATTCTGAAAGCAGGAGAGAATGGTGCCTTGGCAGGCTTAATTGGTGCGATGAAACAACCTGTTCACTATTTTTGGATTACGGGTATTTTGTCGAGTTTCTTGGACAATGCGCCAACATATCTAACGTTCTTCAATACTGCCCTCGGAAAACTACACCTCACTGAGACAGTTGTACCACAAATTCTGTCAGGTCAATTAACTGATCCACAACACCTTGAGTTTGTCAGATTGCTGACTGCTATCTCGATTGGCGCAGTTTTCATGGGTGCGAACACCTATATCGGCAACGCACCGAACTTTATGGTAAAGGCAATTGCAGAACAGAGCGGTATCCGTATGCCAAGTTTCTTCGGATTCATGTTGTGGTCGGTCGCCATTTTATTTCCGCTTTTTGTGATTGTGACGTTTGTGTTTTTATAGTTGTCAGTCGTCAGTTATCAGTCGTCAGTTAAAGGGTTTCCTCCTTGTTTAACCGCAGTCCTCTTGTAACTGATAACTGAAAGGAAACCACGAAGTGGTTTCTGAACCGATAACTGATAACCATTAAAAAAGGAGATTTTGAATGCCAGTAATTAACTGGGAATTGCTGATGCCGGAACTGGTGATCGCTTTGACGCTGCTGATTGTCCTTGTCTTTGACCTATTTGACTCGATTTCCAAAAAGGTCCTCGGCTGGATGACGATCGTTGGTGCTGCAATTGCCCTATGGGTGTCTATCCAGATGCATCAAGCCGGCACAACCGGCACCCAATTCAACGAAATGTTCAAGGTAGATAATTTCTCGCTCTTCTTCAACATTATCTTCCTTGTCTCAACAATTTTAGTTGCTTTGATTTCGATAAGTTACTTGGGGAGTGGCAACAGACAGCAGGGGCCTTACTATCTACTTATTCTGCTTGCTACGCTCGGTATGATGTTGATGGCTGCGGGCAATGAGTTGATTATCGTTTTCCTCGGCTTGGAACTGATGTCATTATCGCTGTATGTGCTTGCGGGCTATTTCCGAGAGAGTCCTGCTTCAAGCGAGGCAGGGATGAAATACCTACTGCTGGGTGCGTTTGCGAGTGCGTTCTTTCTCTATGGAATTGCCTTGATTTACGGTGGTGCTGGTACAACGAGTGTGCCTGCGATTGCTGAAGCAATTGCGTCTCCGAGTAAATCGCCCCTGCTGTTAGCTGGGATGTTCCTGCTTATCGTTGGGTTCGGCTTTAAAGTTGCGATTGTTCCTTTCCACCAGTGGGCACCCGACGTTTATGAAGGCGCACCGACAACAATAGCAGCGTTTATCTCTGCGGGACCAAAAGCGGCAGGCTTTGCGGCATTTCTCAGAATTTTCATGGAAGCGTTGCCAAATTTGCAAGTTGAATGGAGTGGTGTGCTCATTGTATTAGCGATGCTGACAATGACAGTTGGGAATGTTATTGCGATTGCACAAACGAACATCAAGCGGATGCTGGCGTATTCGAGTATCGCACACGCCGGCTATGTGCTGATAGGCCTAGCAGCGGCAAATGATGGTGGTATCTCCAGTGCGATGCTCTATCTCTTAGTGTACTGTGTGATGAATATTGGAGCGTTCGGTGCGGTTATCTTGGCAAAAACTGCTGATGGCGAGAGTCTCATGATTTCTGACTATGCTGGACTCGGACTGCGAAAGCCGCTACTCGCCATGTTTATGACGCTAATGCTCTTGTCGCTTGCGGGTTTTCCACCGACTGCTGGATTTGTCGGAAAATTCTACATTTTCAAATCAGCGGTTCAGTCAGGACATATTTGGCTTGTTATTATCGGTGCCATCAACACGGCGATATCGGCGTTCTACTACCTGCGCGTTGTTGTAACAATGTATATGCGCGAACCGGAAGAGGAACTGGAGTTTAGTCCATATTCCTCAACGTTAGTTATTGGATTAATCGTCGCAGCGATTGGTGTGTTGCTTATCGGTATTCTACCATCGCTTATGCTTGGTCCAGCACAGCAATCTGTCTTTTAGTGGCTGTCAGCGGTTAGGGCGTTCGCTGCGCTCACTCTCAGCAGTCAGTTAAAGAGGTTTTTGATGAAATCAGACTTCTCTTTACTGATTGCTGAAAGCACGACAACTTAAAGGGAAAAAAATGTCAAATGTTAGATTAGGCTTTATCGGTACTGGTGGTAATATGAACCGCCATCTGCGCGAATTAACTGAGATCGGTGGTTCACAATTTGTCGCCTTTTGTGATATTGTGCTCGAAAAAGCAGAGCAGGCTGTGACACAATAGGGTGGTAAAGCCTACGCTGATTATAACCAGATGCTCGCGCGCGAGGAATTGGATGCTGTTTATATTTCAATTCCGCCGTTCGCTCACGGTGCCCCTGAACGCGCCGTCATTGATGCCGGACTACCGATGTTCGTGGAAAAGCCTGTCCACATGGACGCTGACGAAGCGCAAGATATCGCAGCAGAAATCGAAGAAAAAGGCATTATCACGGCTGCTGGATACCAAGAGCGCTATCTCGATATTATCGACAAGGCGCAGGAACTCCTCGCTTCTCGACGCGTCGGGTTCTTCATGGGCTATTGGATGGGTGGTATGCCCGGTGGATGGTGGCGCGAGAAGGCTAAATCTGGTGGACAGCTCATGGAACAGACGACGCACGAGTTTGATATGGCACGCTATCTCTTCGGTGAAGTCAAGACTGTCTACGCTGTCGCACGTTACGATCTGATTCCCGACACCGACTACGATATTGAAGAGGCATCGGCGGTTTCCTTGCAATTCGAGAATGGTGTCTTCGGTATTATGTTTTCCGCTTGTTTTACAACGAATGGAATGCGACGTTCCGGATTAGACATTTTCTGTGAGGACGGTTCACTCGAATACCACCTCCGCAGTGCACTCGTGCTTTCTACCGCCGAAGGAACAAACACATGGAATCCAGAAAACAACTGCACGATTGACATGGATAGTACCTTTATTGAAGCAGTCCGCACAGGAGATGGCAGTGCGATCCGCTCACCCTACCCAGACGCTGCAAAAACCGCTATTTTATCTATTGCCGCCAACCAATCTTTGGAAACCGGTCTACCTGTCCACTTAGGATAACTGGGAAGATAGTTATGGGTTATGGGTTATGGGTTGTCAGTGAAGAGAGATTGTTAAACGAAACTTCTTTACTGACAACTGACGACCGAAAGGATTTTCGCAGAAAATCCGAACTGACAACTGTAAAAAATGGAACAGCAAATTAACCTGCCGATAACTGGGATGCACTGTGAGAACTGTGTAAGCACCATCACACGCCATCTTAAAAAGATGGATGGCATCCTTGCTGCAGAAGTCAGTCTTGCCACCGAATACGCCGCTGTTACCTTCGATACAGCCATTCTTAGTGAAGATGCCATTGTCGAAAAGATCCGAGATCTCGGTTTTGACGTTGTCGATGCAGACGAAGAAGACGAGGCTCGTGCTAAGGAATTCCGACGGCAAAAGCAACAATTTATTGTTGGAATAATCTTTACGCTCCCACTTTTTTTCCTCAGTATGGGTAGAGATTTGGGTATCGTCGGCGGCTGGGCACACGCGCACTGGGTTAACTGGCTAATGTTTGGTTTGGCGTTACCGGTACAGGGTTATGTTGCTTGGGACTATTACATCGGCGGTATTAAAGCCTTGCGCAACCGATCTGCCAATATGGATGTGCTCGTCGCTATGGGCTCATCTGTGGCGTTTCTCTATAGTCTCGTTGTAACGATTGCATTAGGAACGGACGCGGGAACACACTTTGGCACCCACGTCTATTTTGAGACAGCGGCGGTTATCATTACGTTGATTAAGTTAGGGAAACTTCTTGAAGCGCGTGTCAAAGGTCAGATAAATGCAGCCCTCAAAAAACTCCCCCAACTTTTTCCTCAAACAACGTGCCGCTTAAAAAACGGCGAAGAACAACATATTCCTATTGAACAGGTCGCTGTAGGAGATACCCTTCTTGTCCGTCCAGGGGAAAGTATTCCTGTTGATGGTGTGGTGCGCAGCGGTAAAAGTGCCATTGATGAAAGCGTCTTCACCGGAGAAAGTCTACCCGTAGATAAGATACCGGGTGCCCCTGTGACAGCGGCGACGATGAACCAGAGCGGGATGCTCACAATAGAAGCCACGCATATCGGGGCAGAAACAGCCCTCGCCCGCCTTGTCCAATTGGTACAAACAACGCAACAGAGCAAGCCTCCCATTCAACGCGCCGCCGATGCAGTCACGAATGTGTTTGTACCTATTGTCACTGGGATTGCCGTTGTGACGTTCCTTGTGTGGTGGTTTCTCATCGGGGCCGGATTCACACCGGCAATGCTCCGCTTAGTTGCAATCCTCGTCACAGCCTGTCCTTGTGCCTTGGGACTTGCTACGCCAACTGCGGTTATGATGGGAACGGGTATCGGGGCGCAGCGCGGCATCCTCTTCCGAAATGGGGAAGCACTTGAACGCGCAGGCAACTTAACGACGATCGTCCTCGATAAAACAGGGACCTTGACAGAAGGGAAACTCACGCTTACTGATATTCTTACGGATGAAGACGCATCGGAACTCCTACAACTATCTGCCGCTGCGGAGCTTGGCAGTGAACATCCTATTGGCAAAGCAGTTGTCCAAGCCGCTAAGGATCGTGGGCTGGACATCACTACACCGATCCAGTTTAAAGCTGTCGCTGGACACGGTATTGCCGCACAGGTCGGTGAAAATAGTGTTGTCATCGGCAATTTATCCTTAATTCAACAGCACGGTATTCCAACTAAGAGATTTGAAGAAAAGGCAGAGCGTCTACAGATTGAGGCGAAAACCGTGTTATGGGTTGCTGTTGATGGACGTATTGAAGGGCTTTTGGCGGTGGCGGACACGTTGAAATCAGAAGCGCAAGCGGCAGTCGCGGAACTCTACGAACTTGGATGTACTGTAACAATGATGACAGGGGATAACCGCGTCACGGCTGATGCGATCGCCAAAGCTTCGCGGATTACTGATGTGATGGCAGAACTCAAACCGGAAGAGAAAGCAGCGGCTGTTAAGAAACTACAGGCGGAAAATCGTGGACTCGTGGCGATGGTAGGCGACGGCATTAACGATACGCCTGCCTTGGCACAAGCCGATATCGGCATCTCACTCGGTACAGGCACGGATATTGCCAGAGAGACAGCAGACGTGACGCTCATGCACAGCGATTTGCTTGGACTCCCCGATGCAATTCGGCTAAGCCGCGCGACGATGCGCACGATTAAACAGAATCTTTTCTGGGCGTTTTTTTACAATGTGCTGTTAATTCCTGTCGCTGCGGGTGCGCTGTATCCATTCTCGTTTTTACCGTCAATGCTGCGTGAGCTGCATCCGATGCTTGCAGCGTTTGCGATGGCGTTTAGTAGTGTGTCGGTTGTGCTAAATAGTTTGCGGCTGCAGTGGCGGCGAAATTCCCGTTTTTGAGCCAAGCATATCTGCCATAAATCTGAATTGGCGAAGATGGAACGTACCATCAAAGGCAACAAGCAAAGCCGAGCTGAACCGATGGATATGAACGTTTTAATCGGCACACCTACTGAGAATGATGCTCCACAGCTGCTAATACCTGCTCGACCTTAATTCCAGCAATTACTTCACAACTGCCAGCACCGCACCCTCCTGGATGCCTTCCCGGATGGCAAGGGTTGCACCCCAAATTTATTCCACTCTGCACGACGCTATGCTTATCACCGTACGGACCACTTCGGTGATGGTTCGTTGAACCGAAAAGCGCAACTACGGGTGTACTCACCGCTGCTGCGATATGCATCGGTCCTGTGTCATTGCCAATATACACATCACACATCGAGATTAGTGCAGCGAGTTGCCGAAGATCGTCCGTTTTGACGAGAATTGGTGAAACTTCCATCATCTCCGCCACTTGCGCTTGGAGTTTCCGTTCGTTGGGACCAGCGAAAAGTAAGATCGCTGCGTTTAGTTTCTCTGCTAAGGCATCCGCGACCTGTGCGTAGTTTTTTGCGTCCCACAACTTGTATTCCCAATTTCCACCCGGATGAATGCCAATTATCAACCGTTCTGATGTTCGACCTGTCTCGACAAGAAACTGGTGTGCAGTGGTCCATTCCAGCTCAGTTAACTGTAAATGTGGATGTGCGTCTGTTGTGTCAACATCGTGTCTCTGTAGCACCTCCAGATATCGGGTAACGGCGTGGCGATCACTATCACCACGGAGCATACCCCAATGTTCCACCCCGATACATCGTGCTGCGAGGCTATCGCGTAGGTTGACGACAAGGTCAAATTTCTTAAGTCGTAAGGTTTTTATGAGGCACAGTCGCCCCTTCCAACCAGCGTGTTCGCCTCGGTTATCATAAACAAGGGTAGCATCAATATTTGGGGCAGTAGCAAAGAGGTCAAAAGCATGTGGACCAACGAGGAAAGTGATATGGGAATCTGGAAAGTGTGCTCGCAGCGGTTGGATAACGGCAGTAGACAGTACTGCATCCCCGATAAAACTAAAACTAAAAATAAGGATTCGTTTCATTACAAAAATTACTAAAGTTATTTTGACAATTCTGGAAGTCAATTGTGGAGGAAGAGTAGTCGCTAATCCTGGTTCAGACAATTATGGTAAATGTCAAAATTAATCGGACTCTTTGCACCGGCGAGGTTAGAAACCTCGCCTACCAGGGGATGTTGCGTTTTTGAGTTTGTGGTCCATTAAATATGACGTTTACTTACTTTTAGCGTTTACCATAAAAGGATTCAATCATCTCAACGGCTGTGGTCAATCCGTCCTCTGATTCCATCTGTTTTCCCAAAACTCCTGCTCTTTCTTTCATCGCAGGCGTATCTAATACTTTTTGAATTCGCTTCGCGAGACGTTCAGGGGTAAGGTTTCGACGATGCAGATGTTTGGGGGCAACTCCCAAATCTGAAAGGCGTTTTCCCCAATAGGGCTGATCTGCGTTATGCGCTACAACCACAGAAGGAACTTTTGCTCGACACACTGAAGCAGTTGTACCTGCTCCACCGTGATGCACAACGCAGCCTCCTTGTGGAAATAACCACTGATGGGGTACATAGTCCGTGCAGAAGATATCCGGCAGTGCCTTTTGTGTGCCGAGTTTTCCCCATCCGGCTTGGATAATGGCGCGTTGGTTTATTTTTTTAATAGTGTCAACCAAGATTTCTGTTGTCTCACGTCCATTGGATCCACCCATAGAACCAAAGGTAATGATAATAGGCGGTGGACCTTCTGCTAAAAAATCGACGAGTTCAGGTGGAGGGGCATAACTGGGGGAAGCGAGATGCCATACACCGGTGAATTTGTGATTTGGTGCAAAATTAGCCGGTGGACAGAGGACTGGAGATGCGGCAATGAGATTGAGGGACGGTGAATACATTTCCTCTAACATCACTGAAGCGCGCGGTTTTCCACCGACGGAGACGATAAATTGATTAAAGAGGGGATCTATACTTGACCCAAGACACAGTTGTGCCACCTTCCAGACGACTGCGTTGAACAGATGTCCCCAATTCGGAAACGGATAAGGGGCGAAATCGAGACATTTTATGATGGCAGGGCAATACGTCACAGTAAGCCATGGGACACCATTGCGGATGGCAGCCTCTTGTGCCGGGATGTCTACTGAATGGCAAATTACTAAATCTGCCCCTTTCATCGCAGCTAAGCAGTCCTGATACCACCTCTCACCACGCTGTACAATTCCCTCCTCCACAATAAGTCGCATCATCGCGAGGGGATCCCGTTTCGGAATAATGGCATCCATCGCAGCGTGAAACTCTTCTAAATCAAAAGCGACCTCGATTTCATAGAATTCCGCGCCGATTTCAAGCACCTTGTCTTTAAAGAGCGTAAGCGCGCAGACGCGGACCTGATGCTCTCTTTCAAGTAAACGTTTCGCCAGTGCTAAGACAGGATAAACATCTCCTGTTGTGCCCCACCCTACCATGACAATTTTCATTTTTCTCTCGCTTCTATGGTCAGTCGCGTTGTATCCCAAACGGGTTCAATAGGAAGTTTTTTTGTGCATTCCCATCCAATTTTGCACTTATGGGCACTACAGGGCCAGCAGGGCATATCCCGCCGCACGATAGAGGCGTTTTCGCTCAACGGATGCCATGCGACATGATCGGTGGGGCCGAAGATTGCTACCATCGGGACGTCCAATGCTGCGGCGAGATGCATCGGACCAGAATCATTGCAGACGACCAAGTTGCAACAAGATACCAGGGCCCCTAACTCTCGAATTGTCTCCGGGGCGTGAACGATAGCAGGAGACTGCATCGCTTGCTGAATATTACGTGCCAATGCTGCTTCTCCAGGACCGTGCAAGAGAAGGACTGTAGCATTATACTGTCGCATGAGTTTGTCAGCGAGTTCAGCATACCGCTTCTCGGGCCAACGTTTATCAAACGAACTCCCACCCGGATGGATGCCGATGAGAAACGTGTCAACTCCGATCTTCAACGAGGCAAGGTGGTGCTTCGCCTCGGTAATCTCATCAGACGATAGATAAAATTTTAGGCTACGTGTGCCCTCACCCTCACAGATTAAGCGGACGAGTTCCAAGTTCCTGTCAACCTCGTGGGTTTCACCTTTTGGATATTTGCCGTGCCAGGCATGCGTAAGGGTAGACTTGAACCGTTTCTGATAACGACCTAAGCGATATGGCGCCCCAGAGAGAAAAGCCACCAGATGGGACCACATTGCTGTCTGCATTGCAACGACGAGTTGAAACCGTTCACGGCGTAACTCAGAATAGAATTGGAGTCTTGCTTTGAGACTACGGTGTTCTCCATCGCGGGCAAAGGTTAGGATTTTATCCACATCAGGGTTTCCAATTAGCACAGAGGCATTGAGCGGACATGCTAACACTGTGATTTCCGCTGATGGATAATTCTCTCGCAACAACGAGATTGCTGGTGTCGAATTCAGCAGATCACCGATGCCATCAACCCGGATAACAAGTATTTTATTGATGTCCGGTAGTACTTTACCGTTTTTCAGATCACGAGATGGCATAGTCTCTCCCCTATGTACGAAGTCAATTGTTCTCTATTATAACATAAAACGCGGTGAATGGCAAAGACGCATATATCCGTTGTTCAACACCGACTGATATGATATACTATAATCATGAATCACGAAGCGTCACGCACCACCGAAGACGTTCAAAAACCGTCAATACTCCGGTTTTTTGTCGGGACCCTTGTCCTGGGTTCGATCCTCATTATTCTCACCTGTTACTGGATTATCTCCGCGGAAAATCGCGTTGTATGGGAACTGACCGACTTTTCCATTTTTCCGACAGTTCTGTTCACATTCTTTCTGTTAGCACTCATAGCACCGCTTCTGAAAAAGATGTTCAAGGGCTTTGCACCAACTTCGCGTGAACTCGCACTAAGTTATATCATGGTCTCAGTAGCGACAGCACTTGCCGGTCACGATATTATTCGGCAATTGGTCCCGATGATTGCTAACGCGGGGTGGTTCGCGACCCCTGAAAACGAATGGGCAGAACTTTTCTTCCGATTCATGCCGACATGGCTAACGATTATTGATCGGGGCATTCTACAAGGCTATTTTGAGGGCGATGATACGTTTTGGCAGGAGCATTATTTGCAAGCGTGGATGTGGCCAATTGTGGCGTGGAGCGGACTGGTAATTGTTATCCTATTTATGATGCTTTGTGTCAACATTATTATCCGAAGACAGTGGATTGATCATGAAAAGTTGAGTTATCCCTTGACAACACTCCCGATCGAACTGCTGGGGAATACATCCACACTTTTTCGCAATAAGTTGATTTGGCTCGGTTTCGGCATCGCTTTTGGGTTAGAGATTCTGGCGGGACTGAACTACCTCTTTCCAGTAATTCCTGCGCTTAAAATTAAGTATCAACTCTACTTTTCTGAGCGTCCGTGGAACGCTGTAGGACGTCTGCCTGTTTACGTCTACCCGTTCGCAATAGGGTTTGGGTATCTCATGCCGCTGGAGTTGTCGTTATCATTTTGGTTTTTCTATCTGTATTGGGGTGCCCAGCGTGTTTTCTTCAGTGCAACAGGTTGGACAACTGCTATTAGCTTACAACAGGAGCAACGCTGTGGTGCTTGGCTCGGAATAGGCACACTTGCCCTTATCACAAGTCGGCGAGAGATTTTCAAAGTCCTCAGTGGTGTATTTTCCTTTAGATCTAAGGACGGCTTATATCGACTTGCTGTTTTTGGACTGGTGATCGGCATGGCATTTGTGCTGACGTTCTGGTATTACGCCGGGTTGTCGCCGTGGGTCGTCCTTGGCTATTTCAGTATCTACTTGGTGTTATGTATTGCAATGACACGCATGCGTGCGGAACTCGGACCCCCGACACATGAATTACACAATATGCACCCCGACAGGATCATGCTGCGGTTCGTCGGGAGTCGTCCATTAGGGGCACAAAACCTAACGAACACAACCCTATTGTCATGGTTAGCGTATGGTTATCGATGCCACCCGATGCCGCATCAGTTGGAGGCATTCAAAATCGGCAGGCATTTCCGTTTGCATGAGAGTAGATTAGTCGTTGCTTTGATTGTGGCATCAATTGTGGGAACAATTGTTTCGATTGTTGGACATGTGGCACTCTATTATGAGTACCGGTTTGCCCTATGGGGGGTTGGTGAATTCAACCTACTGCAAAGCTGGATTATTGCGCCGCGGGCACCGGATATACCCGCTATTCAACATATAACCTTCGGTTTCCTCTTCACTTGTATGCTGACCTTTCTGAAACGCCAGTTTTTATGGTGGCCACTTTATCCTGTTGGCTACGCCGTTGGCAACGGATGGGCTATTGGATGGATGTGGTTCTCAATTTTTTTAGGCTGGCTCTTCAAGCAGCTCCTTTTCACAGCGGGTGGGGTGCGCGCCTATCGCAAGGCGCTACCACTGTTCTTGGGTTTTGTATTCGGTCAGTTCCTCGCAGGCAGCCTCTGGAGCCTGTTAGGTATCGTGTTGAATATGAATATGTACACCCTCTTCCCTTGAATTGAAAATAAAAAAACACAAATTAGAAATCTTCTAACGCCGCTTCTTCGGATTCAAAAACACCGATGCTCTGTGTGAGCCCAATGGTGTTGAAAATATTTCGGACTTGGGTAGATGGATGTGCGACGCGTAAAACTTGTCCTCTTTCCCGCATTTTCCAGAGTAATCTGATAATCTCACCGAAACCACTGCTTGTGATAAAACTACGCCGTTCAAAATTAAGCAGGACTTTTTCTGCGTCCTGGACCTCAGCATCGGCGTAAGCCTTACTCAAGATAGGTTCAGAAGCATCGGTAAGATACCCTGTAATATCAAATATTGCGATTTTTCCTTCGTGTCGAATAGAAATTTGGGAATTTGCTCTCACAATTTTCTCCTATAAAATAACACTCAATTCGTTAGGTTCCGTATAATCTATTATTCCTCAGTAAAAGTTCGTTGGAGCGGTGTATGCTCAGGTTGTGCGTGGACTTTCGTGCCGTCGTCGAGATGAAGCCATGTTTCAAATTGTCGCTCTCCTTCCTGTAGGACAATGACCCGTGCGCCGCGGGGAAAACCTTCTCTGCCATAGGTATTATAGCCAGTGGCACGCCCGTAACAGAGACGAATCCCATGGAAATCACCCCAGAAGTCGTTGACATGTTCATGTCCGACGAAGGTCCCTAGCACATCACCAGCTTCATGCATTGCGGCGAAAAAACCGGTATTCACCCGAGGCGCGCAAACATCCTCATATTTCACACCATAGCAGGTATGAAAATCCCACACCTCGTGATATTCGGGAATTGGGATATGGAAAAAAGCGAGTGCTGGAAGTGGATGTCCAGCTTCGGCGGTGAGCCTTGCGGATTCTTGCAGATACCATGCGATTTGTTCTCGTTTAATCCAGTCGTAGCCACCAATATCTGTTTGGGCGTAACTGCCTGAATCAATGAAATACAACACTGCAGCTGCGTCGCTCTGTTCAGTACTCTGGATGGGTAAAATGTAATTTCCAACGCCAGGTATCTCTTCGGGTCCGGGTTGTGCGAGTGACAGTTCGCTTTCTTGCATTACTGCCATTAGTTCATGGCGATCGGCGGTACCTTCGTCATCGTGGTTCCCCAAAACCGCCGACCACGGAATGCCACCGTCCTCTACAATTTCGACAACCTGTCGGAGGGAGTCAGCAGCATCGTCGCATCCACCACCCGCTAAAATATCGCCCGTCAGCACAACTAAATCTGGAGATTCGGCTTTCATTATCTGCGTCATCAATGTCGCTGATTGCTTATCAGGTGACTCACCGTTGTGCCAATGAATATCGGTAAATTGGACGATTTTGAAACGGTGATCGCTGCGAAACTTTAATATGTTTTTCACTATTTATTTTTCTCCTCGGCGCATAATTGTAACACAATCCCCAAAAATTGCAAGTAAATTCTTTACTGCTAAGATTACCACATTAAGATATGCGATGGCAAGTTCCTCCATCATTATAGAGACACTTATCCGGAAAAAGATAGTATAAAGTTGTCAATCAGTTGAAGCGTTGGGTTTCGCTGGTATTCCGGAATATAGCAGCATACTAAAAAAACAAGATTTCTGGGTTAAATGGATTTTGTTTTTATTGCCTCGTTTAACCCAACCTACGATTCTACACCAGAATAGCCTTGCTACATCCATCTTTTCGTGGTAACATATATGCTATGCGAAATGACCGTTTGTCAAACAGCTACGACATTCATACTGCTATTCTCTCAAATGAGGAGGTGGCAGAAGCACATTACCTACTACGCTGTGAGTGTGCAGAGATTGCGAAACATGCGCGTCCAGGTCAGTTTATCCACGTCATGATTCCGCAAGGTTCCGGGCTTTTACTTCGTCGTCCGTTTACCATCTATACAGTGGAAGGATCTGAGATAACGATGCTGTATCAGATCATTGGGGACGGAACAAAGCAGCTGTCGGAGATGCCGAAAGATGCTCCATTGCAAGTTTTAGGACCGCTCGGTAATACTTTCAATTACACCACGAAACCCGAACCGGCAATTCTTGTTGGTGGTGGTGCGGGTATCGCTTCGCTCATGTTACTGGCTGTAGCGTTGCGCAAAAAGGGTATAGAGACGCTCGGATTAGTAGGGGCACAGTACCACGCCCGACTCTTGAGCGTAGCGGATTTAGAATCTATCGGTATCATGGTCTATATCGCGACAGATGATGGAAGTGTGGGACATCACGGATACATCACTGACCTCCTCACAGACCTGCTGAAGGGGAGTAGGAATCGGGGTTGCAAACCCCTCCTACATCCGACGATTTATGCGTGCGGCCCCCACGGAATGTTATCTGTTGTCACAAAGATTGCCGCAGATTTTGAAGTGCCTGCTCAAATCGCCATGGAAAATCGGATGGGATGTGCAATGGGTGTATGCCTCGGTTGTGTATGTCCAGTCCGGACAGACACAGATAGTTTTGAATATCAACGTGTTTGCACCGAAGGTCCAGTCTTTAACGCTGCTGACATTGTGTGGGACGTTTTTTAATGTGAGTTCCGTATTTATGGCAAACCTTAGAATTAATTGAACACTTTACACCGGCGAGGTTAGAAACCTCGCCTACCACAGAGGGAGAGGGTCTCTTTATTTTTCGGTTTTACCATAAATCGGTCAGGCATCAGGATCATTGTCTGAACGGGGATTTATGAGATTATCGGATTTATGGGATTATAGACGCTTGTGGGTTGAAAGGTATCCTTTATAGACTTACCGAATTCTTTATTGAAACTTCATACGGTTTGCGTAGTAAAAGTCACAAACTCACAGTTTGTGATACACTGAAATAGATTAGAAATCCGACGTTAAAAATATGGAAACAACATTTTATCACGAATTGACCACGGCAAGCCTTCAAGATGAACTACTCTCTGATGCTTGCTATAAAAAGATTTTAACTGCATCGGAGGTGGATTTGCTTCCGCTTTTGGATGCGGCATATCAGGTGCGCAAAACTTATTTCCAGAACACGGTTCAATTGCATATCCTGAATAATGCGCAGAACGGCTACTGCCCAGAGGATTGCCACTACTGCGCGCAGGCGAGTTCCGCAACAGCAGATATCGAGGCGTACCCTGTAAAACCTGATGCTGAGATTTTAGCAGAAGCCGAACGCGCCTATGAATCAGGGGCATACCGCTATTGTATCGTAATGAGTGGACGCGGCCCTTCACCAAAAAGGGTTGCCCACCTCGCTGAACTTATCCGCGCTGTGAAAGCACGCTATCCGATCGAGGTATGCCTCTCCGCCGGACTGATTGATATAGAAGCTGCTCACACCTTGAAAGCCGCGGGATTGGATAGGTTGAACCATAACCTGAATACTTCTGAAGCCCACTATCCGAAGATATGTAGCACACACAGTTATCAGGATAGAATGGAAACACTACAAGCGGCGCAAAAAGTCGGACTTGCTTGTTGTTCAGGCATTATTGTTGGGATGGGCGAAGAGATCAGCGATTTAATTGAGGTAGCGAAAGCGTTACGACGCCTTGAGGTGGCTTCGCTTCCGGTCAATTTTTTTCTTCCGATATCCGGGACGCAATTGTCAGAATTTGCTCCGGCACAACGGAATGTTTCTACTACTTTAACACCGGATTATTGTCTGCGTGTGCTCTGCCTGTATCGATTTTTGAATCCGCGAGCAGAGATACGGGTGGCAGCAGGTAGGGAGCACTATCTACGGAGCATGGAAGTGATGGCACTTTATCCGGCAAATTCGATGTTTATAGAGGGTTATCTGAATGCGACGGGGACAGCGACAGCGCGCACCCTCCAAATGATCGAGGATGCGGGATTTACGGTAAAAACGAAGGTCGGAGCGGCAGAACAACTTAAACAAGAAGAGACGCAGAAAAGAGATGTCCTACTCAAGGAATTGAAAGTACTTCGACCGCGGATGGAATCCAATGTATAGGTTTGTAGGATTGCTTTTATTTTTGCGGACAACCCTGGTCTCGATTCCTAAGAGCAAGAAGTAAAACCTCCCATTTTCTGTGGGTCCCACTATGCAGCCGAGTATTTCAATTGTCCGGCAGAACGATATAAAAGTTGTGAATATAGGTGGACCGTTGGACAATTTCATCACAGCCCGTAGCCAGAGGCAGGATTTCATACACATTGACCTAAATCGTGGTCCCAATACAATTGTCGCGGACGTTAATAAAGTCGAACTGAGTGACATTATCGGCCACAACGTTCGATGTCTGCGCGCATCAAACGTTCCTTTTGTGGCAATTCCAACTGGATCCTTTGTTGAACCAAATGTTTTCGCCAGGCAAGCACAAGGACTTAGGGTGAGACACATCGTTATTACAACCGGACGCTTTAGCGAGCTGCCGATAAGTGAGGCACTAAGCGAAGCCGGTTTCTCGGTGCAGCGTAGGGTCATCCATCAACGCGTATTCATCACAGCAAGACAGTAACACCAAGGAGTTTAAAATGTCAGTCAAACATATCATCCACAAAATAGACGAGGTAATTCAGAATACAGACACACCTCGAGAAAAAAAGATTCAAAGTCTACAAAACCTTGCTGTAACCTGCTGGCAAGAAGTCATTCCTGAGTATAGCAACCCAAGCGTTTTTAAAAATCTCAGTTCCGATGAAATACAAACACGTTGGGCAAATGTCCGAGATTACGTTGAAAAATATGAGTCCAAAGTTCAAATTTTATATGTTCTTGACTGGCCGGCTTCTAGCGGTAATTTTTATTGGGTAAAATGACTGAGATTGGGAGCAGCGTAAATCGGTGAGGTTAGGAAACCTCCCTTTGCGTAAGTCCTGATATTTTTAAGTGATTGTCAGGTAAAAAATTAATCAAACAAAGAATTAAGCCAGCATTTCCTACCATCGACAGTTACAAGTTTTTCATCTTGAAGTTTATATGTGATACACCTTGCGATTAGGTTTTTACCGTGCCAATGTGGTAAATTAAGCCTTTCGGTAATTTCATCATGCGTAAGGTAGGAACGTTGGTTATCTCCCCTTGATAGTTCACCTATTATCGCATCTTCGAGTAAGCAAAGAGCAATTTTAACTTTGTTTTTATTATCAACAGCCGCGAGATCAAAGGCATCAGAAATTATTTTGTGGATAGATTTACTATTCATTATTTTATCTCCCGTTTTAGTTCAGCCCAAGACGTTAATTTTATCTTGGTTTTCCGCGGCGCAGCTGCAGCAATTGCTTGGTGTGCTTTAGCCTTCACGATCAATAAGTCTATTTCATTGGTTACACCATCATTATTAACATCGGTATCATAATCGGTTGAAGTCTTTATCGCTTGTTTTACAAGATTAACATCGGTTAGGTCAATAGAGCCGTCGTTGTTTACGTCGGCATTTATGCTATCGCTTTGTACAGTGTTATTCGATAGTGTTGATTTAGACCTTATTAGTTTAGCATCACCGATTGACGCTCCATCGCACCAGTTTGTGTCTCGAGCATCGGTAATTGTGATTTTAAGTTCTTTTGAATTCGCTGGAATCGCAAATTCAACATGTATCGGTTCATCTGTTCCGTCTACGGTATCGGAATAGTAAATTTCCTGTTCGTCTATTTCAAAAGTGAAGGTAGCACTTCCCCCGACATCACAGCTTGCGTTTGCGTTTATGCCGATGTTAAAGTCGGCTTCATCAGCTAAACCTATATATCCTGAAAACGCGATATAGTTCAACGCTGTTAAGTCGTATATCAATATCGACGGTTGATTTTCGCCTGGAACGACCGAAATTCCTCTGGTGAATTCAGTTCCGCCTATGACGATGTTTTGACCATTCGTGGTTAGGTTATCGCGTATCTCGCCCCAGTGAGTCCATTCCAATTTTGAATTACTTGGATTTAGTCCGACATCGTTAGGCACAGGTTGATCTCCATCCACAAGAGTTAAATATACGAAATTACTATTCTCAGTCGCGATGTTTAATTCAGGTGATAATCGATTTGGTAATTCGATAGCAAAATCTTTAGCAATATAGTTTCCGTTAATATCCATAAGTTCGATAAACATATTGGTAGTCCGTTGTAACCGATTAAATTCAAGTGAAACAGTATTCTCGTTTTCGCCTTGCATGTAATCCGAAGAGTTTACTAATATGTTAGCGTTCACAAGCATTGCCTGGTGTAGTCCGATGTTGGAAAACGCTTTTATCTTAAGCTTGAATTTGTTGTTTTCAAGCGCGGTTATTTTAGGCTCATCAACAAATTCGGGTAATACAAAATTGTTTTGTTGACTGTTAAAGTGGTAGTGTTTATCAAGCCAACGCGCCTCATACATTTCAAGCGTGCTTGGTGGTGAGTTCTGGGGCTTGTGGTATAGCCCGAAAGCATGTCCCATTTCGTGAAACAAAACATCTTCGTTTAAATTTCCACTATCGGCAGCGATAAGAACACCGCCGCCATATCGAGAACTATGATGTGGGTATCCTACACCCCAAGCACAGAACGAATTGGCGTTGCGTCCATCTATGCAGTCTATACCGCCTACAACAATAACGATTATTGTATCCTGTTTACTAAATGGTGGTGTATCTTGTCGTAAAGTGTTCGGTAATTCATTTCTTGTATTTTCGTGCGTATTGCGAAGGTATGCAGATGCATTCTTTGTGCCGTTAACTGTGTGGATTCTTGGTTTATCAAGATGTGTTTCGACACGGAATGTTTTTCTTCCAAAACCGTTTCGCTGCATTTCGTTTGCGTAGGTTTCTTGAGTGTTTTCGACTATTTCCTGTATTCTTGCGGTTAAGTCGATTTTCACGTCGGCAGGTTTGAAGTATACAACCTTTGTGATAAATTCGGCTTGCGTGGAGTACGCGCAAATGGTAAACAGAATTATCGCAAGCCAATTAAATTTGAGTTTCATTTTTTACTTTCCTTATGCGTTTTGCCCAGTTACATGAGAATGAAAGTGATTAGCTGCCAGGACTTACGCAAATTGAATAGACCAAGGACGTTTTTTGCTGAAAAAGTGGTTATCTCGGTGTTTTTAACCCCCTAAAGAATCAACGGTATGAAGCCCGTGTGGGCTTCCCCGCCCCTTATCAGGGGGACTTTAAGAGGAAGTGCGTAAGTCCTAATTAAGCCAGAAAGTGTTCCGTGCTATGACGGTATCGACTTTTTCATCAGTGGTTCTTTCCATGCCTATTGTCCTTCTCAAGACGTTGCCTACAAGTCTAAATTTAGAAGTTCTCTATAGTAAGCTGAATATTGCGATCTTACGCGATCTGCGTCAAGCCACCCATATACGGTTGTAGTACTGCAGGTACGCGGACTGTGCCGTCAGGGTTCTGATACGTCTCAAGGAGTGCAATGACGACGCGAGGTAGCGCTGTACCAGACGCATTGAGCGTATGAATAAACTCTGGTTTCGCTCTGGGTTCCGGGCGGAATCGGATATTTGCGCGTCGGGCTTGGAAGGCTTCAAAATTACTACAAGAGGAGACCTCCAAAAACCGCTGTCCTACGGGTGCCCATACTTCAATATCATAGCATTTCGCGGCGGAGAAGCCGAGCTCCACCGTGCAATGTTGTACGACGCGATACGCCAGACCGAGCGCCTGTAAAACGCTCTCAGCATTCTCCAGTAGCGACTCATGTTCGGCGTAGGAAGTTTCAGGTGTGGTGAACTTCACCATCTCTACTTTGTCAAATTGATGGATGCGTTGTAAGCCGCGTGTATCTTTACCATAAGCCCCGGCTTCGCGTCGGAAACACGGCGTATAGGCAGTATAATAGATAGGCAATTCGTCCGCAGAAAGTATCTCACCTGCAAAGAGATTTGTCACAGGCACCTCGGCAGTTGGAATCAGAAACAGATCGCTGTCCGGGTTCTCTTCATCCCTGTCACATCGATACATATCCGCCTCAAATTTGGGGAGTTGACCGGTACCAGTCATTGTGGGTCGGTTGGCAAGGAACGGCGGAGAGACTTCGGTATAACCGTGTTCAGTGGTGTGCAAGTCAAGCATGAATTGAATCAGGGCACGCTCTAACCGAGCGCCTAAGCCCTTGAAAAGAACAAAGTTGCTTCCTGCGACTTTCGCTCCGCGTTGAAAATCGACAATATCCAACCCTTCAGCGATTTCCCAGTGTGTTTTCAGTTGAAAATCAAAACTGGGCAATTCACCCCATGTCTTGATTTCGACGTTATCCGCTTCACCAACACCGACGGGCGTACTCGCCTCTGGCATATTTGGAATTGTCAATAGGATTGCATCTACTTCAGCTTTTGTACTATTAGCTTCGGTGGTGAGTTCTTTGATTTTTTGGGAGAGTTCCCGCATCTCGGCGATCGTCTCTGTCGCATCCAGTTTTTCCCTTTTCAACTGAGCGATTTCTTGGGAGACCTTGTTTTGGTGTGCTTTGAGGGATTGTGCATACGTCAAGTTCTCACGCCAGCATGTATCCAATTCGACCAGCCGATCCAAATCGGCTTCAATGTGACGATCTGCTAACATCTGGCGAACAGCTTCAATATTTTCGCGAATAAATTTAAGGTCGAGCACAGCGGTTCTGCTCCTCTATTTTAAGGTTTTTCTTGCAAGTTAGTATTCATAAGTGAGATTTTTAGACAGGGATTATGTGGTAAACAATCGTGTACCAAAAAAGCCACAGCATTGTGAGACACAACGTGTGGCTAATTTTGTATAATAGCAACGGGCCCGACGGGACTTGAACCCGCGACCTCCTGCGTGACAGGCAGGCGCGCTAAACCAACTGCGCCACGAGCCCATAAAGATCACCTAACAGGTAGGCGGGACAGGACTTGAACCTGTGACCTACAGCTTGTAAGGCTGTCGCTCTAGCCACCTGAGCTACCCGCCCAAAATGAGATAATGTAAATTTGAGTCTCAGAATCGAGGAACTTTTCAGCATCACCTCATCTCAAGGACGTTATTAAGTATACCACATAGTTTGGGGTTTGTCAAGAAAAAGTGTTATTTTTCAAGTGCCACTTAAGTCAAACTCACATAATTTGAAGATTGAAGTCGTTTGAGCGGTTATATTAACATGACACAAACTAACAGTTTGTGCTACAAGGGAGTCTCTTTTTAGTGAAAATAGCTATTCTCGTGGTTTGTCGTTTCCTCGATAGGGTCGCGTGCCACGGACAAGTACTTTTCTTGGATTTTCATCCAATGAGAGTTCATCCGTGCTATGATAACCGAGTGTTATACTCATCCGCGTGCGATCTGTACGATTCACCCCAGCCGAATGGATTATCATGCTGTCAATAGCAAGCAAACCACCCGCTGGCATTGGTAACGGAATGGCTTGGTTTGCAGCAATTTGCTGAATTTCTTCATCCCTCAGACTGGCGAACGCCGGTAGATGATGTGATCCAGGGACAACTTGTGTACAACCGTTCTCTAAATTTGTGTCCTCCAGATAGACCAGCACAGTTGCGATTGTTCGGGACCAGTGCCCGACATCACGATGTAAGTCAAGCGAATGGGTTGAACCTGCATCACGGAGATAAATGTGATTGTGGCGATTCAACACAAATTCTATATTCGGACCCAATATAGATTCCAATGGATTGAGGATCTCATCACACGTAATCGTCTCTCGGAAGATACCACCGCGTTCCCAAATTGCGGAGATTCGGATGATTCTACCATTTTGTCTTGCTACAGGCTCGACAACCTCCGCCATGTCTTTTAGTGCTGCCGCTTTTAGTGCCTCTACCCGATCCATCGGAAGTTGGGTTGGCAATTTGACGAAGCCGTTGTGCCGAAACAGCTGAATTTCTTGTGGCGTCAGTTCCATCGGTTTCCCTCCGTCGCATTTAGCATAAATTACAAGATGTTAGTTTAGCACGAATCGTCTGGGTGGTCAACAGAGAATTATGACATGTCAGGGTTATTTATGATAGATATTAGAACAGGACTTACGCAAATTAAGCAAATATGGGACATTTGGACGCAAAAAAACGGTAATTTTGATATTTTTAACCCCCTCAATCCCCCTTATCAGGGGGACTTTAAGAGAAAATGCGTAAGTCCTATAGAATTAATTAGACCTGTTGGGGTGGCAAGGCACAAAGCCGAAACCATCCTCGCCAAACAGGACTTGCGCGAATGATTTGGGGTTAGAAACCCGCCCACAAGAAAATTGAATGACCCTGATGACATGCAGACTTTACTACCAAATGGAAACAGATCACATCAGAATGGTACAATTTAGTAACGAAAAACGAAAATATTTCGTTTTATTTTACGGCACATTAAGTGATGAAGGAAAAACATAACGAGGAGAAGGAAAATCATGAAAATATATTCTTCCTGTCTGCTGATTGTATTCTTGGCGGTATTATCAGGGTGTACGAGTATGTCAGGTTATAGAGAGGCTTCACTACGCCATCACGCGTATGCGAACGGCGAAAAAGATGCTACAGCTGCGGAATGGCGTGAGCTTGTTTCAGAGTTCCAGAAAGTCATTGATACGAATACCCAAGGCCCATTCGCCGATAATGCACAATATGCGATTGCTTCCAGCTGGATGTGGAGTATTAAGACCGGTGATACTGAAGCACCACAGCAGGCGATAGAAGCTTTTCAAAAACTGGTTCGGACTTATCCCAACTCGCCGTATGTACCACATGCACTCTATTGGTTAGGACGCTGCTACGATTTTATTGACCAGGACTATCAGGCTATCACACAGTATCAGATTGTGGAAAGCCGTTATGCTAATTCTGAATTATTAGAACCTGCTCAATTAGAGTTAGCACGCTTATATGCGAAGCAAGATCACTTCACGCGTGCCGAGACATTCTATAGTCATCTTATCAATTCTTCAACAAATCAGGAAATTGTTACCGCTGCTTCTGTCGAGCTACAGGCACTCAAATCGCAACAAAAACCGGTAGGACTGCCTCCTAAGAATAGAGAACAAACACAGACGCAATCAAAACCAACTACAAAAGGATTAGAACCAGAATCGTTGACGCGTGAGTTTGGTTTGATGGCGAAGACTATTGTTATAGATCCCGGTCACGGCGGTAAAGATCCGGGAGCATTGGGGAAGGGCACTCCACATGAGAAGGAGATTGTCCTTAATATTTCAAAAAAACTTCGTGAGGTTTTAATTGCCAGAGGTTACACTGTGATGATGACCCGGAATACCAACCGTTTTATCTCGCTCAAGGAGCGTACCAAATTTGCAATGTACCATAGAGCAGATCTGTTCTTAAGTATTCACGCCAACGGTAGTGAAAGCCCACAAGCGAATGGGATCGAAACTTACTACTTGGATGTCAACAGCACGGATAAAGCCTCGGAAAAAATCGCAGCACGGGAAAATGCAAACTCAGGCTATAGTATCCAAGAACTTGAATCGTTGCTGCAGGGTTTAATACAAGAGAGCAAAAGTGAGGACAGCAAACGCTTGGCAAAACACGTTCAGCAAAGATTGGTACAAGTGACAGGTGCAGCAGACCGTGGCGTCAAGCATGCTCGCTTTGTAGTCTTGATTGGAGCAAATGTGCCCTCTATCCTCATTGAGACAGGATTTGTGTCAAATCCAACAGAAGGCAAAAAACTCACAACATCATCGTATCAACATAAAATAGCCACTGCTATTGCCGACGGTGTTGATAATTTTTTGAAAAAGATGGGTGAAACCCCGCTTGTTGAATCTCAAATCTCCAAACTTGCTGTTAAAAATATTGAGAGGAAGCGGTAATGTTTTCGGCTCGGTTTGCCAGTCAAAATTTATCGGACGCAGTAAGTCGCACTTTGCGATCATGGTTTCCTGCCAAGACCAAGAATCAGCGAGTTATTCCGCTAATCTTCCTCGTTGGTATGCTGCTTTGGATTACCAGCGCATACAACCTCGTGTCTGCCCAGCAGGCAAAGATTGCGATCGTTCTGCCATCAGCTACATCACGAGTATCAGAGAGCGATGTTCAATACGCTCGTTCTGTTAGCAAACGGTTTAACCAGATGCTCAACAGTATCGAATTCATTGCCGACACGCTTGAAGAGGCGTCGCTTTCCAAAGCACGGCTGAAATCTTGTCGGTTAATTATACTTCCTTTAAACTCCAGTGTAACTCCACGAACAACAAGGCTCCTGAAAAACTTCGTTGCAGGTGGTGGCAAGCTATTCGTAACTTATAACTTAGCAGATACAGTGGCCCCTCTCCTCGGTTTGCGCCAAACGAATTGGTTAAAAGACGATCCACCCGGACGATTTTCCACCATTCAGCTAAATGCGCCTAATATATCTAACATACCAACATCCGTCAGACAAGCATCGTGGAATATAACGGTGGCAGCGCCGACAACCCCCCAGACTAAAATCATCGGCTATTGGCATGATGCCACTGGAAAATCGACCGGCTTACCCGCTCTTTTTATGGGGGAAGCGGGTGTTTTCTTTAGCCACATTTTTCTTCCAGATGACATTCAGACCAAGACGCTGTTGCTTGCCTCACTCTTAGGACACCTCGTGCCGGAATTTCAGCAAACGCTTGCGAAACGGGCAATAGAGGCAATAATTATCATCGGACACACAGAGAATCTTGAAGAACTGGAGCGGTTTGTTCGACAGGGCGGCATGCCAGCAGCAGGACAGGCTTTAAAAACAGGAAAAGATTTGATGAAACGAGCACGCATTGCCTACGAAGCCGAGACTTATAGCACAGCGATAACTATAGCCCGCGCGAGCCGAGAAGCATTCTCAAAAGCCTATTCTTTATCGCATATCAGTATTGAAAAGGAAGGGAGAGGCGTGTGGAATCATTCCGGTCTTGGTGCGTATCCGGGTGATTGGAACCGATCTGCCAAAGAATTAGCGGCGGCGGGGATTAACATGATTTTTCCAAACATGGCGTGGGCAGGAGTGGCACATTACTCAAGTAAAATCTTGCCAAAGAGCAAAACTTTTTCGCAATATGGGGATCAACTTGCCCAATGTGTTAGTGCAGCACGTACGCACGGTTTGGAGGTTCATGTATGGAAGATTACATGGAATTTGGAAGGTGCCCCGAAAGAATTTATTGAAAAGATGCGGGATGCGGAACGCACCCAAGTCTCCGCAACTGGAAAATCGATTAATTGGCTCTGTCCATCACATCCGGAAAACGTCTCGTTGGAATTGGAAAGTATACTTGAAATCGTAAGGAATTACGATGTAGATGGCATCCATCTGGATTATATCCGTTATCCGGGAAACCACGCGTGCTATTGTGAAGGGTGCCGTAAAAGATTCACGCTGGTAACACGGCAGAAGATTGAGAACTGGCCCACCGCTGTCTTGCCACAGACAGGGATGTATAGCGATAAGTATATTGAGTGGCGGACACAACAGATAACGCGTTTGGTTCGTTTACTGCACAAACGGGCACGCGAGGTGGATCCTGAGATCAAAATTTCCACAGCGGTTTTCGGTGGCTATCCTGCGTGTGTTACGTCAATTGGACAAGACTGGATTGCCTGGGCAAATGCTGGCTATATCGACTTCGTGTGTCCAATGAACTATACGGAAGATATAGACTACTTCACGGAATTGTTAGTCAACCAACTTGCCCTGATGCCTAAAGATGTTGCTATTTATTCGGGTATCGGTGCGACCGCTTCAAACTCACTCCTCAGACCAGACGCTGTTATTGAACAGATTTATCTGTCACGTTACTTGGGAAGTTCGGGGTGGGCAATCTTTGACTATTCCCTCGACATTTCTGAGACTGTGTTACCGGCACTCGCGGTGGGAGTTGGGAAGCGCAAAGCAAAACCGAGGCATTAAGATAGATTATTACGTCAAATCCGCGCATCCAGTGTAATTCTTTGGATGTCCTGCCCGAAAAATCCGCTTGAATATCCCAGTAAAATCGTGTAAACTATGGTAAGGTTTAGAATTAATTAGACACTTCTTGTTCCGACGTGCGATGAATCGCACTACTACGAACGAATCTCTATTAAAGGATAGATGTCTACATAATTGTCTGGTTTACCATAAATAAGGCAGAAGATACAGAATTAGTTAATCGAAACAATGCCGAACAGTGAAAAGGGGGTTTCTTAATTAATGGCTCAAAGACCGAATATTCTATTTTTGATGAGTGATGAACATAGTCCACACGCTATAGGGTATGAAGGTAATTCGATTGTACAAACGCCGAATCTTGACAGCCTTGCAGCATCTGGCACCTATTTTGAGAGTGCTTATTGCCAAGTTCCGCTCTGTACACCGTCCCGGATGTGTATGCTAACTGGAAAACACGCGCATCGCTGCTCGGCGTGGAATAATGGTTCGGTTCTTTTCCCTGAACACCTCACGATGCCCGCACATTTTGCGGAACACGGTTACGCGACTGCCCTTGTTGGAAAGATGCACTTCGGCGGGAAAGAACAACTTAACGGCTTTCAGTCTCGACCCTACGGTGATCTGCGCGGATATGCCGGTCATCAAACGGATCCACTGAAAACGCCTTCTGGGACCCGACAACGGACACGATTGGCAGGGATCACTGAAATCCCGACCAGCATGCTGCAGGAACGGGTTATCAATACTGAGACACTCGAATATTTACGATCACAACCATCGGAACAGCCATGGTTCTTGCTTGCGAGTTACAGTCGTCCACACTTCCCATTGACAGCCCCCAAACGACTCTTTGATAAGTATTGGCCCGATAATGTGGACATGCCCAATGTTCCTCCGGGGCACTTAGAGCAGACACATCGCTATGCGAAGGGCTTACGAGATAATTTCAACACAGAAGAGATTCCACCGGAAGAAGCCCGGAAATCACGAGCGGCTTACTACGCCTGTTGCGAATTCTTAGACGAAACAGTTGGGGATTTACTTGCACTTTTGGAACGCGATGGCTTACTGGATAATACAATCATTGTCTACACGACAGACCACGGTGAGATGGCAGGAGAACACGGACAGTGGTGGAAGTCGAGTTATTATGAGGCAGCGGCACGGGTGCCGTTAATCGTGTACGACAGAAGTTCACAGGAATCGCATGGCAAACGAGTGACCGCGCCTGTTGAGTTAAACGATCTCTTTCCGACGTTATGTGCCAGCGCAGGTATTCCGATTCCTGAAGGCTTAGACGGTTCAGATCTGACGAATCTCATGTCCGGTAAAACGGAGGGTTGGCGCGACACCGCTATAACCGAGTATTGGTCGAATCAGACGACGGGACCGATGCGTATGCTCCGAACGCCTCGCTATAAGTATGTTGCCTTTCCTGAAGACGAATCCATTCTCTTTGATTTAGAAACAGACCCGGATGAATTCGAGAATCTTGCTGGACAAGCGGCACATCGCGAGTTAGAGGCATCCCTGCATGAACAACTCATGAGAGGGTTCTCATGGGAATCTGTTGCTGAGCAGATAGCAGCGGATAAGGTGCGAAGCCAAGATTTTAAGGAACCGTGGGGGAAAGGGACTCCAAATCAGTATACATTACCGGATGGTCGTGTCGTTGATGCGGAAATCTGTCTCTATGATCCATCAGTAAGAGAAGAAGGCGGATAGTGCTGTCAAGCGTCAAAAACCACAATTATCACCAATGTTGTTCAATACGCGTCAAAAACCCGATTTTGACAACGGAAAAATCGGAGCGGGAATCCAATCGTTAGAAAACCAAAAAATTCGATTTCCTGCTATACTCGTAGGGGTGCTGTTAATAGCAGCGATGTGTGCAGTCACGCCCTACAACAATTACTACTTACAAAATACCAAGATTGCGGGCAATCATCTCCCAGTTGGTTCAATTTTCGGTATCCTCCTTCTGATATTCCTTGTCAATGTGCCGTTGCGCAAGTTGATGCGGAATGGGCGTTTTGCCTTCTCTGCGCTTGAATTAACCGTTATTTGGATAATGCTAATTGTTGCGGTGGGCATTCCGTCAATGGGGTTGTTGCAGTTCCTGCTCCCATCGCTCGTTGCGGTGCGGTATTTCGCGACAACTGAAAACGATTGGTCAGAAACGCTTCACCCTCACGTTCCAGAATGGCTTGTTGTGACGGAGCCTCAGGCTGTAACAGACTTCTATGAAGGCATCGGGGCTGCGGAAGGTGTCCCGTGGATGTTTTGGTTGGAGCCTTTACTCGTCTGGGGGCTTTTTGTACTTGTCTTCTACTTCACGACGCTCTGCCTTTCGACAATCCTGCGAAAGCAGTGGGTAGAACGCGAAAGGTTTTCCTTCCCTTTAATTCAGATTCCAATCCAACTCGCTGCGGAACCGGAGCGCGGCAGCCTTCTTAACTCCTTTTTCAAAAATAGACTCCTTTGGGCGGGGATGGCACTTCCAGTGGTGTTGCACTTCATTAATGGATTGCACGCGCATTTTCCGAAAGTGCCAGAGATTCCACTTATCTATGACATCTATCGCCTCTTTACCGAAAAACCGTGGTATACGCTTGGATGGTGGCCCGCGATGCGATTTGTCATCTACTTCTCCGTTATCGGGATCGCTTCCTTACTAACGCTTGAGGTTTCGTTCAGCCTCTGGTTTTTCTATCTCTTTTTTAAACTCCAATATATTATTATGAATGCGATCGGTCTCAGCATTGGTCCGTGGATTAGCTGCAGCCGTCAAGTGATGGGTGGTTATCTCGTTTTTGTCCCTGCGGTTTTCTGGATGGGGCGCGAACATATCGGCTCTATTTTCAGAAAGACATTCGGTATAGGCGGAGGGCAGGAAATAGATGATTCAAATGAACCAGTTTCGTACCGGATGGCGCTGCTTGGATTTTTCTTGGGGTTCATCACCCTGATTGTATTTTTAGTTGTTGCTGGCATAACAACATGGGTTGCGTTGGTCACACTGCTCTCTATCTTTATCACGTCTATTGTGCTAACTTGGATGGTTGTCAACGGTGGATTGCTGCTTGTGCAGGCACCGTTTTTTCCCTCAGAATATATTGACATTACCTTAGGTTCCAACGCATTAGGGCACAAAAGTCTTGCCATCCTGAGTTTTCAACGCACGTTCCTACGAGATTGGGGCGAATTCATGATGCCGAACTTCCTTCATAGTTTCAAAGCTGCGGATGAGGTGCGACTTGCGCGTCGGCGGCTCATTCCGATCTTAGGCATTTCAATTGTCGTTGCGGCGCTGGTGTCTGTTTACGCCTCGCTAACGCTGATTTATGATAAAGGTGCGCTGTTCTTACAGAGTTGGGCATTTGTAGTAGCACCCCGCAACTATTTTCAACGGATGAGCAGTCTGATCCAGTTCCCGATTGAGACGAAGTGGGATGAAGTTTACAGCATGATTGCTGGGGCAGGATTTACAGGCTTCATGCTCTGGATGCGGCAGCACTTCGTCTGGTGGTCATTGCATCCGATCGGCTACCTGCTGGGAGCGACGTATCCGCCGTTTCACCTCTGGTCGTCGATTTTGATCGGATGGTTCATCAAATATATGGCACTTAAATTCGGCGGTGCCTCGACATATCGGAAAATTCGTCCTGTAGCGTTCGGCTTGATTTTCGGCGAATATGTGATGGTCGGGTTATGGATGATCGTTGGGTTTTTCTCGGGAATTGGTTATTTTGCACTACCCTCATGACCTATTGTTGGGTTATGGGTTGTGGGTTATGGGAGTTGTGTGGAGGTTCGTATGATACACGCACTAATGCCTATCTGTTCACCAAACCTCTACTTATAGGGACCTCTAAAAATAATAAGACACACTTTGGAAGACGGGCGAGGAGACCTCCAAATCAGAATCAACGGTATGAAGCCCTGATGGGCTTCACCGGGTATGAATGCCTTAGGGCATTCCCCGCCTACGAAACGGCTGCTGTTAAAGGGAAAGTGTCTATTTAATTCTGGGTTTTACTATAATATCTTAGAATTTAGAACCGAACGTGAACTTGATAAAGCGTGTTGAAGTATAAGGAGAGAGATGATGCAATCCAAGGAATATAATCTGGCATCGGCGTGGAAAGCACGCGCTAAAACTCGACATACTGTCGCCGGGATTCGCACATGGCATGTCAACCTGAATCCTCGGGCGATGTCGAGCTCAGGGTTTGCCAAAGGCGGTGAACGCCATACGCGCATTCATACCGTTGATTTGTCGCAAAAACCGACTTCTCAAACAGGACATGTCGATTGGCGGGGTCCCTTTGCGGCACAAGCCGGGGCATTGATCGTTGAAATAACGACTGACAAAGGCTTAAAAGGATATGGACTCGGCGGGGGTGGGCTTGCTGGTGCGCTGATTATCGAGAAACATCTCCAGCAATTTGTTCACGGACGCGATCCTCTTGATGTCGAAGAGATTTGGGACCGTCTGTATCACATTACCTCAATTTACGGGAGACGTGGCGTGGTTATTTATGCCCTGAGCGGTATAGAACTTGCCCTCGTTGATCTGTGTGGGAAGATTGTGGATGCGCCTGTTTATAGCCTTATTACAGATACACCGCTTCTTAAGATTCCCGCTTATGCCACAGGTGGGGATGTCGGCTACTATGCAGAAAATGGGTTTTCGGCTTGTAAGCTGCCCCTACGGAATGGACTCGCGGAGGGTGAAGATGGGTTTGCAGAAAATATGGAGATGATACACGCCGCCCGTGATGCTGTTGGCGTGGAGACGGAATTGATGACAGACATCTATCTCCGTTGGGATGTGGATTACACGCTCCGTTTCGCTGAGGCAGCGGCTGATGTGAACCTTAAATGGATTGAGGAGGCTATTCCGCTTGACGACTACGCAGGTATGGCACAATTGGTTCGTGAGGTCCAGCCGGCATGGGTTGTCTCGGGTGAGCATGAGTTCACGCGATACGGGTTTCGTGAATTGTTGCGCTGGCAGGCGGCGGATATGATTCAGCCGGATATTAGTTGGGCGGGTGGTTTCACGGAGTGTTTACGCATCGCGCGCGAAGCTGCTGCGGAGGATATTCCGACTTGGCTGCATCAGGCTGGCACGCCGTGGGGTTTGCATCTCACTGCGTGTCTACCGATACCGTGTATGGCGGAGACTTTTGGTCCTTCCCGCGACGGCGTTGAAAATGAGTTGTATCGTCTCTTACGACCTGCGACGCAAGATGGATTCTTCAGTCTAAACGATGCTCCCGGTTTCGGCGTGGATCTTGACGAAGCGTTGTTGGAGGCGTATACGGTGGATCGGTTGTAGAATGGCTGTCAGCGGTCAGCAGTCAGTTGTTGGTTGTGACGGCAAGTGTTTCGGGATCTGCTACAACTAACATGGCTTCCGATAGAAATCACAAACTAACAGTTTGTGGTACAATATAGAATCGCTATGTATCAACTGCGTGGGTTTCACGGCTCAACCGAACTTACATTACTGAATTTAGATATTTCAGATTTCGCTCGGCACTCTCACAAGGGCTGCCCATGCCGGGTAAGACATCCTGCTCTACGACGATCCAACCGTCGTAGTTCCGCTTTCGCAATTCGGCAATGACTGCTGGGAAATCAATCTCACCTTTGCCTAACTCACAAAAGACCCCGTTGCCTACAGATTCAAAGTAATCCCATCCCTCTTCGCGAGAACGAGCGGCGACATCGGGATGGCAATCCTTGAAATGGACATGCCAGACTCGATCGGCGTGACGTTTATATACCTCAATTGGTTCAGCAGCACCACCGAATCGGTAATGTCCTGTATCGAAACACAGTCCGATGAGATCTGGGTCGGTGCGTTCCATCAATGTGTCAATCTCTTCTGGCGTTTCTATATATCCTGCGCAGTGCGGATGAAAAACGGTGCGGAGTCCTGTCTCATCTCGGACTGCCTGAGCGATACGATGCGCGCCTTTCAGAAAGATATTCCATTGTGCTGGCGTTAAACCGTGTTCAGGACGGATGCGACCGGCATAGCGGGTGCGCTCTTCTACAATGCCGTTCTCGTCTGAAAGCACGATGAATGGGGTCTCACCAGCGGCGTCTGCCATTAATCGAGCGTGGTCGAGTGCTTTGGCTTCACCTGCTGCGTGTGTTTCTGGATCGGCGAGCGGGACGCCTACGAATCCACCTAACATTTTCAACTGGCGGTTGGCAAGTTCGGTGCGGAGGTGTTCTGCATCTGTCGGCATGAATCCCCAGTCGCCTAATTCGGTGCCGGTGTAACCGAGGGTGCTCATCTCGTCTAACACCTGTACGTAATCGGGTGCGTTACCGTCTAATTCAAACTCAAGCACACCCCATGAGCATGGAGCATTTGCGATTTTCATAATACTATTAGCTCTCTTTTAAATGCGTTGGAATCAGGCCTGTATTTTAACAGGGGTATTCACGGAGGTTTCACGGAGATCTTCTTGAAGTCTTGATTTCACTGGGTTTTTGAACTCGTATTTGTGCGTTCTCCGTGAAAGTGGATTTCAGTTATATTCTATTTAACGGATAGATATTTATTGAGACTATGGCAAATTTACAGTAAATCTATAATTACTTACCACTACTGGCTCCCCTCTATGACCTGTTTAAGATCGTCAATGAAATGCTCGAAAAGTTTGACTTTGTCGCTTTCTTCAATCTGCAAGTTTTCCTGTCAGAAAAATATTCAAGCCTTCGCAAGCAACGGCATCTTCAAGGTCTGGCCATACAACAGAGCCGCCGTTCCGATGCCACAGGCGACAGATAGAGAAACTCACGATGTATGGATCAATGGGTAGTGAAACCAGCACCATGCAATATATCTTATTAGATTATCATATCACAACAAGGTAAAAGATACCAAATCAAAACCTCAGCAAAACTACCAGATAACTACCTATGGATAATTATAGCATAACACATATTTATAGTAAGTCCTAAAAATATATAGACACTTGTAGCACACATTTGCCTCACAGTGAGAGTTTGTGGAAGGTTAGCACGCAAACTAACAGTTTGCGCTACAAAAGAGGTGTCTAAGTAATTATAGAATCTACCATAGTAACAAGCCTTTTGATATGTAGAAGTGCTCTTCGTTTTCGGTTGCTACACATGGCACTCCGCCAGAGTGCGATCGTTTGCGCTACCGTTTTCTATAGATATAGCACTCCGCTGGAGTGCAGGAAACATTTGTTATCGATTTGATTATAGAAGAGGTGAGGTTAGGGAATCTCGCTTACCGAAATGGAATTAAAACCACTGTCAAGAAAAAAGAGCGAACCTTTTTTGAAGAGATCCGACTAAAGAAGCAAAAGTAGAATGAAACGCCCTTGATTAAAAAATTAATGGGCATTGACAAAACTAAAATTCTAATAGGAGATAGAAAAATGAAACAGAAATTGTTTGCACTCAGCACAATCGCCGTAATGGCAATGGTCGGAATGTTTGTTTTTGAAAATACAGCTGCAGCACACGAACAAACTCGGAGTAAAAAGGAGTCTCGCAACGTCAGTCGTGGTAGGATAGCAAGGATGGTAAACCCTCTGTCGGCTCTGAATCAGTCTTTGATCGATTTGACGTTCGGTGTGAAAGCGGACCAAGAGACGTTGGCAAAGGCACTCCCAATCTATCAGGAAACCCGCGAGGCACTCGAAAAACAGATTAAGGAAGCACGCACAGCCGCCGATTCGAGACGCGAAGCTGCGAAAAAAATAAGCGAGGGTGCCAAAGAAACATACACAAAGTTCAATGCCAGTCTCAAAGAGATACTGACAGAAGAACAGATGACGAAGCTGACGGAATTGAAGGAGAAACGGCGCACAGAAGCGAAGGAACGCGTCAGGCAATACCGTCGTAGTCAGCGAGAGAATCATAGTCACCGCAGGCACCGCTAAGGTTTGGCTGCTATCAATATTGGTCGGGCATTTTTGCCCGACCTTTTTTTGGTGGTTAGCGGTCAGTAGTCAGCAGTCAGGGGTCGGGATTGAGAAAGAATCAACGGTATGAATGCCGTATGGCATTCACCGCCTCCTACAGGGAAGATGCTTTAGAGGTCGGGAAATGTAAAGCAAAGACAAATTTTGCCGCGTGTGGGCAAAATTTGGAAATCCCTCCTACAGGGAAGAGCGAGGAGATTGGGAAACCGCACCTACAATGGATGGGGGTTATGCCCAGCGTTCAACGACGACTTTCTTCTGGGTGAAGAAGTCTACAGCATCCCAACTCTGACCGTGCAGATCACCGAAGAAACTGTCTTTCCAACCGCTGAATGGGAAGAATGCCATTGGGGCGGCTACGCCGATGTTAATACCGATGTTCCCGATCTCGGCTTCATAACGGAATTTGCGGGCAGATGCCCCGCTCCCTGTAAAGAGACACGCCATGTTTCCATAACGTCCGCCGTTGACGAGTGCGATTGCGTCGTCGATGGTCTCAACATGGATAAGCCCTAAAACGGGTCCGAAGATTTCAGTCCGGGCAATTTCGCCGTTCGGGTCGAGGTTGCTGAGAACTGTTGGACGGAGGAAGTTTCCGTTTTCACCACCAAGAATGCTCGGATGCCTACCATCAACAAGAACCCGTGCACCTTCATCAGCTCCTACTTGAATCAATCCCTCAATACGGGTTTTGCTTTCGGAGGTGATGACGGGTCCCATTTCGACGTCCTCCTCTAATCCGTTCCCGACGACGCGGTCGGTGGCGGTGTCAGCGATGGCTTCTGTGAACCAGTGTTGCGCCTCGCCAACAGTGAATGCGAGAGATGCAGCGAGACAGCGCTGCCCAGCACACCCGAATGCGCTCTCAGCCGTGGCATTAACCGTAAACTGTGGATCGGCATCTGGAAGAATTATGAGCGGATTTTTTGCGCCACCTTGGCACTGGACGCGTTTGCCGTTTGCAGCAGCTTTCGCATAGATGGCTTTTGCGGTTGCGGTCGCGCCGACGAAACTAATCGCACGGATCTCTGGATGTGTTAAGATGGCATCTACCGTTTCTCTGTCACCATTCACAAGATTGACAACGCCTTTTGGAAGTCCGGTTTGTTCCAACAACTGGAACACCTTTTGCATCGTGATTGGTACTTTTTCGGAGGGTTTGACGATGTATGTGTTCCCACAAGCGATGGCATAAGGTAGAAACCAAAAGGTAATCATCCCCGGAAAATTGAAAGGTGCGATGGCAGCGCAGACACCAACGGGTTGACGGATCATGAATTCATCAATGCCGGTTGCGATGTCCTCAAGGTTTGTGCCTTGCATGAGCGTCGGAATACCACACGCCACTTCAACATTCTCAATGGCACGTCGCATTTCACCTTTCGCTTCTTCAAGGGTTTTGCCACACTCCAGTGTGATGGTTCTTGCGATGTCGTCCAAGTTCTCCTCTAATAGGTTTTTCAACTTGAACAGATATTGAATACGATCGACAGCGGGTGTTCGTCGCCATTCTTGTAGTGCGTTGGCAGCGGCAGTGGCGGCTTGATGTACCTCTTCAGCTGGCGAAAGCGGTACTTGGGTAAGCACCTCCGCAGTTGCGGGATTCGTAACATCAAGTAATTCATTGGTGGTAGATTTTTGCCATGCGTTATCAATGTAGTTCAGTAGTGGCGTTTGTACTCCGTGTACGACTTGCGGAGGATTAACTTCAGGCATCGGATTTTCTCCTTTAAATGCTATAAACTAACTGAAGATAAAAAACTTCGGTAATTGTTTGGGACACCCCTTCGTGGGAATCGCGAGCACAGCTCGCTCCTACAGTGGAATCGCGAGCAGGGGAAATTGAAGAAACACCCCAAGCAAAAACACTCGCTCCTACAGTAAGAGATTTTTGAGAGTACTACCGAATTAAATTCTGAAACTTCATACAGTTTGTGCTACATTAGTTTCGCTTAGCAAAGAGTTCGAGTACTTTCAACTGCTCTATAGCAGCGACGATCTGCGGGTCATGCTCCAGTTCGTCCCGGGAGGTATCTGTAATCTGTGCGAGTGCATATTTAATACCGATATCGCTCAGGACGATCTGCTCCTCACTGAGTGCGTCTGTCAAACGTTGGTAATTCCGTAGCAGTTTCATTGCCTGTCTGTTATCACGAGAGGCACGAGATGCGACGGCGAGTTTGTTTAGGACGTTATCTCCATTTTCCTCGACGAAAGTTTTGAGTTTTTCGTGATTTCGGAGTTTTAATTGCATCTGCTGCTCAGAACGACTAAACGAGGGCGATTCAACATCAGGAATAATGCCGATTTTGTCAATATCGACATCGTTGGGTGTATAATAGCGTGCGACGGTTAATTTCACAGCAGCTTTTGAGTTCCTGAGTGGGAACACGCGTTGGACGGATGCTTTGCCGAAGGTTTTGTCCCCCATGACGAGTCCGCGTCCGTGGTCTTTGATAGCACCAGCAACGATCTCAGAAGCACTTGCGCTACCGCCGTTGACGAGAACGATTAGCGGGAAGTCATCTCTTTTTTCGCCTTTCGCTACAAAATCCTCTCGCGTCTCAATTCCTTTACTGTAAACAACAAGTTGACCGGGTCTGAGAAAATCACTTGCGATATCAACGGCTGAAGAGAGCAATCCACCTGGGTTCAGGCGGAGATCGAGGATGATACCACGGATATTTTGTTCCGTGAAGTCAACAAAGGCTTTATCTACGTCATAAGCTGTCGTTTGAAGGAATTGATTGATTTTGATGTAGCCAATTTTATCGCCGATGACCTCTGTTTCCACGCTGGGAATTCGGATCACCTCACGCGTAATGGTAACCTCAATCGGTCGACCTTCGTTCTCGCGCACGATTGTGATGGAAACTTGCGTTCCTGGTTCACCTCGCAATTGCTCAACCGCTTCAGTCACGGTCATCACGGCTGTTGATTCGCCTTCAATATGGCTAATGACATCCCCATGTAGCACACCAGCCAGCGCAGCAGGACGATCCTTAAAGGGTGTAATCACAGTGAGCATATCTTCCCGAATACCGATTGTCATCCCCAATCCGCCGTACTTACCCTGGTTCTGGGTCTGAAATTCGGTATAGTCTGGAATGAATTGGCTATATGGATCTAATTTGCGAAGCATGCCGTTAATAGCACCCTCCATGAGTTCTTTGCTATCAGGCGTGTCGAGATGGGTCTGTTTGACGTAAGCCAAGATCTGTGAGAAGAGCGCGAGGTTCTCGATGAGTTGATTATCTGTTTCCTCCGAACTCCAACCGAGGGGTAGAAGCGCACAGATAAGGCATACGGATACCAAGACACAAAAATAGTTTTTTGACGGAGTTTGCAGGTTTTGAAAACTTGATATAAAATGTTTCATTTTTTATTTCCTCCGGCAGGCACGCTGTAAACACATTTAAGAAATGTATCTTCAAAAATTGTGTAGATGGCACGGTGCCCGCAAAGAAACGGAATTTGCATAAGTCCTTAGCGATAAAAATAGTTCCGCAGCCTCCTGATACTCGGAATACGAAAAGCGATAAAGGCAGCAGCTGCACAGTAAAGTAGGTCAATACGACTCAATCGGGACTGCATCAGTTCCCAAACAGAGTGACCCTTAAATAAGGTTGTGGCGATAGGCATCGCTTGTTCTAAAGATATGTTATTCTCTTGTCGCAGTTGTTCAGCGATGTGTGAGACAGCATTCCACTGGACGTCCAGATATTTTCCAATAAAGATACCGAGTATAGCGAAAAGTGCAGCGGCAGCACTAACGACGCGCCACATTGTTGTTGCATCCTGTGATAGGCTTCGACTGCTTGTGAGGAGCATACCGACTCCTGTGAGGACCCCGATACCGATAGCAATGAAACCGGCAGTACGTCCTGTCCATTGGATATACTTTGCCCAGAGTACACCCCCTATCACTGCGCCGAGAAATCCACCAAATGGTGCTATCAAAGTATTCATTATGAAACTACTCCATTCGCTCCAATAATGTAAATCAAAGACAAATTTTACCCGAATGTAAAGCTAAGACAAATTTTGCCGCGTGTCGGCAAAATTTGGGTAAAATTTAGGTTTCTGCAGGTGATGCTCGGTATTCTGCTCGAAAGTATAGGCAACGCGTAAGACTTTCTCTTCTGCCATAGGTGCACCGAGCAGTTGCAATCCCACCGGCAAACCACTTGGCACGAAACCACAGGGAATCGAGATACCGGGCAACCCAGCGTGACTTGCGGGTGTCGTCATCACATCGGACAGATACATTTGCAACGGATCTGCAGTCCGCTCACCTATTTTGAATGCGGGCGTAGGCGAGGTAGGTGTTGCGATAACGTCAACTTTTTCAAACGCTGCGTCAAAGTCAGATTTGATGAGTGTTCGCGCCTTTTGTGCTTTCTTATAGTAGGCATCTTGGTAACCTGCACTTAGTGCAAAGGTCCCAATCATAATCCGACGCTTTACCTCTTCGCCGAACGCTTGACTCCGCGTCTTTTTATACATCGTGATCAGATCTTCTGGATTTTCGTTGCGGTACCCATAGCGAACGCCGTCGTACCTGGCGAGATTCGCACTCGCTTCCGCGGGCGCAATAATGTAGTACGTTGCGATTGCATACTCGGTGTGGGGCAAAGATATTTCTTCGACTGTTGCCCCGAGTTGTTCAAGAACGGCGACAGCAGCATGTACCCGATCTGCGATTTCCGTGTCTAAGGTTGGCGTGAAATACTCTTTTGGTATACCGATTTTCATGCCTTCTACATCGTTGATAAGGCTCTGCGTGAAATCAGGGACAGGCGCATCAATGGAGGTTGCATCCATGGTATCGCTTCCACAGATGGCGTTGAGTAGGAGTGCGCAATCGGTGACATCTTTGGTAAACGGACCGATCTGATCAAGTGAAGAGGCAAACGCAACCAAACCGTAGCGAGAGACGCGTCCGTATGTCGGTTTCATACCAACAACACCACAGAGCGCAGCGGGCTGGCGAATTGAACCGCCAGTGTCTGAGCCGAGTGAACAGATGGCTGTATCCGCCGAGACGACTGCGGCAGATCCACCACTGGAACCGCCAGGAATGGTATCAAGGTCCCATGGGTTGTGCGTAATCTGATATGCGGAGTTCTCGGTAGACGACCCCATTGCGAATTCGTCCATGTTCGTTTTACCGAGCATAACGATACCTTGTTCGTTGAGTTTAGCCATGACGGTCGCGTCATAAGGTGGAACGAAGGTTTCAAGGATTTTAGATGCACAGGTGGTACGCACGCCTTTGGTGCATATTACATCTTTAATAGCAATTGGAATACCAGCCAAAGGTGGCATGTCATCCCCATTTTGAAACCCAGCATCGGCAGCGTGTGCCTGTTCCAAAGCGATGTCCTTCGTAAGCGTCAAGTAGCCTTTGACGTGAGGCTCGACAGCATCAATACGCGCATAGATAGATTCCGCCAGTTCCACAGCGGTAATCTCTCTGGCTTTGAGTTTTTCGTGTAGTGCGTGTGCTGTTAATTCGTAAAGCATTTTTAGCTATTCAATCTGGTCACCGTTCTACGATGTTTCACGGTGGTTTTCGGTTAGGTCTAACCGTTTTTGGATTATGGAAGAGGTCGCGAGCAAGGGAAATTGAGGAAACACCCAAGCAAGGGAAACGCCCTATCAAAAACACCCCAAGCAAAAACACTCGCTCCTACAAGAAGATGAGCAATAGTTTAAATTTAGTGGCTGCGATCAACCACTCTGGGTACACCGAAGTACCCCTCTTCAGGTTCGGGTGCATTCGCGAGTACCTCTTCGCGCGGATAGGAAGGCTTGACGACATCCGGCTTTGCGACATGACGGGCCCCATCTTGAGAACCCATAATAACGACTTGTTGCGGATGGATGTGCGATGTGGGTGGCACATCATCTGTCTCCAACTCGTTCAGTTTTCCGATATAGTCCAGAATTCGGGCAAGCTGCTCGGTGAAGTGTTGTGTTTCTTCGTCATTAAATTCAAGGCGCGCCAGATTTGCGACATGGCGGACACCTTCTGTAGTAATTGTTGCCATTTGTTGTATTTTGTCTCCTTATTAGTCGGACACCGGTAGCAGGGGTGTCACTGAAGCAGCAAGTTGCTTCGTGCCAGCACGCGCGAAGCGAACTGTAATATAGAGATTCTGCCCCACTCCGTTAATTTTCGTTATTTTGCCCCTCCCGAATTTTGGGTGGAGAACAATCTGATCAACGGCGTAATCCGGTGATTCTTCTTCGGAAATGACATCATACTTGCTCTGCGTGTCGCGGAAGGGGGAACGGTAGCGGTCAACATGTCTGATGAGATGCTCAGGGATTTCAGAGATAAAGCGAGACGGGGTACGGTATTCTCTCTCTCGAAATGTTCTCCGCGAACTTGCATGCGAAAGATATAGCTGCTCCATTGCGCGTGTGATCCCGACGTAACAGAGCCGACGTTCTTCTTCCAACTCCGCTTGGGTATCAAGAGAGCGTTGATGTGGTAGATATCCCTCTTCCATACCGACGATGAAAACAAAGGGGAATTCCAACCCCTTCGCACTGTGCAAGGTCATCAGTGTCACCATATCGGTGCTGTCGGTCTCCATAGCATCTATATCTGCGGTAAGTGCCACGTTTTCCAAATAATCCGAAAGGCTTGGCTCGACTTCGTTGTGTTCATATTCGATAACGGCATTAATGAGTTCCTCAATGTTTTCGACTCGATTTTGCGCTTCAATGCTATTTTCCGCCTTTAAATTCTTGAGGTAGCCGGTCACCTTTAAGACATAGTCGAGTGCATCGGCAGGCATAGCGGTGGCGTCAAAGTCATCAAAGATTTTGACAAAGCGTCGAACTTTCGCCTGAAGGCCGCGGTTAATTGTAGAAATTTCATCTACGCGTTGGATAGCATCAAAGAGTGTTATGTTCTCGCTCACCGAAAAATCAATGAGTCGTTGAAGCGTTGTACTTCCGATGCCTCGACTCGGCACGTTTATGATCCGTCGGAGGCTCATGGAATCGCTCGGATTACACATAACACGGAGATAGGCAAGGAGATCTTTGATTTCCATTCGATCATAGAAGCCGACCCCGCCGACAATCTGATAGGGGATGTTTGCGGTTCGGAATGCTTCCTCAAAGATTCGGGATTGGGCATTGGTTCGATAAAAGACGGCAAAGTCTTTGTAATCTACGCCCTCGGTGTGCCAATCCTCAATTTGCGTCCCAACGTAACCTGCCTCATCGTTTTCGTCCATTGCCTCATAGCAGGTGACAAGTTCACCGATGTCATTTTCTGTCCACAGTTTCTTCGCCTTTCGCTCCCTATTGTTGTGGACAACGCCCCATGCGGCATCCAAAATGTTTTGGGTGGAACGATAGTTCTGCTCCAGACGGAGGACGAGGGTGTTTGGATAATCCTTCTCAAAATCGAGAATATTCCTGATGTCGGCACCGCGAAAAGCATAGATAGATTGGTCATCATCGCCGACGACACAGATATTCTGTTTTTCTCCGGTTAATAAATGTACTAACTCATACTGACATCGATTGGTATCCTGATACTCATCAACAAGGGTATACTCGAACTTGTTCTGATAGTATTGGCGGACATTTGGGTTTTGATTTAAGAGATCGACCGTGAAGAGCAGCAGATCGTCGAAATCAAGGGCATTGTTCAGGCGCAGTCCGTCCTGATAAAGTGCGTAGACCTCGGCGACGATTCTCTCAAAATAGCCATCGGCAATTTTCTGGTAGGTCTGCGGCGAGATGGACTCATTCTTGGCACGGCTGATGTGGCTGAGGATCGCGCGCGGGTTGTACTGCTTATCATTATAGTTGAGCTGTCGAAGGACATCCTTGACCAGTGTTGCTTGTTCCCCTGTATCGAAGATGGTAAAGTCGCGGGTATAGACGTGATTTGCCGCTCGGGATCCGCTTCCAGATTCAGCAGGTGTGCCCAACTTTTCAATATCCCTGCGAAGTATACGCGCACAGGTCGAATGGAATGTTGCCACCCAGAGCTCATGGCTAACGCTGCCTTCGACGAGTGTATCCAACCGCTGTTTCATCTCCTTTGCTGCCTTGTTGGTAAAGGTCACAGCGAGGATACGGAAGGGAGAGATGCGGTGGTGTTTAATGAGGTAAGCGATGCGGTGTGTGATGACGCGCGTTTTGCCACTGCCGGCACCGGACAAGATGAGTAGGGGACCGTCGGTATGCTGGACTGCTTCGCGTTGAACGTCATTTAAAGATCTTAACAGGTTATCGGTCAAAACTTGCCTCTTGTCTCGTGGTATTTAAAATAGTAGACACACGCCGGCGTGCCGTAACAGACCTGCAAGCAGCCGGTACAGTACCCTAACTTTATGCTATACAGTATACACGATTTGGAATTAATTTGGCAAGGGGAAATTTCGGAAATATCTCGTTTTCATTCGTAGAACGCGGTTGTATAAGGGACACGCTATTAGGAGATTGTTCCTACAAAAGGAAACTTGCAGAAAAGATTTTCAGCATTAGTAGAGAACAGCCCCAGCGGGGCGGTATGTGTGTAGTACCTGCGAACCGCCACATCCCAAGCCCCAGCGGGGCGATATGTGTATAGAATTGGAAATCGTCCAAAGTTTAGTATGAATGATGTTTCGATTCTCCGATATGCTTAAACTATTCGCGCAAGCCAGTATTTTTCCATTAGGGGAAAACGCCAGAGCATCTCTATAGACATACCGCCCCGCTGGGGCTTAGCAGTCAGAGGTAGGATCTTTCTATAGAGATGCCGTTCCTACGGAACCAAAGACCCCACCTTCTTGATTAGAAGATGTTCTCTACACATGCCGCCCCGCTGGGGCTTAGCCTAGGGGGGCGATAGCATTTCTATAGACATACCACCCCGCTGGGGCTTAGCGGTCAGAGGTAGGGTCTTTCTATAGAGATGCCGTTCCTACGGAATCAAAGACTCCACCTTCTTGATTATCGGAATCTATGGGATTAATAAGGTTTTCATCCTTAGGAAACTCAAGAGAACACGATCTCTTAACTAACGTTGCATGCCAACGGCTTTATCAAACTCACGTTAGTATTAGACAAGGTGCTCCTTCAAGAATTGACCGGTGTAAGAGGCTTTGACTTTGGCTATTTCCTCAGGGGTTCCCTGTGCTAAGACCTCTCCACCTTTATGTCCGCCTTCTGGACCGAGGTCGATGACATAGTCGGCAGTTTTGATGACATCGAGATGATGCTCAATCACAAGGACAGTGTGTCCACTATCAACAAGACGATTGAGGCTGTCCAAAAGCTTTTGAATATCTGCCATGTGCAGCCCTGTCGTAGGTTCATCCAAGATATAGAGGTTATGCTTGCCTCGCTTGATTTTACCCAACTCACTTGCCAGCTTTATTCGTTGTGCTTCGCCACCGGAGAGGATAGTGGCAGGATGCCCAATTTGGAGATAGCCCATACCGAGCTGATTGAGAACGTTCAGTTTGTGATGGATTAACCGCTGATCGGCAAAGAATTCGACGCCTTCCTCGATTGACATATTAAGGATTTCAGAGATATTTCTGCCGTTGTAGGTTACATCAAGTGTATCCTCATTGTAGCGTGCGCCTTTACAGGTCGGGCAAACGACCTCGACATCGGGCATAAAATGGAGTTGGGTGGTAATAGTGCCTTCGCCGTGGCATTCTTCACACCGTCCGCCTTTGACATTGAAACTAAATCGGGAGGCGGTGTAGCCCCTTGCAGCTGAGAGTGGCGTGCTGGCGAAGAGTTTGCGGATGTTGTCGTAAAATCCGATATAAGTCGCAGGATTAGAACGTGGCGAACGCCCTATAGGGGACTGATCTATATTGATAACATTGCTTACGTGTTCATGTCCCTCCAATTCATCGTGTGCCCCATAAAGGATTCGACTGTCGTGATAGAGGGCATAAAGCTTCTTGTAGAGGATCTCGTTGACAAGGGTGCTCTTGCCAGAACCAGAGGCTCCGGTAATACAGATAAATACACCGAGTGGAATATCAACGTTGATACTTCTGAGATTGTTTGCTTTGGCACCGGTGATGCTTAGGAATTTTCCATTGAGGTCACGACGCTGCGTTGGTAGCGAAATTTCTCGCTTTCCGCTCATATAGAGACCTGTCCAAGATTCAGTGCAGTCAAGAATTGTTTTAAGGTCGCCTTGGACGACGATATGTCCACCGTGGATACCGGGTCCGGGTCCAAGTTCGATAACGTGATCTGCGGCGCGAATTGTGCTTTCATCATGCTCAACGACGATAACCGTGTTGCCGATGTCCCGCAATTTTCGCAGCGTCTCTATCATCTTAACATTATCCTTCGGATGCAAACCGATACTCGGTTCATCAAGGACGTAGAGCATGCCCATTAATCCGGAACCAATCTGTGTAGAGAGGCGGATGCGTTGTGATTCGCCCCCGGAAAGGGTCGCGGAACGACGATTCAGGTTTAGGTAGTCGAGTCCGATACCGAGGAGGAGATTAATCCGAACGACAAGCTCATTGATGACCCGCTCGCCAGCCTCCCGCTGCTTTTCTGGCATACCTGTGATACTCAGTAAGAAATCACGCAATTCTTCAAAGTGCAACTCACCTACATCGTGGATCGTCTGGTCCTTAATAGTAACGAGGAGCCGTTGTCGTTTGAGTTTCGCCCCATCGCAATCGGGACAGGTGCGCTCTACCATCACTTTTCGGAGATATTCTTCCATTCCAGAATGCGCTTCTCCGCGTTTTCGATAGTTTCGATAGTGCCTGTCGATACGGGTGGCGATTCCGTCAAAACGGATTTTTCGACCGAGGTGGCGTCTTTCGACGGGTCGCGCGCCTTCAGGTTGTAAGATAGGAAATTCTTCACCGCGTGTCCCGTAATAGAGAACATCAACGACCTCTTCGGGTAGATCGGCGAAAGGCACGTTCAGGTCAAAGTTGTAGTGTGCGGCGAGGCTGTACATTGTCCTACCGTCCCATCGGTCAGGATCATAGTTAAAAGCCTGATGGACGAATGCGCCCTCGGCAATACTCCGTTTCTTGTCAGGGACAAGCAGGTTTGGATGTACTTGTAAGTAGGTGCCGAGTCCGGAACAGGTTACACATGCGCCGGTCGGTTCGTTAAAGGTGAAGTGGTGGGGTCCGAGTTCAGCCATGAGTACCCCGTGTTTGAGGCATCCGAAGCCTTCCAAGAGTTCTATGGCATCCGCCTCAGCGTCCTCTGGAAATTTGACATCAAACCGCATGAAGCCTTCGCCTACCAGCATTGTGTGTTCCAGTGAAGCGAGGACTTGTCTATCAATGTCTTTTTTGATAAAGAATTTATCGACGATGACCTGTATATCGTATTCGAGATCTGGGTCGAGTTCAATTTCTTCGCTGATGTCGTGTTCAATGCCGTCAATTTTAACGTGTCTGCACCCTTTCGTACGGATATCGTCGAAGAGATAGTCATAATCTTCACCGTAGATTTTAAAGACGGGTGCGTGAATCTCAACCTCGGAGCCTTCTGGCAAAGCGAGGAGCCGCTCCAGAATCTGGTGATGCGATCGGATGGGGATCACAGCCTCACAATAAGGACAGTGTGCGATCCCGATAGTAGCGAAGAGCATCCGGAGGTAGTCTTGCAGATCGGTCATTGTGCCGACGGTGGAGCGCGGGTTCATGGTGATTGTTTTTTGTTCGATAGAAACAACAGGCGACAATCCGTCAATGAAATCGACATCGGGTTTTTTGAGTTGGGTGATAAAGCGTTTGGCGTACGTGGACATCGATTCAAGGAATCGGCGCTGTCCCTCGGCATAGACGGTATCAAATGCCAATGAAGATTTACCGGAACCACTGATTCCCGTGACGACAACGAGTTGGTTCCGTGGAATCTCAACTTCAATATTTTGTAGATTATTTTCTCGTGCGCCTTTAACAGCAACAGTCTGTCTCATTTATGCCCTCCTACTTTGTTGCATGATAAGCGATATCTACTTTGACGGCAGCCTCATACAAATCAGAGTCCAGCGTCAGCAGTGGTAAATCAAGACGTAGAGCAAGTTCCAGATAACTTGCGTCATAAGTTGTTAATCCATATTCTTCTGCCAATTCACAAACCGTTTTCATTGTATCGCCTCGCGTTGCTGCAGCAGTATCAACTATCACGGGTAGTATTGCTATCACATCAAGATATTGCGATAAAACTTCTCTGCTAATACGCTCGCGTCGATAAGCCATGAGCAGGGCGTTGCTGATCTCCTGATAAAATAAAGAAGGTGCAGCTGCCACAGTTACGCCGCGTTGTAAGTCTTCCAAGACTTTTCGCGTCCGCTCTTCAACTTCATCAGGCAGAAGACCTGCTATCAAAACAGAACAGTCAATCACTATCATTTGCGGCCTTTGTTCTTCCAATCTGCTACCTCACGAACTGTTCCGACAGGGAATTTTGCCCGTAATGCGATTAACTGACCGTAAGCGTCATTTGCCTCAATCTGCGGAACATCTTGAGGTGGCACCATTACAGCAACTACCCTCCCGCTGTTAGTTATAGAGAAACTTTCTCCATTTTCAACACGCTTGAGAAGTCTTGATAAATGCGTTTTTGCTTCATGAACTCCTATCTCAGTCATTTGTTTGCTACTCCTTCTAAAAGAATCTGGAAACTCCACACTACAGAAACGGATTGTTTGCATCATAATAATATGAGGGTTCCTCTACGGAGGTTTGGCTATCCTTGGTTAAGCGGACAGATGCGGAGAACTGTTCAATGATTCCTTTTTGTGTAAGCCATTCGCATGCCAACTCAAGGGCGAGTTCTCGTTTTCCGAAATGGGTATAGAGATCGGTTATTGTGCGTTCATCGCCTGATTCCTCTAAGAAGTCGAGCAAGGGTTTGAACAACAACAGCAAATCGTCCTCCAGATATTGGTCGATCTGTTCGAGTGCCTCGCGGAGCATGGCTTCATCTTTGGGTTTATCTATAAGGTCGATGAAAACGGCATTGAAAAAAGAGGGGTTGTACTTAAGTGCCTGATAGATAGCCTTGCGTCTGGGTGTTTCGCCGCGTTTGAGTACTTCAATACGCGCCAGTTCTCTAATAGCGTATTTGAGGTAGAGAAAGGTGTAATCGACATCGTGTTTGAGGTGTAACCATTTCTCGGCTTTGGCAAGGATAGCCGTTACACCAGCGGCGGCGTTGAAAAGTTGGGATTGCTTATCTCTGTCTCCGACCTGCAGACAGGTGGGATCCCCGACTTGAAAATTAGCATCGCCGTCTACAGCAAACAGGCTGTCTTTGGAAAAGAGCACACAGCTGGCGGCAAGGATTGAATGGAGTCGGCTGCCCTGGAGTGTCGTGTCCAACATTTTTCGATAGTCACTGCGAGTGTAGAGTTGAACCCGAAATGGAATACCTTCCTCGATTAACTGATACTCTTTCTGCTTGAACCTTGTACCGTCTCGGAGAATTAAGGTTATGTGAACAGCGATTTTCTCCCAAACGTTGTCCTCGGCGAGGTTGCTGGTGAGAATTGCGGCGAGGACGTACCGGTCCTGTTCGAGTGTGTCGGTTAAGTTGTCCAATGCGATGTGGATCTGTGTGTAGATATCCGCTTGCTGACGTGCCGGAGAAGCATCGCGAGTAGAACTCGCTCCTACAATGCTATCGCGAGTAGAACTCGCTCCTACA
>JAPPNJ010000187.1:59179-126103 GCA_028818705.1 Candidatus Poribacteria bacterium
ATCGCGAGTAGAACTCGCTCCTACAATGCTATCGCGAGTAGAACTCGCTCCTACAGTGCTATCGCGAGTAGAACTCGCTCCTACAGCCCCGTCATAATAGTAGGCAGGCTCTTCCACAGCGATTTGGCTTTTCACGGTAAGGTTCAAGGGCATTGCCACCTGTCTAATGATCCCCTTCCATGTTAGCCATTGACACACTAAATCGAGTGATTCTTCATCGAATTCTGGTTCCTCTTCACTTTTACCATGTGGACTATGTCCTAAGTCGGTGTTTAGTTCGGTTCCTGTGCGTGGTGTCTTCTGCTCAATCAGGTAATCAAGGATTGGTTGAAAGATAAACTGTCGTTCATCGAGGTAGGCATTAATTGCATCAAGCGCGTTCTGAATAACAGTCTCATTCTTTTTGCAGTTGATTAGATCGGTATAGACGCGGTTGAAGAAATCAGGGTTGTACTGGAGTGCAGGTTGGATGACCTCACGCGCAGGGATTTGCTTATTTAAAAGGACTTCTATCCGTGCTAATCCTTGTACAGCATCAAGGATAGATAGGAAAGCGGTGAGGCAATCCTTGTTAACATAAAATTGTTTTTCGGCGTATAAAAGGCTCGGCAAAGTGCTGGCGACGACGTTGAGGACTTGGAACTGCTTATCGCGCTCGCCGATATTGTTGCGATCGGCGTTTTTATCATACCACTCTTGGATGGAGGCATCGCGTGAAAAGAGGAGGGTGCTGTGCGAGAAATAGGAGTGCATGAAAGACCCCTGTTGCGCGCCCTCTATTCGCTGCTTAAAAGCGTTGCGCGGTGATATACTGGCGTGAATGTTCACCCCGTTTTCGACGAGCGAGAAAAAGGATTGCGTTGGACGAATTGCGTCTCTACCGATGAGTTCGACATCGAGATCGGACTTTTCCCATACCTGTGCATAGGAAAAACTACCGGCGACAATCGCAGCGAGGATATAGGGGTCCTTCTGGACTTTCTCGACGAGGGCATTCGCAGCTTCGCGGTACTGTTCTTCAATGGCATCTTGAGATCGCATTCGATGCTCCTATTTAACGTCAGGTGACAGTTTCAATTGCGCACGAACAGCTTGACGCACTGCATTGCAAATGTGCATAGCATGGGATGCAGTGTCTGTCGTTGCTGAATTGCCGGGGTAGCGAATCGCCACGGCGTGTCTGGAAAGTACTGAAAAGTCAGGCTCCCACGTTCGCCACATAGGGACGGTCGGAACAATCAGTTCTAACAATTCCTTTAGATCGTGTGTTCTGGGAATGGGGATGTCCGCTTCTTGGAGCCATGCCTTTAAGTACTTCTCAATGCACTGTTGGGCATGGAAACAGATACCATCATATATTGGGTTCTGCTCATCCTGAATCAATAGAACTTCCTTCTGAATCAATAAAGCTATAGTATAATCACTTTCAGCCTTCTCTATCCACTCCAGTGTTAACGGATTCATATCACCTTTTTCCTTTTTAGGTGTCTCCAAGAGAAAATTATTGGCTTCATAAAGCACTTCGCCCTTTTCAGTGATTTCTCGGAGGAACCAGTCGTTATGCGAGAGGCGATATGCGACTTCCTCAGGTGAGCGCACCAGCAGATCTATGTTGAAACGGCGCGGTATCCGTTGTGAGACCTCTACAACCCGATGGTGTCTTTCCGATTTTGGGGTCGGCATTACGACCAACAGATCGACATCTGAGGACTCTGTGGGGGTACCATAAGCGTAAGAGCCAAAGAGAATGACTTGTAGCGGTGCGAACTCCCGGACGATATCATCGCAAGCCGCTTGAATGTCTTGTCGAGTAATCATGCGCTTCATCCGCAGTTTTTGAGTCAGCTAAGGTAAAAGGGAATACCGGAATATGGTACAAAAAATAGGGGTTTCTTATGTTAATTATACCACAGATATGTTAAGAATGCAAACATTTTTCTTGGTTATGGGTTGTGAGTTGTGAGTTGTGAGTTGTGGGTTGTGGGCAGGTTGGATGGTTAAATAAGAAAGGTGCGGTTACAAACCGCACCCAGTATTAGTTTGAATTAACGACTGGACGGGTGGAGGAATTCCGCCCGGTATCCCCTTATTAGTCTCTTGCCTTTAAACGACTCCATGTCGTGGTGAGTTTACCAGCGGGAGAGACATCACCCTTCAGACGCACGGTTGCGAGCGTCTGACGTGTCCCGTTAAAAGAGACATCCTCAATACGATAGTAGTAGATAACGTTCGGCTTCGCAGTGGTATCCACATAAGAATACAGATGTTGTTCACTGCTTGTGCCGTGTCCGGGAATGATCCCCTTGACGTTGATAACTTTGAAATCACCCGTCCGGTTTTCACTCCGTAAGATATTGAAACCGGCATTGTTTAATTCAGATTCGGTTCTCCACTTGATAAGGACTGCACCGTTCTCCGTCCTTACGGGTCGGAAACTTGCTAATTCCACAGGTAGGGGACCCCTCTACGATATCCGGGATTCGCTAAGTCGTCAAGGAATCCATAGTAGTTGAAGCTGAGGCTGTCATTTGGAAAGAGACGCCACGCTTCCGCAGTGAGTCCATTTTCAGGGGAATCGGGTTCTCCGTCAAAACCGTTTTTCTCCGGTGTGAAGAGCGTCCCGTATACCCGGACGATGGAGCGACGGCGTTCGGCATTCGTTGGGGGTAAAGCCCACTCTACGGCGCGTGCGTCCGGAGGTGTGAGACTTCCAAACACAGGTGTGAGGTTGCCGACTTCATCCATCACGACATTATCGCCTACGAGCTCGGGGTCGCCTTCGTATGTCAACTTCAGATAGAAACCCTTTGGATTCAGGAGAATATCGGTGCGGTGCATCCGCAGCTCTGAACGGTGTCGGACATAGAGATCATAGATGCGATTGTCGGCGATATTCGTGGCAGCCTTTTTCGGGACGATAAGAAGCGTCTGATTCGGCAGGATCGCCACCTCCTCAAAGATGATTTTACCCCCAATATATCGACCTTCATCGTCGACGAGATTGCGGATATCGAGTTCCCATCCTTTGAGATTCACGGCTTCGGTTAGGGAACTGTTATAGAGTTCAATCCACTGTGAGGCACTGCCGTTGGGTCCTCGATCATACATAATCTCACTGATGCTAACTTCGCCATTAACGAGTGGCTTATTCCCAGATTTTAGTGCGGTGTTCTCATAGCCGGGCGTGCCGGGAGAAGATAAAAGATCGGTATGCGGGTCGTAGCCGAGACCGCCTCTCTCGCCGACGGCTTCCCAAGCATCTGTGTGGTGTCCATCGTTCGCCTGATAGCGTTTGCGCTGCCAGGCTGTGTTGCGTGAGGCAAAGGTGTTGTCTCCGAAAGGTGCGATATCGCTTGCCCTCGGCTGATACTGCCCGATACGGGGCCAGAACTGTGTGCTCACATTGTTAGAGAAATCTGCAAAGAACCCGTTTCCGGCATAATCCTGAATGTTTGCATCCTTGCCGTTCTTATCAGATTTATTCCGCAGGAGGAGCATGAACTTTCCAGTATCCGGCAAGTCGAGTCGTGAATCAATAACATAAGCCACTGCTCCCTCTCTCTCCCGTTTACTCACACGCCCAGCATTCGCACCCGCAAGGATCGGTGTAAACCACGGGTCTTCGTTAACCAACAGCAGGACCTCACCAGGAGCCATTTCATATTCCGGCAGGTCTACGAGATCCCGATCTACGAGATAATCGTCTCTACCCACTGGACGTACAACAGCACTTTCATATTTCGGTAGGTCTACGAGATCCGATTCTACGAGATAAGTGCCCCTACCCGTTGGGTGTACAATATCGATTTTACCTCCCGGGTGTTCTACGAGATTCCCCTCTACGAGATCCGTCTCTACGAGCGCACCGATCTCATCGATTGCGTATACAAGAGCGATTCTATCTTGCCACAAGACCTCATCCACTGCGCGTACAATGCTGAGTTCCCAATCTTTCAGCTGCTGCATGCCGGAACTTACGTTTTTCAACTCCACCCAGTCGACGTTGGCAGTTGAAGTATCGTTGCGGACTTCGTTGATAACGATGATGTTAGAAGGAACAGCAGACTGCTGAAACCGTCCGGCGTGGATACCCGTGACATGTTTCGCGCCAGGTGTACTGATAGAGAGGAGTTCAAGGACAGCAGTGCCAGAGACGATTTTTAGGTCAGTGTTCCTCCGTCCGTTCGCCGTGGTCGCTTGCCAACTGTTCGGGTTGGCACCAAATGGAATTCCCGTCAATTGTGATGCTCGGTTCAATCCGTAATCCTCGACGGTATCGTAATTGATATCCCGATACGCAGAGACGAACGCCGTGTTCGGTCTATCACCGCTCTTCCCGGGCAGTTTCCAGAGTCCTGCAAAGAGCGTATCCACGGAGTCGAGGACCTTGTACGTGGTTCCGCTAAAGGTTACCAGCTCTCGGGTGGGATGGCTCACAAATGGCGTAAAAAGGAAATAGAGCGTCTCTGTAATGGCTGTATTCGTGGTGTTGTAGAGTTCAATCCACTGTATTTCTTGGTTGAGGAGCTGCGGAACGTTTATTAGTATATACATTGGATTAGCCCCTTCTCCGCGATTAGCAGGGGGCGTATCCGTTGGAGGCTGGCTTCGATCGAAATTCGGATTTGAGACTGCTATACCATTGGTTCCGGGTACATTATCAATCCCCCTATCCACTGCCCACATAATCTCACTGATGACGATATCCTGCCTGGCGAGGAGGCTGTTTTCTGTCGTGACGAGTTCGAGGGTGCCGCCGAAATCGAAAAACGTCTCCAAGTCGGGCATCCGCGTTGAACTCGGCTCTCGTAACAGTGAGTTCGGGATATGTCCATAGGGGACGTGGACTAAGATACCCGCCTCGGAAGAACCTGCGCCTATATAAGTATCGCGTCCGTTTCCTGCCCCCGGCGGATATCCTTTCGGTGCCCGCCCGTAAACGACAAAATTATGTGCGGGGAATGTTTGTTCGATCGCGTTTGTAATGGGGTTTGCAATCGGTGGATCGTCGTCGTTCTCGGATGTAGTCCCATCAGCTTTTGTCGCAGCGAGGGGTATGAGCCTCTGTTCCCCAAATTGTGCCATTGCTGACCAGGGGGAGCAGAGGCATAAGGCAAATATTGTTAAGATGTTTAGAACGAATATAGGTTTGCGTGAAAACATATAGATGTTTACTCCTTTTTGTTTGGTTATGGGTTATAGGTTATAAGTTAAAGAGGTATATTGTGTCTGTGAGCAAATACCTCAATCAAAACACCGCACCTTTCTTCTGTAGGAGGGATTTTCAATCCCGACTTGATTGGGAAGAGGGTCGCGATTCGGAGATCGCTCCTACAGAAGAGAATCGCGATTCGGAGATCGCTCCTACAGCATCGTAGGTTGGGTTGAACGCAGCCCCCCAAAATCCTGAAAAGCAACAGAAAACTCTGAGACCTCCATATAGGCGCATCAAGCACAAACCGAGTGAAACCTAACACTTTTGCTTTTTTCAAAATCTGACAACCGACAACTGAAAATGGAGTGAAGCGGAACGTCCTGACAACTATTCGCTACTTCAAAATCACCATTTTCCGTAAGCGCGAGATGTCTCCTGCACGGAGTTGATAGAAATAGATACCACTTGCGACGCGTTCGCCGTGTTTATTTCTGCCGTCCCAATACGCAGCACGCGACTTTGCAACGTAATAACCGGCGGACTGATGCCCGAGTTTTAGATGCCTGACAAGCCCGCCGCGTGCATCGTAGATGAATATCTCAACACTGCTGTCGGCGGCTAACTCGTAGGGAAGCCATGTCTCCGGGTTGAAGGGGTTCGGGTAGTTGGCAAGCAGGCGCGTCTCCGTCGGGCGGAGTGCTGCCAACAAACTTTCCAGCAGCACAATCGCCTTCTGGTACTTCAGTGAACCGTCGCTCTCAAGTCGGAGTTGATTGAGGTGCGTTTCCAACGTCTCGCGATCCAATGTGCGGAGGGTTTTGGCATCGAGGCGTGATAAGAGATTCTCTGGAGCTGGGGCGCCTGCGACGCCATCAAAGTTGGAGGTAACCAATAACACATCGGCGTTATTGACCGTTCCGTCGGCGTTGACATCCGTGCGCGGGTTGACGATCGCATCACCCGCCTGGCCTAATGCCGCTGTTACGAGTGTGGAATCGGCGGCATCCACCGTCCCGTCTTCGTTGACATCCCAAGGCGGATATTGAGAGACTTCAATATCAATATCAACCCGTCGAGCCCGCCGTGTCAATGGATAGAGTGGCGACGTGTTGAGAATCGGATTCCCCATGAGCCGCAGCGTCTCAAGATTTGCCAAGTCAAGGATCGGACCGACATCAGTAATACTGTTATTCGTCAGGTCCAAGCGAGCGAGCGACGTCAACGCCGTGAGCGGCGTTAGTGTGGTAATCGCATTATCGGCGAGTTCTAAGATTGTCAAAGACGTCAAACTTGACAACGGCGTGGTGTCAACAACAGCACTGTCATTGAGGCTTAGCATCGTTAGTCCTGTCAACCCGGCGAGTCCCGCCAGGTCGCCAACGGTATTCCCACTGAGATTCAGCTCCGTCAGTGCCGTCAGATTTGCCAGAAGCGCAATATCGGTGCTGCTCAATCCCGTCCTACCGAGTTCGAGTGTGGTGAGTGCGGTTAAGCCTGCGAGCGGTGTGAAATCAGCAATCGGGTTATCGTTGAGACTGAGCGTCGTGAGACGCGTTAGGGCTGCCAATGGAGAGATATCGGTAATGCGGTTCCCCGATAGATTCAACGCTGTCAGTTTGGTGAAATTCTCAAGGAGTGATATATCCATGAGTGCGTTGTTGCTGAGGTCCAACGTCGTCAGGCTCGTCAAATCTTCAAGTGCAGCGATACCCGTCAGCCCGTTCCCACCGAGATTCAAGGATGTCAGTCTCGTCAACCCTGCCAAGGGTGTGATGTCTGTGATTGCGTTGCCAGCGAGGTTGAGGGCCGTGAGTTTCGTCAGCCGTCGCAACGGTGTGAGATCCATAATCTCATTTGCTGGAATCACCAAAGTCGTGAGCCTCGTCGCCTGTTCGACGCCTGTGATGTCAGAAATGCCAGTCATCTCAAACTCGAGCGTGGTAATAGTTCTGAGCTGCTGTTGCGTGAAGTCTTCACCGCTACCGAGATTAAGTTGTTCTCGGAAAATATCTCTGAAGCTTGCATCCGGTATCCATTTCGGTGCGACGGCGACCGTCTGTGGCATCGAGGCGGCGTTTGACTTCCCAGAGGCATCTTGTGCGACATTCGCAGGCACGGTAATAATCACATCACCGTCGGTATTTTTATCCGGGGTGATTGTCAACACATAGGTGCTACCGCTGCCGAGTAATGTCGAATTTCGCACAACTGCATCACCTGTAATCTCAATATCCCCGAGCACAAAGCCTTCCACGTCCTTTGAGAAGACAATCATCACAGAAAAGGCGTCAAGTTGAACGGTCTGTGGGACATCTTGAAGTTCAACCGTCAGTGCGTTAGTGTCAATCGGAATCGGATCGGTCAGGTCAGAAGCGATATTGACATTCTCCGCCAGGTCCTCGACGACGGCTGCAGGTATCTGTAGGGTTATATTTCCGCTGGCGTTCGGATTCGGCGTGACGCGCGCCGTATAAGTTGCGTCGCCATCCGTCCCGGCGGTGAGTCGTACGGTTGCGGGGCCGACGAGTGCGATGTCCTCGGTTGTAAACCCGTTGACGACTTCGGAGAAGGTGATAGTGACATCAAAGGCATCACTCTTAGCACCCGTCGGCAGGTCGGCAAACTCGACTGTGGGTGCGATGGTGTCTATACGCACCTGTTGCTGCGTTTCCACCGAATCGGCATTCAGATTCAGGGCAAGATCCTGAACGGTTTCCGCATTGACTTCAATGAAGAGGTTTCCCTGAACATCCTCGTTGGGTGTCATCCGGACGATGTATTCACTTGCACCGTCGGCACCGGCTCGTAAACTCGGTGTTACGAGGTCCGAGGGTGTGAGGTCTCCGGGCACCCGAAAATCGTTGACCTCTTCTGAGAAGACGATTCGGATGTCAAAGAAATCGTTGCGTCTCTGTAGCACCGGGGTATCCTCGATGGTGAAGGTTGGAGGGATAGTGTCAATATGCACCTCAACGGGAGCCGATCCTGCCGGATTCGGATTTGTCGCGAAGTCTTGGATGGCATTTGCATTGACCGTAACCGTCACATCGCCTTCAGAGGTTGCGTTCGGCGTGATGGTCACCGTATAAACCGTATCCCCATCTGAACCCGCTGTCAAGGCAGCCGTTCCAGGACCTGTGACTGTCAGATCCGCAGGCACCGCAAAACCGTTGACTTCCTCCGAGAACGTCACCGTTAAGTCATAAGGGGCGTTGCGTTCTTCAGTCGGATACCCGGTCTCCGCACCTATCGTGACAGGTGGTGTAACAACCATCGAGACCGTCGGTGGAATCGTGTCCACATGCACCGAAGTCGTCTCTGGTGAAGCGGTATTGTCGTTGAGTGCGAAGTCTTGGACGGTACTCGCATTAACAGTAACTGTCACATCGCCTTCAGAGGCTGCGTTCGGCGTGATGGTCACCGTATAGACAATAGCACCATCCGTACCTGATGCCAAGGCAGCCGTTGCGGGTCCCGTTAGGGTCAGATCCGCAGGCACCGCAAAACCCTTGACTTCTTCCGAGAACGTCACCGTCAATGTAAACGGCCCGTTCTGTTCCGGGGGCGCAGGTGGGAATCCACTCACAGAAACCGTCGGAATAATCGTGTCTACATGGACGACATCCGTCTCTGTTGAAGCGGTGTTGTTGTTGAGTGCGAAGTCTTGGACACTGTTGGCATTGACAGTGACCGTCACATCGCCTTCAGAACCCGCCGCATTCGGCGTGATCGTCACTGTATACGCAGCATCGCCATCGGAACCCGACTTTAAGGTTGCCGCTGCAATTGGGGTCGCGCCGGCTTCATGAGTCAATCCGAGCGTCAGATCCGCAGGCACCGCAAAACCCTTGACTGCCTCCGAGAACGTTACCGTCAAGTCGTAGGCGACGTTTTTCTCGATCGTTGGCGCCCCGCTAATTGCAACTGTCGGCGGAATCGTGTCTATGTGCACAGAGGCAGTATTGGAACCCGTAGAATTGGCATTCGTCGCCATGTCTTGGACGGTATTCGCATCGACAGTGACCGCTACATCACCTTCAGAACCCGCCGCATTCGGCGTGATCGTCACTGTATACGCAGCATCGCCATCGGAACCCGACTTTAAGGTTGCCGCTGCAATTGGGGTCGCGCCGGCTTCATGAGTCAATCCGAGCGTCAGATCCGCAGGCACCGCAAAACCCTTGACTGCCTCCGAGAACGTTACCGTCAAGTCGTAGGCGACGTTTTTCTCGATCGTTGGCGCCCCGCTAATTGCAACTGTCGGCGGAATCGTGTCTATGTGCACAGAGGCAGTATTGGAACCCGTAGAATTGGCATTCGTCGCCATGTCTTGGACGGTATTCGCATCGACAGTGACCGCTACATCGCCTTCAGAACCCGCCGCATTCCGAGCGTCAGATCCGCAGGCACCGCAAAACCCTTGACTGCCTCCGAGAACGTTACCGTCAAGTCGTAGGCGACGTTTTTCTCGATCGTTGGCGCCCCGCTAATTGCAACTGTCGGCGGAATCGTGTCTATATGAATGTTGCCTGTTGCTGCGGAAGCAGTATTGCCATTCTGTGCCGCATCCTTCACAGCATTCGCTTTCACTTGGACGGTGACATCGCCCTCTTTCGCAGCATTCGGTGTAATCGTGGCTGTATAGTTTTTCTTACTTGTTTCTACCGCTGCCCCTGTTGTCACTGTCGCAAAGCCTGTGACCGTTAGGTCATCCGTCGCAAAGCCTGTGACATCTTCTGAGAACGTGATCGTCAGATCAAACGCAGCGTTCTGCTCGGTCAATGGCACATCCGTAATCCTCACCGTAGGGGGTTTCTTATCCACAGATACACTCACTTGTGTCGCCGCGGTATTGTTATTGGTAGCGGCATCCGTTGCGACATCCGCTGCGACATCAATCGTCACTGTGCCTTCCGCACCAGCTGCAGCCGTGGGTGTGAGGGTGATTGTGTAGGTCTGTGAACCGTCCGCACCGGTTTTCCAACTACTCGCCTTCGTCGCACCCGCAACAGTGAGGTCACCAACCACAAAATTGTTCACATTCTCGCCGAAGTCAATGGACACATCAAAGTCACCGTTCTGCGGGGTCGTCGGTGCGGTAATTGTTGGCGCGGGCGGGTCTACATCAACTGTCACCGAGGCTTGTGTTGCTACGTTGTTGCCATTGTTACCATTATCCGTAGCAACATTGGCAGCTACATCAATGGTTATCGTCCCGGAAGTAGACGGGGTTATACGCAATGTATAGGAGCCATTAGTACCGCCGGATAGGCTTCCGACTATGTGAGTCGCTGTGCCGCCGACTGTAACATCGCCCTTTACAAAACCCGTCACAGTTTCACCGAAGTCAATCGTCGCATCAAAGGCCCCGTTCTGTGGGGTCATTGGCACAGTAATCGTTGGCGTTGGCGATTCCGCATCCACAGCGACATCTATATGCGCCGATGCGTTACTTGTATTGCCGGCACCATCGTCGGCAGCATCCGCAGATACCGTTATCCGCAAGGTGCCTGTGCCAGAGGGTGTGATCGTCGCCGAATAAGTCGTACCACTACCGCTTGTACTTTTAGCAGTCCCCCCTGCAGTCCCGCTCTGCTTTGAGAAACTAAGATCGGCTTTTCCAAAATTACTCACACTTTCATCAAAGGTAATGCTTATCGCAAAGTCAGCGTTTTTCGTGCCGGTTACTGAGGTAATTGTTGGTGTCGGTTTCTGATTATCGACCGTTACCGTTAGATCAGTGCCTGAAGCAGAAGCCGAGTTGCCGTTTCCAGCATCATCTTCAGCGACGTTGCTTCCGACAGAAATTGTCACGTCGTTGCTGTTTCCAGTGCTAACGCCACTGACATCTATGGTTCCCGTAAAGGATGTGCTCCCATCGGCACCTGTTGTCCAACTTGAAGGCGCGCTCGCTCCCCCTGAAACAGTGAGGTCCCCCGTGTCAAAATCGTCCACAGCTTCATCGAAAGTAATCGTTACAGCGAAGTCGCCGTTCTGCGTCGTAGAGGGTCCCGTAATCGAGGAGACTTGCGGACGCACCGTGTCCACATCCACCGTCACTGTATTTGAGGCTGTTCCATAGTTCACGTCATTACTGTCTTGTACGGCATTTGCTTCTATTTGGATGCTCAGATTCCCATCCTGATTAGCAGCAGGTGTGATTGTGACTGTATACGTCGGCGCACTTCCCGTGACATTCGTCACCGTTGCGATGGTGCTTGGGGTTAATGTTATATCACCTGCTACAAAAGCCTTCACACTTTCAGTGAACATAACCTTAACCATAAAAGCGGCATTATGCGGTCCAGTTGTAGTGGGGTCCATAACCATTATGCTATGCGGCAGGTCGACTGTTACCGTCTGATCGGTTGCAGCTGTGTTGCCCTGTCCACCAGTATTTGTCGCTACGTTCGCTCCCACACTGATTGTTGTGTCTCCTGTAACCTTGGGTTTTATTGTTGCTGTATAGGAGGCACCCGTCCCTGTGAGGCTCATCACACTTGCACCATTCGTTAGCCCAATATCGCTGCTGTCAAAACCTGTCACACTCTCACTGAAAGTGATCGTTACATCAAATGCTGCAGTCTGCGTACTCGTTGGCGGTGTGATTGTCACTGTCGGTCTCTGCGCTTCGGCGACCGTGGGCATCCAAGTGATTAGGAGCCCTAAAAGCATAAGAGAGAGAAGCAATTTTTTCATGATGTTTACCCTGTTTTAAAATAGATATCGCTTAAATGCGGATTAAGAATTTAATAGAGATATTGCGATAATCGCGACTAAAAGTCGCTCCTACAAAAAGATTGTGTACCGGTCGCGACCAAAAGTCGCTCCTACAGAAAGATAGGCTGCAGTGCAGAACTGGAACGCGCTCTAAATAATTTTTTCTTTTTAACTTTAACCCAAGCTTCTACTGACAAATTTTGGACATTTCAACAAGTTTTTTTAGGTATTTCTTCACTTCATAGGGGTAACATGTCTATAAAAAAACCTGCCTCATAAATTATAAGATAATTTACTATTGGTTAAGGTAAAATTATAGAAAGTCTATACACAAGCATCAACTGATTATATGATATTTTCTCGAAAAATGCAAATTATGTCAATAAAAATCAGCAATTTTGATTAAAAATCAGTAATTTTGATTAAAAAAATTGTCGAATACAGTGATTTTTTTAGTTTCCTGTGAGAAAGGTTCTCTTTTCAAACGCCGCGGGGAACTCAGGGGTTGTGATATAGGTGTGAGTTTGTTAGAGGCTTGCCACGACAAATTGCCACCTTTCCTACTGATGGAAAAAGAAGAAAACACAAATTCGGAGTATCACATTCTTGTTAAGGAAAAGGGAGCGCACCCGAACAAGTTCGGGCATCCAGACAATAACAATAGGAAACCTAAGTGGCTCGCAAACTAAATGAAGTTTCAGAAAATAAATCGATAATTTTCTAACAACGTCCGGTGCGGAATGTAAAGCTAAGACAAATTATGCTCTATAGCATAATTTCAAACCGCACCTACCGAGTATAGAGGGAATCGGGATTACCGAATTAATATTTTAATCTTCATACAGTTTGCGCTACAAAAAAGAGGCTTTCTTGAAATAATTTTTTCTGTGTGCTAATATAGCAAATATTAGAGATGGGTCAGGAAATGTAAAGCAAAGATAAATTGTGCTTTAATAGCACAAAATGTAGGGCTAAGACAAATTTACCCGTAAATCAGAATCAGAATCAACGGTATTCATGCCTTATAGGCATGAACCGGGTATGAAGTCCATATGGACTTCCCCGGGGTAAATTTGGAGTTCCCTCCTACAGAGGAGGTGGGATGCGGAAACCTCTACCACAGGAAGAAGTCGGGAAACGAAGTTCCGAATCAGAATCAACGGTATGAAGTCCGTATGGACTTCACCGGGTATGAATGCCTTAATGGCATTCACCGCCTACAGAGGAGGCGGGATTTGGAAATCACACCTACAGAAGATAAATTGGAGGAATAATGCAATGCGATGGATAAAATATTGGTGGATTGTGATAGTGGTGATGCTCATAAGCATACCTGTTGTCTTTGCAATCCATGAGGAAGCGAAGGGACCTGAAAAATTTGGGCGCTACGAATTCAAGGAGCAGGATATTAAAGCGGCGACGGATGAGTGCGATGCGGGTGGTAAGCCGGGCCCGGAGTTCGTGCCGACGGTTCGGGATAAAAAAGAACCGAACTTGGCACTGCTCAAAGATGCGATACCAGAAGCTTCCTCACAGTTGGAGGGGTGGTGTCCGCGTAGACACTGTGTCGAATACCTCAATGACGGTTTTTATAATAACTGTCGGAGCTGGATTATCGGTGCGCTTCCGGGTTGGGCGCAGATTGATATGGGCGATGTCGCGAATGTGAATCGCATCTATTTCGGTAGTGATCATTCACAAGGATTTGTCGATCGTACAACGGCTGACTTTGATATACTCGTTGCAACCAAGAAGGCGGATCCAAATTCCGATGCCGCAACATGGGAAAAGGTTTACACCCATAAGGGCGATCCAATTAGTGAAACGACCGAGTTTACTTTCAAAGACGTGGAGGCACGTTGGTTGCGCATTCATATACGGGCGAACGGTGGTGCTCGTATTGATGAAATTGAAATTTATGGTGGCAAAGACCCGATGTCTGTTGAAGCTGACGAGAAGTTGACAACAACATGGGGAGAAATTAAAACAGAGTAATCCTGTTGGTCGGATATCCGATTTGAAAACGATGGGGCAATATGAACGGGCGAAGAATGTAAAGCTAAGGCAAATTATGCTTCAGTAGCATAATTTGGAAACCTCGCCTACCGAGTAGATAATAAGGAATAAAGAGGCACAAAATGCAATACACGTCCACGAAAATCTGCACTTGGCAGATGAGAAGCGTTGCTCCATTGATACTTGCTATCTTGGTCGGGATAACGCTGCCGTGCAACGCTGTCCCTAAGATTTTGTTTCAGGATAATTTTGAGGGAAAAAGTGCGCTTCGCCAACGGGTCATTGATGAAGCCAAATGGATGGTTATACCGAGTTGGAAACTCAGCAATAATGAAGACAAGCATAAAACTTTGGGCAAAAAGGTGCTTGATATCTGGGGACACGGTGTTGGCGTAAGTGTTGATGATTTTCCAGAGGAATATGATTACTACGCCGATTTCAAGGCGATGGATGGGAGTGAGGCGCGTTTCGCTTTTCACGTCCAAGAAGACGAACACGGCGGACATCCCGTTCTCTTTGCGTTTAATGGTATTTATAACTACTACTCGGTATCAATCGCCATGAAAGGGGCAAGGTATTGGTCCCAAAAAATTGGATGGGCATGCAAATTGGCGCGCAACAATGGTTGGAGGGTTTTCACCACACCGTTTGCGGACAGACGGGATCGGCAGCCAGACATTTGGTACCGAGTAAAGATTGAAGTACGGGCGGGGTACAAGTTTTACGCCTACTTAGGCGAAGTCGGTGCCGCCCCGGAGGAGATGGTTTTCGTGGGGACATGGACAGATGCAAAAAAACGGTTTGCTCATGGAAAAATTGGTTTCAGTATGACAGGAGATGTCGAATGGGGTAAAGGCACACGGTCCCAATTCGATAACATCATGGTGACTACGCCCAATTTCTACGCTGTTGCGCCGAGAGATAAACTTACGACGACGTGGGGAGAATTGAAGCAGAAATGACGCATCAGAAACCGTTAGTAATAGGCATCATCGGTGCAGGCAATATGGGACGATATCATCATGCAGCGGCAACCGACTACGGTGCGGAAGTTGTCGCAGTACATGACACGCGGCTTGCGGCGGCGCGTGAACTCGCCTCACATGCGGATGCTGAATTTGCGACTACGGCATTGGACGCTTTTTTCGAGGTAGATATGGATGGGGTGGTGATTACAACACCGCCCCCTATCCGTTTTGAACCTATTGAGATGGCGTGTAATCGCGGTATTCCGATGATGGTCGAGAAACCTCCGGCTTTGAACATGGTTGAAGGTAGAAAATGTCTTGCATGTATTGAGAAAGCAGATGTTATCGCTGCTGTCGGATTTCAACTCCGTTACCATCCGCTTTATGAACGATTGAAGACGTTAATTGCCTCGGAAACCGTGCATTTGGTGCGGACGGTATGTACTGTTAATTACTACCTCAGTTTTCGGATGTCTCCGTGGTTTTTACAGTACGAGATAAGCGGTGGGCCGCTGCCTGAACAGGCGGTGCACGTGTTAGACTGCGCGCGGTTTGTTATGGGAAATCCAAAACCAGTGCAAGCACATGCGTTGGCGATAAAGAATATGGCTTTGGAACGCACGGAATTCGATGCTGAAAATGCGATCCAGATGACCTATCAATTGGACAACGGGGTTTTTGGAACGCACATGAATCACTGTGGGACCGAAGGGTTTAGTTTCGAGGTTGAAGTTGTTGGACCTCACCTACGCTTACAAGCGAATATGACAGAAAATGCCATTCGTGGTTACCTGAATGGTGAAACCGTCAATGAATCAGTAGCCTCTGAAAACAGTTTAGGTTTGGACAAAACGGGTGCGTGGTTGCGCGCAATCGAAACAGGTGATAGGACATTGATCCGTTCGCCATTCGCTGATGGGCTTCAGACGCTTGCGCTTATTGACGCGGCGGTTCGGAGTCGTGGAACGGGTAGATTTGTTCATGTATAGTAAGACCGCAACGTATGTGGACACTTGTCGTACAAACTGTTAGTTTGTGCAAAGTGGGCACGCAAACTAACAGTTTGCGGTACAAAAGAAGGGTCCAAGGAAGCTAAAATCTACTATAGTAAGGAGGAATTGTGATGGTAGATTGGATTTATTTTCGGAATGGCTGAACATCGTGTAAAAAAGTGCAAGAGTTTCTTGACACACATAACTTGCAAGCAGAAAGCCGTACGGATGCCCGCAAAGAAAAAATGGAGGCAGCGGCGGTATGGGAATTAATAGGCAGTGCGGAGCAAATTGTTGTTGCAAAAGGCAGACGCGTCGAAACCTTTGTGCCAACTGAAGACACTCAAGCATCGATTCTAAAAGTGGTACTGGGGCGGAGTGGTAGCCTGCGGGCACCGACTGTGCGGACGGGTGATGTTTTTCTTGTGGGTTATAACGCTGCGCTCTATGAGTCGGGGGCACTTTTTGTTTAACATCAATCTATAGATATAGCACGCCTCTGGAGCGACTGCGCAAACTGAATAAAGTTTCAGAAAATAAATCGGTAATTGACGGGCAATGAATTGCCCTACTACAAACGGATCGATTCGTAATAGCGCGATTTATCGCACGTTCAAAAATTACCGAATTAATAAATTAATCTTCATAAAGTTTACGCTACAAGTTGCCACCTATCTATAAACATAGCACGCCGCTGGAGCGACTGCGCAAACTGAAAGTTTACGCTACACACAGAAATCCCTTTATAGAATTCATGTTTTGTTTAAACCCGCAAGGACAAATACGATGCCTATTGAAAAGATTCTAATTACAGGAGCAAACGGATATTTAGCACAATTTATTATTGACCGATTGCGCAGCACATATCAGCTGACGCTAACAGACATTACCGAACCGGATCACGCTGTTCCAGATACAACTTTTATCAAAGCAGATGTTACAAATCCTGCTGCAATCGAGGCAGCATGTGCGGGACAGGATGCTGTTGTGCATCTTGTTGCTTTGGTCCGGGGACGGTCTGGCAAACCCGCCTCGTTATTTGCGGATGTTATGGTGAAAGGGACGTGGAACGTTGCGGAAGCTTGTGTACAGCAAGGTGTGCAAAAATTGGTGAATATTTCGAGTATTTCGGCGTGCCATCCGGCTCCTGGTGCAAAATTACCGTACGAGGTGGGCGACGATTTTGTGTTTGGGCCTGGAGATCTCTACTATTCGTTGGCAAAGTATCTCGGTGAGCAGATAGGTGCGGCGTATCATCAGGCACATGGATTGGATGTGATCCATGTTCGTCCGGGTGTTATTGCTGGAGATGGGCAGAACCCGGGTCCGGCGGCTCCTGATGTTGTGACAGATCCTTGGTTTGTTTATGTAGATCCGAGAGATGTTGCGCAGTGTGTTGCTCTCGCAATTGAGACGGAGACAGTAAAGTACGGCGCCTATAACGCTGTGGCGGGACGTGCGGACTCGCGTTTTGCGTGGAAGCCTGGAAAAGTGGAGTTGGGGTATTCACCGGAGCACAATTGGCCAGAGATTCCTGGTGGGAAAACATGAAGTCTGAATCTTTGACAACTCGTTTTGGAACCTCCAAGCTGCACCAACAGATGAAATCCAGACAGTTAGACACAAACTAACAGTTTGTGCTACATGGCGCAAACGCCAATCAAGGCTTCCTTGTAGAAACAGTTTGTGCTACATGTTCTTGAAAAATCGTTAAGTAGAAACGGGATAAGAATGGGAAAAAATTAGGCACTAACATACACAAACTAACAGTTTGCGAGGAGAAAACGATGAGTCAGTTTGAGTATAAACCATCCTATCGCCGTAACTTACCACATATACAACTACCAGGAGCAACTTTCTTCGTTACATTTCACTTAGCAGATTCTCTGTCGCGGACTATTTTACAGCAACGAAGAATCGAGGAAAACCAACTTACAACAGACAAACATATAACATCTGCACAAAAACGGCAACACCATGAATGGCAGCGTCAGTGGTTCCGAAAATTTAAAAAAATGTTAGATAATGCAGAAAGTGGACCTATATGGCTCAAGGATGACCGGATTGCTAAAATGGTAGTGGAAAGCCTGCTTTATCGAGATGGAAAGGTATATTGCTTGGATGCCTACTGCGTCATGGCGAACCATGTACATGTTGTGTTTACCCCACTTGCCATACAACCACCGCAACCAAACACTGCGAATGCCCAAGATGACAAGACACAAACTAACAGTTTGCGCTACAATACGCTATCTTCTATCATGCAATCGCTCAAAGGTTATACAGCGAGAAAAGCTAATCAAATCTTAGGGCGACGCGGTGCGTTCTGGCATCACGAAAGTTACGACCACGCCATTCGGCACTCAAATGAATGGCAACGGATTATAACCTATGTTCTCAATAATCCTGTAAAGGCAGATTTAGTGGACGAGTGGAAAAAGTGGAAATGGAGTTACTGTCGATTAGAGGTTTGATCATGATACCAATTTTAACCCAAGTTGCTACGGACAAGAATTTAGACATGCAAACCTCGTTTTTTACGCAAAAGCGTTGGTGCCCCGCACGGTTTTGTAGCGCAAACTGTTAGTTTGCGGCATTTGTGGGGACAGAATCTAACAAATTATGCTACATAGTGGCAACTTGGATAATTTTAGGATATTCTCACGTAAAATTCCACAAACTTTCAACTTGGGGAAAGTGGGCACGCAAACTAACAGTTTGTGGTACAGGTCCTATCAGTTTACCTCCTGTTCTTTACAATTCCATGTCCCTCTTTAACAAAGCGGGCACGCAAACTAACAGTTTGCGGTACGAAAGAGCGGATCGAGAGAGCAAACTAACAGTTTGTGGTACAGGTCCTATCAGTTTACCTCCTGTTCTTTATAATTCCGTGTCCCTCTTTAATGCGGAGAATTTGGTTTGACTTTAGATTAGAAAATTGCTCTTTGTGTCCGCTTTGCCAGTGGATTTCTAAGGTATCAATCTCTGAGTTTTTCCCAAGCCCAAAGTGAACGCGAAGATCGCTTTGGGAAAGGTAACTCGCCCCGCTACGTACCTCCCTGAAAAGTGACAGATTCCCCGTTTTCAGAATTATCTTAGTGCCTATACCTGATACATTGCTTTGTGTGCCGATGAGTCGGACCGTGAGCCAGTGATTGCTGTTACCGCCCTCGTTTCGAAGAAGTGTTGCGGGTTGGTTGGAGTTATTGAGGAAGATATCGATATCTCCATCATTGTCGTAGTCCCCGAAGGCGGCACCGCGACTTACTTTCTTGGGAAGTTGGGTCAACCCGACTGCAGTGGAGGTATCGGTGAAGTGATATGTGCCGTCTTGCTGGGGCGCATTGCGGAAAAGTAGGTCGCCCTGCGGATAAGTGCTATCTGTGAAAAGCGAGATGTTTTCCTGAAGATGCCCATTTGCAACGAAGAGGTCAAGGAGACCATCATTGTTGTAATCAAGGAATTCGACTGCCCATTTAAAATAGGGAAGTGTCACGGCGCCGATCCCTGATACAAAAGAGACATCTGTAAAAAATGCGCCGCTCTCGTTCTGATAGAGAATTACTGGCAGTGCTGAGGCGTTACTAACGACGAGATCGAGATAGCCGTTGTTATCGTAATCACCGAATGCGTTTCCCATACCGCTTCCCGGGAAACCGTTTCCATCGTAGCCTGTCCCGGTCAAGTCAGCGGTTTCGGTGAACGTTCCATCGCCGTTGTTATGGTAAAAGAGATCTGCCTCCATATCGTTGGCGATGTGTAGATCGGGGTAGCTGTCATTGTTATAGTCCCCGACGGCGACGGCGAGACCGAGGGCGCGGTGTGAAATGCCTGTACTCTCGGTGACATCCGTGAAGGTGTTGTCGCCATTATTGCGATAGAGGATATCGGGTTCGCTGACAAAATGACTGCCAGCAATCTGATCTGTTGGACTACAATAGGTTCTGATCCCGCGGGTTTCCCACCATCGGTTCTCGGCGATAGAAAATTTCATGTAGTTGACGACGTATAGATCGACATCACCATCTAAATCGTAATCCAGAAAGGCGCAACTTGTTCCCCAACGTTTGTCGCCAACACCCGCCTCTTGTGTTATATCTGTAAAGGTGCCATCGCCGTTGTTGTAATAGAGTCGATTAGGTCCATAGTTCGTTACATAAATTTCGGGATAGCCGTCGCTGTTGATATCGGCAGCAGCACACCCAACTCCATAGCCAGTATCTCCAACACCTGCTTTGCGTGTAACGTCGGTAAAAGTGCCGTTACTGTTGTTCTGATAGAGTCTATTTTGCGGGGATCCTTCTGTGTGCGTGGCTTTTCCGCCAAGCAGTGGTGGGATATGCGTAGCGTTCACTATGTAAAGGTCGAGGTGGCCATCAATATCATAGTCAAAAAAGAGTGCCCCGGAGCCGAGGGTTTCAATGAGATATTTCTCTCCGGTTCTGCCGTCAACATGCTGAAAGGTGATCCCTGCAGCGGTGGTTGTATCAACGAATTGGACTTCGGCAGAAATGTGGAAACTAAGGGTAAGAGAGAGGAGGATATGGCAGAGGTGTCTCATTTTTCGCGGGAATAGGCTTCCTGCTTCTTATGGGCGTATTGTGCTTCATCTTCTAATCCAAGGACGGTGCAGATCTGGAAGAGCGTATCCCAATAATTCGCTTCAGTTGGCGCAAGACGCACAGCAGTCCGTGCGTGGAATAGTGCTTTATCCAACTCCGAGCCCGATTCGATATAACAGACGGCGATGTTATTATGTGCGATAGCGAGTGTGGTGTCGGCGGCGAGTGCCTTTTGATAGGCTGCTATGGCAAGATTAATTTTTTTCTGTTTATGGTAAGCGTGCCCCAAATTATAATGCGCAGTGGCTAAGGTTGGATCGAGAGAGATAGCACGTTTATAGTTGGCAATTGCATCCGAAAAGCGATGACGGGCGAGGTAGACAATGCCGAGGTTGTTATAGCCTCTTGCGTCATCGGGATGCCTTTTCACCCACATTTCGGCTTCCTGAAGGAGCGGGTCTGTCTGGCGAAGAACTTTGAAGAACGCCATGGTTGCAGCAGCCTTTTCCTTCTTACCTTGTTTGATGTAGGCTTGCGCGAGTTGGTAATGTGCCTCTGTATTATCGACCTGAATTTTAATTACTTTTTCAATGGTGGTAATAGCGTCATCTAAGCGTCCTTGTTTAGCATAGACTTTGCCCAACCCCAAAATTGTGCCAGCACTCTTTGGATTGAGAAGGGCGGCTTTTTCATAGGCGTGCACTGCCTTCTGAAAATTCCCCTGTTTCAAACGGACTTCCCCCAGTCCGGCATAGGCATCTTCCCAATTCGGATCAAGCGCAATTGCCTGCTCAAATGCTTCAGTAGCATTGGAAAATATCCCTTTTTTGAGGTAGACAAGCCCCATATTATAGTGAGGCTCAGCAGTCGTAGGAGACAATACCAATGCTGCCTGATAAGCATCAAGCGCAGCATCATATTGTTTAAGTTCGGAATATGCAATACCGAGTCTGTTATAGAAGATAGGGGATTTTGGATCAAGCGCGATGGCTTTCTTGTATTCGGAGATGGCTTGTTCAAACTCTCCAATAGTATGATAGGTAGAGGCGTTTTTGTAATGTTTCTCTGCAGATGAGGCATCGGATAAGGCAGGGATTCCAAAAGCACTGAAGAGAATAAATATGGTGGCATATTTTAGCATACGCTTTTGTTTTTAAGGGAGACCGGCGAGGTTAGGAAACCTCGCCTACCTATTTTAGGTCCGACGCTAATCGCGATCTGCTTTAATACTACCCCATGTTGTTGTGAGTTTCTCTGCAGGTTCAACGGGTAGGAAATCACCACTCATGATTTCGTCGATTTCTGCTTCGGTGATAATCCGATCAAAGAGAAACACCTCATCAATGATACCAGTGAAGAATTCTTGACCGGGATGGCGGGCACCCACCATAATAGAACCGTCAATCTCATCAACAGGTGGGGGTTTAGCACCGCCACCGGCTTCTTTTCCGTCATTGTAGATGACCACTTTTGACTTGGTGTCGTGTGTAACTGTCATGTGCACCCAGTCATCGGGTTGAACATCGTTGCTGACGGCTTTCTGTGCCCATGTGCCGCCAGATGTTGACCAGAAAAAGGTTTTACTGCTGGCATTTTGAAAGATTGTTGCCCATTTTAAGGTGCCAGCTGCTACCATGTAATTCCAGTCCCGAATTTGGGCTTTGCCACGCTTCACCCAAAAAGCGACAGAGAATTGTTCTTTTAATTGTAGAGTATCGTTGATGGGTACCACTACATGTTGCCCCTTGGTCCCATCAAATTCCAACGCCTTGCCGAACTGTCCATCCACCCATGATGGATTTTGGATAAGTTCACCCTCATGACCGTGGACGGAACCATCTGCGGCATTCCCTCCCTTTCCTTCATCAAAAGAGAGATATAAAACAAGGGATTTATCATCCAGTCCTGCATATAAAGGGGTCGTAAGGGTCAACACCACAAGTATTGTGACAAATACTCCTATAAATTGTCGGAATTTGCACACGATGAATTCCTCCTTCTAAGCATACGAAAGTGCAGTAAGATTTGCTAAAATGGTAAATGGGATTTGGTTAAGGTTAATCGACGGTAACCCGCGCTAACAAGCACCACACTTTTTACAAACGGTTGTATCACAAGCACTGGTCATAAACTTGTTTTCCTGCTTGTGGAACTCAAGTTGTAAAAACTGAGGTTTGACGTTGAGGTCGAGATGATCCCACGGGTTGACCTCATGAAGCGGACGCTCGCGTGCGGCGTAAAAATGTGGCAATAACCCGTATTTACGGAAGGCATGGTTCCATGATGCCCCGCGTGCGAGTTCTAATATGACCTTTCCAAGTCGTCGGTCTCCACGTGCGAAGACAGCTTCTTGGTGTGCGAGTCTCGCGCTTGCGGAGCCGACCTTTATGCTACCGAGTTGGTTGATTTCGCGTTTTAGAAAATCAAGTTTTCGGGAAATAGTTTTGGGTGGTTCCATCGCCACCCATTGGAAAGGCGTATGCGGCTTCGGCACCATAGGCGAGATTGTAAAACTGATACGTGCCATCCTACCGGTCCGTTTTGCGTGGGGAAGGAGTATTGTACGCATCTCTTTCGCCATATCAACAATAGCCTCCACATCCGCTGGGGTTTCCTGTGGGACCCCGATAAGAAAGTATAGACGGAGATTAAGAATATCGCGTTTTAGCGCTTCCTCAAAGACGTAATAAAGACGTTCACGTGGAATCGCTTTATTGACGACCTTTTGGAGTTCTTCAGTTGCAACTTCTGGGGCAATGGTAATTGTGCCTTGTTCGCTGTCGGCGAGGGCATCGAGCAAAGGTGCGCGGACAGTTTCAGCACGAAGTGAGGCACAGGAGATACGGAACCCACGTTCGACGAGTCCTGTAGCGATTTCGTCGATTTGCGGATGGTCAGAAATAGAGGCCCCGACGAGTCCAATTCTGTCAGTAATGCCTCTGGCACGTTCAGCAAGTGCAAGCGTATTCTCTACAGAACGTTGCCGTGGCCATCGCCGGGCGTAGTCAGCGACACAGAAACGGCATTGTCTCCCGCATCCTCGGACAATTTCAATAAGATGGGCGTTTGAGAATTCAGTGTTCGGGGTATGGATATGCGTGCAAGTCTCGACATCATCGAGTTTGGGAACGGCACCGGCGCGAATCTGAGGTGATATTCCGGGTTTTGGAGAGACAGCGTCAATCGTGCCATCGTCTTGATAAGTTACATCATAGAAACTGGGCACATAGAGGCCTGGGACAGTTGCGAGTGTTTCGAGCAACTCGCTTTTAGGGGCCCCGCTCTGTTTCCACTCGTCAAAATGTGCCATGAGTTGATGGATGACAAGTTCAGCTTCTCCGACAACAAAGACATCAACGAAATCAGCAATGGGTTCAGGATTATAGGAAATATTGATACCGCCGGCGATGACGAGTGGATCCCATTCTGTGCGCTCTTCAACAAGTGGTGGGATGTTTGCGAGTTCCAACGTCCGCGGAATATTCACATAATCCGATTCAAACGAGACAGAAAATCCGACGATATCAAATCGGTTCAGCGGTGTTTGCGTTTCAAACGAGAAAAGTGGAGTTTTCTGGGTAACAAGCTGGCGAAGATAATTAGATTCAGGCACGAAAACGCGCTCGCAAGCGGTATCCGTTCGATTGTTGAGGATAGCATAGATAACCTGAACACCAAGACTCGACATTCCGAGTTCATACGTACAGGGATAGACGAGGGCGAATTTGTTCGGTTTCCTGAAGTTATTATATCCGCCGTGTTCTTGATCGCGCAGATATTGGTAGTGTTGACGTAAGTTCACTGTCATCCTCGGGTATAGTAGGGTACGCTCGGGAAGCGCGCCGATAAAGGGAAAAACGAAACGTCCTTAGTTTATTAAGTAGCCTCGATAACAAGATCGAGGCTACACGAAAAAAGCGGCACTGATAGGAGGACAATATAGCGTTAATTTCTACTTGTTATTCTGCCCTCTTTTTTGGACGCGGAGAAATGCCGGGATTTCCCAATCTGTACTACCACGCTGCTGTGAATCCTTTCCGCGTGCTGGTCTGGATTGCCGCGTTTGAGGGGATTGTTCCTCTTGTTCTATAGGTGGTTCGGCGGGTCTCCGTCCACGCCCTGGAGCAACAGACCTGCTTGGCAGTGATCTGCCAGTGCTGGATCTGGTTCTGCTGGGAACTGGCGTACGTTGTTCTTGTGTAGGAACAGGTTGTCTTTGATAAGCATCAACGTCGTCATACCGTGGGGCGTATTCTCTTTCCTGACCGGGGAAGATATCGGATATATCAGAATCGAAACCTGTTGCGATGACAGTTACAAGGACTTCATCTCCAAGTTCTAATTCATCCTTGTAAACAAGACCGAAGATAATTTGTGCATCGGTGGCGGTGTCTTTAATGACTTGCATCGCTTCATCAAGTTCGTGCATCATGAAATCAGGGGGTGCGGTAATGTTGACAATCATCCCGATAGCTCCAGCGATGTTGGTCTGCTCAAGGAGCGGTGAGCTAATGGCTTGCTCTGCAGCGATTTGTGCGCGACTATCACCTGTTGCCCGTCCCATTCCCATCAACGCACTGCCTGCGTCTCGCATGATGGACTCAACATCAGCGAAGTCAACATTAATTTCGCCAGCTTCGGTGATGATATCAGAGATACTCTGAACACCATGGAGGAGGATTTGGTCTCCGATACGGAAAGCATCTCGAATTGGAAGTTTCCTGTCCATTGTGTCAATGAGGCGTTGGTTTGGTACAACAATTACAGAATCTGCTGCTGCGCGGAGTTCATCTAGTCCTGCTTCGGCTTGGTCTGCGCGACGTTGTCCTTCAAAGTTAAAGGGTCTGGTTACAACGCCAATAGTAAGGGCTCCACGCTCTCGTGCAAGCGAAGCGATGAGCGGTGCTGCCCCGGTGCCTGTACCGCCTCCCATACCTGCGGTGATGAAGACCATGTTGGCGTTTTCGACGATAGTTTGCAGCTGTTCTCTGTCTTCCTCAGCAGCCTTTCTACCAACATCGGGATTGGCACCAGACCCTAAGCCTTCGGTCGTGTTAACACCAATCTGGATTTGGGTAGCCCCGCGGCAAGTGAGTAGCGCCTGTTGATCTGTGTTAACGGCATAAAATTCTATACCGGTCAGACCTGCTTCAATCATTCGTTTGACGGCATTTCCACCTGCTCCGCCGACACCAACGACTTTAATTTTGGCGCGTAAGTTTTCAAATTCTTCTTGTTCAAATTCTATCATCTTGGATTTCAGTTACTATTATAAGCTACAGCAACCTAATTCCTCCTATCATTGTAGCCCCAATCTCCAGACTGAGGGTCCGTAGTAACTTTCATGGATCCGCTTTTTTCATATTAAATTATACGTTATTAGACGACTTAAGTCAAGTATTCCTGTAAGTTCAGCGTGTATAAGCATCTCGATACTAAGGCGGTGAATTTAATACCCGAACCACTCTTTGATTCGTTGCAGGAATGCTCCAAAACTATTACCGCGTTGGCGCAAATGGTTTTCATGTTCTTGCTGTCGCAAATTCTCACCGTAAAGACCGAGCCCTATACCAGCAGCATACATTGGATGATTTACGCGGTCTGTTAATCCTTGTATTCCCTTGGGATATCCGATTTGAACGCGGAGTTGTAGCATGGCTTCAGCAAGTTCCTGGAGCCCATCAATGAGTGCGGTGCCCCCGGTAAAGACGAGTCCACCAGGCAGCGATGTATCCCCTAATTCATAACCAATGATCTCAAGAATTTCTGCCACACGGTACTCAATAATCTGGGAAAGTTCATAGCGATCAATGAAACGGGGTTTGGCATCCGTAGCCACTGGAATTGAATTTACATCATCCATTGTCACCAATTCCGTCCATGCACATCCACGATGAATTTTCAGTTCCTCTGCTTCAGGGAGGGTAACTTTTAGGTATTGAGCGATGTCGTTAGTGATATGCTGCCCACCGACGGGAATGACGGCTGTATGTTGGATAGAATCCTCTTTATACACGATGATTTCAGTGGTTCCATCTCCGATGTCAACGAGCGCAATTCCGACCTCACGTTCATCTCTTGAGAGAACTGCTTGAGATGCAGCGAGGGGTGCTGCGACGAGTGTTTCGACAATAGGCACGCCTGCTTTTTCAATACTATTGAGCAAATTCTGAATGGCTGTCGTACCGCCTGTAATAATATAGGCATAAGCTTCAAGACGTGCGCCGGACATACCAATGGGTTCTCTGATACGACTCTGAGCATCAACGACGAAACTCTGTTGAATAACGTGGAGATTTTCGCAGTCGGAGGGAATGGAGATTGCCTTTGCGGCAACCATCGCTCGCTCAACATCTTCTTGTGTAATTTCAGTATTGGCGACAGAAACAACGCCATGTGACGTTTGACCTATAATATGTTCACCAGAAATTCCGACACAGACAGAATCAATTTTAACGCCTGCCATCAATTCTGCGCTGGAAATAGCACTGCGAATAGCTTCGGCTGTTTGATTAATGTCAACGACGACCCCGCCGCGAAGCCCTTTGGAAGGGGCGTGTCCAACGCCGACGATTCCTATTCTTTCAGAGCTTCCTGCCAGTGTATTTCCAACAATTACCGAAATTTTGCTCGATCCAATATCAAGCCCTGCGATAACATTCTGCTTAGGCATTTAGGTTTTCCACCTCCTTTTTCTTTGCTCTGAAGAAGATCAGTGCAAGTATTGTCAGTTCCGGGCAATCCGAGATGAGATGCTCTATCGTGAGTCATCTCCTAAAGCTTTATATATTCAAAAGATAGTGTCTGTGTATTTTCCACGCCTTGATCTTTATGAAATAGACACTACTTGGTTTCAGTATAACCACCTAAATAGAGTGAATCTTCAAATCTTGCGTCTAAGTACGGCTGTGTAGCATTGGGATGCGCTTTAAGAAGTTCAAGTACACGGATTTTGTGCTGCTTCAAAAGTAGCGTGATATGATGGAGTCCGGACCCAATCGCATCCCCAGCAATCCACACTGGCAGAGGCAATGTCTTAATTTGTATTTTAATTTGCTGCGGACGGCTCGCGTCAATGCTTTCTATCTGGGTTGCCAGCCCTGCCTGCTGAAGTAAAGCGGTCTCGAAAACCTCCACTCCCAAGGAGATTCCAGAGGTTTGGGCAACAGTGCCGATCTTAGGCAGTTTATCACCCGCTGCAACAAGTGTCCCCATCTTTTGGAACCGTTCATCTATCGGTGCCCCTGACTTTCCAACATCTATACTTTCCAAGACATGTGCGTCAACATCCACCAAGAAAAACGCGCTCTCGCGATCAGCAGTTGTGCCGGGAACAGGTGGCGTTTTAAAACCTTCATAAAACTTGAGCAAGGCAAAAGGTTCACGCTCGGTAATTTCAATAGTGAGTAAACGTTTCATCACATGCTTAGAAACGTGTGCCTCTTTGATATAACTTAAGTTCTCTTTTAGATATGTCGCTGTGCGCGCCTCAGAATCTGTAACGATATTGTCTAACTGTTCAGCTAATATATCATAGATTTCTGCTTCTGTATAGTGCGCATTTCCAGAGAGTTCAAAGGAAATATATTCAACACCGAAAAAACCAAGTCCTACCTTCGCGATAAAAGCCAAAGTAAGCACGATAGCGACAACGAAGATCACACGCCGCAATATATATACCTTGGTATTAGGATGCTTACCAAGCCGCCTTGCGGGCATCGAAGTTTCCCGCACATACGCGTTACGCTTTTTGCGTCGGGAGAGGGCAAACATTCGTGTGCTGTTGGTTGCAGCGGTGTATTCTCGGCTCAATACCAGTGGAATGTACATTTGCGTACTTTTTTCTTCTCCAGCGCGCGATTCAAGCAAAACTTATAGATAAAAAACGAGACTATTACGAAAGAAGATACAAGAAGATAAAGGAACGATCAATTTTCGGCTTGAAGCCGTGTTAAAAATTCTCGTCCCACCCTACTGATGTCCCCAGCCCCCAAGGTAATGACAATATCGTCTGGACGGGTTATCTTCATAAGGACATCGGTAATTTCATCTGTATCGGGTACATAGAGTACCTGTCGATGCCCGTGTGCCTGTATTGCGTCTGCTAATTTTTCAGCAGTGACATTTTCAATAGGTGCTTCGCCCGCACTATAGATTGAAGTAACAATGAGTACATCTGCTTGATAAAAAGAGCGGGAGAATTCATCTGCCAAATCTCTAACGCGCTGATAGCGATGTGGTTGAAAGACTGCGACGATACGACGCTTGTAACCGTCACGAGCACCACTGAGTGCTGCTTTTAATTTCGCTGGATTATGGGCGTAATCATCAACGACGATAATATCATTGACCTCGCCAAGTATTTCAAAACGACGGTGTACACCGGAAAATGATTCAAGACTTTCCCGAATCTGCTCAAACGGGATGTCGAGTTCAAGCCCAACAGCTATAGCTGCCAAGGAGTTAGAAATATTATGGCGTCCGGGCATTTTAAGATGAATTTCACCGTAGAGATGCCCATTTTTACGGATCCGGTAGCGGGACGTTGGACCTTCAACAACAATTCCCTCAGCCACCAGGTCTGCCTGGGTCTCAAGCCCGTAGGTAACATATCGCTTCTCAATTCGCGGGATGAACTTCTGAATATTCTCAGCATCCAAGCACAGAACAGCAGTGCCGTAAAAAGGGACCTTGTTAATGAACTTGAGAAAGGTTTCACCAATTTCGGTAACACTACTATAATAATCCAGATGGTCAGCATCGACTGAAGTGACAACAGCAACAGTGGGATAGAACATCTCAATAGAACCGTATGCCTCGTCTGCCTCAATGACCATAACATCGCCTTCGCCACTTCGGGCATGGCTGCCATTCATGAGTTTCCCGCCAACGACGACTGTTGGATCAAGACTGCTAAGCACTGTAGCAGTCATAGCAGTGGTCGTTGTTTTTCCATGTGTTCCGCTGACTGCAACGCTATAGCGCATCCGAGTGATTTCATTGAGCATCTCGGCACCCCTAACGATAGGGATTTTCTGTGTTTGTGCAGCGAGGAGTTCCGAATTGTCAGGAGGAATAGCTGGAGAAACAACCACGACATCTGCACCGTGCATCTGTGCTGCGGCATGTCCATAGAAGACGGTCACGCCGACATCTCGCAGATGTTTTGTCGTATCAGACTTTTTGATGTCTGAGCCTGTCACATGGAACCCAAGGTCCAACAAGATTTCAGCAATGCCGCTTAAACCGGCACCACCAATACCGATAATATGAATATGTTGTGTTTTTCCAAACATGTCGTTATTTTCGTTTTTACCCGAAACGCGCCAGAATAGTTCTTTTTTAATTTGACAATCTGTGTAGAAGTCAGTTTCCGAGTTTAATCTATAGTACCTCTTAATTTTTTAACCTATCGCGAGGCTGAAAATCAACCTTAATTAGATAAAAAAACATCTAAGCATACGAAAGAATAGATTTGGCAATGTGATCACTGGCATGTGGTTTACCGAGCGCTTGACTCGCAGCCACCATTCGTTCGTATGTATTTTCGTCAAGTGCGATGTCCACAAGGCTTTGGACGAGGGATTCTACCGTGAACGTGCCTTGTTCCAGCACAACGGCCCCTCCCTTCTTTGCAACAGCACGTGCATTCAATACCTGATCATTTCCTGTTTGTGAAGGTAAAGGTACAAAGATTGCGGGGATACCACAAGCAGTGACTTCAGCAACAGTCATCCCTCCTGCCCTACAAATCATAATGTTCGCTATGCTATAGATCTCCTCAACAGCATCAAAGAAGGGTTGGACACAATACCGGAATTCCTGCTGCGATCCAAGTTTGTTGTGATACGCTTCCTGAACTATCTGTGCCTCAGCTGCCCCTGTCTGATGTACAATTTGGAGTCGATCAGCATATTCCAACAAATGCGGAAGTGTCTCTACAATTGCGCTATTGATAGCCCGTGCTCCCTGACTGCCGCCCATTACAAAGATCGTTTTCCGATTTGGACACAACCCAAATTTCTGGTAAGTCGCCTCAGCCTTCGAGCATGCGGTGATTGCAGGGCGGATAGGATTACCTGTCACCTCTACCCTCGCAGTGTGTTGAAACGAACGACTATTGTGAACGGATTCCATGGCAAGATACGCCATTTTTGCCCAGCGCGCTAAGACTCCATTTGTTAAACCGACAGAGGCATTCTGTTCTTGGATAGCTATTGGGGTCCTGCGCAGCAGACCTGCGAAAAGCACCGGACCTGAGACATACCCACCTGTTCCTATAACAATATCCGGCTGTAGTTCCTTCATATAGCGCAATGACTGGATGAGCCCGCGAAAAGCTTTCCAGAGAACCGGAATCCACTGCAAAGTTAAGGTGCGCGGAAAACCGGCAACAGAAATGGGCATGAAGCGGAAACCGTGTTGTGGAACCAGTTTTGATTCTAAGCGATCTCTACCACCGATGAATACAATATCAACTGTAGCATCCAATCGCTGCAGTGCCTGGGCAATACCGATGGCAGGGTAGATATGTCCGCCTGTCCCACCGCCCGCGATAACTACTTTTTTGTGTGTTTTCCACTCTCCGGCAGTCACTTGATAGAAACTATCTGCCCCAGATAAATCTGTATCACTCAATTTAGAATCAATCATAAGTTAACTCATCAGAATTTATTAGGACTTACGCAAATTGAATAAACAAAGGACGTTTTTTGCTGAAAAAGTCGTTATCTCGGTGTTTTTAACCCTCTCAATCCCCCAACCCCCCATATAAATCAGAATCAACGGTATTCAGGTTTCCTTATAGGCATGAATACCGTTGATTGCGTAAGTCCTATTTATAATTCACCATAATCGTGTGGTACAGAAACGGCTAAGGGAGCCACAGAACTCTATTACTCCTTAGCCGAGTTGGTATGCCGCGATATATTTAAAAGAATACCAACACTTACCAAGCTAAGGACAATCGACGAACCGCCATAACTGATAAACGGCAATGTAATGCCTTTGGTCGGTAACAAACCTGTCACAACACCAATATTGATGAACGCTTGTAAACCGATGAGGATAGTAATGCCAGTAGCGAGTAATGATGCGAAGAGGTCTGGTACACTCCGAGCAATGTGTAATCCGCGCCATATAAACAACATGAAAAGAATTGTTACAGCTACTGCGCCAATGAACCCGAATTCTTCCCCCAACACTGCGAAGATAAAATCTGTGTGTGGATAGGGGAGGCGCGATATTTTCTGAAGGCTACTGTCAATCCCTGCGCCGAGAAGTCCACCGCCTTCAAGGGCATCCAGCGATCGAGTTAGTTGATAGTTTGTTGCGCTCGGCGATTTCAACATAGCGAAATAGTCTAAGAATCTCTTCAGTCTATATGGATCTCGAATTATGAGTACACTGAGGAGTCCACCACCTACGCCAACGAGTGCCAATGTATGTAGGATCCGAATGCCTCCAATAAATAGGACGATACAAACAGTCACTGCCAACAAGAATGCGGAACCGAAATCAGGCTGGCTTGCGACCAGTCCGAAGGCGGCCCCAACAATTAGCATATTCGGCAGCACACCGTTAAAAAGGCTTTTAACGCGCTGTGGATCTCGACTTATGAAGTGTGCTACATGGATGACTAACGCTATTTTCGCGAATTCAACGGGTTGAAAATTGACGGGTAAGTTTCCTATACGGATCCAACGGTTAAACCTACTACCCTCTGCGCCTTGTACGCTTACGCTTAAACTTGGCACGAAAACCAACAGCAACCCTACAAAGGAGAGTATTAAAAAAAGGTTTGCAAATCTTGCGTAAAACCTATAGGGCAAATAGGAAGCCACAAACATTCCCGTCAAGCCGATTGCACAAGCAATAATGTGTATTTGCAAATACCGATAACTGTAACCATCATAGTGCCTTGAAGAGATCAGGTGGCTTGAACTATAGACCATCAAGATACCTATAGCAATGAGGGTGAAGGTGAGCGCAATCACCCCTCGATCCATTCGTCCAGGTCTTGAGACAGGTGTTGCCTCCGCCACCCGTTTTTGATTTTCTTCCACAACGCTATAGGCGCGCGTGTTTGTCCAATAACTACGTCCGGTTTTTACATTAGATGTGGCGTTTCGATTGTTACGGTCGTGTTTTTGGAAGTCGCGTAGCATTGTATCGTTTTAGTCCTCTAATTAATCGATTGAAGGGCGTGAACTGCGTCCTTAAACGCTACTCCCCGTGCTCTATAGTCGGTGTACATATCAAAGCTCGCATTGGCAGGTGACAAGAGCACCACATCGCCTGCTGACGCATATCTGTAGGCAATCTGCACCGCTTCTGTCATTGTTCTTGCTTTCACTATGTGTGTTGTATCGGCAAGAGTCTTCTCAATCTGCTGCGTGCACTCTCCAAGCATTACAGCGGCTTTAACGCGGTTGCGAACGATTTCACACAACGGTGTATAGTCATTTCCCTTGTCATAGCCTCCCATTATCAGGACGACTCGACGCTCCTTTATCGATTCAAGAGCGGCTTTGACTGCTGCCACGTTCGTCGCCTTTGAATCGTTGATGAACTCAATACCACCGATCATTCTCACCGTCTCGAAAGCGTGAACTAAAGCGGGGTGCGATGTATCAAAATTCCGGAGCGCTGTCCGAATTTGTGCTCCTCTGATGCCCAAAATTTGTCCTACAGTCGCTGCGGCGAGGACATTTTGGACGTTATGTGCTCCAGGAAGAGGAATGTCTCTTATATCACAAATTCTCTCTCGGACCCCGTCGCGCTGTGCGAGAAGTTGCGTCCTGTCTCTAAACGTGCCTGAAAACGACGGTACTTCACGAACGCCTTCGTCCGTAAAATAGACCACTTCTGCCGCTGTAGACGCAGCGAAATCTTTGACGGAAGGATCTGAACCGTTGAGAACCATCCAGTCGTCCCCAGTCTGGTTCGCAGAAATCTTCTGCTTCGCCTCGCGATAATTGGACATCGTCCCATGTCTATCTAAGTGATCTCGCGAAAGGTTGAGTACAACACTCACCAGCGGATGAAAAGTAACTGTGCTTTCTAACTGAAAACTGCTCGCCTCAAGGACGACAATGTCTTGGTTTGTAAGATTTTGGACCTCCGCTGCCAATGGTACCCCAATGTTCCCTGCGATGCAGACATTGTGAAACTTAGGGCATTCTTTTAGTATTGCCGCCGTGAGTAGTGTCGTAGTGGATTTACCCTTCGTTCCAGTAATAGCGACAATGGGTGCTGGACACATCCTTGCAGCAATTTCCAATTCTGCGAGAATGGGAATGTTCTGCGCCTGTGCCTCACACAAGATTGGAATATCCAGAGGTACGCCTGGCGAAACAACTATGAAATCAATATCATCGATGCATTGGGCTGGATGCCCTCCAAGATATTTTTCGATTTCGCCGGGTTCAGAAAATTCATTGAGTATCGCAATTTCCGCTGATAATGCTTCGGATGTGCGTTTATCTGTAAGGACGACAGATGCCCCTTGTGCGTGCAACAGTTTCGCAACGGCGACCCCACTCCGATTTAATCCAAAAACTGTAACACGTTTTCCTTGTAATTGCATTTTTTGTTCCAAACTCCAGCGAAAAACAGCCATATTTCTTTAACGAAAACCCTGATGTTTACGAAGCACCGCTAATATAAGGTTGTTTACTTTATCTAAGCTTCAGTGTACTTAAAGCTATCAAGACTAAGATAAACCCGACAATCCAGAATCGGATAACGACTTTGGATTCTTTCCACCCTGATAGCAGGAAATGGTAGTGGATCGGGGACATCTTAAACACTCGCTTGCCAAACGTTCGGAACGACCAGACCTGAATTATAACCGATAAAGTTTCAACGACGAAAATAGCACCGACGATTAGAAGCAGAAACTCCTGTTTTATAAGGATTGCCACGGTTCCGAGCGTTGCTCCGAGGGAGAGTGACCCGGTATCTCCCATAATAACTTGTGCAGGATGACTGTTATACCATAAAAACCCTATACCTGCACCAACTAACGCTGCACAGAAAATTGCTGTCCCTTCTCCACTTACTGGTAAGTGGAAGATGTTTAGATACGCTGCGATTTCGTTGTGGCTTGTCATATATCCGACTACCCCTAACGTACCTGCGACGAAGAGCGTACACCCGATCGCTAATCCATCCATACCATCCGTCAGATTGACAGCGTTTGATGCACCAACGATCACTAATGTTGCGAAAGGGATAAACAAAACACCTAAATCCGGCTGTATCTCCTTGAAAAATGGCAAACTCAGAGAGGAACGTGTTACGACATCCCCGCCGTGAGTGGCTCCCCATTGGTAAAGATAGACTGCGATTCCCAATGCTCCTATGGTTTGAAGTCCAATTTTATGCCATCCACGAAGCCCTAATGACTGTTGTTTTACCAGTTTGCTATAATCATCTAAGAAGCCGAGTCCACCGAACCAAAGCGTTGTTAGCATCATCAAGTAGATATAAGGCTGGTCTAAACGGGACCAGAAGACTACTGATATCAGAACAGATACAATGATGAGAACGCCTCCCATTGTTGGTATACCCGCTTTGTTCTGATTTTCGGTATTTTGTTGGGCTTGTGCCACCTCCTCCTGAATATGTTCGCCGATGCGGAGCTGCTTCAACTTCTCTATCATAAAAGGGCCCAAAGCGAGGGAAATAAGCAGGGCGGTAGCTGTTGCATAAATTGCTCGAAAACTAATATAACGAAAGACATTGAACAGCGAAAAGACTTCAACGAGGTTTTCGTATAGGAGATGGTAGAACATTTTTCCCTACAAAAAAGCGATGGCGACTTTACAACAGCGTATTACGCCGTCCCTCCAATTTTTTCACCTTTCTTCAATTTAGCGAGACTTGCGCCTGCCTGGCTTAGGAGGTTCGTCGTATAAGTATAGGTTAACGCATTCTTCTGTGCATGTGCCTTAAATGCCAAATCAATAAGTTCCGATACAAGTTTCGGAAATTCAATATCTTGATGTGTCCAGAGATAGTAGCTGTACGATCCCGGAATGGTGTTGATTTCATTCACATAAACGTTATGTTCCGCGTCTACGAGAAAATCGATGCGTGCCACACCAGCACAATCTAAAACCTGAAAAGTACGGACAGCAAGATCCTGTATGTGTAACGTCAATTCTTCGGAAATAGGTGCAGGAATTTTGCGGTCAGCACCTGCCATACCGGAATTTTCTCCCTCTTGATGGATGTATTTATCATCAAAACTGAGGAAATTGGTTTGCGTTACAGGTTGCTCGCAAACAGAAGTAGTCGATTCATCAAGTCCCATAACAGCGCAATTGATCTCAAGGGGCTTCTTAACGGCTTCTTCGACAAGGATTCTCCGTGAGTATTGCCCAGCGACTTCAGCAGCAGTGTAAAGTTCGTCTTGATTGCTGACATGACTAACACCGATGCTTGACCCACTCATTGCTGGTTTGACAAAGAGAGGATAGGATAGCGTCGCGTCCACCTTTTCGAGTATCTCGTCGCGTTGCGTATTCCAATCGTGGTGGGTCCAATACAAATACGGAAGTATAGGAAGGGCATTCGCATGAAGAATCGCCTTCATCATAATTTTATCCATACCGACAGCAGAGCCGACGACCCCTGCACCGACATAAGGTAGGTTCATAAGTTCCAATAATCCTTGGAGCGTTCCATCCTCACCATGCATGCCGTGTATCGCGGGAAAAATGACATCTATAGGGAGGGCTGTTCTTTTCTGAACGTTCCGGCTAATCCAGTGCCTGCTGGTAATAACGAACTTTGGCTCAGGATAAAATTCAATGGTAATTTTGTCAAAATCGGAAGGATGTGGCAGCGTTCCGTCAGTAAAAGCGGATAAGTCGCCGAGCGCATCACCTGTTAACCATTCACCGTTCTTTGTGACATAAATAGGGATAACTTGATGATTTTCTTGTAAAGCAAGGTACACTTGGTGTGCGGTTACGATTGAGACTTCGTGTTCGGGTGTACATCCACCGAATATGAGGGCTACATTGTGTTTTGACATTCTTTTAACTACTGCCTCTGGACTGCTGCGTTCGTTGTCCTTGCAGATATCCTTTGAAATTCCGTGTTATGGACTGTTTGGACAGACAAACAAAAAACACCTATATTAGGAGGCGACTCTTTCTTCACTATAATTGTCCGGTAGGTCGTTCTCAAAGAGGACAACATCCCCGGACTGTACCCGCGTTGCCAAATGTTGTTTAACTTCGTCTAAGTTGAGGGCAACAATGATCTGTTGGTTGGGATACGCGGCGGCCTTCAAACCGTCCAAGATTGGGATAGTTCTTGTAGGTCCGACTAAAATGACCAGATCGCAGACATTGGCGGCTTGTTCTCCAAGTTTCTTATTTTCCTCGTACTCCTTTTCGCCGAGTTCCACCATGCCGGGTGTTACTAATACCTTTTTTCCGTCTCCAATCTCGGTGAGTACTTCGAGCGCTGCTTTGGCTCCGACAGGGTTGGAGTTGAAACTATCATCAATGATGGTTACGCCACCAGCACTGGGTGTTAACTGCAAACGATGTGGGACAGGTTCAACATTCGCAATTGCTGCTCGAATTTCTTCAAACGTCATTCCACACTCTATCGCAACTGCCATAGCGGCAAGGATATTGGATACATTATGCCTGCCTAAAAGCTGCGTACGAATTTCTACTTCGGCAGTATCCTGCCTATTGACGAATGCCTGCACTGTGAAAGCGAGTCCCGCGTCAGTGTGTCGAATGTTTGTGGCGGTTAATTGTGCCCGTTTAGAAACCGATCCTATAGGAGATGACTCTGTGGCGTAGCGGCGGACAGGGTTTCCGCCTTGCTCCCGTTTATCGGCAAGTTCAGCGCAAATCTCGTTATCGCAATTGAAGACTGCGAGTCCACCGGGTGGGAGCGACTCAATTAGTTCATATTTTGTCTTGGCTATGTTCTCTATACTTTTAAATCGCTCTAAGTGTTGGGGACCGACAGCTGTGAGAATGCCAATTTGGGGTGAGGCTAAATTGCACAATTCGCGGATGTCGCCACGTTTGTAGGCACCCATTTCGACGATAAATATTTCATGCTCGGCGGTAAGTTGACCTCGAATGACCTTGCAAATACCCATCGGCGTGTTGTAACTATCGGGAGTCATTAAGGTATTAAATTTTTGGGATAAAATCCGATGCAAAATATACTTTGTACTCGTCTTACCGTAACTCCCTGTAATTCCGACGACCTTAGAACTGAATGCTTTGATCCGTTTTCTCGCGGAAAGGAGATATGCTTCATTTATTGTGCGTTCCAGAGGATAGATAAGCAGGTTAGCAATAGTCAAATTGACCACGCTCACCTCACTAAACAGGAAGGCTGCGACGCGCCATGAGGTCTCCTCTGCCGTGAACACAATTCCTACTGCCAAACCGACAAGCAGACCGATTGAAAGCCCGAACACCCGTTTTGCGCGTGCTGTGTAAACGAGAGGTTTCTTCGCTTCTACCTTTTTCCGCCGGGTCAGCATATAAACCTGGAAACCACCCCACACAATATACAGGACTGGAAAAAGCCAAGTGCCGTGATACTGTGGATATAACATAGATATGAAAATGGTGAAAACCAGCAAGAGACCAACAATCAGAATCTCTCCGACCTCAAAGCAGTTGTTCAGATGTTGACGCATCCACTTCAGGTAGCGACCTGTCTTATAACCATCGAGTTGGAGTATATGAAGCCCACCAGCTGTTCTGACGACCGCTCTCGCTACACAAGTTAACATTGCGAAGTAGAAAAGCAGGGTGCTTACTGTTTCCAAAATCATTTTCCCTTTCCTTCTATCGGCGGCGAGTCTTGTTTATTATTATAACCCAAGTTGCCAGTTTCTTATAGACATAGCACTCCGAAATCAAAATCAAAATCAGAATCAACGGTATTCATGCCTTATAGGCATGAACCGGGTATGAATGCCGTATGGCATTCACCGGGAGTGCAGGGAACTAAAAACCACTTTTCTATAGACATAGCACCCCTCTGGGGTGGGGAAAGCGACTGCAATGGCTTTCTGAAATGTCCAAAACCTGTTAGTAGCAACTTGGGTTATTATACATTCGGAATCTGCAAGAAACTCGCCACAATTCGACAAAATTGCGGAAATTGGTCGAGATATGAAAAGTGTCCCGCCTCCTTTAGCACGACCAACCCGGCATCAGGTATTTCTTTCTCCATAATATGTCCAAAGGACACAGGGGTATCCTTATCGTTTTCACCCCAGATTAACAGTGTAGATGCAGCTATCCGAGGCAAGAGTGCGCGTAGGTCTTGGTTTACGACCTTCACAAGCGTGGCACGCATTTCGCCAGCATTTTGATAATCCTTAGAGCCAGTGTGTTGAGAAACAGCGTTTGCGAAACTATTGCCATACCTTCCGAATCGACGCATCAATTTGCCAATCTTTGCTACACCTACGCGAAGAGAGTATTTTAGAGTTCGGCGCGGCTTAATTCCGGCACTATCAACAAGGATAAGCTTATCCACTTTTTCAGGGTGCTCCGCTGAGAGGATAATTGAAATTCTACCACCAAAGGAATGTCCAATGAGGTGCGCCTTTGGAATGGAAAATTTCTCCAAAAAAGCTGTGACAAACCGTGCATAATCGGACGTATCCCACGCTGTGGGAGGTATTTGACTTTTGCCGAACCCGGGTAAATCAAGTGCATAGACTTTGTGAGACTGGACAAGCCATTCAAAAACCGGTTGGAAACTTGCGGCTTCTCCACCCCAACCGTGCAAGAGGAGGACTATATCACCTTCCCCAGCAACTTGATATGAGATGTTGAGACTGTTAATCTCTGTGCTTTGCATCTTCCGTCTACGCTCAATTTCCCATGAACCTGCTGTATTGTTAAAATTCGAGCGGTATAAATTTACCGAAAACTGGGCAATCCGTCAACAAGGTGATCACAAAGACTCCAAAACATCCGAAGCCACAATTCTGTCATCAAAAGGAAATCTTTTGCCGTGAATTTCTTGATAATCTTCATGTCCCTTGCCTGCAATCACGACAACATCGCCTGATTTCGCTGCTGTGATAGCGTGCCGAATGGCTTCACGTCTTTCCGAAATACACACATATTTTGCATCATGTGGCAAATTTGACACAATTTGCGTGATGATTTTGTCGGGGTTCTCAGTGCGCGGATTGTCGGAAGTAATCACGCTATAATCTGCGATCCGTGCTGAAATATTCCCCATTTTTGGGCGTTTTCCGTTATCACGATCACCTCCGCATCCAAAAACAGAAATCAATTTACGCTCTGTGATGCGCTTCGCGGCAGTCAGGATATTTTCTAAACCGTCAGGTGTATGTGCGTAATCAACGATAACGGCAAAGTCTTTTCCGTGGTCTACGCGCTCAAACCGTCCAGGGACGACAGTGGCGGCGAGTCCCTCCTGAATTGCGGAGATAGGACAATTGTAACGGATTCCAACAGCAATAGCAGCGAGGGCGTTGTAAAGATTATACTCTCCGAGCAATCGGAGTTCTGCGGGGATAGGTCCATTCGGGGTAAGCGCTGTAAACACCAGTTGGGTACGAGAAAGTTCAATGTCTTCGGCGTGCAAATCGGGACTGTTTCCGTGTCCATACATCAGACGCTTTGAATCTGCACAGGCTTGAGTGATGCGATCTGTCACAGTCAAATCGCTGTTCAAAACGGCGACCCCTTTTTCTCCAAGCTGCTCAAAGAGCATTAACTTCGCTTTCAAGTACTCTTCCATCGTCTGATGGTAATCAAGGTGGTCCTGCGTAAAATTGGTAAAGACAGCGGTATCAAAGGTAAGCCCTGCCAGCCTCTGTAGGGCCAACCCTTGTGAGGAGGTCTCCATCGTGACGTATTCCACCCCTTCCTCGGCGAACTGCTTAAAGAGGGCATGGAGGGCGAAGGCATCAGGGGTTGTGAGGAATGCTGGTAGCTTCTTCTCTACGCCTTGGGCGTTCGTGTACCGGTGTCCAACAGTCCCGATGAGTGCCACTTTTCGCCCGCTCGCTTTGAGTATTGCATATATGAGATGCGCCGTTGAGGTCTTACCGTTGGTGCCCGTAATGCCGATGAGTTTGAGTTGCTTAGCGGGATTATCGTGCCAATTGGCTGAAACCAAGGACATGGCACGCCGTCCGTTAGGAACTTGGATGTAGGTAAATCGTCTCGTCGGTGCTGTTTCTACAATTGGTTTTTCGCCAATAACAACTGCTGCTCCTTTTTGAACTGCATCTGGAATGAAGATGTGGCTGTCAATGCTGATGCCTTGGTAGCAGACGAAAACATTACCAAGTTTAACTTCCCGATTATCACTGACAACACCCGTGACATCCATATCAAACAAGCCGGCACTGGCAGTAATATTCAAGCCTCGGAGCAGCTGGCGAAGATTCACAGTCCGCCTCCTTCCACAGCAAGCCGTTGCGTGGCGTCTTTTTTTGTCGCGACGGGTGTGTATTTGATAGTTTTTTGAATCTGAGGATTGAAGAACTCAGTCTGTTTCAAGTATTGCACCGATTGCGTGGCAACCGCCTGAAAAAGCGGTCCAGCGATTTGTCCACTGAAGCGTGCGCCTTTTGGCTCATCAAGCATGACAATTATTGAAATCACGGGGTTCTCTGCTGGTAGGAATCCCATAAAGGACATAACCTCTTTTCCAGCGTATCCTTTTCCATTTGGTTCAGCTTTTTGCGCGGTCCCTGTTTTGCCTGCTACACGACACCCTTCGACGCGTGCGCGCCGCCCGCTCCCGTCTTCAACGACACCAACAAGTATCTCTGCCATTTTGCTTGCGACCGCTGGACGCAGGACCTGCCGAACTTCAATTGGATATACTTTCTTAATGACTTTCCCCTTATTGTCCCGAATTTCTCGTGTGATATATGGACGGAGAAGTTTACCACCATTTGCGATGACATTTAGTGCACTCACCATTTGAAGCGGTGTAACCATAATCCCTTGTCCAAAAGGTACGGCACCGAGAGAGTGAGTATCCCAATGCTTGACTGCATACAGACTGCCACTATGCTCGTAAGGCAGATCGACACCTGTTGTTTTTCCAAATCCGTACTTTTCAATGTAAGTCCCAAAGCCTTCATGCCCCAACTTACTTACAACTTTAATCATCCCGATATTGCTGGATTTTTGGATTACCTGCTCCAAGGTCAGCCACCCTTTTGCCGAGACATCTTTTATAATTCTACCGTTCGAGAGCCGATACCGCCCATGTTCACAAAACACCGTCGATTCAGAGGTCATGACACCTTCGTTAAGTACAGCGGAAGATGCGACAATTTTAAAAATTGATCCGGGTTCATAGGCATACCAAACACCGATATTCCGTTTGGCTTCTTCATTTGCCTGTGCATAGGTATTCAAATCGTAGGATGGGTAACTTGCCAGTGCGAGTATTTCTGCCGTTCTTGATGCCAAGACGATGACTGTTCCACGTGGAGCGTTCCACTTCCGACAAGCTGCGGCTAATTCTTTTTCAGCGACATATTGAATGTACTCGTCAAGCGTCAAAACGATACTATATCCATAATCACTGGTGGAGTCTCCATCAGTAAGCAAGTTGATCGGTTCATTGCGAGCCAATGCTGCGCGGTGAGCGGCTTGTCGGGCTTGTGCGTTTAACAGATAATTGTTGTATTGGTATTCGATTCCCTCCCCCATATTCTGATCGTTAATATGACCAATGACTTGGGCGGCAAGGGCACCTTTGGGATAGGCACGCTTCTGTTCGACTTCATGTTTTATACCGCGAATTTCTTTTTCAATTGCGCGAATTTCATCAAGTAGTTCATAATCCAAGCCCTTCTTTAGCCAGACAAACCGCTTATCCTTGCGGCGGAGTTGGGAAATCAGTTCTGATTCGGAGACTCCTAAGACGGGTGCCAGTCTTTGTGCAGCTGCGAGCGGGTCAGTCTTCATATACTTCGGATCGGCATAGACGGATAGACTATGGCGACTCAGTGCCAAGACATTTCCGTGCCTGTCCAGAATTTTCCCACGTTTTATCTCTGCTGTGCGCGGGGAAAGCCAGTCGTGCTCACCTGCTTCTCGATGTGAATCATTATCAGCAATCTGGATCCTGAAGAGTTTGCCAACTAACAACAAAAACCCAATCTGCATCAGAATAAGTGCAAAAACAAGACGACGTATAGATAAATGCGAATTATTTTTCATATATTAAACCGAGATACTTTCGAGCATTTTTACCAAAGGGAAAAATCAAAATCACTTGTCCCAAATGATTTGTGAGGTTTCAGTAGGTTCCACCATTCCGAGTTCAGTAGCGATTTTCCTGATTCTCTGAACAGAAGTCAACGTTGATTCTTCTAATTCAAGTCGATAAATTTCATCCTGAATTCGATGCTTCTGCCTTTCATAGACAGGTTGACGTTGTAAAGCGACTTTCTTGGCGTAAGATGAAAACCAGATGCTGCCAGCGAAGGTGCAGAAGGATAATACCAAGAGTGTATAGACTAACGGAAATCCTTTTTTCGCTTTGATTTCTTCTGGTTTCGTAATGCGCACCGAATGTTGATCTGATACCTGCATTTATTTCACTTCTCAATCGGTATTACAGACGAGACGGGGTGTTTTATCTCTTATCCCAGACTACAATCTTTTGCTCATACGTCTCATAGGTATCTTTGCACAGTTATAAGGCATAAGTCCCTATTCTTTTAACGTTGATTTTCATATTTAAGGTACATCTTTTTGTATTTACACCAATTTGTCGCACTTTTTTTACAATTTTAAGTCATAATTTGCGTGCTACACGCAGTTTGGCACTTCTCGCTCGCGGATTGTGCTGTACTACAGACGCGTCCGGAACGATAGGACGCTTTGTTAGAATCTGTAGAGATGGCTTATGCTCACAAATACAGACTGGGATTTTGGGAGGACAGATACACGTTTTCGCACACATCTGAAACCGGCGTTTGACTATTCTATCCTCAAGCGAATGAAAGGCAATAACACAGAGTCTCCCACCTGGCTTCAAAAGTGAGATTACGGCATCCAAACCGATCTCAAGATTTTCCAATTCCCTATTAACATGAATCCGCAGTGCTTGAAATACACGGGTAGCTGGATGAATTTTGGATGTCTTCTGAGGAACAGCACTCTTGACGATTTCTGCGAAATGCGTTGTTGTGGTTATTGGTATTTGCTGCCTTGTCTCAAGAATCCGAGCAGCAATCCGTCTTGCGAATCGTTCCTCACCATACCGTTTGAAAATATCAACCAAGGTGTCCATCGAACTATGATTGACTACCTGCATAGCTGTAGGCGAGATTTCTTGATTAGTATTTAACTCGTGTCCGCTCCGCATACGCATATCCAGTGGCCCGGGATGGTTAAAACTAAACCCCCTATGTGGTGTATCAAGCTGCAGCGATGATACCCCCAAGTCAAGCAGGACCCCATCCACGGCATAAATTGAGCACTCTTTAAGCAAAACAGGCATCGCTGCGAAATTGCCGTTAATGAGACAGCACCGATCCCCGAAAGTGTGTAACCTTTCTTTTGCAATAGCAAGCGCGTCAGGGTCCAAATCGATTCCGATGACATATCCATCCGGTGCAGAGGCTTTTAGGATAGCGTAACTGTGTCCGCCTAATCCGACAGTACCATCAACATAAACGCCATCGGGTTGCGGTTTGAGAAAATCAAGCACTTCGTCGCATAAAACAGGTATATGCTGTTGTCTATCCATAAAGCGTCTCAATATGACATTAGTCGTATTTATAATGTTAGCAAGAAACATGCCAATTCATTTTAAGTGCTGCGACGTTAGGGATCTATCCTATTTCGATAGATAGCCGACACAAGTTCCATTGTCTTGATTGCTTCTGCGAAACAGGTGATCGGCTGCGTGTCCTCCTGAATAGCATCCACAAAATGCCGAGTTTCCCCATAAAATCCGTATCTCCTATGCGACGTGTCAGACCCGGCGGCTTCCTCGGGTGTGATTTCGGTTATGCCTTCAGGCGTGTGAATAACTGCGCGTCCCCCCGGATCGGGATTAACATAGGCGGAAATCTCTCGTGCGTGCATCTCAAATGTATGAATGCGTGTCCCAACTGCCCAATTGGTGCAGAGATATCCAGAGGCACCACTTGCAAATTTAACGATTGCGTTGAAACTGTTCTCGCGCTCGGAATAAAAACTATTGATGTCACTGGCAACAGCTTTCACCTCACCGCCACCGAGCCATCGGAGCGCATCTACGGCATGAATCGCATCGCATGTCAAAACATCTATTATGCCATCGTAATAGAGGGCCCCGGGCGTGTTTTTATGAAAAGTCGACATACATTGGATAATGGGACCGCGTTCTTCAACGATTGTCTTGACTTGTTGCAAGAGTGGAATAAAACGGCGATTGAAGCCTACCATTGTCTTGCATCCGTTTTTCTCGGCAGCGCGTGCCATCTCCTTGGTTTGATGGAGCGTAACACCAGGTGGTTTCTCTATAAAGACGTGGTGCTGCTGCGAGAGACAGTGAATAACAAGCGGGAACAGGTGTTGGGGTGGCATGAGGACATAAACGGCATCCGGGCTCGTCTTTTCAAGCATCTGTTTATAGTCCGTGAATGCCTGCTCAATCTCAAAGCGTTCCGCTGTTGCCTGAAGTTTTGATGGCACCAAATCACACAATCCAACGAGATTCACATCCCCACACTCGCTGAGGGATGGATAGTGCACACCGTTAGCCATCCCACCAGCACCGATTAAGGCAATATTAACTTTGCTCATCTGGATCCTCCTAAATTATCGCAGAACCATTCAATTTTTAATTTCTTGCCATTCCTATGGGAGCAGTCGGGAAATGTAAAGCAAAGACAAATTTTACCCGTAAATCAACGGTATGAAGTCCATACGGACTTCCCCGGGGTAAAATTTAGAGATCCCTCCTACAAAAGAACGAAATGACGCACCAAATTATCGATTCTTGGTTGTATCCTATAGGAAAAAATGTTAAAATGCAACTAACTTCACAATAAGCGTACTCAGTTATCAACTGTCAGTCAAGAAAGCACACCTACAATGCGGGGACTTGCGGATATGAATATGGATCCTATCAAATTAGAACTCTACAAAAACATGCTAACCTCGGTTGCAGAGGAGATGGGTGTAACGCTGCAACGCACAGCATTTTCACCGAATATCAAAGAACGCCTCGATTTTTCGTGTGCTGTGTTTGACGACACAGGTAAGATGGTTGCACAAGCTGCGCATATTCCGGTGCATCTCGGCTCAATGCCCCTCTCGGTCCTCGCTGCGATTGCCCACACCGAAATGGCACCGGGTGACATGATAGCTCTCAATGATCCATACCGTGGTGGCACCCACCTACCAGATATTACACTTGTCGCGCCCGTCCTTTCAAATCACAGAGAGAAAGACACAAAAAGTCAACCTATCTTTTTTGTTGCGAACCGCGCACATCACGCAGATGTGGGAGGCATGAGTCCCGGCTCAATGCCGATCGCAACGAGCGTAATCCAAGAGGGCATTCGTATTCCCCCTGTCAAACTCATTCGAGGTGGTGAACTGAACACTGATCTCTGGGAGTTAATTCTCGCGAATGTACGTACCCCCGAAGAACGCCGAGGCGATATAGAGGCTCAACTGGCTGCCAATCGCGTTGGTGAACGTCGTTTGCAAGAAATGGTAACCAAATATGGAGACGCAGAAATTACTGCCTACATGGCGGAATTACGTGCTTACGCAAGCCGAATGGTGCGGGCGCGCTTACGGGGCATTCCAGATGGGCGCTACGTATACAGCGATGTGCTTGATAACGATGGTATTATCGATGAATCGATTGAAATCCGCGTCGCAATTGAGATCAAAGGGGACACGGCAGTAGTCGACTTTACTGGAACAGCCCCGCAGGCACGCGGATCCGTCAATACGATCTACGCTATTACCCTTTCAGCAGTCTTTTACACGTTCCGATGCATCGCAGGTGCGGATGTGCCTGCTAACGCCGGGTGTTTAGAGCCGATTCAGGTCATTGCGCCAGAGGGGAGCGTTGTGAATGCCAAGTTTCCAGCAGCGGTTGCGGGTGGGAACGTAGAAACATCACAGCGTATTGTTGATGTCTTACTTGGTGCCTTGGCACAAGCGTGTCCGGATCAGATTCCTGCCGCAAGTTCTGGCACTATGAACAACCTAACAATAGGCGGTTATGATGTTTCGCGAGGTAAGGAATTTACCTACTATGAAACCATTGCGGGTGGGATGGGGGCACGCCCGAATAAAGATGGGATTGATGCCATCCATACACACATGACCAATACAATGAACACTCCTATAGAGGCAATCGAGACGAACTATCCGATGCAGGTCGTAGAATATGGGGTTCGACGTGGAACAGGCGGTGTGGGTAAATTTCGCGGCGGGGCAGGCGTTGTCAGAGCACTACAGATGCTGACAGATGTGGAGGTCACTATTCTTTCAGAACGCCGAACGCGAGGTCCCTACGGTTTGCAAGGGGGGGCGCAAGGTCAACCGGGACGTAACGTGCTTATCTCTGAGGGAGAAGAACATCCGTTAGCGGGGAAGGTGTCAATTTCTACGCGTGAAGGCGATATTATTCGGATAGAGACTCCGGGTGGGGGTGGCTTTTCGTCTTAGTAATCCATGCGCAAGGAAAAAGAACAGCATTAGGATTAATTGAATTTATGTAATTCATCGGTTATTGCACTCAAACCGCCTGCATAAAGCGTCGGGGTTACAAACCCCTCCTACAAGCAGTAAGCAGACCGATTCATGCTAAGATAAGACTTGAGTTGAGAATAAGCCGGATTCTGTATGTGATGATCATTCATCTGGGATGGATGTTACCATCCACCTCAAGCGGTTACCTGGGGACAAGACGGGCAATCTTTACGTGTCCCCCATTTACCTTGCTCCAGATGGGGTTTACCAAGCTCCATAAGTCACCTTATGGACTGGTGCGCTTTTACCGCACCGTTTCACCTGTACAACGCTTTGGGCGTTGTAGTCTACTCTCTGTTGCACTTTCCATAGCGTCGCCGCTCCTGGGGGTTACCCAGCATCCTGCCCTGCGGAGTCCGGACTTTCCTCATCCCGATTGTAAAACTACACTGGGACGCGACCATCTACTCAACTCAAGCCTTTCTATTATATCCGATTTGGTAGCTCAAAGGCAATGAAATCGGATGGTTGTGGGTTAATAGTTGTTAGTTAACAGTTAACAGCCGATGTGTTGGGTTTCGCTACGCTCTACCGAACCTACGAAGGATTGGCCGGTCGGATGCGCAAAAAAAGAGGCGCGGTTTTCAACCGCGCCTCCAATCTGTTGAAATAAGAAATTAGGAACATCCACTGGTTGCGCCACAATTCGCACAGCGATAGCAAATACCACTCCTCACCATAAGCGCACCGCACTCAAGACACGGCGGGGCATCTGCATGTTGGAGAACAACCTGTTTCTCACGGGCTATCAAAGAATCCGTTTCGCCGTTGCTCCCATGTCCAAACGGGTGAAGTTCCTCAGGTGGCACCATCTGCTCGTCAAATTCCACGACAGCATCAGTCTCTTGCGACTCCTCAGCAAGAAACTCCGTGCCAAGCCAACGGAAAATATAGTCCATAATCGACTTCGCCATCGGGATGTCGGGATTGTTAGTGAAACCGGACGGTTCAAATCGGACATGACTGAATTTATTAACGAGGGACTCCAATGGCACGCCGTACTGTAAAGCGACAGAGGTAAGGATTGCCACAGCGTCCATTAGACCAGAGATGACAGACCCTTCCTTATTCATGCGGAGGAAGACTTCCCCAGGACTCCCATCTTCAAAAAGCCCGACGTGGATATAACCTTCATGACCGCCGATGCTGAATTTGTGTGCAACAGCGGGCCGCTTGTCTGGCAAACGCCGCCTAACAGGACGTTCAAGAGATGCATCTCCTGAATCCTGTAATGCGACATCGGCAGTCTCGTTTTCTGCATCCTGTTGGCTACGGGTTGAGAGGGGTTGGCTGCCTTTGCTACCGTCGCGATAGACGGCAAGACATTTGACACCGCGCCTCCACGCTTCAACATATAAGGTTTTGATGTCATCTATCGTCGCATCGTGCGGGACGTTAACCGTCTTGGAAATGGCACCAGAGATAAAGGGTTGCACAGCCGCCATCAATTTCAGGGGTCCCATGTGATTTATATAGCGAGTTCCGTGCTTGCCACATTGGACAGCACAATCGAAAACTGGGTAGTGCGTTGGCGAGAGATGCGGAGCACCTTCAACCGTGCCAGTTCCACAGATGACCTCTTCAGCGGTATTGATCTCGTCTTCATCAAATCCGAGTGTAGTGAGGAGATCGAAATTTGGGTCTGCGGACTCTTCTTCAGTTATGCCCAACCGCTCAAGGCACTCTTCACCGAGAAAACCGGGGGCAAAGGCAAGATTTAGGTCGAATGCGCTCGGTAATGTCTCAGCGACCCGAGTAACATCTTCCTGCGTGAAACCTTTCCGCTTTAGTGTGTCAGGATTGATGTAGGGTGTTCCGTCAAAGGTCCCTGTTCCCACGAGATATGTAATAATCGCCTCTGTCTGTTGGAGGGTGTAACCGAGGTTATGTAAGGCATCGCGGACACTCTGGTTGACGATCTTCATGTATCCGCCGCCTGCTAATTTCTTGAACTTGACGAGCGCAAACTCTGGTTCAACTCCAGTTGTATCACAGTCCATCAGGAAAGAGATCGTTCCTGTCGGTGCAATGACACTAATTTGTGAATTCCGATAGCCCGACTGCTCTCCTTTTTCGAGACAGACATCCCAGTCTGCTTTCGCTGCTTCCAAAAGATCCGGTGGACAGTCAGAAGCATCAATGTCGTAGGCGGCATCGCGGTGGAGCCCTATAACACCCAGCATGGAATCTCGATTGTTGGCATAGCCATCAAAAGTGCCTACGCTTTTAGCAATCTCTGCGCTGGTTCGGTACCCGTGTCCACTGAGAATAGCAGTAATAGCACCTGCATAAGCGCAAGCTTGCGCGCTGTCATAAGGGATACCTAAACGCATTAAGAGGGCACCCAAGTTAGCGTAGCCAAGCCCGAGCGGACGGTATTCATGAGAACGTTGCGCTATACGCTTCGTTGGATACGAAGAGAGACCGACTATAATCTCCATTGCAGTGATAAACACACGAACTGTAGCGCGGAAACCGTCAATGTCAAAACTATCGTCGTCTTTCAAGAATTTAGCGAGATTAATGCTGGCGAGGTTGCAAGCGGAATCATCTAAAAAGAGATATTCACTACAGGGATTGCTTGCATTAATTCTACCCGTGTTTTTACAGGTATGCCACTTCTGAATTGTGCTGTCAAATTGAACGCCTGGATCTGCGCATGCCCATGCAGCATAGGCGATCTTCTCCATTAAGGTTCTGGCACCATACTCATCGGCAACTTCACCGCTTGTGCGATAGGTAGTTTTCCAAGAATCACCCTGTAAGTAAGCGTTCATGAAATCATCTGGGATTCGTACAGAGTTATTGCTATTCTGTCCACTTACCGTACCATACGCCTCACCGTTGAAGTCAGCGGCGTATCCTGCGGCGATGAGTGCTTTTGCTTTATCTTCCTCTTTTAACTTCCAGTCAATATAGTCAGCAATTTCGGGGTGATCCATGTCGAGGATGACCATTTTGGCTGCGCGTCTTGTGGTGCCACCGGATTTAATACTCCCCGCCCATCGATCGAAGCCTTCAAGGAAAGAGAGGACCCCTGAACTCTCACCACCGCCGGAGAGGAGTTCACCTTTGGCGCGCACCTGACTAAAATTAGAACCTGTGCCACTGCCGTACTTAAAGAGGCGCACCTCGGATCTCTGGAGCTCCAACATAGAGTCCAGAGAATCATCAACGCTTTGAATGAAGCAGGCGGAATTTTGTGGATGTTGATACGCGTTGGTAGTGGCTTTGACCTCTTTGGAGTCTTCGTCCCAATAGTAGTTTCCACCGCCGCCCTCGATACCGTACTCATGCCACAGACCACAGTTAAACCAGACGGGTGAATTAAAAGCCCCGCGTTGTGTAATGAGGATGTGCGTCAACTCCATCTCAAACGTCCGAGCGTCTTCTGGGTTGGCAAAATAACCGCCGAATACCTCTCCTGCTCGGCGCAGTGTACGCGCTACACGGGTAACCAACTGGCGAGCGCTATCCTCTGCTTCTTCGTCTGTGCCAGTGACCCCAGCTTTGCGGAAATACTTTGATGCTGCAATATCGGTTGCGAGTTGTGTCCAGTTCGCTGGAACTTCGACCTGCTCTTGTTTAAAGATGGTGTCGCCTTTCTCATTATAGATGACTGCGTCTCGACGTTCCCACTGCAACAGGTCATAAGGATGAACATTAGGGGTTGTAAAATGGGGTGTGAAAGTGAGTCCCGTCCGATCACCTTTGCCAGAACGCTTCGGAGCTACTGCTTCTTCCTCAACTTCTTTAGGATTATTGACTGCCATATTTACCTCTCTTTGGTGCCTAATGTGTTTGGAAGACACACTAACAACCATTTATGATAATGCGCGCTTGGAAGTGCGCCGATAAGATATTTCCAACTATAATTAATTTTCTTTGATAACAATTCGATGATAGCGTTTTTTGCCAGCGCGGAGTAGGAGGGCCTCCGCTTCAAGCAGATCCGTATTGACCACCATATCTATTGCACGGTACTGTTTCTCATTGATGTAGGCACCTCCCTGCTGAACGAGCCGTCGCGCTTCGCTGCGTGAATTCGCTAACCCGACTTCATGGAATAATTCCATGATTGGGATACCACTTTCAAGTCGCTGAGAAGTGATGGTTGAAGTGGGCATTTCGACCGCATCAAGGTTGCCACCACCAAATGCGGCATGTGACGCTGCCTGTGCTTTGTCCGCCTCCGTTTTTCCGTGCGCAAGTTGCGTGACTTCATAGGCGAGGACCTCTTTTGCCTCTCGAATCGCTTCATCTTTTAGACTTCCGAGTCGCCGGATCTCATCCATTGGAAGAAAGGTGAAATATGCTAAGAATCGAGAGACATCGCGGTCGTCGGTGTTAATCCAGTATTGATAAAATTCATAAGGTGACGTCCGCTCAGCATCAAGCCAAACCGCACCACCTGCGGTTTTTCCCATCTTCGCACCACTCGCCGTAGTGAGTAGCGGGAAAGTGACTGCGTGTACGCGTTCGCCCTTGACCCGACGAACGAGATCCACTCCAGCAAGGATATTACCCCACTGGTCGTCCCCACCGAGTTGGAGACGGCATCTGTATTCTTGAAAAAGGCACAAATAATCGTAGGCTTGGAGTAGTTGATAGTTAAACTCAAGAAATGAGAGTCCGAGTTCGCGGTCAAGTCGTTGCCGATATCCCTCGGCGCGTATCATTTCATTAACCCGGAAATGCTTACCGATATCACGCAGAAATTCGATGTAATTTATAGAAAGCAGCCAATCAGCGTTATTGAGGAACTTGCCTGCTTGGGAAGTTATTTGGGAATTATCAGCATTCGCCATCTCGTTATCCAGATTTAAGTAGCGTTGCATCTGCGCGAGGATGCTTTTACCGTTTGCTGCAATTTGTTCCTGCGACAACATAGGACGCATCTCGGTCTTGTCGGTCGGATCGCCTATCATTGTCGTGCCGCCACCAACAATTGCGATAGGCTTATGTCCTGCCCGCTGTAAGTGTGCCATCGCCATTATAGGAACAAGACTTCCGACATGCAGGCTCGATGCTGTCGGGTCAAAACCGACATAGTAGGTAACCTCTCCTTCAGATAGAAGATGTGCGACCTGCTCTGCATTCGTAGTCTGTTTGATAAAACCCCGCTCGTTCAGGGCTTCAAAGACGTTGCGCATTTCTTATCCTATTTTAGTTTTTATTTTTTATTTTATAAAGAGTTAGGTAGGTGCGATTCACATTGCAATAATCGCAATATTGGACATCTACAAACTTTACCCTACAACGCGCCGTTCGCAAACCCAATACACAAAGGACACAATCGGGAATTTGATAGCAAATCTATGCTTACAATCTAATGCAGAAATTAAGGATATGATTTCTTGACGAAATATTCTCGATTAAATATTATAGAGAATTTTCGTATCTCTGACAAGTATTTTTTTAGATTTTTTGATCTTTTTCACATTTTTGAGATTAACCCAAAGCGATTTCAACGCGTCTGTAGATATCCTGCAAACGGAGTTCACAGCCTATAGAGAGAAGCAATAGAACATCCTCAAGCCCCCGAAACTCCGTCTGGAGCCACTCGGACTCTTGACGACAATAATGTTCAACGCGAACCTCATTTTGGGAAATGAGAACGTAATCTTTTAAAGAAGCAATTTGCTGATAGTGCTCAAATTTCTCACCTCTATCGTAAGCTTCGGTTGAGGATGATAGTACTTCTACTATGACAGTGGGATTCAGGAGAGTGTCAAAAGTATCATCTTCAGCGCGCGGTTCCCCGCAAACAACCACAACATCAGGGTAAAAGTAGGAGTCTATTTGGGCAACTTTCACCCGCATATCGCTGGCAGCGACTTGACACTCCCCTCCGGTTAATTGGTTGTAGAGTTGATTCGCCACATTCATTGTGAGAAAATTATGCGCGAAACTGGCACCGGACATGGCAACTATCTGGCCGTTGAGGTATTCGTGTTTAGTAGCCGCCTTGCGTTCAAAAGCGAGGTATTCTCTAGGAGTCAGATAGGTTTGGACTGCAACGGATGCCATGAGTGCCTCCATAAATCTTACTTCAGATGGGTGTCGGTTCCAGGATTGAAACCGACCTCCCAAGGTAGAAATACGTTTCTACGCCTCATCATCCTCTGCATAAGAATGTCCACCGAAGATTGCCCGGACCTGCTTCGCTGTTTTGGGACCTGAGAGGAGTTGCCCAATCCGATCGCCTTCTTCTGCAATCAATGCTTTGACGTTCGCCAGCACTGCTTCGAGTTTGTCACCGGGAAACTTGCAGGCACCGTTTTCATCCATGTGGATAATCTCACCAGGTGCGACATCCATACCTGCTATTGAGACTGGCACGTTGACAGCCTGAACTGCCATGGCACCGTGCCCAGGCGTGATACCGCTTAGCAGATACTGAAACTCCATAGGTCGGATTTCGTCAATATCACGCGAGGGACCGTTTGAGATGGCGCCGAGACAACCGACTGCTTTCATTGCCGCTGTCATATTGCCGCCTGCTAAGCCGACCTTGTTCTCGAATTCAGGAGGAAACTTCTGCTCAAATGCCAGAATTGTAGGTTGCTCGGAAGCCTCTAACGCATCAATGACATCCATAAAAGAGATCCCAGGATAGTTGGGATCAGGGACACCGTAGACACATGTCACTGCATATCCAGCAATGGCACCGAGTTCAGGGTACATACACCTGATAGTTGTATCGGTATACCAATTCTCAGTCCATGGATTGTAAAGTCCAAGGCAGAGGGGACTCGTCGGATACGTAGCGACCACATTTGTGATCGAGGGTGTATCATATTTGCGGAGTTCTGCCAACATTTCCTGTTCTGTTAACGCCATAATAAGTTATCCCTTTTTCGGACCTGCAGTTCAACAAAAAATGTGAAGTTAGTGCATAGCGGTTAGTAGTTAGCAGTCAGTCATCAGGTCGCTCACTTCGTTCGCTTTCAGGTGCAGGTTCTGACTGATGCGAGTGCCACGCTCTGATTGCTGACAACTGATCGCTGATAACCGATATTAAACAGGCATTGTCCTACCGGCGTATTCTCTCCCAATACGTGCGGCTTCTTCGCCGCCACCGGTGATTCGGACGCCAGCGTCAATGCTCTCCTTAATTGTATCAGGTGACGTGCTTTCCAAAAACTTAATACCAGCAGCTTGGCATGCGGCAAAGACGCGATTTCGGGCATCTTCTAATTCTTGTGGACGTGGGTTCGGTGAATTTTTGTAGCCGAAGGACATGCTCATGTCACCCGGTCCCCATTCAGCAAAGGCGATTCCGGGTACTTGCGCCGTAATTTCAACATTCGCCAATGCCCGCTTATTTTCAAATTTGAGTCCGAGGAAGAGTTCACCGTTCGGGTTCAGGGGCCACGGATCAGCGATATCCAAATATTCGTCAGCAGAGATTCCCCAGATGGGTGCAGCGGAGCCTTGTCCTGCGGACCCACGGCGTCCGACATCCAGTTGCGTACCCACTCCGATTGTCTGGAACGGATACCGGCATGCCTCAACAAATGCTTTGACTGCCTCTGGGGATTCAGCATGGCAAAGCAGAAGGCCGTGCACGCCGCGCGCCAGGAGTTGCCGCATCTGCCAACCGTTGGCGCGAATCACGTCTGCGCTGATACCATCTACAGGTAACTCAACAATAATAGCCGGTGTTGCATGTCCACTATTTGTGGGGCCTCCATCAAGGAGTCCGCGCATGAAACTGTCCAATCCCGCAAGATCGAAACTCCCGTGCTCCATGCCGACGTTGATATAGTCTGCCCAGGTTTTTGCCATTGCGCGCCCTGCGTCATAGTTCAGGTCTGCGCCTGTGTGACTGCCAGTGTAAAAGACAGGCAGATCGTCTTCCAGTAATTCGATCGCTTTATTAATGCGTTTCGGCATTCCCGTTCTCCTTCCAACGTGCAATATATAAAAAGGGTCGATCACTTCTGAGCCAATTTTTTTGAACTATAAAAATTGTATAGGAAATTTGACAATGTGTCAACGGATTTTTTTTAGGAACCGGAGAATTTAAAAAATAGAGAACTTTGAAATTTCTTGACAAACCTACCTGGTTCCAATAAACTATGATAGATTTTAGAACTATTTGGACAGTTTCCAAGAGGGCGAGGCACAAAGCCGAAGCCATCCTCGCTCAATAGAAGTTATGAGGGTTCCCTAATATGTCTACATATTTTTATAATTCACTATAAAAGATAATTTTAAGCGATTCACATTTCGCCCCGCTGGGGCTTAGTCGTTAGGGGGTATGGGGTTTCTATAGACATTTCGCCCCGCTGGGGCTGCTGGTTAGTATAAACGAGAATGTTTTTCTGTAAGTTCGGTAGATGTCTGAAACTTGTAGAAAAATACACTGACCCTTGGAAACTCAACTTGAATGGAATCCGAATTGTCCAAACTTTAGTATAAAAGTTGGATTGGATACTAAAAATTTCTACAAGGAGTTATCAATATTGTGAGAGCACTTGTTGTCAAGTCATTGCCAGATAAACGCCGCGAAAAGATTGTTGTCGACGATTGGAAAGAACCGGTATCACCTGTCGGGAACGAGGTACTGTGTCAAGCTGTCTTTACCGGTCTCACCAATGGTACAGAGCGGAATCAGCTCATCGGTGGTAACTATTCAGCCTCGGATAACCGGCTGCCGACTACTGATGGATACCAAAACGTTGGCAGAGTTGTTGAAACGGGACCGGACGTAACGCAACTTCAAGTTGGTGACCTCATCTATGCCAGTGTGAATCATGTCGAACGGTTTACCATCCCAGAAGATGGACTCCTGCTAAAACTGCCAGAAGATGTTGATCCAAGCGAGGCTGCTCTGTTCGGTATCTCCGGTGTCGCGATGCACTGCTGCCGTCGGGTAGATCCGCGTATCGGCGAAAAAGTGCTTATCGTCGGACAGGGATGCATCGGTATGTTCGCTGCACAGATTATTCACGCCATGGGTGCTCGCGTCACGGTCTGCGATATCGAAGAATCGCGTTTGGAACAGATGCGTCAACTCGGTGTAGCAGAACAGGTATTCAATACAAGTGGTGACAGTTGGGAGACGCAAATCCAAAATGATCACTTTGACGCTGTTATGGATTTTGCCGGTGTTCCTGACATGGTTACACCAATGATTCACGCCTGTAAAGTTCGGGGACGCCTCCTCTTAGTCGCCGGACGGTTCGATGTTAACTACACCTTTAACGTCGGACAACATAAGGAAATTAGCATCCTTCAGTGTAGTCACTTCACTTGTGACGATTTGGAAAATCTCTGCCGGTTGCTCCGCCAAGGTTCTGTCAAGATTGCACCGCTGATTCGACACCGTGTGAACGTTGATGAAGCACCTCAGCTATATCAATTGCTTCGCGACGAACCGATGCGTTTGTTAGGTACGGTGTTTCAATGGGAATAGGATTAGATTATCCTGTCCAGCACTCACCAAAGTAGGGAAGGGATCTTCATAAACAGATTTCTATCCCTACAGGTCCCAACACCGCCACACAAAAACTACTACTCTATCAGCGTCATCCACACTATCCATCCAAGGCTACCTGCAATTCAGAAAAACGCGGACGAAACATCAACAATCGCGCCTAAATTTTGACCTTTTTCATCCTAACTTAAGCTTTGGACAGTTTTAAGCACACCTTTCGCCCCGCTGGGGCTTATTTTTCCGATCAGGTGCTCGTGCGCAACTTGGAGGGAAATAGAAATGTCCTTGAAAACCCAATCTGAAACAAATACAAACTGTTCAAACTTTAGTATAATACGATTTCGGTTGACAAAGGTTACATCGCCCGTCACACCTGTATTTCTGAGATAATTTAAGAAAAGTGCAACCTTTTTGCAACTCGTTTGTAGTTACGTTAACCCTCAAGTGCGCGGAGTTGAAACATGACAGAAGATAAATTCCTTGAGCTTGTCCAAGAACACCAGGCTCAGATTTATCAGTATACGCTTTATCTACTCGGGAATCGGGAAGATGCGGAGGATATAACACAGGAGACGTTCATAAAGGCATGGGAACACCGTGCGAAATTACGTCTGAATACCGTCCGTTCATGGTTGCTAAAATGCGCGCAAAATCTCTGTTTCAACCTGTTAAAACGGCGCAAGTTTCAGGAACCTTTGGCAGAAGGAGATGAAGCAGAACTTGAAATGCTACTGCACAGGCATACACACCGGTCAAATCCCTTGCCTGATGAACTTGTCATCAAGCAGGAACTTAAAGCGTCAGTGCATGATGCAATCAATAAGTTGTCGCCAGAGATGCGATCGGTTGTAATTATGCGGGAATTGGAAGGTATGAGTTTCAAGGAAATCGCAGAGGTATTAGACCAACCCGAAGGTTCTGTGAAATCAACTGTATTCCGTGCCCGCAAGAGGTTACGGGAACTACTGAGTTCCTACTGGAGAAACAACGAATGAACCACTTTCCTCTTCGTCAAGATTCATCTTGCATGGAAGTTCAGGATACCTTAGAGGCATATCTCGCTGATGAATTGGATGCAGACACACACGCGATAGTGGAAGCGCACATTGCATCCTGTCCAAGGTGTCAAGATGAGATCCACTTTATCGAGGCAATTGATGAAGCATTACACGAACTTCCGAAACCGGAGCCGCCGCCAGAAATCTTTAATGCGGTTGCGGCTTATGTTCGCGCGCATCCGGACAAGCGTGAGCGGTGGTGGCATCGGCTATTTCAATTATTTACATTCTGGGATAATTTAACTTTGTCACTCGTTCGCGCAGGGGCACTGGTATGTCTCGTTGGGATTGTCCTGTTCGGCACCTATCAGTATCAACAACATAAAAAAATTATGCAAGTCTCCCGTGATTTGAATTATGCACTTAGCAAGTTGAATTTCGCAGTAGAAAGAACAAATATTGTAGTTAGCGAAAAACTTCCGGATGTGCGGATTAATGAGACTTCACATCGTCCGTTTGTTCAGATTGAAGAAGCTTCACGCCGGGCATTGAAACAGAAACAAAATATTTCATCAGCAATTCATAGGAGTTTAGATAGCCTTAACCAGTCACCTAAAAATGCTCTGGATCCGGAACGCGATCAAGACTCACAACAAGGAGGAAAAACACCATGAACAGATCCACCCTTACAGCTTTTTTAGTAGTCTGCTGCCTCCTCACGGTGGGGTACGCCTTGACTAACGGTGTGGCAAAAGCAGAGACCATCCGCGGCAAAATAGAGATGGATTTGCCGGATGCCTCTATCCCTAAAGTTGTAATTAACTTAGATAAAACATTCTTCAACCTACTTATCAATTTTGGTATTACAAGTATTCCAAAATCCGCTGGTGATGAACCGATAGCGGTAACGGAATATGCCGAAATGCTAAAAGGTGCTGCTATCCGGGCTTACGATAAAGGGACTCAAGACCTCGACGAAATAATAGACCACTATCAAAGTGTACTTGAAGACGAGAAGTGGGAACATATTGTTAAAGTCAAAGACGAATTCGATCTGAGTCTGCTCTATGGAGAGGAACCGGATATAGTGCAGGGTATTTTCATCAGGATTACTGATGAGGAAGGATCGGGTTTCGTGAACATTTATGGAGAAATCGACTTTCAGAAACTTGGTGTTCTGTTCAAACATCTCCTTGAATCCAATTCGGAAGAAGGGATGCCCAAAACAATTCGTGATTGGGTAAACACTCCCAAGTCCGAATGGTGGAAAGCACGGTTTACCTCGGAAGAATCGGACGCAACAGAGAAATCAGACACTGAAACAGACGATTACTCAAAGTAAGGAGGCGAACAAATGAAACTGCGGAGGCACTTTATACTGTTGTTCATGCTGGTGTTTTTAACTTCAGGGTTAATACCGATGCAATCGACAGTTGCACAACAGGAAAAATCTGACCAAATCGGGAGGAAAGGACTTATTATTTTCGATTTTCCAACCCCGCTTGAAGCAAAAGTTGAGGTTAACCTAACGGCAAAACTTATCAACTTGGTTACCAAATCGGTGAGCAATACACCAGAAGTTGCCGAACTAATTCAGATGTTGGACGGCATTTATGTACGCACCTATGATAGGATCACTATTGACGAACGGGAATTGGTTGACTACTTCCAGCATAGACTCAAGAAAGATAAATGGGAGGTTCTCGTCAAAATCAAGGACGAGAGCGAAGTTGTAGAAATCGGCCTACTCTTTGACGAAGACATAGTCTACGGGATCTTCATCATTGTGATTCCCGAAACGTCTGGAGAAGCCACTTTCGTTAACATCGTCGGGGAGATCGATCCAGAACGCATTGAGGACTTGCTTGGAAATCTGAGCAGTTTTGGTGCGATGGATATTAATGTCGGTGAGGCGTTGAAGGCACAAGTAGAGCCGATCCGAGATATAATTCAGAGAGAATTGCTCGCTGTAAAAATTGAGAATCCTCCGACGATTGATGGCATCCTGGATGACGCGTGTTGGAAAATCGCGCCTGAAGCGAATAACTTTACCGAGGTCAGCAATGGAAACCCTGTTGAGGATGATTCAGCAGTTAAACTGATTTATACCAACGAAGCCATCTATGTAGCATGGTACCTCAAGGACAGCGATCCGAATAAAATCGTCGCTCGCCAAACCTTAGACCATGTCCGGTTTGGAAGGACAACAGAGGATTGGGTCTCCTTCAGTATAGATCCGTTCCACACACATCGCTTTTCCAATCGCACTTTTTTTCAGGCAAACCCACTTGGAAAAAAATATGTCCGCTCCCCTAAGCGGGAGGCAAAGAGTATGAAATGGATGGATCAGTGGAACGTCGCCGCCAGCATTAATGCGTACGGCTGGACCGTGGAGATGGAAATCCCGTGGGAAATGTTGGATTACCCAGATACAACCGAACCGATTCGGATGGGAATTAACTTTGATCGCGGACAGGTCCGGACAGGTATCCGGTCTTGGTGGTCAAATATAGGCGTTGAGGAATCTTATGAAAAAGACGGACACTGGCTACATGTGTTACCGCCAAAACTGTCAGACTCGCAAGGTTCGTTAGACACCTTAGAATCCATTGAACCCAGTGAACCAATAGAACTCGGTGAACGGAGTGAACCAATAGAACCAACGGAACCCGTTTTAGGAAAAACCAACACTGCCTCCCTGACTCCGACTCCAATGCGTCCTACAGTGGTAAATTCATCAAACAGGGACATCTTTCGCTCGGTGAATGCCAGCATTCTCAACCCTGTGGACGGGCTGCGCCTTGGCATTGGATTTGAAGTTGGAAGACGCTGGTATGCGGATCCACTCTTTTTTTCAGGATCGGGTTCAACGATTCGACCAAACGGGTACGAAACGACTGCCTCAATTGACGTTCACGAAGCCGGTTCTCAGATGCAGAACGGTATGTCGGTAGATCCATTCCTGTTCGGCACAATGAGTTACGGCATTTCAAGCCGAAGCACGAATTATCGCGCGGGTGGTGGTGTAACAATAGAGGGAGATTCACATCTGATATACAGCGCGCAAATCCACCGACTAACACCCGTGAGGGATAGAGATATCATGTTAAGCGATAGCGAGCAGTTTTTGCGAGCATTGTGGGGTACTGATTTCCAAGATTACTATCTCCGAGAGGGTGCGGTGACGGCAGTCCAATGGCAATCTGCTAATATCATGCATTCACTCGGACTGTCATTATTGTGGGAAGAACACAACAGTCTGCAGCGGACGATGGATTTCCATCTCAGAAACTGGTCAGCAGCACCTGAATTAGGGAGACGGCAAAATTCGCCAATACACGCTGGCAGTATGCGGAGTATCTCCTTAAAATACGATTTTGATAATCGCGGATGGACTGACCTAAAAAACGATTTTGAGGACCGCGAGAATAGAGCAGCGGAATGGTCTCGTATGTTTTAGCTTGAGAGAAATGGGCGGTGCCGTTGTGCTCGCCCGTTTCCGACTCTTTTGAAAGGAGAAAATTTTATGAAAGCCGTAGTGAAATGTAAATTTTATGCGATAATATTACTCGTTGCTGCATCATTAATGGTCGGTACTGCGATAAGCACTGATCAGACAGATGTGGTATCTACAGGAGATACTAAGCAGATGGCACAAAAACCGACACTCATGATTCTTGGCAGTGGACACTTGGCAAACTGGGGAGCAGACAGAATCAATTACAGAATGGATGACGTTCTCGCCCCCAAACGTCAATCCGAACTTCAGCAACTTGCTGAGCAACTTGCCCAATTTAAACCAACTAAGATAACTGTTGAAGTTGACGAACGCTGAGATGCTGAACTGCAAGAGGAATATAACGGTTACCTGAAGGGTAACTTTCAACTTGAACGCCATGAAATCCACCAGATTGGGTTCCGATTAGCGAAAATGATGGGACATCCAAAGGTCTATTGCGTGGATTATTTTCGCGATGATCCAATTGTTCGGGAGGATCGAGATGATCATTTGACAGATTGGGGCACGTTTGCGGAGGCGAACAATCAAAAGCACCTATTGTCTGACGATGAGAAGATCGAAGGGAAAATTGTACAAGATGAAGAGGGTAGAACTTGGATTGTACCTGAAAAATACGAACCCTTGATTGACATGTATATAAGAATGAACCAAGATGAAAAGATCCAAAAAAATCTCCGTGGCTACTTACGGATTGCCAGAATTGGTTCACAAGACCAGTATCCGGGTGCGAATTGGGTTGCACATTTTTGGTATCCAAGGAACCTCAAAACTTTCGTCAATCTCACCCGAATTACGGAATCAGAAGATGAGCGTATTTTGCTAATCATCGGTGCTGGGCACTTGGGATTCCTTAGACAGATTGTGGAGGACTCTGAATTCTATCACTTAGAGAGTCCATTAGAATACTTGGAAGCAGGCGAGAAAGAAAGACCCTCAACCGAGAGGGCCGATTGAGGATATAGTTTGTATAATGCACTTCGATGCTTGCGTTGGGTATTGGTCTACAAACTATGGTAGATTTTAGAATTACCTATACATTTTGAGGGGCGAGGCACGCAATCAGAATCAACGGTATCTATGCCTGTGGGCATGTAATCAGAATCAACGGTATGAAGCCCTTATGGGCTTCCCCGGGCATTCACCGGGGGTATGAAGCCCGTGTGGCTTCCCCGTCCCCGCCTCTTATCAGGGGCTTTAAGAGGCGGTGAATGCCACACGGCATTCATACCGTTGATTGCGTAAGTCCTATTGAGTAATATCCCAACCTCTGGATGCCTGAACTTGTTCGGGAGTGTTTCACTGAGACGTGTCCCCAACAAGTTGGGGCATCCGAAAAGAGTCCCCGATTAAATTCTTAATCTTCATACAGTTTGTGGTACAATATGCTTGTCAGATTATTTCTCTCCCCACTATAAAAATTCTCAAGTGATTTATATTTTTTTAAACCCCCTTCCGAGAAATCTCACTCTTTAGGTTAAAACCCAATTGGGAATCGTTTATGCAATACGATCTATTAACGCACAGTAATTCAACAGATGAAGAACTCATTCGGCTGGTTCAGACCGGTAATGAGTTAGCATTTATAGAGTTGATGTCGCGTTATGGTCCACGCATATCGAAAGTAGTTATTGCCAATTCGAGACAACACCGCGACGCTGAAGAAATCCTCATGGACATCTGGAGGGCTGTCTGGGAAAACATCGGTGGGCTGCGGCGTATCGAAAGTTTTGGTGGATGGTTGCAGCGTATTGCTTACAACGCTTGCAAGAGGTACTACACCTCTACCCGCCACTCAAGGAGTGGAATCCCGCACAGTTATGCTAACTTATCGGATCAGATAGATCAAAATGCAGTTGCTCACTTCCGAGAAACGAAACTCCGCGAGAAAGCAAGAGAAGCAGTGCATCATCTGCCGGATAAAGTGCGCAGCGTAGCCGTGCTATACTACCTGAAATCGTGGAGTATCAAAGAGATCCACGCTGAACTCGGATTAGCGATAGGTACAATCAAAACAAGATTGAAACAGACGCGTGAACTCCTGCGCAAGGAGTTTGGTGTCGAACCTGAAAGAGGGAGAACTATGTCATCTAAACGTGAAGAATCGAAGCATCTCCATCCCAAAATCAAGGTGATCGGCGTTGGTGGAGCAGGCGGTAACGCTATCAAACGGATGATTGAAATCGGTATGACTGATACTGAATTTTACACCGTGGACGTAGTCAAGAAAGCACTTGACAAACATACTGACACAATACCTGTACTGATTGGTGTCAACACCACGCCAGGATATTGTGGCGCGAATCCAGAGATGGGCAAACGGGCTGCCGAGGAAGATCGTGAGAAACTCCATTCCATTGTTGCGGATGCAGACATCGTTTTTATTGTAGCCGGTATGGGTGGTGGAACGGGAGCAGGTGCTGCACCTCTGATTGCCTCTCTTGCTCAAGAGCAGGGAGCTTTAGCGGTAGGTGTTGTAACGTGTCCGTTCAATTTTGAAGGTCAACGTCGCGCTGAACAAGCAGAACAGGGATTACAGGAACTTCGAGAAAACGCTAATTCCGTTCATGTCGTGCCAAATCAGCGGTTGCTTGATTCGATAGAACAGAAGCAGAAACTGAAAATACGCGAGGCGTTCCGTCTCAGCGATGAAATGCTGCTCCGCGGTGTTGAAAGCATCTCGGAATTTTATTCCAGCACCATGCGAAATTAACAGGGATATCGGTGCAGATAGATAGAGCGAAACCCAACAATCCAGACGCTGTCGGAAGTTGGGTTTCGTTCAGATCATTTATGGTGAATTGTAAAAAGTGGACACGCGAACTAACAGTTTGCGCTACAAAAAAGAGTCGGGATTTGGAAAGAATCAGAATCAACGGTATGAATGCCGTGTGGCATTCACCGGGTATTCATGCCTTAGGGCATTCACCGCCTCCTACAAGAGAATTGAATGCCTCTGGGTTTTGTTATCATTCTCTTGACAATTTTCGCTAAACCCGTTATCATTTCTGTAATTATTGACTAAGGAGGAGCAACCAGATGAAGATCAAAGTGTTGTGGATCGGCGCGGTCGCCCTTTTTATGGTGGGGACGTTAGCCATTTCAAGCTACGCGGTATTAGACCCTGAAACCATCGTCGGTGTATGGAAATTTGATGAGGGTAAGGGGGATACGACAAAAGATGCCTCTGAAAACGGAAATGATGGCACACTCACAAACAAACCCAAATGGGTAGATGGCAAATTTGGCAAAGCCCTTGAGTTTGATGGATCATCTTTTGTGGATATGGGAAATGACAAATCACTTGAGTTTGATGGAGATGTGACAATCGTTTTCTGGGTTAAACCTGAAAGCGTAAGTGCTGGGCGTCAAAACTTAGTTTGCAAATCTTACGGCGGCGAAGGTTGCTTGACCTTGGAACCAGATGGTAGGTTGAGTTTTTATTGGGGTGATTGCGGTGCAAATTGTCAGCCGTATGTAGAGGTACAAAGACCGGCCCCTGGTACTTTCGTAGATGACGAATGGATACATGTGGCTGAGACGAGGAATGTCAAAAAGCGTGAATATAAGATGTATAAAGACGGTGAAGTGACTGCCCAAGATAAATGGGCGAAATGTGGAGCGCATCCGTGTGGAGATTCCAGTCCGAGTGCTCTTAATCTGCTGATTGGATCTGGTTATGCGGGTAAATTCAGAGGCATCATTGATGATGTCGCCATTTTTAATGTCGTTCTCAGTGAAGATGAAATTACGCAGATTATGGAGGACGGATTGGAAGAGGCTTTCGCCGTCTCTGCCCCTGGCAAACTTACCACCACATGGGCAAACATCAAGGAATAACGGATCTACACATAAACGAATTTTCAAAGGCAAGAATACATCGTTCTTGCCTTTTTATTTTTTTCGTCTTTTTTTTTGCATTCTCTTAATTCGTGTGCTATAATATATAGCGTTGCTTAACGAGTAGAAATCCGTTTCTAATACCATTTTCATTTTATGGGAGCAACCGTCATGTTTAAACGTCGGCTTGACCAATTCAAACATGAAAATGTGGGGATGTTCGACCTCGCTTCTATCGGGATAACACTTGCGCTCGCTATTTGCATTGGCTATTTCGGGGGTAAGTGGATCGGTGGAAAATTAGGCAACGCAGCGATAGGATCATATATCGGGTTTGCACTCGGGGTTACTGCTGGATTCATGGAAATGTTTCGTTCGGTGGCGCGCTCGAACCGACGACTTGAGAGGCAGGAAAAGCAACGTCGCTCGATTTCAGAACAAACACATGCCTCCGAAAAAGACTAACACCCGAAAGCATCCGAGAACGGTAAATTTCGACGATTGTAATTTGCCGTTATTTTGACAAAGGAGTCACTTAGATGGGTCCCGTTTTGGAAATAGGCGACCGATTTATCCGCCAAGTCTATATCTTGACAATCTGCCTCACCATAGTCGTTGGTGCAGTATTGTTAGGATTCAAACGTCCCGCACTCCCCAGTTTTCTTATCGGCAGCGCTATTAGTCTCAGTCTATTCTGGTCGATCGAATTTGCAGTCCGGCGCCTGATCCAGCCTGGGAAAACAAAGCGTACAAAGTACCTATTCGGCTTCGTTGCGATCGGTAAATACACAGTGCTCGGCGTATTACTTTATTTTCTATTTAAAATGGAGTGGATGAATATTTATGCGTTCGCTGGAGGGATTGTTTTAGTGCAAGGAGCGATTATTATCAAAGCGGTCGTCCTGCTGATGTCCATTCTTTCCAATAAAGGTTCCAATCAGCTGTGAGGCGGCGTTTACAAGTCAATTTTGAACTGAAAAGTCACAAACTACCGCTATATTAAAAAAACACTAATAACAAAATATGAAAAAACTATCGTTTATCTGCTTGGTTGTCGGACTCAATTTGGCAGCAGTAGCCGGGAGTTTCGCAGCCCGTAGTTTGCTCTATCCGATTTCACAGCTTTTACCGGATGAAATAATCCCTGAACCGAGTCGGTGGCATCAGCCGGATCTAATCCCCAACACATACTTTGCTGTTCTCGTCTTAGCACTGTTTTTTATCTTCGTCACCCGGAAGTTGAAACATATACCTGAAGGGAAAGGACAAACCCTGTTAGAGGTGTTTGTGGGCGGTATAATGGACTTCTTCGGGAACATTTTAGGCGACCACGGCAAAAAGTATGTTCCATTCGTTGGCTCCTTCTTCATCTTCATTCTCTTCCTGAACTATCTCGGTGTCATTCCGGGTCTTCAACCACCAACAGCAGATTTGAATACAACGCTTGCCCTGGGTATAACGGCTTTGATAGGGGTTCAAATTATCGCTATTAAAGAGAACGGGATAGGGGGTTATCTGAAACATTTGGCTGGTAACCCACCGTGGTTGGGGTTTCTGATGTTCCCACTTGAAGTTATTGCGCAGTTATCCCGCGCCGGTTCACTTGCTGTTCGGCTTTTCGGAAACATTTTTGGCGAAAAATCGGTTGTCATTGAACTGACAAAACTCGGACTTATCGTGCTGATAGCAGATGCTATACCAATTATTCCGGTTCAGGTGCCGATGCTGTTTTTCGGACTGTTTGCTGGCTTTCTGCAGGCATTCGTTTTTACTATTTTAACATCTATCTACATCGTGCTGTTCATAGAACACGGCGAAGAAGCGCATGAAGCGCATCACTAATGTTGTGGGACAAGTGTAACCTGTCCCTTATCTGTCCAAGGAGGACATTTCATGATTTATTTAGCAGTGTTGGCGTTCGGTGT
>JAPPNJ010000161.1 GCA_028818705.1 Candidatus Poribacteria bacterium
CCTACAAGAACACATGTAACTATTGAAGCAAACAATCTTTTGAAAAATATCAGACTATTAACTACTAAAACTGACGACTGAGAGTGAGCGCAGCGAACGCCCTGACGACTGACTGCTAAAAAAATGGAAACCTTGAACATCCTAAACCGCTTTGACTATACATTCATGATTGTTGCTATTGGTGCTTCACTGCTCGGTGCTGTAAGTGGTGCTCTCGGCACCTATGCCGTTTTGCGCCGACAGAGCCTCCTCGGTGATGCAATCTCCCATGCCGCACTCCCCGGTATTGCTATCGCCTTTCTGTTAACAGGAAGTAAAACGCCGCTGATTCTGGTACTCGGCGCAGCAATTGCAGGATGGTTAGGCACACTCCTCATTATGTCCATTGTCAGGATGACGCGTATCAAATACGATAGTGCACTCGGCATCGTCCTCTCTACTTTTTTCGGATTCGGTTTAGTGCTCCACACACTGATTCAACGGACTGGGAACGCGAATCAAGCCGGATTAGATACATTCCTCTTCGGACAGGCCGCCACAATTCTGGAGCGTGATGTCTTTACGATAGGCATACTCGGTGGCATCGCAATCCTCATCACATTTATCTTTTGGAAAGAATTGAAATTGTTGATTTTTGATGAAGGTTTTGCTGCATCGCTTGGGTTCTCGACCCGTGCGTTGGATATTCTATTGACAAGTCTCCTTGTAATAGCAATCGTTCTCGGTTTACAAGCGGTTGGTGCTGTCCTGATGAGTGCGATGTTAGTCGCACCAGCAGTCGCAGCCCGGCAGTGGACAGATAGGCTCAGCGTGATGATGCTTCTCGCTGCGTTTTTTGGGGCACTCGCTGGCGTGAGTGGAACTATCATTAGCAGCAGTGCCTCACGTATCCCGACCGGTCCAACGATTGTCCTATGTGCGACAGTCGTAGTTGGATTCTCGATCATTTTTGCCGCAAATCGTGGACTTTTATGGGATTGGATACGGCAACGCAGAAATAGGCAAGGTTTGAATGCAGCAGCGAACAGATTGTTTAAAGAACCACAGCAAGGGGGCGACTAAGAGCAAATGCTACAAAGTCAGCTTGAAATTCAACTCATTGCGATTGTCACGGCAGTAGCATGTGCTTTACCCGGTGTATTCTTGGTCCTGCGGCGGATGACGTTAATGAGTGACGCTATTAGCCACGCTATTCTCCCCGGTATCGTACTTGCCTTTTTTTTCACACATAGCCTGTCGTCCCCACTTCTTATCCTTGCCGCCGCCGGAACAGGTGTGCTCACCGTTGTTTTTGTTGAATTGCTCCAACGAACCAAGCTTGTAAAAGAGGACGCAGCGATCGGATTGACGTTCCCTGCTCTTTTCAGCATCGGCGTGATCTTGATCTCTCGGTTCGCCGGTGATGTTCACTTGGATATAGATGCGGTTCTTCTCGGCGAACTTGCTTATGCACCGCTCAACCGGTTAAAGATTGTTGGCTACGATCTGGGTCCCGTTTCCCTATATGTCATGGGTGTGATGCTCACGCTGAATTTTGTTTTTATTCTGTTGCTTTACAAAGAGTTAAAGTTAGCAACGTTTGACGCAAGTTTAGCTGCCACTCTGGGATTTGCGCCTGCTTTAATCCATTATGGATTGATGACCTTGGTATCCATGACAACCGTAGGCGCGTTTGATGCTGTCGGCTCGATTTTAGTCGTGGCACTTATTGTTGGTCCCCCTGCTACCGCTTACCTTATGACAGATAGACTCTCGCGCATGCTTATCCTTAGTGCCATAATAGGGAGTGTGAATGCCGTCAGTGGATATTGGGTTGCCTATCTTTTCGATGTCTCAATTGCGGGGGCGATTGCGACGGTGACACTTCTTGTATTTGGGTTGGTTTTTCTGGTTGTCCCCAACCGTGGCATCATCGCTATTGCGCGTAGACACGCACGCCAAAAATGGGAGTTTGCCCAGACGATGCTTGTTATCCATCTCCTTAATCATGAAGGACTTCCCGAAGCAGAGGCAGAATCCGCGATAGCGCACCTCCATGAGCATCTGCGTTGGGATCCCACGTTCGCAACTCAAGTTGTCCGATACGCCCTGAATAACCGATGTGTTTCACAACAGGAGACCCAACTGGTTCTCACGCAACGAGGTCGTTCCATGGCCCGGCAGGTGCTTGTGCAATAACTATGCTACTAATTAGCACTTCATTATTAAAAAGGCGTTGGTTTGTAGTGGGGCGATTCATCACGTGTCCCACTGACAGCAGAGGTATCCCAGTATGAAAAATATGATGCAGAAGATTCTTGTCTGTTTGTTCCTTCTCAATATAATGTGGGTTACAAGTGCTGATGAAGCAGCGCTCAAGAATCCAGATGGCTCATGGAAGTGGACGAATCGACTCGTCCACGAAACCAGTCCTTATCTACTTCTCCATGCCCATAATCCCGTAGACTGGTATCCGTGGAATGATGAAGCGTTAGAACGGGCAAAGAAAGAAAACAAGTTAATTTTTCTCTCTGTCGGCTACTCTACATGCTACTGGTGCCACGTCATGGAGCGGGAAGTATTTTCAAACCCAGAAATCGCCAAGATGATGAATAAGGACTTCATCAATATCAAAATTGATCGGGAAGAGCGTCCGGATCTTGACGAAATCTATATGACAGCAACCCAACTGCTAACACAGCGCGGTGGGTGGCCCAACTCAGTCTTCCTCACTCCTGATTTGAAGCCGTTCTATGCAGGCACCTATTTCCCACCGACGGATATGCCCAGCAGACCTGGATTTCCAACCATCCTTGATGCAGTACACGAAGCGTGGGTTACACGGGAAGCAGAAGTCATCGAATCCGCCAACCAGATTTCAGACACTATTGAGATGGCAACGAGTAGAGGTTTCACTGCCCTTACTGCCAAACCGCTTAACAGATCTCTTATCACTGGAGCATTGGATTACCTACGAACTGCCTATAGTCATGCCTACGGTGGATTTGGCAATGCCCCAAAGTTTCCAAGTCCTGCTAATCTTGAGCTCTTGCTGAGTGAGTATCAAAGAGAATCGGGGTTACAAACTCCTCGCACGGGAAGTGAATCGCTATTGAAAATGGTGAAGCATACCCTGGACATGATGGCTTACGGCGGAATGTATGACCAGATCGGCGGCGGTTTTCACCGATATTCTGTTGATGCCAAGTGGATTGTTCCGCACTTTGAAAAAATGCTTTACGACAACGCACAGTTGGCAAAAGTATATCTCCGCGCCTATCAACTAACCCAAGAACCTCGCTACCGACGCATTGCTGAAGAAGTATTCAGTTTCGTTTTCCGAGAGATGACAGCACCAGAGGGTGGATTCTATTCGGCTTTGGACGCTGAAACGGATGCCGAAGAGGGGAAGTATTACGTCTGGACTGCTGATGAAATCCAGAAGATTCTCGGCAAAAAAGAGGCAAAACCTTTCGGCGCTGTTTACGGTGTGCAGAAGGGCCCTAATTTTGAAGGGAAAAATATCCTCTATGTCCCTGAAGGCACAACAGCAGAAGATGCACTCAGGTCAGTAGCATTTGCGCGGGAAAAACTCTTGGCAGCGCGTGGTAAACGGGAATATCCCTTGCTGGATACAAAAATCATTGTCAACTGGAACGGTTTGATGATAGACGCACTTGCTTACGGCTACGAGGTGCTCGGTGATGAACGCTATCTCACCGCGGCATTGAAAGCGACTGATTTTATTTTAAACACCATGAGAAAGCCTGACCGAGAATTGTGGCATACCTATACTGCTGGTATTACAAAGCAGGATGCGTATCTTGATGACTACGCCTTCTTTGTGAAGGGGCTGCTTGGATTGTATCGGGCGACAGGCGAGGAGCAGTGGTTGGATTTAGCCAGAGTGCTGACTGACACAATGATTCAACTTTTTTGGGATGACAAAAACGGAGGCTTCTATTACACGCGGGCAGATGCAAAACACCTTATTGTACGAACCAAGAAGCCTTATGATTCCGCGATTCCCTCCGGCAATGCTGTTGCTGTCGAAAATCTTATAGGACTTGGAACAGACTATCCGGATTACGCTGAAAAGACATTGCGCACCTTTGCCGATTCTATGTCACAAGCACCCTCATCTTTCATGTATACCCTTTTCTCGCTCAATCAATACTTAGCCTTAAAAGAAGGGCTTAGTTCCGATACAACACCGCTCGTAAATGCAACCGCTCAAGTTAAATCGAAAAAAGACGAAATATTAAACATAGAACTTCATCTCAAAATCGCCACCGGTTGGCATATTAACGCCAACCCAACAGGTCAAGCGAACTTGATTCCGACGACCCTTGAGATAGATACAGATACACCCGTAGAAATTGCTGATGTAGCATATCCTAAAGGGAAATCTGCACATTTTGAATTTAGCGATGGGTCCTTGAACGTTTATGAAGGCAATCTCACGATCCCGCTGACACTAACGCTGAAACCGAATCCAACACCCCAGAAGAACACCCAAGTCACTCTAAAACTCACCTACCAGCCCTGTAATGAGACGGAGTGTTTATTCCCACAGACATTAAAGATTCCGCTAAACTTACCTAATAGGTAAAAGATTTGACACGCGCATCTTTATGAGATATAATAATCTGAACAGACTTAACGTAAGGAGGCCTGCATGGAACAAATTCAAACCTTCAAATTCCGAAATCCTGACTATGGAGATGTCTATACAGTCCAACTCCGAAAAAACGGCAACGGGTGGATCGGGTGGATACAAGAGTATCCTAAGGTAAGGTGTGAAGAACGCACGAAAACAGTATTGCTGAAAACGCTCGAAAATAGGCTCTACGCCACCTTAGAAGCCGACTGGGAAGCATGGGATAGGCAACTGGAAGAGGACGTGAAAGCCGGAAAACTGGATCAGCTTGCTGAAGAAGTCCTTGAGGATTTACGCGCAGGTAGGTGCACCGATTTATAAAACACGCCAGGATTTTTGGACATATTATCAGAGGCTTCCAACTGAAATGCAACAACTCGCTGATGAGAAATTTGAACTGTTGAAGCGAAATCCGGCACACCCATCCCTGAATTTCAAGAAAGTCGGTAGATATTGGTCAGCACGAATTAGCCAACAATATCGGGCTTTAGCACTTGAACATGCAGGGGTTTTCGTCTGGACGTGGATCGGAAAACATGACGAATACATGAGGCGCGTCCGGTAATCAATTAAAATTACCCTAATCTTAATTTACTTTAGAAGGAGACGTAAATGAAAATTGTTACTTCGATCTGCACCACAATATTTTTCTTAGTGCTGACACCTGTGATCGCATTTGCTGGTGTTGTTCCGGATCCTGTACTCTATCTCAATGCTGCTGACAACCCTGCTCACCCGGATGCATGGGAAAATCTCGGCACCGAAGGCGGTGAATTACCCGCCGCAGACAAAGCACCGAATCTCGAAGAAGGCACTATTAAGATTCCAGCGCTCGGTATCAACCAACCGAACGTGAAGTATTATACTACCGATGATTCCCATCAGACCTTTGGCGGTCCTCCAAAAGACAATACCCCGCTATTTTTCGAGGACTGGACCATAGAGTTTCTCTGTAAGCGCAACGGTGACTTTTTTGTTGAAGAGCATCACTTCGCCGGTTTTCAGAACAGTCCAAGGGAAGGCAAGCAAGGGATCCGACTTTGGATTGTTGGTGGTCAGAAGTTGGATGTCTCTATCCATGCCAAGGGGAGTAAGCAGGCGGTTCAACCCCTTAACCTAACGCTTAACCAAGGTGAATGGACCTGGATAGCAGTCGTCGGGACGAGCGGTAAGTCGATTGTCGCCTATCAAGACGGTAAGGAAGTCAGCAAGCAAGCCGGTTTTGAGTTCGACAAGGGTTTACCCATAGATGACATTTCAATAGGTGCTAATTCTTTCGATGAGCGTCGTCGGACTTTCAACGGTTCATTCGCGATCGTCAGGGCTTATGATAAAGCATTGACCGAAGTAGAGATCAACCAAAACATTTCTGGCACCTTTGCTGTTGATCCAGCAGACAAGCTCTCAACGACGTGGGCAAATGTAAAACGCGGCTATGAATAACAATTAGTGCGGATTTTTTGAAAAATCCTTTCAGTTAATGGTTATCAGTTGTCGGTAACCAGAGGTTTTAGGCGTATCATCGTACCCTTTAACTGACAACTGACAACTGATGGCTGACTGCTATTCTCCTACAATTCATTAACATTTGCCCGAACCTTCTGGAACGCATCTAAAATAGACTGCATGTCATCTGTGCCACCCAAAAACATGGAGTGGGTGAAACTACAGACCTCTTCCCGATAGACCCGTTCTGCATTCGGACAATTGAGCGTGCTGTAGTCAATCGCTCGCTCACCGAGATATTTACGGGGCAGTCCGAGTTGTTCAAACAATTCTGGGTTACCAAAAGGACCTTCATTATAGATGGGTTCACCGTGAGCACCCACACCACCAGAGACCCCTTCTGCACGGAGTGCTTCCAAAAATCGGTCGCGTGAAATGCCCCCGAACTCTTCGGATACAAATCGGAAATCCCAGTAGTAGAAACACCATCGCGTGACGCGCGCGTCGCGCGGAATCGGATGAAGCCCGTCGATCGCTTCCATACCTTTGGCAAGGTAGGCTATATTTCGTTCACGCGTCTCTATCTGTTCCTCAAACCGTTCCAGTTGACTCAATAAGAGTGTTGCTTGGAAGTTTGTCATCCGCATATTCAACTGTGCGAACTGTCCTGCTCTTTCTGCAAGTGCTTCGTCGTTTGTCAATACCATCCCGCCTTCGCCACAAGTGAGCGTCTTTCCCATCTGAAAGCTGAATGCACCAAGATGCCCGATTGATCCGAGTCCTTTTCCGCGCCATTGGGAACCGTGGGCATGTGCACAATCCTCAATCACCTTGAGATTGTGCCTCTCAGCAATCTCCATCATTGCGTCCATATCCGCAGGATAGCCACCGTTATGCACTGGAATAATCGCTCGCGTTCGCGATGTAATTGCTTTCTCGATAGCATCAGGTGCGATATTGTAGGTGAGCGGGTCAATGTCAACAATCACTGGCACGGCGTTGACACAGACAGCCGATGTTCCTGTCGCCACAAATGTGAGTGCTGGAACGATAACTTCGTCGCCTGCAGTGACTCCGGCTGCCTTTAGCGCACATTGTAACGCCACAGTGCCGTTTGCGAGTGGAATACCGTATTTTGCATCCTGAAACGTCGCGAACTTCTCGCCTGCTTCATCGACTTTCTCGCGTCGGTTCCATGCCCCGCTTCGTAAGGTTTCTAAAAGTGCGTTCTCTTCGGTTTCATCGAAAATGGGCCAGCTTTTCCCTAAACTACCCTTAACAACAGGTTCCCCACCATTGATTGCCAATTTTGCCATGTTCCTCTCCCCCTACTTGTACTTCGGTGTTATGAATGGCTTTGATTTTAACAGTTCATCTCTTTTTTGTCAATTTGGTAGGAAAGCGCTTTCCGCTTGCAGATTTGGTCAGAATCCGCTATAGTAATCTTCAGAAACCCGAAATACTTTGTAACCTATGCAATCAACGAATCAAACCCTCACTGCGATTGATGGCATTAAGGTAGGACACGCCACGAATTCATCTGCCCGAACAGGTTGTACCGTTATCCTTTGTCCAGCAGGCGCAACGGCAGGCGTTGATGTACGTGGTGCTGCACCCGGCACACGTGAAACAGATGCACTCCGATCCGGACGCTTAGTTCAAAAGGCACACGCAGTCTTACTCACGGGCGGAAGTGCCTTCGGATTAGATGCGGCAGGCGGTGTTGTCGAATACCTTGAAGCACAGAACGTAGGTTTCCCCGCAGGTCCTGTGCGTGTTCCGATTGTTCCCGCGGCTGTTATTTTTGATCTCGGCGTTGGCGATGCAAACGTCCGTCCTGATCGACAAATGGGGTATCAGGCGTGCCTGAACGCTACTGATGAACCGGTCACAATGGGTGCTGTTGGGGCAGGCACAGGGGCAACCGTCGGCAAAGCTCCTGGCGTTACATCTTCTCCAGGCGGTGTAGGTTCGGCGGGTATCCGCCTCGATTCCGGTCTGATTGTCGCTGCAATTGTCGTTGTAAATGCATTGGGAAATGTTGTGCATCCAGAGAGGGGCGAGATTCTTGCAGGTGGAAAAGAAAACGACGGTTTCGTAGACATCACGGAACGACTTTTGGATGCAGATATAGTTCCCGGAACAAACACAACTATCGGTGTTGTAGCGACAAACGCTACACTCATCTCGGCAGAAGTAAATCGGGTTGCAGAGATGGCACACGATGGGATGGCGCGTGCGGTGCGTCCAGCACATACTATGTTTGATGGAGATACGCTCTTCGCACTCGCCACAGGAGCACACACTGGAAGCAGTGTAAATACTGTCGGCATTCTCGCTGCGGAAGTTGTCTCGAAAGCAATTGTTAACGCAGTGCCTGCTTAAATCGGTTTGCCTTGCATCGTACTTGGAATGTCGATACCGAATTCGTCCAGTACTGTTGGGGCAATGTCGTATATACGCTTTGTAGGCATTTGTCCGGTTTGTCGCGACCAGGCGGTCGCTCCTACAGAGGAATAGGATGCGGATTTGAGAATGAAAATGCCCATTTCTGCGTGGTTGCAATCGTCGGGACCGGTGTCGTTCTCGTAGGTGTAGATGCTGTTATATCCCACGCTGCCGACCGAACGCCAAAAGAGATCTCCAAAGTAGACGATAAGGTCCGGCGGAATGTTTCGGCATTCCCGATAGGTCTCTTCGGGTTTGAATACCCGTGTATTAATGTTATGTCCCTCTTCGTCTACAATCGCTTCGAGTCGTGCCTTCAATTCATCGCGAATACTTTCGTAATCTTGCGCACTGACAATTCCTTGAGGTTCTCTACCTTCAACGTTTATAAAGATTCGCGCGTAATATCCGCCTTCTCCCCACGCTTTTGTTTTTTCCCAGTCCACTAAATCTGCTGTCCATCGTGTAATTCCTTGCGGTTCGGTTTTAAGTGTCAGATAGCCGTGTTGCCGGAGCCATTCGTTGACACAGATGCCCCCATCCATCCGTTTTGCCCCGTGGTCTGAGACGACCATTATAGTAGTGTCGTCGTCAACGCATGCTAATGTTTCTCCGAGTTCTGCGTCGAGCATGCGGTAGTAGTTTCGCATCGTTTCCGAGAACGACGAATTCGGTTCATACTTCCGATGTGTCTCATCCCAAAACCGCCAAAAGGCATGGTGGAGCCGATCAGATCCCATTTCAACCATCGCAAAGAAGTCCCAATCCTTGGTTTTCAGCAGATGACGTGCGAGTTTAAAGCGTTCGGCGGTCATCTTGAGTAGTTGTTGCTCCAGTTCGGCGCGGCGATCCGTCCGAAAATTGGGAATATCAATCATGTAATTGCTTGCAGCTTGATCAATCTCACGCGTGAGTCTTCTTGGAAATGTCCATTGAGAATTGCGATTAGGTGTGAGAAAACTGGTAACCATCCATCCCTGAAACGGCTTGGCAGGATAAGTGAGAGGGACGCCTAAAACGACGGATTTCTTTTTCGTTTTTCCTAACAGGTCCCAAAGGGTAGGTACCTTCACAGTGTGTGAATTGGCAATGGTCATCGCATCGTAGGAATAATCTTTACGATTGCGAAAACCGTAGACCCCGAGTTCACCAGGGTCGCGGCTTGTCATCATACACATCCATGCTGGCACAGTGATAGGCGGGATCGTGCTTTCCAATTCACCATAGATACCTTCTTCCATCAAACGACGCGTATTGGGCATATCGTCTTTGAAGGCGTCGAAAATAAGTTCTGGTGCAGCACAATCCCAACCGATAATGAGTACTCGCTTCTTCATAAACTTTAAATTATGGCTTGGTATCGGTATTAACGGGCGGTTCATCGTTGTCAAGGAACCGCTCAATCGTATTTCTCGTTGCCGGGCGCGTACGGAAATCTGCAACCCACGGTTCACGGAAGTACGCCTGCTTTTCACGTGGTAAAGCGGACAGCACCGCAGGCGGAATCGGTAGACGGTGCCAGTGGGTCGCGAGATGCGCGTAGGCGTTTAGCACTGCTACGCGTGGTCTCTCCCGTTGCCACACAGGACCGGCGTGGCACAGATTTTCCGTGAAGAAGATTGCACTGCCAGCAGGGCATTCGTAGGTCATCAGGAACGGGCTCCGCTTCCCCTCCTCTAACGACATGTGGTCGGGATGCATCGGGAAATTGGATTTGTGACTACCGACTATAAAATGCGTCGCCCCATCCTTTTTGGAAATATCTGTCAGTTCAAAGACGACGCGCACCATTCCAGCGTGGATCTGTCCGTTGTTGGCACGGTATCCGAAGATCGGATCTGCCTGTCGCGGTCCGCCGCCGTGGAGTTCACCGTGCCTCTGCCCTTTTTCGCGCCAGACAGAATAGGAGTGCTCTAACCGGACATCGGGTCCGATGATTTCGTGTAGGACCTCAAGGACTTTAGGGTGATCAATCAGGACGCTTGCGGGACCACCCGGTACAGCACGGTGTTCTGGCGGTAAGGATTCTTTGTTGTGATGTATCCGATCGATCTGATCAACAATCGCCTCTACTTCGTCGCGTTCAAGAATCGCAGGACGAACGAGGAATCCGGTTAAGTCAAATCGAAATTTTTCTTCATCAGTCATAGGGTGGTATCTCCTATGTTAGCTTTGTGGTAAAGCATAAAGGACATAGATATTTTGGGAACGGTAGACGTATTCTCATTCTTCACTACGGTCATCATTAAAAATTATGCCCAGCGTGGGTTTTTCCCACCAAATCGTTGCTCACTGATGTTCCATAACTCCGATAAACCGAGTTGTCGAATATGCTCCAGTCCGGATAGACAGGGATCGTTTATTTGGGTGAGCCACCGTTGGAGTTCTGCTTCGAGTTCGGCGCGGAGGTCTTGGGAGTCAGCATCATCAATGAGATTGTTCAGTTGATACGGGTCGTTGTCGTTGTCGTAAAGGAGCCATCCCGTTCCGTCGTAATGGCGTGCGTAGGTGTAACGGTGTGTGCGAACGCCGCGCCATTCGCGAATGCCGAAGTTAAAACCTTCACTGCCGTGCAAGGGGACTTCAAGTAGGACAGATTGAGGTTCATCAATTGCCTTGCCGAGCATTGCATCCGAAAGGTCAATACCTTCGACGCCATCTGGAATCGATAGATCACATAGAGACAACATTGACGGCATGAAATCGACGAGGCTGAGCAAGGTATCACGGGTAACGCCTGCGGGGATCTGTTGAGGCCAGCGAATCATGAACGGAATGCGAGCAGATTCCTCCCATGGACGTTCTTTTCTGACATGCCCATGGCTACCGAGCATATCGCCATGGTCAGACGTGTAAACGAGGATAGTGTTTTCAGCGATCCCCATTTCGTCGAGGGCAGCCATCAGACGTCCAAGGTTTTCATCAAGCGCAGTGATATGCGCGTAGTAACCGGAAATATCTTCCCGCGTCGCCGGTGTGTCTATTGCATTAGGGCGTAACAGGATATCTTCTGGTGGGTACATCGCTTTGTAGCGTTCTGGCACATGCTCATAAGGGTTATGTGGCGGTCCCCAACTCATGTAGAGACAGAAGGGTTCATCAACATGGTCTTGACAGTATTGAATCGCTTGGTCTGTCTGAAACTCTGGTTCATAACCGTCAATTTGTATGTGGTTTCCGTCGGAGTCGTGGTACGGGGCGTTGAAATAGTCGTGGTGACAGTTCCACCCGATCCAATCATCAAAACCGAACCGCATCTCAGGCGTAATAAACTTATCTCTGGGCATACCACCGAGATGCCACTTGCCGATATAACCCGTTGCGTAGCCAGCGTCTTTGAAGATCTCAGCGATACCGGTTTCAGTTAAGGGAAGTGGCAGGTCATTGGAGACGGCTTTGTGGTTTAAAGGGTATTTACCTGTCATCAGGCATCCGCGTGCAGGTACACATATTGGGACGTTGGTGAAGGTGTTCGGAAAGAACATCCCCTCTCTCGCGAGCGTATCCATCGCAGGGGTCTGCACTTGCGGGTTTCCTGCGCATCCAACATCGCATTGGCGGTGCTGGTCACCGAAAATAAAAATTAAATTGGGTTTGCGTTCCATACTTTGTCCTATTTGTCTTATATGAAGACTTCTTCCACAGCTGAGATGTTGGGTTTCACTGGCATTCTTTTAACATTCGGCGTTTTTTCATATCCGTTTAACCCAACCTATATTAGATTTGACTGTTACCTTTGCATCCACGTGTAAATCTGACGAAGGGCACCCTCACTCTGGGTCCATAATCCCCGTTTCAGTGGTGAAATTACCTTTGTGTAACTGGAGAAGTCTGTCCGAACGGCACGGTACTGTTCCTTGTGTGCGATTAACCCTGTATTCTCTGGTGGCGATGCCCCGAAATCTATCCATTCGTATTTTTCACGGCACGCCTGTCTGATGATATGGTGAAAGATGGCGTTGTTCGGGCGGTATTTCAAAAATGCAGGCACAGATGCCTCGCACCACAATGTCACAGTTCGATTGAAGTACAAATACAGCAGTCCAGCGATAATCGTCCCACGGTACGTGGCGATGGCGAGTTTGGCGACTTTTTTTTGTAGAAGTGTTTGCATGAGCGAGCGCGGCTTCGGTGTACCTCCTAAACGTTTCACAGTCAGGAGGTACATATCGTAGAAAGTGGATAATGCCGTTTCACTGTTGGTGTCCGTAACCTCGACTCCAGATTTTTCCGCCTTCCGAACTGCCCCTCTCACCCGTTTGTTGTAAGCGTGCCAGAGGGTATCAACGTCCTCGCTCGTTCTCAGGAAATGAGTGAAGTGGTTTGTGCGTGCGTAGCCTGTCTTGGTGAAAAAATCGCCATAGGTTGCGGTATGCTCTGGCGTTAGCGTCCAGTGGATCTCGCACCATCCCTTCTCTACTGCTGTGGTTTCAATTGACTTTACGACTGAATCCGAGATCGGGCGAGGCGACCTCGCCCCTACGAAATCCATAAGATGGATACCGCCGGATAGGTTCCACGGCATTGAGTGCCATAGTCGGATACCCGGTATCGGTTGAAATACGAACGCTGGCAGTCCACCCACCACTGCGTCTTCTTCCTTAATCAGTAAGTAGACGGGAGTGAGTTGTTTGAATGCACCCGCTAAGGCATCTCGCCACGCAAGACTTTGGAAAGCAGTCGTATTTGGACATTGTTGGATAATAGCATCCCACTCGTCCTGATGCTGAGGGGTAAGGGCTTCTATAGTGTACACAAGCACGTGAGGTTATGCTACCAATGCCGCGAAGAGCGCCTTGATGTAGCCGACGGAGTAGGCTAACCCAACATCACCTTCTAATCTCGGAATATGATCGGCATTAATACAGCCGTCAAATCCGACTTTTTGCAGTTCTTGGATGATCTTAAAGACGTTCATATCACCGTCATCAAGGAGAACTTCCTCAAACGCTCCGGCTGTTGCAAGGCTGCCGCGCACGTTTCGTAGATGCACCATGAAAATGCGTCCTTTGCGTCCGTAGTTGTTGAGTTCGTCGAGAACAATAGCGCTACCCCCGGCTTCAGCACGCGTGCCACAGCAATAAAGATAGCCGACGTTTCTGCTGGGGAAAGCGTCAATGACACGATGGAAACCGAGACCGCCCAATGGTGTGTCCGGATTCGGTACATCTGATGGATGGATAGCGAGTTTGATGTTGCACTCATCGGCGATAGGAACGAGTGCACCGTAGATTTCGCTAAACCGTTTCCACCATTCGTCGAGTGCTTCCATCGAGGGTGTGGGCGGTGGGTTTTTGGTAGCAGCACGGCTTTCACCGCGGGAGGTATAGCCACCTCTATGGACCGAGGAGTAGCGGGTCATGAGATAGTCGAACGTATCTCCCCAGAACCGCTGACGTGCGATAGGCACCCCCGCTTCAGCGAAGACTCGGAGCGCATTGCATGTATTCTCCAGTTCTTTTTCTCCACCCGGTTGTCCCTGCATGAACTGCTCTGTGATATTCGGAAGCGTCACCCGGTTGATGTCGAGACCCCAAGCGCGTATCCGTTTTTTGATTTTCAGAACCTCATCTAAATCGGGATAACCTTGTTCATCAACTCCGGGGAAAGCGTTACCGCCGCCAAAGTCGATGCAGTCGGCACCGAGTTGTGTAACCTGTTTAAGGTAGCTATCTGAAAGTCCACCATCCCAGACTGAAATTTTCATATTTTTACTTTTCCTTTAGATTGTGCCTCTCAGGACGCAAACTAAAAGTTTGCGCTACAAAATCCTGTGGAGAATCAATTACTTTCACTGAACAACGGGAGCTGCAGGTTTCCTAAAATCTTGTGAGTAGCAACTTGGGTAATTATAAGGGTAACGACACGGGTTGTCCGCTCTCAACGGATTGATATGCAGCTAATGCGATTTCGACTGCGGCGCGCCCGTCTAATCCTGTGATCGGTGGAAGTGTGTCGTTGCGAATCGCATCCACAAAGACACGAATTTCCTCTTGAACTGGCGATGGAACTTCAATCTCTGAAATTTTAAGCTGCCGTCCTTCACCCTCAAAAGGTTTAATCTGGATAGTCGCATCGCCACCCCAAATCTGTGGAAAGTAGATGGATCCGCCTTCGCAATCGACACGTCCACCGTATCCACCAACAGCTGAAACATGGCTGGAGTGGAGCAAACCGACTGCCCCATTCTGGAACTGCAACGAGGCAAGCACGACATCAGGATAGTCGCTCTTATCTGGTCCGTATTGCCCACCGGCGGCATAGACAGAGGCGACATCACCACACGTCCAGCGCATAAAGTCGATTTCGTGGGCGTTGATTTCCATGAGAGTTCCACCAGACTTTGCGCGTTCTAATCGCCATGGCGTGTGACTATATCCGCTACTCCACGGACCACCGATGCGATGCACCATCATACAGGCAGGCGCGCCGAGTTCACCGCTCTGCACAATCTCACGGACTTTGGAATGCGTCGCGTGGTAGCGACACACCAAACCGATGGTGAGTTTGACATCGTTTTCTTCTGCAGCGGTAATCATTGCATCACAAGCCTCCAGCGTTGGTGCCATCGGTTTCTCGGAAAAAACGTGTTTTCCTGCGTTCGCAGCATCGACAGCCATCTGCGAATGCATAAACGGTGGCGACGCTATCAGCACCGCACGAATTTGATCATTGGCAAGTAGTTCGTGGTAGTTCTGTGTGTGAGATGTGTCAAGGTCTGCGGCAAGTTTTTCCGCCAACGCTTCTTGCACATCACTGACACAGATAACCTCTACGTCTTCAACGGCGTGTGCACTCGTAGCGAGGCTTCTACCCATACCTCCACACCCGATAACGCCAACTCCAATTGTTTCCATATTTTTAATTTTCCTTGCGGTTCGATAAGACTGGTTTTACGTGAACGATCTTTTCCGTATATCCAGTCCGGCACGATGCTTGGACTTACGCGTGTGTGCTAATCCCTATTCAGCGTTTTCCTTGCGGTTCGGTTAGGTTACCCTAACGTCTTCTTGCCTTTATATGTCCCCATGTAACGCTCAGATGATCTGCGGAAGGACTCACATCAAGCCCAGTTGCCTTCATATTATTTTGCACCTCTGCTGAACTCAGGACTCGATCATAGATACGGAATTCATCAATATATCCCTGAATTGTATCGCAGTCGCATCCATCCGAACGGTCCCCGATGCCGAGAAGCAGTCCGCCCTTTGAGATTTTCCCACCCTTCATGGCGTACTTTTTCTCTAATTTCCCATTTACGTAATAATGAACCGTTTCACCATCGTATGTACCGGTAAGGTGCAACCACTCCTCGATTGGTATGTCCTCCAGTACGTTATCTTGTGCTGCCACAGTCGATTTACCACCAGCCCGAACAAAAAAACCGTGTTGGTTATCATCGTCATCGTAATACAGGCTGGCTACCGCACTGTTCGTTGGCATGTCGTCAAGCGAAATAATCCGGTTCCAGCTATCATCTAACGCGTTGATAAAAGCCCAGCACTCAAGGGTAATCTCGTCCCAATCACGATCAATTGTCGGTGGCTTTGAATCTTCAACGAGAAATCGGTCGACACTCCCATCGAAAAGAATACACTCGCCGACCTTGCAATCGCCGGCGGGTGCGAGTTCCGGGTCCCCGTGGACAACAGCAGCTAATCCTGACAAAAGATCTACCGCCTCTGTTTTAATTTTTACTGTGTCTTTGTCAAATGTCCAGTAGGCGATTAAACCGTCTTCGACTGCACCGATAATTGCATCGGCAGGCTGGCCGGTCCATACGAGGAATGCAAGAAGGAAGAAGGTTATTGTTACAAATAGTGGATTGTTCAAGTAAGATGCTTTCTGACGACAGACGCGCTCTTTTTTAAACATGATACCCTCCTTTAATAACCCGAGTTGCTACTTATAAGATTTTAGGTATGCAGACACCGTTTTCCATTGAAATTCGCTGATAATCCGCGCTGTTTTGTACCGCAAACTATTAGTTTGCGTGCCCACCTTGCACAAAGTCTTTCCAGTGCTACAAAGATGGCAACTTGCGTTTTAATAGTTGTTGGCGCGTAAACCGCACTAACAACTGGTAACTATTAATACATATCTCGTATTGCCCGTTCCCTCCGACCGGCTCTTCGACGTTCACGCTCAGCATCGGAAATTTGTCCAGGACGCTCACCAGTCATGGGGCGGTATTCGCCAACTTCACTTCTACGTTTAGAGACTCGAAAGAAATCGAAGCGGGTGAGTGTTGGAGGGATATTCCCCGGACATAACGCGTGTAGTCCAACATTTACTGAATTTCCCATACCTACATTCGTTTGTCCGCAGCTTTTCCATTGAATGCCGTCGCTACTCGCGAAAGCGGAAAATTGGTTGCCGCGACGTTCTACGCGTAAGAAGAGTTCTCGGACATCTCTGAGTCCCCTGCTCCGTCCACGCAGATGCAGCGTACGGTTGACGTGACGTTCAAATCGAACATCACCTCTGAAAGCATGTGGTCCAGAGGTTTTCTCCAAACGGAGGAATCTATTTGGATTTTTCCATATTAGTATACCACCGTGTTCTTTTAGTTGTGGCGAGATCCGCATGCGGGTTTCAACAGCGAAGTCTCCAGGCACTTCCATGAGGAGGCGTGGGGCGCTCATATCGCCACTGTTCCCATCTCCACCGTGCCAGAGATCTTGCCCAGGTTCAGTTCGCATCTCCAGATAACCTTGCCGTTCTGCCCATGAGCCACCACCTTTCGGATCGTCCCATCGCCATTCTGGACGCATGCGATTTCCAATAAATTCATCTTCAAATACCAATTCTGTGAATTCGCCAGAGGATGCCCACCCTTCAATCTTCACAGCAGAGATGGAATCCCCGAAGTTCTGAGGTAATAGATGGAGATTCGGTAACTCCTTTTTATATTCCGACGGTTCCATGCGGATCGCTAAGGGTGCGCCTTCAAAGTCGGGGTGTTCATAAAAGACGATTTCTGCACCGTCTGGTGGGAAATCGGGTCCCTTGAAAATACGAATCGACGAAATACGGTCTTCGAACCAGGTGCCACCTTGCGCATCCCGTAGATTAGCGATATCGCGCAGAATCGTAATTTTCCTGCCGCGAAAGTTGACATGTTCATAGCAGTCTACAATCACGGGAACCGTGCCCCACTCCGGTCCGACCACCTCTAACGTGGAACCGAAGTTAATCGATGAGATTCTGTCAGCGAAGTTGTAAGCGACATCGTGCAAATTCGGGTAAAATCCAGGACCGAGTGCTAATTTTTGACCACGAAAGTTACGATGTTGGTAAAAGATAACTTTATAGTTCGGGTTTGAAGAGAAGTTTGGACCTTTATAGACACGAACAGAGGATATATTGTCCTGAAAACCGATGTCTCTTGTAAAGTGAACAGGCTCTACAACATACCCCATTCTGCCTCGGAAATTTGTATGTTGGAACACCTCAACGATGAGGCGAGGAATGACAACTGGCATTTTTTTCTCCTTTTTTGATGGTTGTCAGTTATCGGTTTCAGTTTTCATGAAGAGAGAGTTCGTTTCAATGCGGTTTCTTTTTGCTACTGACAACTTATACTATATGACTTGTGCTAGTTAGGTAATAGTTTTATTATTTTTCACAACGCTTCATATACTGTAGGAACGATCTCCGAATCGCGACCGGTTGTAGTCGGGAATCGGAGTTCCCTCCTACAGAAAACGTGTCAACTTATTTATATAATTCACTATAATAGTCTATTTTCTTATATTTTTCTTTATTTGTCACGAAGGGTTGCCTCGTAGATTTGGGCGTACCCACTTCGGTCTGATGTAAATACAACGTGTTGTCCGTCCGGACTGAAAGATGGATGAGGGTGTGTATGCTGAGGGGCGTAAACCGGAATTGGACCCGCAGCATACGGGAAAGGTCCATTCCAGTGTTCACCGATAGATGAAGCGGACGGATAGCATAAGGTTTGTGGTTTGCCAACACTGTCACGCGGATCAAAAATTTGGATACCGATATCAGGGAAGTTCGTGTCCGCTACCATGCAGGTTCCAGTATGATTGCTAATGGCATGCCAGGCGTTGACTGTCGTTACCTGTCGTTCCATACCTGTGTCAACGTTGACGCATCGGACGCCATGGGGCCAGTCAACAAAAGCGAGTTCGCGTGTCCCCGGAATCCATGTTTCGTGGGTAATCCATTCTTTCTTTTCGGTGTTTTGTGAGTAAAGGCGACGATTCCTGCTTCCATCGCGGTGAATGACCCACACCCGGTCGGTGAGGGGACCTGCGTAATAGAGTAGGTTAGCGTCATCAGGACAGAATTGGAGGTGTCCGATGCTGTCTCTGTGTAAGATAATATCATGCTTACCGGTGTCTGTGTCTACAATAGCGAGTGCGGATTCCTTGCCGATGCTAAATCTAACCGCCCACCACTTGTCATCGTGGCTGATGGAGGTTGTCCCCATAGCGGCGTAAACCATGCCTTCTTCTTGCATCGTCGTTGCGGCGAAATCAACGAGTTCCTGCTCCTCAAGCGTCTCCAGATCGAGTTTCCAACCACTCGTCCCCGCCGTGAAAAAGACCGCTTTGCCATTGCGTCCGGGATGCACCGACCATTCACTGATATCCGGTCTGTCTGTCAATTGACGGAGTTCGCCTGTGGCACGCTCTTCGGCAAATATCTGTGCTGTTCCGGTTCGGTATGAGATAAAAATCACCTGCTCCATCGCATTATCATAAGCTGGAATGATAAAGAACGGATGGTGGTGCAGTGCAGACGCAGTCGTCACCTGTCGAATGTGTGTTCCCGTGTGCCGATCGTAAAAGCTTCGGGATTCAGGAGGATGAACGGTGCCTTTCGCCATGGGTATGTTCCTATAGGATCGGCGGGCACTGGGACCCGCCGAAACAATATTTGAACTACTTATTCTTCAAATGCAGCATCAAAAGCCACTGCTGACGGTTCAAAATCGTAGCCCTTAACAGCAGCACAAGACTCACGAGCGCCGTGCTCCCGGTCCATGCCACTGTCTTCCCACTCAATGGAGAGCGGACCGTCGTATTCCATGTGGTTCAGGGCGCGAATAATCTCTTCAAAATTGACGTTTCCACGACCAATGGATCGGAAGTCCCAGTTCCTTCGGGCATCGCCAAAGTTCAGGTGACCACCGAACACACCTGATAACCTTGGTGTATCCGCCCACCAGACGTCCTTCATGTGGACGTGATAAATCCGATGACTTAACCTTTCGAGGAAAGCAACGTAGTCAACGCCTTGATACCCCAGATGACTCGGATCGTAGTTGAATCCGAACGCTTCCCTACCGTTGACCGCCTCGATTGCGCGTTCCGCAGTGACGATGTCAAAGGCGATTTCAGTGGGGTGAACTTCAAGACCGAACTTGACGCCGACTTCATCAAAGACATCAAAAATTGGATTCCACCGATTCGCAAAATCCTCAAAACCTGCGTCGATTTGTGCGGGGTCATTCGGTGGGAAAGAGTAGAGGAGGTGCCATATAGAGCTACCCGTGAAGCCGTTGACAACACTCACGCCGAGTTTCGCAGCAGCGCGCGCTGTGTTCTTCATCTCTTCAGCTGCACGTTCTTGGACGCCTGCGGGATCCCCGTCGCCCCAAATTGCTTCTGACAAAATGCCCTGATGTCGGCTGTCAATATTATCACAGACGGCTTGCCCAACAAGGTGGTTGCTAATCGACCAAACTTTCAGACCGTGCTTCGCGAGTAGATCGTGTCTGCCTTGACAGTAACTATCGTCTGAAAGTGCTTTATCGACTTCAAAATGGTCGCCCCAACAGGCGAGCTCTAAGCCGTCATAGCCCCATCCACTCGCTTTTTCTGCTAATTCTTCTAATGTTAAATCTGCCCATTGCCCTGTAAAGAGTGTTACAGGTCTTGCCATAATATCTCTCCTTTGACAACTGAAAGCATTGCGTAGCCGGTGAATGCCAACAGGCATTCATACCGTTGATTCTGTGTACTGACAACTATTACGCTGGAGGTGTGTAGCTTGCGTCGATCCATGCCCGCTGTTTACCGCTCTCTACAGCAGCGTTGATAAAATGCACCCCGCGTGCACCGTCTTGAACGGTTGGAAAATCTGTGTCGAATTCGTCCGGAGTTTCACCGGCGATTTTTGCCGACATTGTGCGTGCAGCGTTCACGTAGATATTGGCGAATGCCTCAATAAACGCTTCAGGATGTCCAAAGGGGATCCGTGAATTGTGCTGAACTACCTCTGCTAAGTAGTCGTTCCCGCGTTTGTAAACCTGTTCGGGACCGTCCGGGAAACGAACATAGAGATAATTCGGGTTCTCCTGATGCCATTCTAACGAAGCGTCGGTGCCGTAGACACGGATACGTAAGTTGTTCTCCTCACCTACCGAGATTTGCGAGGCATAAAGCACGCCGCGAACACCGTTTTCATAATGCACCAACAAATTTCCATCATCTTCTAACAGACGACCCTCTACAAATGTGGTCATATCGGCACATATCTCTTCGATGTCGAGTCCTGTGATGTAGTGTGCCAAGTTTTCTGCGTGGGAGCCGATGTCTCCGATACACGAAGATGCACCTGCTTGCTTGGGATCTGTACGCCAGACGGCTTGTTTCGCGCCTTCGTCCTCCAAGAACGTGGCGAGCCAACCTTGCGGGTATTCTACGACGATTTTGCGAAGTGTTCCGAGTTTACCTGCTTTCACGAGTTCACGTGCCTGTTTCACCATTGGGTAGCCTGTGTAATTGTGTGTGAGTGCGAAGATGATATCGTGCTCGCGAACGAGGCTGCAGAGTGCTTCTGCATCGGCAACCGTCGTTGTCATCGGCTTATCGCAGACGACGTGAAACCCGGCTTCAATAAAGGTTTTAGCGACATCGAAATGGACGTGATTCGGGGTTACGATTGAGACGAAATCAATACGTTCGCCTTCCGGGAGTTGACTCTCTTTCTCTGCCATTTCTTTATAAGAGCCATAAACCCGATTTGCGTCAAGGAAGAGTTCAGCACCTTGCTGCCGAGATTTTTCGGCTGATGATGAGAACGCACCGGCGACGAGGTCTATTTCTCCGTCAAGTGCTGCGGCTTTACGATGGACTGCACCTATAAACGCATCCGGTCCACCCCCTACCATACCATAACGTATTTTTCTACCAAGTGGCATTTTATATGATTTCTCCTTTGCTGTTTAATATGGGCTTGCAAGCTTCGCCCTACAAGGATATTTTGATTCCACTATGTATTATCTCATATCCTTTGATTTTTTTTCAAGGATTTTTGATTTTTTGGGTAGGGTTATTTGCAATTAAGGTTTTTTGATGGTATACTTAATATAATTTTCGTTATTTTTTGATTATATTTTAATGAGAAGTATAAGATGTTTTTTGAAACACGTTCAAAAATTTCAGAGTATTTCAGAGTAAACTGGGAAATTATAGGACTGTGAAGGGACGTTGAGAACACACGCCACGACTGATGTTGTGTGTGTTTTGTGGTATCTTTATTCAGAACTGTACTCTGAAAATTTCAGAGTACTCAGAAAAATAGGAGGAGAAGATCTGTGGCAAACAAGACGGTTAAAATTACACTGCGGGACGCGCTGTATGGAGAGTTTGAGAGGTCGATGACTAACATTCCGGAAGAGGAATCTGAACTGGTATCGGATTTACAAAAGTTGGGCGGTAGATTGGAAGGTCGCGAGTATGTCCAAGCGTTTATAGCGCGCGTGCAGCGTTATGCGGCGGAGGGTGTAAACCTATCTATTGATGACGATTTTGCGAATATACACGGCAGAAGTTTACTTCAAATTAGAGCAACTATTAGAGAGGTTTTGTGGGGGAATCTCTCGCTTTTTATAACTGATGAGCATCGAAAATTTGTGGTGCGTTGTCATGCGCGAGGCATATCTACTGCTGATGCGGTTTCGGGATTAATTAAGGAGGACGCTGCGATGGGCCGGTTAGCTGAGGATGATGCGTTGGATGTGAAGTCTCTGCGTAAAGAACTGGTTCACCGTATGGCGTATTTAAAGCCGGGGACAGCTCGGTGGCCTGAGAGGAAGTATGGTGTGGTGTGGCGCGAGGCGCGGGATTCATATAAACAGATGATGCGGGATATTCCGCTAACATCTCCGGGGGAACAGGTTGCGGTGTTAGCGAAACATGTGGATCTAATTAACTCTAAGTTAGAAAATGATGATTATGATGTGAAAGATTTTCAAATGTTGACGGATTCGTTGATGAAAACGATTGAGAGGCTACAGAAAGTTTCGGCGGTTGAAACGCAGGCATCTGCGAATTTGTCTGCTCCGCAGCTTGTGGCGGTTCTGGAGCGGTTGACGCTTGCACTGGACGCGCCTGAACAGCTTGCGATCAGTGGTGACACGGGTGCACTCATCTCAGTTTTGGAGCAGTTGGCAGGTGCGCTGAAGGCTTCTGGAAAACCGAAGGCACTCGGTGAGGGGACTGAGGAACTCATGGAGGATGCGGAGGTTGTTTCTGTGGAAGGTGGCGGAGATAGCAGTGAGCCAGCGTGAATTTTCTGTATAAAGTACTGTGCTTATATATTTTTTCTATCTACTGGGTCATGTGGTTTTTTCTCTCAGAATCGGCGAAAACAGATTTCCACCTTTTTTGTAACTATAGGATTTTCAGTTTGAAAATTACACACAGAAAGTGGGACAATCTTATTTCAAATCAGAATAGAAGCCGGACAAAGCCAGCCTGCTCAAAGTGATGATCCGTCGTTAGCGCATCCGTCAAGCCCCGCTGTTCCATGACAACAAAACTCGCACAGTCAACCAGGCTCCACGTCTTATCCAATCTGTTTTCCAGTAACTCCCAGGCTCGGACATCAAGTTGCTCGTCTATATGTACGATTTCGATCTGAGTCTCGGCGCGAATGCTCTGGATATAAGAAACACTCCTCGAACGCGGCACACGCAAACGCTCACAAAGGGCAATGAGCTCACCCATCACATAATTTGTCGTGACAACCTGCCGATTTTCTTCTTGCCATTGTGTCATTAAGGCGACAGCCCTCACATGATGGCGTTCTTGCTCTCGAAAGAAAGAAGCCCATCCAGAGGTATCTGCAAAGACCTCATTCATCCGCACGCCCCCATAGTTCTGCCAGTAACCCATCACCGATCAACTCATCGTGGCGATCACTGATGTTTTCTTCCTCACATTCCAACGTCCCTGCCAAGGCAAGGAGTGGAGCCGCCTTATCCGAACTTTTTCGTTTTTCCGACTCCTCTTCGGCTTCCCAAAGATCAGAATTCTGAAGAGCAGCGAGATAGTTAAGAGCAGCCTCGAGCTTTTCAGTCGAAAGTTGCTCAATATAATCAATCGCTTGTTGTTTAAGTTCAACGTTTTTCATGATACCTCCTTGTCGTCAGGAGCGATGAGATAGTCGTTGTTACAAGCGTAATCCCATAACTCGGTGTCCGTTGCCGTATTTAACCCTATCATTTTGACATGGGTAGAATTAGGAAACAAGTCCGCCAGCAGCGTCACCAGTTGATCGAATAAGTTCTGATCGAATAGAAGTTTCATCTGTATAAACGACTACCTGCGATTTTTCCTTGTCCGCAGCGTAAGCAAAACAGGCACGAATATCTGTCTCGGTTAACTCAGGAAAATCGTGAAGCACTTCCGCGACTGTCATACCTGATGCCAGGTATTCAAAGACATCGTAAACGGTAATCCGCATTCCCCGAATACACGGCTGTCCGCTGCGTTTACCCGGTTCAATCGTAATAATGTCTTTATAGTCGTTCATGGTATTCACCTCTTCCTACAAATAGTTAAGGAAGTATACCACAACTTGCGTCGGTTATCAACGGTTTTGAATAGGTTTTTCTAATTGGTGGGATTGAGATGCGTGGTTTTGTGAAGATAATGGATTTCTCTATTGTCAGAATCGCAAATTATCGTGGATACCGCAGATTTCGCGGATTTTGTCCTTCGCACATCCAAAATCTTCTTTCACAAAACAGTATCAATAGTTGATTACACGGCTTGAAGGGAACAACTTCGGAGGGCTGCGTTGTAGGTTCGTCAGAATCGCGGATTTTCGCGGATTACACAGATTTCGCGGATTGGGAATTTGTAACATCAAGTTATCTGCTAAGAGGATAGTTTTTTGTTTTATGCTATGCCTGCGGGGGTGTTAGCAGGGCGGCGATGTCTGCTCGTAACCGAATATTCATCATCTGCTCAAAGTTGTCAACGCCACCAAAATCTCGATTAAATAATGCAGAAATGTCTAATCCCAAAGATATGCTAACCGTTAAATCTGCTTTGGCTTTTTCCCATTCGTTTTGGTGTAACCAAATTTGTGTCGCACGTATGTAATAGGTGATGGCATCATTAGGCCAAAGTTGTATAACTTTGCTAAAGTCAGGAACAGCTAAGTCCGCTTTTCCAATAAAGAGGGAAGCAATCCCTCGATTTTTATACGCTTTTGCCAAATCATTATCGATCTCAATAGCTTTAGTATAGTCTTGGATAGCAAGATCAACAGAGCCCACTTCAAAGCGGGCTCTACCAAGATTATAATAAGCTTCAGCATAATCAGTTTTGAATTGGGTTGCACTTTTGAAATCTTTGATAGCAGCCTCAAAATTACCTATATTAGTGTATGCAATACCTCGATTGTAATAAGCTGTAGGATAATTTTTTTTAAGTTGAATAGCCACATCATAATCATCAATTGCGCGGTTATATTCTCTCCTTCCAACGTAAACATTGCCTCGTTGATTGTAGGCTTCAGCACATTCTTTGTCCAATTTTATTGCTGCATCACAATCTCTTATTGCAAGGTTGTACTCACCTTTGTTACAGTAAGCTCCGGCACGATTGTAGTAAGCTTGGACGTAGTCATCCTTGAGACGAATTGCTATGTTTAAATCCTCAATAGCACGATCTGCCTCACCTTTTTTGTTGTAGGCAGCACCACGATTACTATAGGCTTCAGCAAAATCTTGATCAAGTTCTATGGCTTTGTTAAAATCTTGAATAGCCTTGTCGATCTCGTCTTTTTCACTATAAGCATAGCCTCGGTTATTATAGGCGTGGGGAAAGTCTCGTTTGAGTTGTATAGCTTTGTCAAGATCTTTGATTGCGCGTTCAATCTCGCCTTTTTCAACGTAAGTATAACCGCGATTGTTATAGGCATTAGCAAAATCTGGATTGATTTTAAGTGCTGAGAAATAGTCTTTGATTGCAAGGCCAAATTCACCTTTTTCACCGTAGGCAACACCGCGATTGGTATATGCTGCGGCATTATTGGGACTGAGTTCAATTGCCCGCGAGTAAGCTTTTAACGCTTCGTCTATTTGACCCAAAATCATCATGAAGTTCCCTCGGTGGAATGCCAAGAAAGCAAGTGTTTCTATTTCCTCGGGTGTTACACTGGGTGAGGGCTTTGCTTGAGATTGCATTTCGTTTACAATCTTTCGGATGCCCTCTACCACACTCATCCACCCTTTACTCTCAGGGTTCCATTCGCTAATATCGTAAATTGGCTTGCCTTTTTCGGGAAGAGCTTGAAAGTCGCTAAGTTGATGATTTTGCCAATCGCAGTGTTCAAGGATAATCGGAATCACCCTTATGTTTGGATTTAAGGCAGCAGTCAACTCTTTATTGCAATTTTCGGAAGCAAGACTATACGGACAAGTAAGGTAGAGTAGAATATCTGAATCGGCAAGATTGTTGAAAATCGCATCCCGCCATTTATCACCCGGTAGAATTTCGTTGTCGTGCCAGACATCAATTAATCCGTTTTGCTTCAGGACAGCAAGGTAGGTTTTCAATTTATCCTTTGCTTCTGAATTTTTATGTGCATAGGTAATGAAAATCTTTAGCCATTTATTCACTCTTTTCCCTCCACAATTGCAATCTCATTTTTCGTTAAATTATACAATTCATACACCAGTTTATCAATCTCATTTTGAAGATTTTGCCCTTGATAGACGGAAATTTACTTGTTCAATCAAGGTGTTTCTGATGTCTTCTAGTCTATCTTGGAAGCCAAAATAATCGGCGACTATATCGTCTATGAGCGAGTGTTCGTCTGTGTAAATTTCTTTTGAGACAGGCAATGGTTCTCTATCTTTGAGTGTGTTAAACACCTGTTTTGCTTCCTGCGCGAAGTCAAAATTAAAATTGACTGGTAACATTTTCATATCGGTCGCTTCTGCTTTCAATAAACCACCACCGAGATTTTTCCTGCCAGTAATTTCTCTGAACAACCAGACAAAAGAAGAATTTAGGTAGATCCATAAGCAATAGTGCATATCGGAATTCCAAAGGTCTTCTGGTAGATACAGTTCTACGTGACTATAGGAAAACGCCCGACACGAGTTAAAAGTACAGTAATGACGCGCACCTATTCCGCGAGGCATAACCAACGCTGGGACCTTATCTTTCCTTCTCTTTCCTAATACAACTCTTGTCCTTTTCTCAGCAGAAATAGCAACAAATTGTGCACTTTTAACAATCACAGGTAAGTCGGACTCATCATCGCTTAATTGGCTTAAAGGAAAATTCAATCCCTGTCCAAAAGAAATCTTGCCGCTTATACTTAATTTTGAGGTCATCTTTCCTAGTATTTCTCTATAAAATTCGGGCATTGAGAAGATGTGCCCCCACTTCATCAATTGGTTTGATCTAATCACTTTCTTGTCTCTAATAATTAGGTTAGCATCAACGATACCATACTCCATCTCCTCCACTAATCTTTTGGTAAAAAGAGTGATAATAGTATTTATATTCTGACTCTCACTATCGGAGAAAAATTTGCTACTACTATCAATAATTTTCAAAAATGAAAATTTGTTGAGTGAAAATTGCTGAAACTTGTGTCCATAATCCGTATTAAGCCAAGCGTTTTGTGTAATAAAGCACCCATTACCAGACTTATTCAAAAACTTGGGAGAACGGGCGTAAAAGTAGATTAACAGGTCACTTCCACGTGGCAAAGATTCTTTCCAATCAGAAACAACTTGTTTTCCATAGGCTACTTTTTGTTCATCTGTAAGCAGACTGTTCCTAGACTCAACATAAGGAGGATTACCAATTACCACATCAAATCCGTCTGTGAACCTAAACATCCATTCCGGATCAAACCATTCTGATGTTGCATTTTGGTCGTAAGGTTTCCAATTGGCAATCTTGCGAGCATCTTCAAAACCGACATCAAATTTTGCCTTACGTCTCTTATACTTTTCCTCCTCTTCTTCCCGCAATTCCTTACTCTGTTTGAGATTGGGGAACTGCGCAATTTTTCGTTCTATTTCTTGTTGCTCTTTCTCTATCCATTTTGTTCTCAAGACTTCTAATTGTGTTTTCAAGCGTTCGCGATATTTGTCTTCTTGATCCTCGAGGTCAAGTTTTTGCTGTCGATTATTTGTGAGAAAATACTTTTCTCGAATCGACTCAACCTCTTCAAGCAATTGCTGCACAGTATCCTCTTGAAATAATTCCCTTGTTTCTGCTATCTCTAAACCTACTAAGGCATCCGCTGCGATAAAGCGCGTTTCCAGATTCGGCAACGGCTTTATACCGAAATTATTAGCATCTCTATCGGTTTTCTGCTCAATTGCAAGTGAAATGAAAAAACGCAGTTTCGCAATTTGGCACGCTATAGGTTCGATATCCACACCGAAAATGCTATTTTGGATCAGATATAACTTTCGTCCAAAATCCGAATCACGGTAACGCTCAAAAATATCGCTGATTTCGGTTAATTTAGCATCACGTTCCTGCTGGTTTTGAGTGTTAAAAGCCTCTGCTGCTCGTTTTCCAGCAAGATCCTTCTGTAATTGTTCCCATCGACTATTGTCCATGTCAAGTCGTTTAAGGGCAAGTGTCAGTTTATGCAGTATGCCCATTGGGAATGCCCCGGAACCAACCGCTGGGTCGAGTATTTTGAGTTCCGAGATTGTTTTAACAATTGCGTCTGTTTCGCGGTCGTCAAACCATTCGCTTGCATCGTCGAATATCTGGGCGTAATCAAGGAGATAACGGAGGCGTTCCTCCCACAATTGCGTATCGCCATCGGTTGGACTGCACTTTTGGGAGAGCGTAGCGACTAACGCCTCATCTACCATGTAGTCTACAATTGATCGCAGGGTGTAGTAGGTACCAGTCCCTTTGCGCGCCGTTTGGGCACGCTCGCGGGTTTGCGGATTATATTCTCCAAGCAGGTGTTCAAACACCCTACCGAGCAGTTCAGGGTCGAGTGCGACCTCCTGCTCTATCGGTGTGTTCTCCTCAACGGTGAATTTGTAGTGCTCCAGTAGAGGGATTAATCCTTGCTGTGCATCAAAAAAGAGGCGGTTCGGGATGGATAACTTGTGGTACTGTTTATCAGAAAAGCAGTCTATTCTGTAACCGCCTTCTCCTGTTGCACTGAAACTGTCCAGACAATCGAACAAGCCTCCGTTGATGAAAGGGGTTTGGTCAAAAAGTTCTAACAGTCTATCAGGATCGCGCATCTGTATTTTATAGCGATACCGTGAGAAATTACGATGTTCGTTGCGTGATTCTTTGCTAAACTTGCGTTCGTCTATCTCGGTGTTTAGTGTGGCAAAAAAGAGGTTTTGTAGTACGGCGCGATAGTAAGCATCGCCGTTATCAAAGTCGTCCTCTGCCAATAGGTCTTGGATTTGTGATTTGTTGAACAGCGCATCTGCCACCAGTCCTTTTTCCTTGATAAACCAGATAAAGAGTAGACGTGTGATGAGCCGTATGACATGCTCTGCCGGTTTTAAGGTGCGGTTTTCGTCTGTTGGGAAGGTTGCTGTTTCTATTGCCCATTCGTACCACGCGAACAGGTTTCTATAGAACTGTTTGTTGAGTTCTTCGGTGTCCAATTTGGCGAGCCATGCTGCGAGCAGACCGTCAAAGTTCTTTGGTTTATTGTTGGCATCCATCCATGCTGCACAGACTTCCAGTGAGAGTTCGGAGAGGATGTCGAGGTGCGCGCGATGTGGATTGTTGAGGCGGATGTCTTTGATGAGGGTAACCTGTCCGAGCACATCGCGGTCCTCGTCGGTTTTGTCTGGACGGCGGTCGGCAAAAGCAACCGTCAGACGGTCACCTGCGCGAAATAAGATCACGGTGGGTGCGAACAGGCGTTTATTGATTTCTCGTGTGAACTCGGCGTATTTGGTGCGGGAATAGTTGTTATTTTTTAGTTCAACTGCACAGAATAGGAAGCTTTTTATGTTTCCTTTGTCGAAAGCGTCTGCCTCGAAAAGTTCCTGCTGACTATCATCAGTGATTTCATCGCTTGTGAATTGGAATATAATTTGTGCGGATTGAGCGTGTTTGCGGAATTCCTGTTCGGTTTTGGTGTTCGGGTTGCGTGGTGGAAATTCCTGAAAAAAGTCGTGGACGGTGTCGGAGAGTTCAAGGGTAAGTTCGCTTTGGTAACCTATAGTTGCCAAGAGGTCTTTTGATTTTTCTGAAAAGTCGCCGTTGGGTGTTGCTGATAGTGCGGCTTTGATTGTTTCTTTGTTCATGTGCTATCTGATTTCTTTCCTGAAACCTACACAACCCTACTATGAAAATAGATGCATAAGATGTCGGAGTCGCTGATGCTTATTCATTCTGTTCGTAATTACCCTTCCTCTTTTGAAACGTGGTGTTCATCAAGTTTGGAATTGGAGGTTGCTAACTCAAGTGAGGCAACTGAAGAATCTTCAGTAGTATCTTCGAGATGTAGATTTGTAGTTGACAATGAGGCAAACAGTTGACATCCAAGCGCGTTAAGGACGGTGCTAAGCATGTCAATTTTTGGTGTTTTCGTGCTATCTAACACTTTCGATAGGAGGTGTGGTTCAATGTCTATTTTTTTTGCGAGTTCAGAAATTCCGCCCTGCGCTTCAACGACATACTGAAGAGCCAACTGAACTGTGGCGAAATTCTCGTGTATCTGATATTCTTCTATGACTGCATCAAGATAACCGCTCACATCTTCTGGTTCTGCAAGTTGCTCTACCATGAAAGCGTCCCAGTTTCCATAAATTTTCATCGTTTGTGTCTCAACGTTTGAAATATAATACCATGCTCCATTATAAAAAGTCAAGATTGTCGTTTTGTGATAATTAACCACGTCACCAATTTAAAATTACCAGTATCTTTAGGTGCTTTGGATGCGGGTGTAAGTTTTGCCTCGCGGGGACTGCCACTCTTCAAAATTTGGCTCTGGGTCTTCGTATGTGACCGTGTGATATGCGTAATGACGGTGTCTAACAGTTTGTTGTAATGTGTCATGTTATCGCCGTATTCAGTTTCTTGGTCAAACCAGAGACACAGATCATCTATGGCGTTTTCCTTGCCGACAGCAGAGGCTTCAAATAGGTCTAATACCTGTTTGGCGTTGATACACCCGTAACGAATATCCCCACTATTTCGGATATAAACGGCATAGTAAGGATGAATGGGGCTGGCGGTTTTTTGCTGTTTATCTGCGCTTGCGTTTGTTTGCTGAAGAAAGAAGATGACGCCGTTTTCCGTGGGATTATTTTCATTGTTGGTAACGGCATAAGCACCGTCTGGTGTTGCCTCAAGTTTTTCTCTATTCCTTTCGAGATATTTGAGGAGTTGTGCGAAAAAATAATCTAACGTAAAGTCGCTTATCACCACACTGTCGGAGAGGTCATCTAAATCAAGGACCTCTTCACGGAGCTGCTCCAACTGTTTATCGCGAAAATTGAGTTCCATCTGTGCTTGTTGGTATGTAAATTCATTCAACGGATCGTCATCACCACTTGCGGTGGCATCGGCGAGTGCCATGCGGGATTCAACGCGAGTTCGTAAACGGAGATAGACCTCCATATCTTCTGTGGGCCAGTAGTTAATCATCTTGACGGCGACGTTATTGCTCCCGATTCTGTCTATCCGTCCAAACCGTTGAATGATACGGACAGGATTCCAGTGTATATCGTAGTTTAGGACGGTATCGCAATCCTGAAGGTTTTGTCCTTCTGAGATACAGTCTGTAGCAATCACTATGTCTATATTGTCGTTTGTTCCATCGGCGCGTCCTCTTGCACGTGGGGCAAAGTTTGTTAGGATATCGTTGAATTTATTTTCTCCGCAGGTTGTTCGCGTCAGATCTCCAGAAACCAGTGCCGTGTTCAGATCTAATTCCGATGTGAGTTCAGCCAATTTATCATAGAGATATTCTGCCGTATCCTTGAAGGTGGTGAAAATGAACAGCTTGCGATTAGGGTTTCCGTCCTTATCTTTTGTAGGGTTTAGTGCCTTGTCTCGAATCTGCTTTTTAATCTCTTTCAATTTTCCATCTCTTTCCGGCGTGATGGATTTCACTTTTTTTAGCACAGCGGTTAAAGTCTGTTTATCTTGGATGATGTCCTGTTTCCATCGGGTGCAATCCAATTCTTTTAGGTGGTAGGGATTTCTGGCACGATTGATTAGAAATTCCTCATCGTCTTCATCGTCATCGGGTAGGACATCGGCTGTGTCCGCTATATTGCTGTTTTTCTGAAAGCGTTCAATCTTGTCGAGCATTTCATTGTGTTTGTTGATGGTGCGTTCAAGCGTTTCGGAGAGGGAGTAAGCCGAACTTTCCAGCCGTTTGAGGAAGTTGGTCTGCATCATGCCGATGAGGAATTTCTCACGGTCTTCCTGATTGAAGCGGAGTCGCTTTTTCTCGTCTGCCAACCGTTGTTTTGCTGTTTCATCTACAACATAACTTGAGGGTCTATAGATGGACAGTTCAAAGTTACCGATCTGATCCGCCAATGCCTTATATGACAGTTCACCTGATAGGTCAGTCGGGGGGTGGCAATTGACTGGGTCGAGTTGTGTGGGAAATTCTCCAATTTTTTCTATTTCTTCGGCATAGTATTTTATGATATGCCTTCGGGAACGCGCAATAGAGACGCCGCCGAGCAGTTGGAAAAATTCTGTACCTAACGTATCAAATAATTCTGTTTTATCTCGTGTGCCATTTTTAGATGCATTTTCCTCCCACGCTTTGAAGGCTTTTTGCGCCTGTTGTATTAAACTGCGGATATTGCTAACTCCCAAACTGTTTCTAAAGACATCCTCACGTTTTTCAGTCATGAGATATATCTGATTGCGGAGGTCGGTGAGTGATGTATTTACGGGTGTCGCGGAAAGCATCAGCACTTTGGTTTTTGTACCTTCCTTGATGACCTCTTCTAATAGACGGGAATAACGGGTGTGGTGGAAGTTGCCATCTTTGTCCTCACGGGGCTTGCTATCGTTTCGGAAGTTGTGGGATTCGTCAATAACAATCAGGTCAAAATTCTGCCAATTGAAATCTGCCAGATTGACACCACCAGCATCGCCACTATATCTGGATAGGTCAGTGTGTGATAGTAAAGTGTATCCGAATTTATCATCGAGGAACTCATTAGATGCTTGTGAGTTATAGGCTGGATAGCGTGCCCAATTTTCGCGGAGTTTTTTCGGGCAGAGCACAAGCACGCGTTCGTTTCGCAATTCAAAGAACTTTATCACTGCAAGGGCAGTGTATGTTTTTCCTAACCCGACGCTATCAGCCAAAATACAACCGTTGTGTCTCAACAACCGGGCAATTACACTCTTTGCGCCCTCTTTTTGGAAGTCGTATAACTTGTCCCAAATTTTTGTGTCGTATAGATGGATATCCTCAAGGGTCTGTTCGTCTGTTTTTCGGGTCTCAATTGCTTCGCGGAACAGTTCGTATAAGGTTTTGTAATAGATAAGTTCTGGTGGGTGGTCTTGCCCTATCTGCTTCAGTTTTGCGAGGACTTTATTTTTCACATCTTCGACGAGTTCATCGTTATTCCAAAGTTCATCAAACCACGCCTTGAGGTCGGTTCGGTCTCGGTCGCTATCCACCTCAAGATTAAGTTCAATGTTGCTGTTATTTGAACTGAGTCCGAGTCCACGCATGGTAAAGTTGGAGCTGCCGAGAATTGCTTTGTCAACGCCGTTGTTGGCGATATGGTACATCTTTCCGTGTATCAGATTTGATTGGCGGGTTGTACGGATTTCTACCTTTTCTTTTATCCATTTGGCACAGGCTTTGGCAATCGGTTTCTGTCGAAGTTGCTGATTGAGTGCTAAACCTGTGTCTGTTATGTCAAACGCTTTTTTGTCTGTATTATTTGGATCCATACGTTTGACGAAATCGGGGTCCCCAAAAAGAAAACGAAGTTCCTCTATTTTGTTGAGGGAGTGTTGCATCTTTTCATAGGCATAGATGGTGAAGTAGGCGGATACGATGGAGAGTGCGGAACCGTTCTTAATTTCTTGTTGTAGAAAATCGTGAACTGTTTCGCGGAGAAGGTTATCTCGGATACCGGATTTTAGGGATGTGTTTTTATTTGACATAGATGTTTCTGTTTATAACAGTAGGCGAGGTTAGAATGCAGATCGCATTTGAGCGAGTACGCTGCAAAACCTCGTCAGCGGCGGTGAGAATGGTTCTCCAAAACGCTAATCGGGAAATGGGACGCGTTCATAGATTTCCTGCAAAGGCAGTTCGCATTGGATGGAGGTGAGTGGCAAAATTTCCCCAAGTTCTTGGAAATCGGTGAAAATCCAGTCCTTCTGAGTAATAGGTGTGCTCCCCTGTTTTTCTCGGCGACGGTAGTGTTCAATAAGCACCTTGTCTTGGGAAACGAGGACGTATTCCTGCAACGATGTGAGATGCCGATAGTGCCCGAATTTTTCGCCGCGATCATAAGCCTCGGTTGAGGATGAAAGGACTTCTACGAGGGTAATGGGGTTAAGGAGTATATCAAAAAAATTATCTTCAAAACGGGGTTCTTCACAAACGACAACGACATTTGGGTAGAAGTAGGACGAAGTGAGCGGAGAACTCACCCGCATATCGTTGACGTAGGTTTCACATCCGCTGCCTCTTAAGCGGGAATGGAGTGCAGTAGATATGTTGATCGTAATCAAATTATGGGCGCGGCTCGCGCCAGACATCGCAACCAGTTCACCATTTACGTACTCGTGCCTGATTATTTCCGAATCTGGAAGAAATTTGCGTTCAAAAGCGATGTATTCTTCGGGTGTAAGGTGTGTTTGTGCTGCGGGGGTTGCCATGATTTCCTCCGGTGATTGACTGATAGTTTGCATTATAGCGCAACTCTGAGAAAATGTCAAGGAGGCAGGATCAATCTTGCAGTGCTATCCAAGTGCTTGTAAAGTCTACGATACCATTGTAAATGCATCGCGGTGGGACTACTGGGGACATCGCCTGCGTCTGCCAGAAACTTCTCTGATTCAGAGTTCCGTCATTCCTATGCTGCAGGAACGCCCTGCAGCCAGTGCTTCAACGGCTTAATTATTCAAAGATTAGTTCTCCGGTCGGGGAGGTTTTGGATCGCCTTCTGAAGGCTCATCCTCCGTTTCCTCGGGCGTTTGGGTTTCCTTCGATTCTTGGGGTTGTTCTTCTGTGGGTTCGGGTTCAGGTTCAGATTCAGGTTCGGAGGGGAGTGGCACTTCTTCAACCGCTGTGGCAGGTGTGGGGAGTTGTGTGAAGATGCTGTCTTTGGGTGCCTGTGTGTGGCAGGCATGGCAGGGATCACTCGTGCTACCGGGGACATCGCCGCCGACTGCCATAAACTTTGCGGTTTCTCTCTCACGGGTGTGTTGTGTATAAAGCCATCCGTTGTGTGGGGCATGCGCTGGGTCGTCGGTTTTCTTCATGATGGCGACGTGCTGGACAAACGTGTTGGTGTTATTGTTGACCTCCTTGATAATCAGTGTGTTGATGGGAAACGTCTGAAGGGTATTGTCTTTGAGGGCAGCGACACCGATGCCGTTGATATAGACCGAGCGCGTGCCGAAGCCGTGTGCGGGGTTTCCTTCCTCTGTGGGTTTGATTTCAATGCGTATGCCTTCTCCTGATAGTTCGGGTGGCACGACAGGTTTCATTATCAGCTGTGCCTCGTCACAGGCGATGAGAGCGACACAACAGAACAGAGTAAAAATGAGCAAATGGTGTGAGCGGCGTAACTGTTGTTTTGTGTAGGTCCTAATATTTGTTAAACTTTGGACAATTTTAGGTCCGATACAGATACCGCCCCTATGGGGCTGACTTTTTTGGGAAAACCGCATGTCTATAAAGATTTCGTCCCTACGGGACTGCCGAGGTGTTGAGGTTTTTCTTTTTCTGTGATTTGTTTTTTCTGTGAAACTCAGAGAAAAATGAGAAATGCTTTGAAAAGAGGTCATCGCCTTCACAGAGATTGTCCAAACTATAGTAATGTTTGCAATAAAGGATTATATCACATCTTTGTTTTCTTTCCCAAAGATTTTCCTACATGTATCTTCTTATTTTATGCTATACTATTTGCAGATATTGAAAGTGTTCTGCTGTTTGTAGTGCTATTTTGAAGGAGATTTGGATGAGTACAGAAAGAAAATGGGACGGATCCATTGTCCGCTATCCGGATCCAGCAATTGAAACATTGGATCCTCGCTTTAAGAAATATACAATCGGTAATTCCGTTGTTGAACGGTTGTGGACGGGGTCGCGCTGGGCAGAGGGACCTGCCTGGTTTGGTGATGGTGGATACTTGCTCTGGAGTGATATTCCGAACAATCGGATTCTGAAATGGGAGGAATCCAGCGGTGAGGTGAGCGTCTATCGCAAACCGTCAAACTATACCAACGGACATACCCGTGATCGACAAGGGAGGCTCATTAGTTGTGAACATGGTGCCCGGCGTGTCACACGAACTGAATACGACGGAACGATTACCGTGGTAATGGACAGTTTCGAGGGTAAGCCTCTCAACGCCCCGAACGATGTCGCTGTCCACCCAGATGGGCATATCTGGTTTACTGATCCGGGTTACGGTATTATGCTCAACTACGAAGGACATAAAGCCGAATTCGAGTTGCCGACCTGCGTGTATCGCCTCAACCCAGATACCGGTGAAGCAACCGTTGCTACTGACGAGCTTGAAAAACCGAACGGTATCTGCTTTTCGCCTGACTATGAAAAACTTTATCTGGTTGATACCGGGGTTACGCATAACGAGGGAACACCGCGTCACCTCTTTGTCTACGATGTCATAGATGGCGAACGATTGGGCAAACAAGAGGTATTCTGTGATACTGCACCTGGTATCGCTGACGGTATCCGGTGTGATGTTGACGGAAACCTGTGGGCAAGTGCAGGCTGGGCTGGCGACGGCTACGATGGTGTGCATGTTTTCGCACCGGATGGAACCCGAATTGGGCAAATTCATCTCCCTGAAATCTGCGCAAATCTCTGCTTTGGCGGTGTGAAACGGAATCGACTGTTTATGATGGGTAGCCAGTCTCTCTACGCAGTTTATGTGGAAGCGCAAGGGGTGCCGTATTTTTAGTCGTGATTATAAATCCTGCCTACAGAATGATGAACACAGACAATCTCGAACATATCGACTGCCCTATTTGTGAACAAGATAAGACCGAACTGCTATTTAATAAAGATTCGCTGTCAGTAGTTATCTGCAAACGGTGTCAGTTACGATATGTAAACCCACGCGTCAGCCATCAGACGCTTGAGAAGGGCTACGTTGAGACTTATTATCCGCCGGATAAGATGGAGCGTATTCATACAGACAGCATGGAATGGTTGCAGATGACGGAACGTCTCACAGAGTTAGAGAAACATCGTCGAGGTAAGGGAAGGTTGTTGGATGTTGGGTGCGGTATTGGTACATTCCTTCATCTCGCACGCCAGCGAGGCTGGGAACCGCACGGCGTTGAGCCATCCGAGAGTGGAAGTGCTTTCGCACAAGAGATGTATAAATTGGATGTAAAATGTGGGGAGGTCTTTGATGCGGATTTTCCGTCTGCACATTTCGACGCTATTACGCTCTACCATGTCTTAGAGCATATCCCGGAATTAAATCCGTTGCTCAGTGAATTACGTCGGATTCTGAAACCACAGACAGGGACGCTTGTTATTGAAGTGCCGAATGGTGAAAGTCTACAGAGCCGTCTCCAGAAAGCAGAATGGCCCTATGTCCATCCAGAGGATCATCTCTACTATTTTTCAGCGCATTCCCTACCAAAATTGCTCCAGAAACACGGTTTTCACGACATCACATTGGGCAGTCCAAAGCGCGTGAGTCCGGCAGCAGGATTTCGTTTCACGCTCCGCCGCGCAGCAACTGCCACTTTAGTCCGATTTCACTTAGGCACAGTGATTCGAGTCTATGCGAGTTAGGGTTGTGGGGTTGCAGCGTGCAAGATGCACGTCAAAACCCCTATCTGGAAACTGATGATCATATCTGGGAGTGCGTTAGGGCTGCGGTGCTTGGTAAGAAAACGTTTGGATGACATCGTTCATAAGGAGCCTTCTCGCAATCGTTTCCAGCGACTCGGCATTCAGGTTACCTGTGAGCCAATATTTATGTCCGGTGCGGACACTTGTGACCGCTGTGATGCCTAAATCTTTGATGCCTTTGACGGCACTATCGCCGACTGCGTCGGTAACACCGGGCTTGAATTGCACCTCAAGCGTCCAGTCTGTCGTAGAATCGCTTTGCGTTCTGAAAGTGTAAACTTGTGTAATCGGATCCGCGAGAAGTTCTGCACCAATCCGATCGATAGCCTCTGCATCGAGTGTGCCTTCGATCCAATAAACTGTGGCTGTCCGAACGGAATCGACGCCACTAATACCGAAATCGGTTATATCTTCAAGGATGCCCTGTCCGATTGTATCGGGCACTTCAGGTTTATAGTAGACTTCAACTTTCCAGTTATTCATGGTTTTAATTATGGGCCTATCTGGACACTTTTTCTCCGTTGTCGAAAAAGTGATTTTAGGTTAAGTTAGGAATGTTCCTTAACCAAGGATCGTCAAGGACAACGGACTTGACAATCAGAAGCATTAAATAAAAAGCGATAAAAAATGTCAAATAAACAGATGAATATTTTAGTTTTCGGGGCGCATCCCGACGATTGTGATATTAAAGCAGGCGGTGTCGCTGCGTTGTATATACAACAGGGACATCGCGTTAAATTTGTTTCTGTTACAAACGGTGATGCTGGACACCACGAAATGGGTGGTGGTCCCTTGGCGCAGCGCCGGTATGCAGAAGCACAAGCCGCCGCCGAAGTTATCGGTATCGAGTACGAACTTCTGGACAATCACGACGGCGAATTGATGCCGACGTTAGAGAATCGGTACAAGGTTATTCGCACAATTCGTGAATTCCAACCAGACCTGATTATGACGCATCGCCCCAACGATTATCATCCGGATCATCGGTATACGTCAATATTGGTACAGGATGCGGCATATATGGTAACCGTCCCGAATATCTGTGCGCTTACGCCGCATCTGGAGAAAAATCCCGTCATTGCATATTTGAGCGACGGTTTCATGAAACCCTACCCGTTCACGCCCGATGTGGTTGTCGGCATTGATGACGTTATTGAGCAGAAGATTGATATGCTCCACTGCCATGTCTCACAGTTCTACGAGTGGCTCCCTTACAATGGCGGTACATTGGACAGTGTTCCTACTGATGCATCAGCACGGCGTACATGGCTTGCCGAAGGACGTTTAAATCGTTTTCGCTCCACAGCTGATGAGTATCGCGACTTGCTAATAACACTATATGGTGAAGAAGTAGGTGCACAAATCGAGTATGCTGAAGCATTTGAGGGATGCGAATACGGTTCATCACTGACAGCAGAAAATATCCCGACCCTCTTCCCATTCTTCAAATAAGGAGTCTCGTTTTAGTCACATGCCAACAGAACAAGCCAGTGCCAGAACGCTCATGGTCATTGTCAGCGTTATCGGTCTTATTTTCGCGATTGTTATGGTTATTCTCTTTTTCAATGCTGCACCAGCGCGTTCTAACATTGAGGAACATCGCGGCTCAGAGGCGGACGCTGAATGTCTGAAGTGTCATCTGAAAGGAGACGAAAAATCGCCTACGATGCCACATCTGAATCTTGGTAGGTGCATCCTATGCCACGGAATGTCGAAGGAAGAGCCGCGCTAAAAACTATGCGCACGCTATAGCGCATCTGCAAATTGGGAAACCGCTTTGATTCCTACCCACGTAATATTATCTTCTGTTTCGCGCACAACCTGAACGCATTGAAACTGATTTGCCGCTAAAACCGATTCAATCTGCGCGAGTTCTGTGTCAAGTATTCCGGAGAAAATGACGATTCCTGCCTCGTGGAGTCGTGGCGTGCAGTATGGAATGATCGGAAGGATTGCCTTTGTTAGGATATTTCCGATGATAAGATGATATTTGCCCTCCACGTCCTTGAGTCCATCGCCTTGGGTCAAACCAACCTGCGATGCGATACCGTTTATTTTAAAATTCGCTGCTGCAACAGGAATCGCTGTCGGGTCTAATTCGATCGCGTTGACCCGTTGTGCTCCCAACTTCATAGCGGCGATACTTAAGATACCAGAACCGGTGCCTATATCAGCAACGTGGTAGTATGGTTCAATCGAGTCTTCCAATAGTTCGAGGGAGAGCCGCGTGGTGGGATGATGCCCAGTACCGAATGCCATGCCTGGGTCAAGTTGAATCAAAACATCCGTCTCGTTGTGAGAGACGTTGCTCCACGTCGGTATAATAAGAATCCGTTTTCCGACGCGCCGCGGTGGGAAAGCCGCTTTCCACGCTTCTTCCCAATTCTCAGATTTGACGGGTTTTAAGTCAATTGTGGCGGGGTGTGCTTGAATTCCCCAGGTCGGAAGTTCTGCGAGGAAATCACGGAGCCTCTGCATTCTTGCACCAACGCGGTCATCTAATGGATAATAGGCGATAAGGTTTACCGTAGGCGCGTCGTTATTCTTGAATTCAACGCCCGTCGCGTTCATCTCAAAGAGACAGTTAGCGACTGCTTCCGATGCTTCTTGGGAGGTAGTTACGGTAATTCTCACCCAATTCATTTTTTACCGTGCCTAAGAGCTTATGCCCTACTTCTCGCACTGTTAGAAAACTGGATAATTCTATTATTCGTCTTCATCATTGCGTCCCAACAACTTATCCCAAATTCCGCCTTCACGGGCAGAATTTGTCTTAGCTTTATATTCTCCGCCGTGATCATTGTGCTGGAGTTCACCGCGCAATTTCGCAAATTCTTCTAACTTCTCGCGTTCTGCTGCATTAAGATGTTTAGGGGTTTCAACCTCGATAGCGACAACCAGATCGCCTGAATAGGAGCGTCTGTAATGCGGAACGCCTTTGTTGGGGATACGTAACTGGGTGCCATACTGCGTGCCGGGCGGAATTTGCAACGCTTCTGGACCCTCAATGCCATCAACTGTAATTCTTCCACCGAGTGCAGCTTGGACGAATGAAATTTTGGCTGATGTAATAAGGTCATTTTGGTTGCGTTGGAAGCGTTCATGCGGTGCAACATTGATAACAACAAACAGATCGCCCGGCGGCGCGCCGTTAGCGCCTGCCTCACCTTCCCCACGCAACTGGTACTTAAAACCGGTGTCAACGCCTTTGTCAATATTCAGTTTGATCTCTGCAGTATTTCGGACAAACCCCTTCCCTGCACAAGACGGACAGGGATCTTGAATTATTTCACCTTCACCGCGGCAGTTCGGACAGGTCCGTGACATTGTGAAGAAACCCTGCGTTTGACTGACTTGACCGCGTCCGTAGCATTGGCGACACGTCACAACCCTCGTTCCGTGTTTTGCCCCACTCCCTTCACATGTAGAACAAGATTCAACCCGTGGTACATGAATCGTCTCCTCTTTGCCATGGATGACATCCTCAAGTGAGACTTCGAGATTGTATTGTAAACTCCGTCCGCGTTTGGGAGATCTGTGAGTGCCACCGAATCCCCCCAAGAGATCTCCAAAGACATCTCCGAAAATGTCGTCGAGGTTCACTCCGAAACCGCCGAAATCGCTACCGCTGTTCTCTAATCCTGCGTGTCCGAACCTGTCATAAAGTTGTCGTTTTTCATGCGTACGCAGGACCTCGTAAGCCTCTGTAGCTTCCTTAAATTTGTTTTCGGCTTCTTGATCCCCAGGGTTTTTATCTGGATGGTATTTAATGGCGAGTTTGCGATATGCCTTCTTTATCTCATCTTCGTCGGCATCACGATTCACGTCCAGAATCTCATAATAGTCGCGTTTTTCCGTCATAGAGGCACCTTCCTATTGTACTATTCGGTATCGTCAGCAGTATCGCTGTCTTCTGGTTCTTCGTTCACTTCTTCTTCCGCAGGTCCCTGCGATACGACTACTTGTGATGCACGCAGTACGCGGGTGTGCAACATGTATCCCCGCCGGAACTCTTCAATCACTTTGTCGGCGGGTATCTCATCTGATGCGACAGCCATCAATGCCTCATGCCGATATGGATCAAACGTTTCACCTGCAGCTTCAATCGGCGTAAGTCCATGGGTTTTGAGCGCGCTTAATAATTGTTTATGAACGAGTTGTACACCTTCGTTGAAGGTGGCGAGATCGGGTGAGCCATCGTCGGTTTCAACTTTCTTACTTACGCTTTTTATCGCCGCTTCAAAACTATCGAGCACAGGCACCATACCTTCCAAAATCTCTTCGTTAGCGAACTTGAGTTTCCGTTGATAGTCAGTTTCCATGCGTTTTTTGGTGTTTTCCGCTTCGGCGGCTGTCCGTAGCAGGAGGTCGCGTTCCGCTTTGTATTCGTCATGGATGTGTTGCACGGCGGCTGCTACCTCTTTTTCGAGTTCTGTACGAAACAATTCCTCACGTTCCGCTTCGTATTGCTCGTGCACGCGTTGTACAATCATCTCTACCTCTTCCTTGACTTTCGAGGTGAGGTTGGCAGCCGTCTCTTCAACGGGCGAAGTGCGATCTTCTATCCCTTTCTTTACTTCTGATTTAACTGTGTCAAATGCTGTCTCTGCAATCTCTCGCATACGTATGACAAATGTTTTCTCTTCACCTTTGCCAGCATCGTTATCCGGAGATGTTTCTGTCTTTTCTGTTTCTTCTATTTTTGTTTCTATGTGTATCTCTTTAACGTCAGCCATGATGAAATCCTTTTTAATAGTTGTCAGTAAATCAACGGTATGAAGCCCGTGTGGGCTTCCCCGCCTTTCAGTTATCGGTTTTCAGTTAAGAGCCTATTTGTAACCATCATCTCCAACTTGGCGTGCGCTAAGGCTGTTAATAAAGCCCTCTTAACCGACTACTGGCAACCCGGTGAATGCCATTAAGGCATGAATACCGTTAATTTTGATTCTGATTTTGAATGCCCTAAGGCATGAATACCGTTGATTCAGCCGATAGCTATTTAACCGTGAACGGCGTCAGCAAACTCTTTCATCAGTTCAAAAGAGCCATTTTTCTCAAGCACGTTGCCTGTTACGACAAAATCAGCACCCGCCCCTACCTTTTTCGCTGCGATTTCGGGTGTGCGGATGCCGCCACCAACAATTAGCGGGATGTTGATTTGCGCTTTCACTGTGGAGATCATTTCGTTTGGAACGGGGTAGGTCGCACCACTCCCTGCTTCTAAGTATACCATCTGCATACCGAGATATTGTGCGGCTAATGCGTGTGGTCCTGCGATATCTGGTTTATCGCGCGGAATGGGTATTGTCCCGCTCATAAATTCAACAGAGGTTCTGTTGCCGCCTTCGATGAGCATGTAGCCAGTGGGGATAGGTTCAAGTCCGTGGTGTTGTATCCACGGCGCGGCTTTAACTTGTTCGCCAATGAGATAGTTTGGATTGCGTCCACTGATAAGACTGATATAGAGAATAGCATCAGCGTGAGGCGTTAAGTGCATCGAATCGCCCGGAAAAAGCACGACCGGAAGTGCTGTTTCCTGTTTGATTGCTCTCGCAATCGGATGCAAATCGTTCGTTAAGAAACTGCCCCCCAACAAAATCGCATCTGCTCCAGCTTTCTCGACCTCGCCTACGAGTTTGGCACACTTTGGGACCTCGCACTGCTCAGGATCGATAAGAACAAGATAGCCAGCGTTACGCTTTTTCAATACCTCGTTAAAGTGGTTCAAAACCCAATTTGATCTCAAATGCGGTTTGTCCTTTTTTACACATGTTAAATCTCGGCTTGTAATTATCCTTTTTGAAGGACTCGCGTGCCGCCCACACTTTTAAGAATTTTACCATATTTACAGCGATTTGTCAAATTCTCTGCTGTCGTGCGAGTTCATAGAGAAGAACCCCTGCCGCGACCCCGACGTTGAGCGACGATTGTCCAGATGCCATTGGGATGCGGACGAGTTCTGTGCAACGCTCGCGTGTTTCCATAGAAAGCCCGGTATTTTCATTACCGACAACGATAGCCGTGGGAGGTGAGAATTTTGTGGCGTATAACTCTTTTTCTGCACTGGCAGTTCCACCTAATACACGCCAGCCTAATGCGCGTAGTGTCTCAATAGCGGAACCTATATCTGTCGCGGCGTACAACGGCACACGCCCAACCGCTCCTCGCGACGCACGCACACAATTTTTGTGCAATGGACTCGCTCCGATACTGCTCAGTAAGATAGCCGATACGCCTGCTGCATCTGCTGTACGTAATGTCATACCCAAATTGTCTGGGTTCGCAATGTTCTCCGCGATGAGCATTGTACATCCCGGACTAAAGTGAAAATTGGGAGCACCTGACGCTGACAAAAATTGCTGGAACTTAAAGTGTACCGATGCCATAACTGACGGAATCGGGCGGGTTGTGGTGATGGAACCCATTACGCCATCACTTACTTGGTAGCAGGAAAGATTGTCCGCGAATACTCGCTTTAAAAGGTTTTTTCCGTCTGAGGTTGTAAGTAGAGCAGTGGTATAAAGAACGCCTTCAATCGGCAGCCCATCTTCGACTGCCCGTTCTACCATCAGGTTTCCTTCGACAACAAATTGTGAGTGCTCAAGTTTGCCCTTCAAGGTAGTCAATTTACGCATATATGCAGCAATCGCATCTTTGCGTTTAGAAACAATCCGCTGTTCGGCTACCGCGCCACTCCCTCGTTTAACACCTCGGTAAAATCTTCCAGCATCCGTATCAACAAGCTTACCTTCTAAGACATCGCGCATTCCGTTGTCCATCCACGCTTCCGTTGGGTGGAACATACCGGTGCATTGTCTCGGAAAGGCGAGAAGTAGTTCTCTCAAACCTCGTTCGGTTGTAGCCCTGAGATAGACTTTATAGTCAGCATCAATCGCATCCTCTGGCGTCATCAAGAGGACCCCGTCGAGTTGCTGCCAACCTGAGGTAAGTACTTGATAGGTAGGTTGCCATTCTCCGGTTTTGGAAAAGGTGTGGTATGCCTGCTTAAAGCGCGAAACTATCTCAGCATCTGGATTTTTTCTCTCCAAGAAAGCAATAACTTTATCGTAGTTTGTCATACAAACGTTCCGAGGTAGATGGCACCGAGCCCTACAAATATGTCCCACTTCATCCAACGTTGGATGGATGCACAACTTTCTCTGGAAGCATCACGCAATAGACGAGCTGCCAACCCGATAAGTACGAAATCGACACCGAGTACGACCGTAAGTAGATAGTGCCATGAGTACCATCCAAGTAGGTACGGGATAGGACTAAATAAGATGACAAGTGCCATGAAACCGACTGCTGTTCCTACAGCGAGTCGTGGATTGAGAATTGCGAGCGTTTTAACGCTGTTTTTCAGGTCGCCCTCTGTATCCTCAATATCTTTGATAATCTCTCGTGCGCCTGTGAACAAGAACGCAAAGATGGCGGGAACCAGTGTCCCTTGCACCGAGTCTATCGCTACACCTCCAGCAACGAAGGTTACGCCAGTTAAGCCGCTGACGACCAAATTTCCGATAAACGGAGTGCGTTTTAACCAGAGGGCGTAACCGACAAGTGCGGCGGATACGAGGATTGCAAAACCTGTAGCATTTCTATTAATAAGTGTTCCGAGCCAGATACCGATTACGATGAGAACCATCGCGAAAATAAAAGCGTGTAGCCTCTGAATCCGTCCAGAAGGAAGCGGTCTCATTGGACGGTTAATCCGGTCTATATTGTAGTCACAGTAGTCGTTTATAGCGTTCCCAGCGGATAGCAGAAGCAACGCAGCGATGGAAACCAGCAGAAGCCGCATATCCCAGAGGTTTTCCGTGCTGCCTCTGCTCGCGAATACACCTCCAAGCCATGCCGAGATAAAAGCAATAATTCCGTTGAGGGGACGTGCCAATTCAATGTAAGCGAATACCGTCTTCATTTCTTCGGCACCTCAATCTTTTTTGCAATGTGTCAGTTAAGGATAAAGATAGGTGGGCGGATAATACCGGTGTCCCAAGGGATTCGAGTCTCGCAAATAACGTATAGAGACCGAAGCTTACCCATAATCGCAAGGGTTGAATCGTATCCGGTGATTGTGGAGATGCGTTACCGTGATGATACCTTAAAAGGACGGGGGTCCAAACCGGAAAAAGAAGTGTCGGGCGCAAAACTGCTACGTAGTCGAAGCGTTGAAACATTTTGTTTCTGGTAGTGTGTCTACGATGCATCCTCCAACTCTTGGATTTTTGCTTCAAGTTCAGCAACCCGCTTTTGAAGTTTAGCGAAGTCGGGAAGCACTTCTGGCAATTTGCGGGTCGCGGCGTGAATTCGCAATTCCTGCTTATGTGGACGCGCCGGGAATCCGGAAAGATGGCTTCCCGCAGGCATATCCTTTGTGACTGCGGATTTTGCGTAAACAACACTATCTTCGCCGAGCGTCAAATGGCCTGCTGCACCGGCGTGGCCTGCGATATTTACCCGGTCGCCGAGTATGGTACTACCAGCGATTCCGGCTTGTGCCGCAAGACAGCAATCTTCTCCAATGATGACGTTGTGTGCGATTTGAACGAGATTGTCCAGTTTGGTGCCACGTTTGATAAGTGTTTCAGAGAGTGTTGCTCTATCAATGGTGGTATTCGCGCCGATCTCAACATCGTCTTCAATGACTACAGTCCCAATCTGTGGGATTTTATGGTGTCGGTTGCTAACCGGTGCGAATCCAAAACCGTCGCTGCCGATCACAGCGCCGCAGTGAATAATTACCCGATCACCGATGGTTACCTCTTCGCGGATGCTGACGTGTGGGTAGATAAGTCCATCGGCACCGATTTTAGTGCCTTCGCCGATATAGACAAAGGGCTGAATGACAGTATCATTACCGATTTCGACGTTGTCGGCGATATAGGCGAATGCTTGAATTGAGACACGCTCGCCAAGTTTAACGTTCTTTCCTATAATTGCTGTTTTATCAACACCGGGAAGGGCACGCGGGTTTTTGTCCCATGAAAACATTTCTAAAACTTTTACGAAAGCCCAGTACGGATTTTCAACACGAATCGTCGGCTTTCCGTTACCGTTAACACCTTGACCAATGATAATCGCGCCAGCTTGCGTCGTTGCAATAGCAGCGAGGTACTTCGGGTTGGCAACAAAGGTAATCTGAGTCGGAAGCGCTTCGTTGATTCCAGAGACTCCTGTAATTTCAATATCACCATCCCCGGACAGATCGCCATTTAGGCGTTCACAAATTTCCTTAAGTTTCATACGCGTTCAGCCATAATCCTTTCTCCGTAGATTGAAGGTTTCGACGGAGTGTAGGCAGTGAGCGTTATTCGGAGGTTTCTTTGGTTTCTTCGTTCATCAAGCCGACTAACCGTTGTGTTAGGTCAAAATCTTCTTTTACATAGAGCGTGATGAGTCGTTTTTCGAGGATGATGTCAAAGTTTTCGGATTTGCCGACTTTGACAATTAGTTCCTGAAGACTGTTGTAAATCGGTTCCATCAATTCCTGTTCTTTTTCAAGGAGTGCTTGTTGTCCGATTTCAACTTCACGCTGGTATTCCTGTTGTTTGAGACGAATTTCGTTGTCCAGATCCGCGGTTTGTGCCCTTTCTACAAAGAGTTCGGTTTTTGCCTTCTTTTCTTGTAGCGTCCGGATTTCCTCACCCAATTTATCCAACTTTGTCTTCAGACGTTCACTTGCTGCTTTAAGTATGTCGGTCGCATCCGTTGCTTGTTTAGAGCCTTCCAAAACGATTTGTGTGTTCACGACTCCGATTTTGAAAGATTCTTGCCCGATACTGCTCGGACTGAAACAGAAAGCGACGAGAGCGATAGTTAATAACAGAGTCAGGCGTGCTTCGCAAGCACCCAACTGTAGTGATTTCATAGTAAAATCCTTTCTCTTGAGAAAGAGATTGGTAATCTTATCTTTAATAATAACAAGGACACCTCAGAAGAGGTGCCCATAATTCCGTTAGAAACCCGGTCCAACTGTAAAGTGGAACTTACCAGCCGGTTGACCAGTAATCCGATCCAAACCGTATCCCCAACCCAGTCTAACCAACATACCTAACATCGTGAAACGTGCTTCAACACCGAGACCGCGTTTCATGTTGATCTGGCTAAATGGATTGCGCACGTTTTCATCCCATACTTGTCCGATATCAAAAAACGCAGCCGCTGTAAGCTGCTGTGAAATAGGAACGCGGTACTCAAAGTTTGCAAAGAATACTTTATCACCGCCATACGGATTGATGACCCCTGATTCGTCTGGATCGGGATAAATTTCCCAGTCTTCGTAACCCCGAACGGAGTCTACGCCACCGAGGAAAAAGCGTTCATAGAATAAGAAGTAGGAATCGGTGCTTTTACTGCGCATGTAACCAGCACGTCCATGGACAGCAATGACATGGTTCCACCATCCGCTGTAGAACCAACTCGTATCTGCATAATATTTCTGGAATTGGTTGTCGGCGCCCAAAATACCACCTGAGTACTCATAAGAAAGCGTATGAAATGATCCAGCCATTGGGTCGAACAGCGAAGTGCGATAGTCTCGTGTATCCCTTCCCAAGGCGAACCGAATACTACGAGTGGAGCGACTGTACAGTTCATTTTCCTCGTTATTCAACCGCTGCGTACTCGTTTCAACGTGTTCATTACGGAAACTCACAGAGGCATCGATGTCATGTCCGAGAGGGTGCCCAAGCGTCAGAGATGCCCCTCTCCGACTCCACATATAGCGGTCGGAGTTATAATAATTGCCGTAGAGACTCCGACTCCGAAGGGCTGATCCTACTGTTCCGTAGTAGCGGCGGAAGCGTCTATTATTGTAAAGACGCGCGTTCAAACGGGTTGGGGTGCCCATAATCCACGGTGTTCCGAAACTGAGCTCAGCTGTGTGATGATCACGGGTCCCTAATTCTCCTTTTAGGTGAACGCGGTAGGCGCGCCCACGGAAATTATTTTGACCTACTTCTGCTACACCAAAAATACCACCCTCACTACCGTAACCGCCTCCGAGACTGAGCATACCTGTCCGGGGAGTTTCGGCGATATTTACCTTTAATTCCTGTCGGTTTTCATGATCAGTGGGGCTTGGCACAAAGTCAACAGCACGAATAAAGGATCCCATCTGGAACAATCGTTGTCGTGCTTTGCGTAGGGACTTCACATCCAATAATTCGTCGGATTTAATGCCCAGCCAATCCAATTCACGTTTGACAACATATTCCTTTGTTTTTTCTAACCCTGTAATGGTTACTTTATCAATGATTGTGATGTCACCTTCGTTAATTTTCAAGGTGATGTTAACCACACCGTCTGCTTCATCAAAAGTAGGCGTTGGTACGACTGCCGCCAGCAGATAGCCTTTATCAAGGTATGCCTGCTGTAATTTTCCGATGGACTCGTCAAAGGTCGCACGGTTAAAAATCTCACCTTCTGCTGGGTCGATCATACCGCGTATCTTCTTTTCCGAGAAGAGCGTTTTTGCCCCGGCTTCCAGCTCAAGTGTGTAGGAGCCGACGATGAATTCGGGGCCTTCATCAACCGTAATATCCAGCATCAAGCCTGTTTTGTCTTCTGTAAATCGTTTTTCATAGCCCAAGATTTTTATCTGAGCAAATCCGAGATCTTGATAGTAATTGCGGAGATTCAGGGATAAATCTTCTTCTTCAAACAACCCCTGATCGAACGGTTTACCCGTGCGGGTTTTGAGTTTCTTCAGCAGTTTACTACCTGAAACCCGATCGTTTCCGATGAAGTTGATTTCCTCGATTCGCACCCGCGGACCTTCATTTATCTCGAACGTAACCTGGACAGTGTTTTCCTCAAGGTCTCTATCTCCTAAGTGTGTCTGGATGCCAACGAGGTAATAGCCCTTTTCGTGGTAGAGTTGCCTCAGTGCGCGTTCGCTTTCCCATCGGCGTCGGTCACTATAAATTTCGGAGGGACGGAGTGTAATCTCATCCTTGAGTTTACCGGTTCCCAAGTTTTCATTTCCGATGATGTTGATCCCAGAGATCTTTGGACTTTCGACGACTTTATAAACAATTTCAAGCCCACCTTCGTCAACAGGCTTCACATTGATCTCAAGTTCAGAAAAGAAACCTGTATCTTTGTAAAGACTTTTCAGGTCCTCGGTGAGAAGTTCTTCAGAGACTTCAGCCCCGATCTGCGTCTGAATAAGGGTGCGCAGCATGTCTTCGGAGGTGGTTTTCACACCTTCAAATGAGATTTTTCTCACGAGGAGCATAGCATCGACAGACAGCGTGGGTGCGCTTGCTGAGGTGTTTTCTTCTGTCTTAGTCTCTTCTGACTGTTCGACAGCGCCGGCAGCTTGGGGACCAAAAACTACATCTGCCTCTTCTTCTGCAAAGACAGCGGTTGCCGTAAGTCCAATGATTACACTTATCAGAACAAGAAAGTTTTTCAGCGCATCCATAATTAAATATCCTCCTATATCACCATAACTTTCCGCGGGTCTGCGGATGTCGCACTTGAAATTGAGACGCCGTCGTCCGGTTTCTCCGAAGTCTGTCATGCCTCAGACGGATAAATCAGGGTTCCGTAATTATTTGCGAATTGCCTGAATGCAGCGATAAGTTTCTGTGTCACCTTGCCGGGTTGTCCATCCCCGATGACGCGTTGGTCAACTTTCACAACAGGAATAACCTCGGCGGCGGTGCCGGTTAAAAAGATTTCATCAGCAATAAAGAGGTCGTGCCGTGTAAAGACGCGCTCTTCTACCTGCATCCCTGCCTCACGCGCAAGATCAATGACACTATTCCGGGTAACGCCCTCCAGAATCCCTATGTGGACTGGTGGTGTAACCAGTACCTCGTTCTTTATCCAGAAAATATTATCACCACTACATTCAACAACATAGCCTTCGGCGTTCAGCATCAACACCTCTTCTGCCCCGGCTTGTTTTCCCTCAATTTTCGCTAAGATATTATTTAGATAGTTCAATGACTTGATACGCGGATTAATGGCTTCTGCATAATTGCGTCGAATCGCTACAGTTACGATCTCAAGTCCTTCTTCATAGAATTTCGGTGGATAGAGGGCGATCTTGTCGGCGATAATAATGATGCTCGGCGTTGGGCATTTATCCGGATCCAACCCCAGATCCCCTACGCCACGAGTGACCACCAATCGAATATAAGCTTCTGTGAGGTGGTTGAGCCGGAGTGTTTCCAGGACCCTTTCCTTCATCGTTTCGATAGGAATAGGAATCTGTAACATAATCGATTTAGCGGAATCGTAAAGTCGTTCGAGGTGCTCGTCGAGTTTAAAAACTCTACCGTTGTAGGAACGGATGCCCTCAAAAACACCGTCGCCGTAAAGCAAACCGTGATCAAACACCGAGACTTTCGCCTCTGCTTTTGGTAAAAATTCTCCGTCGATATAAATCAACATATACGTTTCCTTCCACGCGAGCGACGCTTTTCGACATTCAATTTTGAAAACTCGCATGCTGTGCCGAAAAACTCACCCTTTATTAATTCTCCCTTACCTCCGATTTACCAAGCGAGGCTTCGGAGTCAACGACCTTTCCATCAACGAGTTTGACAATCCTGTCAACTTGCTGGGCAAGTTCCTGATTGTGAGTGACGATAATAAATGCTTGTCCAGATTTAGCGTTCAAATCCCATAGCAGCTCCAGCACTGTCTCACTGCTGCGCCGATCAAGATTCCCTGTGGGCTCATCAGCGAGTACAACTCTCGGTTGGTTAATCAACGCACGTGCAATCGCGACGCGTTGCCTTTCACCCCCGGACAACTGGCTCGGATAGTGCAAACATCTTTCGGCAAGCCCAACATAGTCGAGCAGTGCTTCAGCCTCTTTATAAACCGTCTTATGATTCGGTGTTGTGATTAAGGCACCCATTGCAACATTTTCAAGCGCAGTAAATTCCGGCAATAGGTGATGAAATTGAAACACAAAACCGATTTCTTTATTCCGAAAGCCAGCGAGGTCTTTATCGGGTAAGTTGAAGACATCATCTTCGTCGTATAAAACATGTCCTGCTGTTGGTCTGTCAAGTGTGCCGATGATATGGAGCAACGTACTTTTCCCGACACCCGATGCACCTACAATAGCAAGTAATTCCGATTTGTACACATCAAGATTTATGCCTTGAAGCACTCGAAGTTCCGCCTCACCATCGTAATAGGATTTGTGTAAATCTGTAATACGGATGAGTACTTCTGCCGAATTTTTCACAAATCACTCTTTTCTTAAGTTATTCATGCTGCAAGGCTTCAACTGGTTTCAGGTTCGCCGCCTGCCATGCTGGATAGAGCGTCGCAAGCCAGCAGATCATAAATGAAAGCACATTGATAAAGATAACAAAAAACCAATTCACCTTAATCGGCATTTGATTCATCTGGTAGATGTGACTAAGTCCGAGTTCTGCAAACGAAATCGGTCTGACAGCGCAGTAAAGTGCAAAACCTATGCCGATGATCCATAAAGCGCCGACTGCGAACTTCCACCCGCCTTTGTGCGGCAACACGCTCCACAATGCGATGAGGACCTGTAAAAGAATTGGCACAACGAGGACGAGGGCATACCAATAAGAAGGACGCACGGTATTGGCACTCAATAACCAACACAGCGCGAGTCCCAAGGCGGTACCCAGCATCGTCCCAAGCATCCCAATCACACTTCCTTGAATCATGAAGATTCTCATGATATTGCTGCGGGATGATCCGAGTGTTCTCAGCGTTCCAATGTCCTTCGTCTTTTCCATCACCGTCATAATCAGTGTACTTGCGATGTTGAAAGATGCCACCAAAATGATAAGTGCCTCGATAATAGTCGTTGCTATTTTTTCCAATCGGAGTGCTGAGAAGAGCGGTGCCTGTATCTCCATCCACGTTCTCGCATCTGGCATCCCTTCCAAGACGCTAAATCGAACGCTGTCCTCAATCTTTCTCGCGATCTGCGGTGCTAATTCGGGATCATTTAATCGGACAAAAATCGTATTGATCCGGTTCGCTTTATTATACAACTTTTGGGCATCATTTATATGGATAAACCCAAAGTTGTTATCATAAACCGCCATTTCGGATTCGTATAATCCAATCACGACGAAGTTCGCCAGATCCGGTACCAGCATTGATTCATTCACGGGGTGCTTCACGAGTTTAACGACGAGTCGCAAAACATCGCCTTTGATAATACCGAGACGGGCAGCCAAACGCCCCCCAAGAACAACACCTCCAGTGATTGTTTCATTCCTGATGAGCCGAGCGCTTTCAATAAACTCTGAGTTTTTGAAGTCAGTTGACCCCGACACCAATTCTGAGAAACCCGTGACTGCGTTTTCCTGAACTGGATCGACGCCTTTAATGTAGATTACGTCCTGAATGGTATCGCTATATTCCGGAAAAACCCCAATCTGTGCCAAGATGACAGGGGATGTGGCTACAACTTCGTCAATTGACTGAATCTGTGCTATTCGTTTCTGGTAATTACCAAAAAAGCTGTGATCGTGCAAACGGAAAACAACGTGTGCTTCATTTGCGAGAAATCGATCTCTTAATCCGTGTTCAACACCGTCTAACACAGCGATGACGAGAATCACTGTTGCTACACCGAGTGCGACACCACCTATAGAGATAATACTAATAATTGAAATAAAAGACTGTTTTCGCCGAGAACGCAGATAGCGGGCAGCTACGAACCATTCAAATCTCATTGATGTACCTTAGGACGAGGTAGGGACTAATGGGTCGAAGTCTGCTTTTAAGATCCCGTATACCATTGAATCCTCAAAATTATCCCATCTCTTTGTATGTTGTCGGAGGCACCCTTCGTAGCGCATCCCAATTTTTTCCATAACACGTCCGGAAGCAGCGTTTCGTTTGAAATGGTAAGCGTGAATTCGATTTAGCTTTAACACTTTAAAACTATACGCAACAACAGCCCGTGCTGCCTCGGTAGTATAACCACGATTCCAATAAGGTTTACCTACCCAATAGCCAATCTCACCCCTCTCGTTCTCTCTATCGAGTTTGAGACCTATCACACCAATTAAATCCCCGTCTGTTCTAAGTGTAATTGCGAAATCTAAGGCTTTCTCTGTTTCATATCTTTCGTAACAGGAGCGAATCCATTCCTCCGCCATACCGTCTTCGTAGGGGTGCGGAATGCCGGGGAGCGTTGATGCGACATCGTATTCACCAGCGAGCCGTTGCACATCAGCGGCATCTTCAAGCGTAAGCGAGCGAAGTATCAATCTTTCCGTATCAAGAATCGGGGCGGTCTTCATCTTCTATGAACTCGCATTTTAGTATGCTGTATTGGACTGTGTCTTCAAGATAACCCTTTTCTATGTCTTGGGGAAAGAAGTTAGCGTAGCGCATCCCAATTTTTTCCATAACACGTTTGGAAGCGGCATTCCGTGTGAAGTATTTAGCATGAATTCGGTTCAGCTTCAACACTTTAAAACTATACGCAACAACAGCCCGTGCTGCCTCAGTCATATAACCACGATTCCAATAAGGTTTACCTATCCAATAACCGAGCTCACCTTCCTTGTTTTTTTGGTCGAGTCTAACGGCTATTCCGCCAATGAAGTACTTGTCTACTCTGAGTGTGATTGCGAAATTTAGTGCTTCGTCTTTTTCATACCTTTCGGAACAGGAACGCATCCATTCTTCAGCCATACCATCTTCATAAGGGTGCGGCATATTAGGTAATGTCGATGCGACATCGGGATCGCCCGCAAGCCGTTGCACATCAGCGGCATCTTCAAGTGTAAACGAGCGAAGTACCAATCTTTCTGTAAGGAGGGGCGGCGCGGTCCTCATTTCTCTATAAACTCACATTTTAGTATCCGGTATTGGATTGTATCTTCAAAAAAATCTCTTTCGGGGTCTTTGCGAATGTATTTAACGTAGCGCATCCCGATTTTTTTCAGCACCAGTCCAGATGCCGGATTTCGTTTGAAATAGTAGGCGTAAGCCAGATCGATATTATGCGCTTGGAACCCGTATGCGACAGCAGCTTTCGCCGCCTCAGTGCAATATCCGCAGTTCCAGTAGGATTTCCCAATCCAATAGCCGAGTTCTGCCGCTTCGCGCGCTTGATACGTCAGGAATAGTAAACTGACTGTGCCAATCAGTGTTCCATCTGTTCTAAGCGTAATTGCGAAGTTTACCCTTTTTCCCTTTTCAAATTCTTCTTGGCACCACTTAAGCCATTTCTTTGCTGTCCCATCTTTGTATGGATGTTGTATAGCATCGGTTGTTGATGCGACATCGGGATCCCCCGCAAGTCGTTGTACATTAACGGCATCCTCAGGACTAAACGAACGGAGTATCAACCTTTCCGTATAGAGTGTCGGCGCGGTTTTCACCTTAATTCTCCGGACGCATCTGTGGAAATAGAATGACGTCGCGAATAGAGTATTGGTTCGTTAGTAGCATTGTCAGCCGGTCGATGCCAATACCAAGTCCACCTGTCGGTGGCATACCGTACTCCAACGCACGCAAATAGTCCTCATCTACCATAAAGGCTTCATCGTCACCCGCCTCTAAACTGTTTGCCTGCTCAAGGAAGCGTTGACGTTGGTCAATGGGATCATTGAGTTCACTAAAAGCGTTTCCAACCTCCGTTCCACAAATAAAGAATTCAAAACGTTCAACAAACTCTGGATCTTCAGGCTTCTTTTTCGCAAACGGTGAGACCGCAATCGGGTAATCCGTTATAAATGTCGGTTGAATCAATTTCGATTCCGCAAATGTGTCGAACATTTCAGCGATAATCTTCCCCTTCGTCTCGTCGCCTGCCAAGTCGACCCCAGCGTTAATGGCTTCTTTGTAGAGTTCATCGGCGGATAATGGAACCGGATCGATCCCACTGTGCTCTCGCACTGAATCCACCATACTCAACCTGCGCCAAGGCGGTGTAAAATCGAGTTCATGTTCTTGGTAGCGAATCTTCGTTGTCCCGTGAATTATTTTTGTCGTCTCCGCAATTAGCGTTTCAGTCAATTCCATTATTTGATGATAGTCGGCATAAGCTTGATAGAGTTCAAGCATCGTGAATTCGGGATTATGGTCCCTATCCATACCTTCGTTTCGAAAGTCGCGCGAGAATTCATAAACCCGTTCAAACCCCCCAACTATCAGACGTTTTAGATAAAGTTCATTTGCGATCCGCAGGTAGAGCGATTGTTCCAAAGTATTATGATACGTCGTGAATGGACGAGCGTTTGCACCGCCATAGATCGGTTGAAGGACAGGCGTTTCTACTTCGATAAAGTCTTGGGCATTGAGCATGTCGCGAATCGCTTGGACGATTTGTGTCCGCTTCAAGAAAACGTCTTTTACCTCAGGATTCATGATGAGATCGGCGTAACGTTGTCTATAGCGGGTCTGTTTGTCTTGTAAGCCGTGCCATTTTTCCGGGAGCGGGCGGATAGATTTGGAAAGCAGTTGTATGGAATCAACAAGGACAGTAAGTTCTCCTGTCCGCGTTCGGAACACCGTTCCTTCGGCACCGACAATATCGCCACTATCGAATCGCCGGTAGATTTTATATAGTTCTGCCCCAACTTGGTCGCGTCGGACATAAATTTGAATCTTGCCCTCGCCGTCTTGGATGTGTGCGAAACTACTTTTCCCGTGATCGCGCTTCGTCATGATTCTGCCTGCAACCCGAACAGTTTCAGGGGCATCAGGTGTTTCTTGTATGTCGGCAAAATCTCTGTGGATTGCGACTGTCGAGTGAGTAGGTTCGTACTTGTGCGGATACGGTTCTACCCCGAATTCTCGAATCTCGTCCAGTTTCTCGCGACGTTGCTGAATTAAGTCCTTGGTTTCTTCCACGATTGCCCTCCTTTTAGAGGGTGTTGCCCAAATTCTGCTGTAAAAAAAGTGAGTAGGTAGCGTCAATATTTTTCAAATTTTACATCAGGACACTGCTGTATTATTAGTTTGGGAAAACCCTTATTTTTTATTTTCAGTGATTTGTTATGCTAACATTTTACTTTAATAATTATACCTCAATTTTATTCATAAAGCAACCAAAATCCATTCTCCTGTAGGAGGGAACTCCGATTCCCGGCTCTTAACGAGTTGCTGATATTCGGTAGCTGTGGTAGAGAGAAATCTGATAGATTATCAAAGTCTTATAACTGACAACTGATAACTGATAACTCTTGTTAGTATTAGTTCGTGGTTATTTCTGCTGTGCCTTCATTTTCAGATAGCCTTCAATGAACGGATCTAACGCCCCATCTAATACAGCGCTAACGTTTCCAGTTTCGACATTCGTGCGTAAATCCTTGACGCGTTGATATGGGTGTAGCACGTATGAACGGATTTGGCTTCCAAAGTCGATGTTGAGGCGTTCACTTCGTTGTTTTGAAAGTTCTTCTTCGCGTTCTGCCCGATACTTCTCATGAAGGCGCGAACGGAGCAGTTTCATTGCGATCTCTCGGTTTTTATGCTGGGAACGTTCGTTCTGGCATTGCACAATAATCCCGGTAGGTTTATGTGTAATCCGAACGGCTGAATCTGTGACGTTGACGTGCTGCCCGCCTGCACCGCTTGCTCGATAGAAGTCTATTCGGAGGTCTTCCGCTTGGATATCAACCTCAACAGAGTCATCAATTTCAGGCGTAACATCAATAGCAGCGAAAGAGGTATGTCGGCGTTTATTAAAATCGTAAGGCGACAATCGGACAAGTCTATGCACCCCAGCTTCAGCTTGTAAATAGCCGTAAGCCGAGTGACCTTTGACGAGGATGGTTGCCCCTTTGATACCGGCTTCGTCTCCCGCCGTGAGATCAACAATTTCGGTCTGATAACCGCGCTGATCACACCAACGGAGGTACATCCGCATCAACATCCCTGCCCAGTCTTGGGCATCAATACCACCGGCCCCGGAGTGAACGTTGAGAATTGCGTTATTCTCATCGAAATCACCATTCAGCATTAACCGCAGTTCCATTTGCTCAAGGCGACTGGCGACACTATCCAACCCTTCTGCAATTTCGGTCTCTAAACTCCCGTCGTTTTCTTCACTCGCGAGTTCAAGCAGGGTTTGGATGTCTTCAATTTTGAGATTGAGTGCTTCATACGCGCTGAATTCATCGCGGAGAACGGAGATACGTTGGTTGACTTCTTGGACTCGCTGGGTGTTGTTCCAAAAATCTGGGGCGATGGTTGCTTCTTCGAGTTTCGTTAATTCTTTTCGTTTTTCGGCCAGGTCAAAGATAGTCTCCGAGTTCTAAGAGACGGGTATGCATCTCTTCAACCTGTGTTTTTAAATCTACAAGCATTATGGTTCCTTTAAAATATTAGGAATCTCTACGGCGAGATCGAGTTACGATTTGACTGCCGAACCATCCAACACAAATGATAGCACAGAGTATCGGAAACCAATCGCCATAGCGAGTATAGAGTGTATATTTACGTTCCGAAGATGAAAGAAGTGGAACGGATGCAGTAAGCACCTGTTCAGTAGTGTCCGGTGTTATCAAAGTGGTCGTTATCCTACCGAATCGATCAACGACGCATGTGAATCCACCGTTCGCACAGCGAAATACTGCAATTCGGTTCTCAACTGCGCGAAAAGGTGCCATTGACAGGTGAAGTTCAGGGAAAGCCGTTCCTTTGAACCAAGCATCGTTCGTAAAGATTCCCATCACCTTCGCACCTCTTTGGACGGGTCTGCGAAATTCGTCGGGAAATACAGACTCAAAGCAGATAGAGGCGCCCACTTCTATCTTTTGGTGTTCAGTATTATCTTTAACGTTAAACACCGGTAAAAGGTTTACTGATTTTCCATGGCTGAAAGGTTTAAATTGAATAAAATTGGGAATGAAATCTGGAAGCAGATTTACCAAAGGCACGTACTCGCCGAATGGAACGAGGTGCATCTTCGCATACCCACCATGTATCGTTCCGTCAGCATCTATTGACAAAATTCGGTTGTATATCTCGTCATCTTTCCGTTCCGCTTTGGTACGTTTGGAGAATTCACCGATTGTCTGATCGATCTTTTCTCCCTCGTTAGCTGTGCCGATGAGTACTGGGGTCACTATATCACTTAACATTTGGGAAAATCGTCTATAGTAGGTGGGCCACTCACCTGTCAATGCTTCACTTCTTATCGCTGTTTCGGGCCACACAATAAGATCGGGATTTTCTTGGTTCGCTTCGTGTGTTAACCTGATATAGCGTTGCAAAATCGTTGGGAATTGGCTGACATCCCATTTGTCAAGCTGCGGGATGTTCCCTGGAACGAGTGCGATATTTAAAGTTTCGGTACTCTCGTAAGCAGTGGTATCTGATGCTTCGTCTATAGGTGCTGCATCTCGAAGTTGAAAAGTACCGTAGCCAAAGCAGAAAAGTGTCAGGATCAGCGGTAGGATTAAAGCAGGGATCTCCTGTCGCCACCGATGACGGTTACAGAGCAGAGCCGCAACTCCAGCGTTGAAAAGCACAATGACGAAGCTAATGCCGTGTACGCCAACAAGCGACGCCATCTGTATCCCAAGGACATTATTCCATTGCGAGTAACCGATGCTTCCCCACGGAAACCCTGTTATCACCCAACTCCGCATCCACTCCAGTGCCGTCCAAATACAAGCAGCTGCGACCGGAAACAGTATACCGGAACGCCACGGCAGGATTCTCATAAGCACCGGAAAAATAGCGAAATAGAGTGCGGTATAACCGACGAGTAACAGGTAACCCACCATTGTCGCGAAGATATTCGCGTATGGATAGAGAAGGGCAATGGCAATCAGCAGACCTGCGAAAAATAGGAACCCTGTTAGATAACCGATCCAGAAAGAGGTTTTCCAGTTTGTTGTGGGCGTGAGAGCAATGAAAAACGGCACCAACGCGACCCAAGCAAACGGGAAAAGATTGACATTGGGAAAACTGAGGAACAGCAGGATTGCTGAAAGTGTCGCGAGCAACCAGTGTTGATGGCGTTTGAGAAAGTTTTCCGTGGGAATGTTCTCCATTTTTTCGTATTAGAAGAGATCCGTTTTCAACAGATGCGCAACTTTGATGAACACGATTCGCTCGGTGTCTCCATCGATGTCCCGGTTGTCAGTATAGACGATAAAGAAATTGCTTTCAGGACGATACTCATAAGCAAACAGCGCGAAGACCCGACGTTCTTTCTCGATGGTAAATTCTGTGCTTGCTCTTGCATACATACGCTGTGCAAACTGGTAGTTCACAACAAAACGTCGCGTCCATTCTGACAGCCGCCAACCTGTTGCATCTGGCTCCTTTTCATGGAGTCGCTGCAAAATGAACTCAAAACTGAGTTTGGCGGTAGGGCGAATCGTAATTTCCGGACGGATAAAGAAGATGTTGTTGTTATTACGGACACCGAAGTTTCCCGTGTTCCGAATCTGCACATATTTCGGTGGGAACCATCCCATGAAGAATCGCGCTGTTCTGTCAGTAAGGGGCTTATAGTCGTCATCAACGTGATAATACCATTCGGGTCCAAGAAGGAAAAAGAAATCGTAGACCCCGAAGAGTCCACTAAAACCTGCCCGATGGTTCCTCAGTTCACCGGTGTGGTCGGTGAGCCGTTCATATTCGACTTCACCGCGGAGTCTTTCAACTGGTCCCTTATACTGCTTGTTGTAGCGACTTCTAATAACGACGCCACGTCTATCTACACGGGGGACAAAACCAGTTTCGGGATTAAAATACTGCCCAATATCTGCGTAGATCGCGTCTATTGAGAACACATTCGTCCGTCGCGCAAGCTGCAAAAAAACCAGATCATCAGCAGTGCTCTCTGTCATATCGAGTCCACCCGCTTTCCATTCCCTTGCATATTCCAGGTTAAGACTCGTAGCGGCGGGGAGTTGAATGCGAGCATCAAGTCCTCCGGCGCGGGTGTATGTAGCACCGCGTTGTTTGTTAACGCCTAAAAATCCAACTGAGGACGTTTTGCCAACCTCTCGTTGTAAGCGAAGTACTGAGTAGTTATAGTTCGCGAGGGGCAGTTCCCCTGCTTCTATCTCTTTATCTGGGTTTTCTGGTCCTGCCACCGCGCCGACAAAGGCGACGTTGTACTTATTGTATTTCCCAATGACTTTTCCTCCACCAAGCAAAGCTTCAACGCGTCGGCTATAGAACAGATCCAATGGCATCTGAAAAAGTTCATTTCCTTCGAGGAAAAACGGGCGTTTTTCGGGAAAACGAAGTGGAATATCCGTGAGATTCACGAGGTCAGGATCCGCCTCAATTTGTGCGAAATCTGGATTGATCGTCAAATCGACGGTGAAGTCCCCGACCGGATATCGGAAGTCTAATCCAGCGTCCGGTCCCAAGGCAGTTGTTGTTTCACCATCTGCTGGTTGTATCACTTGAGGTCTTAGTGTAGCATACGGTTTGAATTTCACCGGTCGCTTTGTAACGAGGCTGGCGATGGGTAGGTCTGTCAGACGCCCAAATTCTGACACAGCGTACTGACGTTCTCCTAAATCTGCCCACATCTGTTCTTCTGCGGGTGCTTCATCGTTCCTCCAAAAATTGATGCCCCAAGTCGCTATTTCTGTGTCTTTTGAGAATCGGAGTTCGGCAAACGGAATAGCGAATTCTGCCATCCATTTGTCTGTTTCTTCGCTCGCTTGACCTTGCCAGTCGCAGTCCCATGAAATAGCGGTACCGATCATAGACTGACCTGTGCGTCTGTTTGAACCTTCGTTAATGAGTCTTCGATCGGTCTGAGTGCCGAGAGGGTTCAACGCAAACGCGTAACAGTTTCTACCGTCAAGGAATGTATCGATGAGAACCTCGACATGATCATCGGAGAAGAAGAAGGAGTCTCGCCGGGTCAGGTTCGCCGAGAGTTTGTCCATATTGTTCTTAAAACATTCAAACGCCACGTAAAGGTTATTGGCATCGTAGGCGAGGTAGATGGTAGTCGGTTGTGTTGCTGGCTCGCCGTTCTGCGGTTCAAATTGAATTAATTCGCCGGTTTTGGCGCTGTTTTGCCAGCATACATCGTCCAATTTTCCATCAATTTTAGGAGGGGTTTCGATGCGGACGGCTTTAATTTCTCGTTTCGCTTTAATTTCGGGAATTTCACCATCTGTGTCTGCAGGTAATACCCTAAGGTTCCACAAACAGAGGATGAGGTAGGCTACTAATGTTAGATATGGGCTTATACATCGTGCCCTAATTGTTCGCATTGTTTTATGTCTTCATACCTCCTTTTGCTGTCAATCTATTTTACGATTGTAACACGCCTTCGTTTTTCTGTCAAGGTGAAAAAGTTAGCGTATAGGGTGCTTCAGTTTTCTTACCACAAGGTAGGTGATGTTTCTAACTTCGCCGATATTCTCCAAACCAGTTCTTAATTAGACCTACTTATATTGCATTGAAAAACACTTACTTGTCAACATAAAACCTATTATCCTTCAAGGATGGTGTAAACCAAATTAAAGCGATTTGCGTTTTTATAGCCAATTGCGTTATCATATTAAGTGTCAAACGCATCAAATTAAAATACAATTCAAATCAGAAAGAGGAGCTACAATTCAGTGGGCTGTTTTTTACGAAAAATCTTCATACTACAATTAGTAATCGCCATCTTTTTGCCGGTCACTGCACTTGCTGGACCTGGACGAACGGGGGCACAAATTTTGAACCTCGGTGGCGGTGCCCGCGCAAGGGCGCTCGGTGACGCATTTTCTGCTATGTCTGGCGATGTGACCACATCCCTCTGGAATCCAAGCGGACTTGCAGATATGCCTGAAAGCAAACTCCGATCCGGCAAGGAAGCAGCACAAGCGTCAATGTTTTATACAGATTACAGCGCGCCCTTCGGGGAAGCAGGCGAAGGGTTATACTACACTTTCCTCTCCGGCGCAATGCCTATGGGAGATATGGGAACTATTGGTGCGACACTCCAGATGCAAGGGCAAGGGACGATTGCCGTAACAACCGATTCCCCAGATGTGCTGCGTGAGGAGAGCCTCGGCACTAACTTCGCTTTGACGTTCTCATACGCTGACAGGATTACGGAATCACTGGCGGCTGGCATCAACGGTAAAATGATTCGGATGGTGCTCGGACGCGAGAGCGGGAGTTCCTATGCCGTTGATCTGGGCATGCAATATCTCCTCCCTTTCGACCTTGTACCAACCACAGTCGGTGTCGCAATTCAGAATGTCGGACCGGGCATCTCTTTTATTGATGAAAATCAAGCAGACCCCTTACCTCGATTTTTGCGGCTTGGCACGTCAATGGATCTCTACCGTGGTAGGTATAATCATGTCCGCCTCGTCAGCGGTATCACAGCATATATTGATAAATTGGCGGAAAATGAAGGTGAATTAAGCGAGGATTTGGAACGGCTTAACGCCGAAAGAGAAGAAAAACTGACGCGAGAGCAATTGCTTTCCGACCGTGGGGTGGGTATCCGGGCCTTTGAGTGGCGGCATCTCCAAAAGAATCTCGGTTTAGAGTACTGGATCGCTAATCTGCTGGCACTACGCGTCGGTTACAAGTCTGAGCCCGGTATTAACTTGCCAGACTTGACAGATTACTTTACCTACGGTATTGGGGTTCGAGTCTATCTATTCAACGTCGATTTGACATACGGACCGCGCTTTGGACCCAGTCGTGAGCGGCTCATTGAAGCCACTGGCATGATCATCTTTTAAAAGGAATACAACGTAAAGTGAAATCGAATATCCAAATTTTAATACTTGTGCTAATATTCTGTCTGAGGTCTGGGGTCAGTTTAGCATCCGAGGGTCCCCACGCGCAACCCTTCACGGCTTTCTATCTGGATTCTACGCTTGGAACTCGATCACTCGCCGATCAGTCTGCTGTCACTATAGAGACAAACCAAAGCCTCCAACCAAGGAAGTCCCCCAATGAAGCGTTTCTCTACTCGCTCGTCGTCCCGGGTATGGGGCAACTCTACACTGGCGCCAAGCACGGATATTTTTATACTGCTGCAGAGGTGGGTTTGCTCGTGACCTACTTTGTTTTGAGAAACAATGCCTCCAATACTCGCGAAGACTATCGCGATGTCGTTAGGAAGCACGTTAACTTTATCGGTTCTGGTTCCTTTGAGGATTGGGATCCCATTGAGGATTTTGAACACGCCACGCAATATGAGACTTGGAATCATGTCTATGATTCAGAGGAAACACGAAAACGGACTGGCAAGTGGTACTGGGCGGATCTCGATCCAACCCAAAAAAACGAACCCGACTTAGACATCGATTTTGAATCACCGTATCGCTTGGAAGCTTTCGACTTACGGCAGAAAGCAAACGATACCTTTCAACTCGCCCGAACAGTATTAGGTGTGGCAATCTTAAACCACGTCGTCAGTGCTGTGGAGGCACGCATCACAACCAAACGTTTGAATACACGCTTGCAAGATACGTCAATGCAGACGAAAGCAAATACATTTGAGATAGATCTGAAAACTGACGTGTCATCGGGAACACTCGCAGGTTTGCTGGTCCTGCGAAGAAGATTTTAAGAGGAGAACCTATGCCATTAGAGATACCCCAACTTTTAGAAGTTCTCAATTCTGTTACTGCGATTCCTATTATTCCATTCAAGGGTGGCAAAATTGATTACACAGGGCATGCCAAAAATGTTGACTATTTGATGCAGAACAATTACCTTGACGAAGGGAGACGGCGCGTCATTGCTATCGCGGGAACAAGTTTAATCCACCACATCAGTGAAACCGAGCAGCTTCGTATTATCGACAAGACCGGGCAGCAAATGGGGGACGATGGTATCCTCATGTCCGGCATCGTACCGAATCCTATCCGCCAAGCCGGTCAACTCATTGAAGCACAATCAGAACTCCAAAGACCGCCCGATGTGTACTTACTTATGCCGTTGACCGGAATCTCTAATCCAGAGGGTATTTACGAGGCGTACATGGAGTTCGGGGAGACGTATGGCTCTACGTGTGGCGCGCGTTTCCTCTATTATTTTCGTCAGAAACGCGATATGCCCGCAGTTATCCGTCTACTTAACGATTCCCCGCATTTCGTGGGTGTGAAGATTGGGACGGGTGAAGAAGATGTGGCACCTCTTGTAGAAGGGGTTGGCAACAGCGGGATTGTGATGTGGGGTATCGGCGATAGATGCACACGTCCGGCGCAATTGGGAACGAAAGGGCATACCTCCGGTATTGCCGTCGCTTTCGCCCGTGCCTCGGACGAGATTAACAATGCACAACGTCGTGGGGATTATGAGACCTCAGCACGCATTGAAGCCGATATTGCACCCCTTGAAGAGATCCGTTTCATGAATGAACGTGTCTATAATTATTCTGCTGTTGTAGAAGCGATGATCCTCAGCGGTTTCGACGATATTGCTGCGGGTGCTGGCGGTCCATTTAATCCGCGCGTCCCATCTGAAATTCAGGAGCAACTTCGCAAGGTGATGCCGAAATTAAAGCCGTATCATTAGGAACGGGCTTTTCGCATCTTTTGGTTTTCTGTTATAGGGGATTCTGCCATGTCTTTCGATAGTTTAGCCCTCCGTCTTGTTGTCCCTGAACTACGCGATGCCCTTTTGGGTGGTACGATTCGGCACATTGAACAGGCGAATGCACACACCTTTTCATTCAAGGTCGGTCGCGCTGCAGAAACGCACTGGCTCACTTTATCAGCACATTCACTGCATGCGCGGGCACATCTTATTGAAAAACCGCCACCTGGGCAGAAACAGTCCTACCTTGCAGACTTTCTTACAACACATCTCAGACGTGGCACGATCACTGCTATTGAACAACTCGGTTGGGATCGGATACTCAAAATAACTGTCCAACCCGTCTCCGATGACCCCATACAGCCCTCTCCTAAAGCCGTTATAGTCGAGTGTATGGGCAAATACAGCAACATCATTCTTATTGACACGGTGGATGATAGAATCTTGGAAAGTTTCAAGCGTATTGATGAGACAATGAGTCGGCATCGCGAGATTTTGCCCGGTGAGACTTACATCTTGCCACCACAACAGGAGAAGTCAAATCCATTGACGTTAAACGAGGCATCGTTTACTGAACTTGTGGGTGGACAGACACAGGTAAGTTGGCGGCAGCTTTTTAATAAGATTGACGGTTTCGGTCCGACACTCGCGAAGGAAATAGTCGCCCGGGCAGCGAACACAGGACTCTGGGACGCGTATCAGCAAGTGATCGCCTATTTCGATCCAGAGCGTATGTCTCCACAGCTTCTTATGGATGACGGTGAACCAGTTGCAGCGTCTCCACTGCCGTTACATCAATTTCCACAAGCCTCCTCTCAAGCGTTCGGGACAATGAACGAAGCCCTCGCCGCATACTACGATGCAATCACGCTGAAAGAGCAGACTGATTCAGAGCGTCGCGCCCTTACGCAGGCGTTGAAGAAACAGGAGAATTTACTCCAACGAAAAGCAGATGGACTATGCGCTGACTTAGAGCGGGCAGAGAGATCCGAAGATTACCGCATTCAGGGTGAATTGTTGCTTGCCAATTTACACGCCATCACCCGCGGACAAAAACAGGTCGAGTTGCAAAACTATTACAGCCCTGAATTGGAAATGTTATCTATCCCTCTCAATCCTGAGCGGACGCCTTCCGAAAACGCACAAGACTATTTCAAGAAATATACGAAGGCGAAACGAGGGCGATCGCGTATCCTGCAACTGATTTCAGACTTGGAAGCAGAACAGGAGATGCTACGGCTTTGCGTATCCAAATTAGAAAACGCTGAGGCTTTAGAGGTGCTCCAGCGTCTCCGCAGTGAGTTTGTTACGAACGGCTACATTAAAGCACCGCAGCACGGAAAGCAGAAACAGAACGGAAGCCAAGGTCCTTACCGAATATACACCTCTACCAACGGCTTTCAGATATATGTTGGTCGCAACAGCCAGTCCAACGATCTTCTCTTGCGTCAGATTGCCAAGCCGCGTGATATGTGGCTCCATGCGAAGCAAATTCACGGTTCGCACGTTATCATCCGCAATCCAGAGAACCGACAAGATATCCCGATGCCGACCTTATTGCAAGCCGCGCAACTCGCTGCCTATTATAGCAAGGCACACCATGCCAGCAATGTCCCTGTAGACTACACATGGGCGCGTTATGTCGTCAAGCGCAAGGGCAACGTCGCGGGTTATGTGCATTACACACGCGAAAAGACGCTATATGTAGAACCTGCTGTGCCAAGATCGAAAGCGTAAAAACTCTGGGCATTTAGTAGACCCTCAAATTCATGTAAAACAGGTGAGATTTTCGCGAACTTTGGAACGGAGCAGTTTGAATATGAAGATGTTGTGATTCCAAGGCGGGGTGTTGCGGCACGGTGGATTGACACGGATAAAGTTGAGGTGTTTTCTGTGGAGTGATTTAAGCCTGTTTTGCGGTTGACGAAACAGGAAAAATATGATATATTTTTGGAAATTTATTTGTAAGGAGGTCTATGGCATAATATGAAAGACTACCCTAATGAGGAGGCACTCTGTAAAGCACATAGAATATACCTTGACGCCATGCGTCCATTCGTTATCCGGTGTTTAAAAAAGATTCCAGGTCGGACATTGGAAGACTTAATCAGAGATGTATCAGATTACGAGTTTAGCGATGACATTGGGACCGTAATTGATATAAATAATATCCCGCTTCTTCTCAGAAACCATTGGTATGATATTTTCAGCAAGGAATTTAATTCGGATCTCAATGTTCAGAATACAACATGGTTGATAGTGGAAGGTCGAAACTTTTGGGCACATCCGGGGACAGATGATGTAGATTCCGAATCCACTCGAACGCATTTATTTCACGTCGCTCGTGTTCTAGGTGAGATCAAAAATTCAGATGCCAAGGAGGCAGTTGAAACTATCCGAGATCGACTTTTTTCGGATGAAGTTGAAGAACATCCAGCGGAAGTAGAGAATGCTGTCCTCAAGGAAAAGCTATCGGATAAGTCTGATAAGTTTGCTGCAGTGGAAGCAGAAAAGAATAAACTTGAAAAACGCCTTCAGGGTGCTCATGAGCGGTTAAGAGAGTTAGAAGATATAGAAGCAGAATGGGCCGCCAGTGAAGAACGCCTTGCAAGCGTGTCGAATGAGTTAAAAGCAGCGCAAGAGAAACAAGAAGCTATAGTAAGTAAGTGTGAGGCATTGGAAGCAGAAAAGGCTAAATTGACAGAAGACCTTAACACCACGTCAATTTGGTTGGAAGATGCGGAAAAAGAGAAGACCAAACTGGAAGAACAACTAAAGAAAGCGGAAACAGAGAATACTGAATTAAAGGCTAATCTTAAAAGTATCTCCGGTCAGTTAAATGACATGATTGATTCGGAACCGATGAAACCAGAAACAACCATTGCTGGCGAATGGACAATGGATAGGGTTAGGGATTCATTACCTGAAAAAGTAAGGAAGTACCACGAAGCAAATTTCTCCTCTGAAGACAAACGCAATATATTTTACAGAAAGGTTGCAGAGACACAGAATTTAATTCAAGCAAAAGGATGGATATTGGATGTAAACTTCACGACAAGATATTGTGGTTTTAAGAATAAAAAACGGCTGGTCTTTGGTGTCAGAAATACTTTTTCCCCCCCCTAGATTCTTTGCGAAAATAACCGAAGAAGAGGCGAGCAGTTTGTCAAATCAATATGAATGCAGATATGATTCCGGACGGCAAAGTGCCTTTTATACTATTCCTGAAGATATATCAGAGCTTCTCCCTGTTCTTGAATTTGCTTATAAAAAACATAGCGGCAATTAATTCTCAGCAGTGCCTGCTGTAGATACTGTTTGCTATTCTGCCAGAGTTATTTATGGTGGATTTTGGAATTACTTGGACACGCTGCATCGGCGAGGTTGGGCAACCTTGAAGAAACACCCCAGCAAAAACCCTACCGGGGAGAGAAATCTTCGCTTGCATTCTATTGAAATTGCCTCGCAGTGAGAGTTATTTTTATAATTCGCCATAGTTTTAGGGTGTTTGTGGGATTTATCCACAGAGTCGGGATTCAGAAAGAATCAGAATCAAAATCAACGGTATTCATGCCTTATAGCATTCACCGCCTCCTACAGGCAAATTGAATGCCACTGATTAGTCTACCAAAATCTATAGACATCAAGTCAAAATCCTGTTATACTATTCCCACAGACTAACATAGGAGGAATCGCAATGAAACTGGTTAAGTTGTCAGTACTGATTGCACTGTTCTGTGCTATCGGTCTTTTTTCTGCAGAAGTCGCTACGGCATTAGACGACTGGATATTTGTTGACTTAAAAGAAAAGTCGAACACATTTTTAGTCAAGCACCAGTGGTGGACCAAGACCCCCGGTGACAGCACGCTCTCTCTTCTGCCTATTGATAAAGTGGCGGACTTTGAGGGGCCTGACGGGAAAGTTAAATTTCAGATTATTGACGGGGCGATCGTCGTTTTCGGCACCAATGCAGCACAATGGCCCAAAAAAGTCGAAGGCATTGTTGTTGAAGGTAAGGCGAAATTTATCTACTTCCTTCACGCAACTGGATGGGAACAGAACGGTGTTCCAAGTTACGTATTTGTCATGAACTACCGAGATGGAAAGAAAGAGGAACTTGAGCTGATTTCAGGTTTTAACTCCGATGACTGGTGTCATGAGGAAGCCCCACTCAAAGATGATAACTCCGTCTGGGGATGGGTCAAGAAGGCAGGCGGTCCTTGCGGTCATGCCGGATTGGTTACCACAAAATGGGAGAATCCGCGCCCAGATATCTGGATCGATACCATAGATATCGTCTCTCTGGAATTAGGATCGGTCCCTGTCATTCCAGCGATTACATTGGGCGAGGCGACCCTTGCCGTGGATCCTATAGAGAAATTATCAGTCACTTGGGGTAGCTTGAAAGATTCACATGGATTTTAGGGGATGTCTCTTTCCTTGTTAGCCGAGAACTCTAACCTCATCAGTCATCCACGGTAGGCGAGGTTTCTAACCTCGCCTATTTTTCTGTTTCCGCGTGTCCCTATAAAAAATTGACTTTACGCATTGTGTATGCTATAATTATATCAGCGATTTTAAGCGCAACACTTTATATTTAACACTATAACACTACAACTGATACAGGAGGAATTCAATGCCAGCAAAGCAAATTATCTTCGATGAAGAAGCAAGGGTGGCACTCAAGCGCGGGGCAGACACCCTCGCCGATGCCGTGAAGGTCACTCTTGGCCCCCGCGGAAGAAATGTGGTTATTCAAAAATCTTTCGGGGCACCGCTGGTAACATGCGATGGTGTCACCGTCGCAAAAGAAATTGAACTCCCGGACCCGTACGAAAATATGGGTGCCCAATTGCTCGAATCCATCGCAACGAAAACAAACGATGTCGCTGGAGACGGCACGACGACTGCTACGCTGTTAGGACAGGTAATTCTTCATGAGGGTCTCAAAAACGTCACAGCAGGTGCCGACCCCATGCAGCTAAAGATCGGTATAGACAAAGCCGTGAGCGCCGCAGTTGATGCAATCACCGCACAAAGCCGTGCTGTTAGCACCCATGACGAAGTCCTACAGGTCGCCTCAATCGCTGCAAACGATCCAGCAAACGATAGCAATATCGGCACCATTGTCGCCGAAGCGATTGACAGAGTCGGAAAAGACGGCGCCATCACTATTGAGGAAGGAAGAACCTCAGAAACCACGGTTGACGTCGTTGACGGAATGCAATTTGATCGCGGTTTTCTCTCGCCGAACTTCGTAACGGATGTCAAGGAGCAGGTCGTCGAATTTGAGAATCCGTATATTCTCATCAACACCGAGAAAATTAGTTCAGTCGCCAACCTCGTGCCAATCATGGAAAAGGCGATGCAGCTCGGAAGACCGCTATTTATTATTGCTGAGGATGTTGAAGGTGAAGCACTCTCTACTTTGGTGGTCAATAAACTCCGCGGAACGCTTCAAGTTGCAGCAGTGAAAGCGCCCGGCTTTGGTGATCGTCGGAAAGAGATGTTGGATGACATCGCAATCCTCACGGGTGGACAAGTCATCTCCGAGGAAACCGGCATCCGCTTGGAAAACATCGTCGTCGGAATGCTGGGTACAGCCCGGCGTGTCGTCGTTGACAAGGACAACACTACGATCGTCGGCGGCAGTGGCGCGAAAGAGGCGGTTGACGGAAGAGCCGCACAGATTCGTACCCAAATAGAAGAGACGACTTCCGAGTACGACCGCGAGAAATTAGAGGAACGCCTTGCTAAACTCGCTGGTGGTGTTGCTGTTGTTAACGTTGGTGCTGCTACAGAAGTAGAGATGAAAGAGCAGAAATCTCGATTTGAAGATGCACTCGCTGCTACGCGCGCCGCTGTTGAGGAGGGAATAGTTCCGGGTGGTGGGACGGCACTCTTACGCGCATCTACATCTCTCGGCGGACTGCAATTGGATGGAGACCAAAATACTGGGCTCGATATTATCCGTCGCAGTTTACTTTCTCCGGTACGCGCGATCGCGGAGAATGCTGGATTGGAAGGTGCGGTTGTTCTTGCGAAGGTAGAGGAAGGCGACGGCAATTACGGCTTTAACGCCGCGACAGATGAGTATGGCGACATGCTCGAAGCGGGGATCGTTGATCCAACAAAAGTTGTCCGCTCAGCGCTACAGAACGCCTCCAGTATTGCTGGCTTGCTCTTAACGACGGAAACACTCATCACGGAGATTGAAGAGCCGCCGGGTGCTGATGCTCACGCGATGGATCCACATGCTGGACACATGCATTAGACGTATTTACCGATAGGTGCGCTCCCAAGCGCACCTATTACCTGTGTACTTGATAGCGCGGCTCCATTCCACTGTCCCAATCACAATCAAGGCAGAACATCACCTTCGGTCCCAAATACTGAATATTCTTGCTCCCACACTCTGGACACACCTTTACTGGCTTATCCACCTCGATATCATCTTCCTCGAAAATATTCAGGTAATAAACTTTCAATTCGCCTCGGTAACGGTGACCCATTGGACAACGAACAGAATGAGAACCTTCGTTCTCGAAACGTTCAATCGTCTCCCGAAGAAACGTCAATCGATGATGACAAATTGGGCACGGATTCGGGATGAGCTCCTTTAAGATAACCAAATCCGTGTTTTCCTGTTGAATAGAGACTGTTAAGGCGAGATGATGCGCCACTTGCAAATGCGATATTCCGTGAGAGTCAAGTTTCTCAGAAAGTTCCGAAACAACTTGCGCGTAGCTTCCCGAGCTCAGCACGATCTCTGTGGGGATCATCGTTCCACCCTTTAAACTGGAAAGAAGCCGATAGATGCGTTCTAAAATGGACACGGTCGCTATACCTTTCAAAAAAAATTAGACTGTCCTACCCTCGGTCGGTTCAGAAGCGAGCGTCTGTCCGCTACTTCGGGCAAGTGGAGATACGCTCCGTTGTGAGCGGTACGCATCTGTCGGTTGATTGCGAAGCAAAATTAGGTCGTTCCCATCTCGTTCAATAATGTCGTTCGCCATCAATACGGTTTCAAATTTCCGCATACTCGTCGTGAAAGTAATAGTGACACGTGCTGATGCTTCTAATGTAATTTGCCAACCCGTCTCCGTTTTCACCCGAGTGAATCGCTCACTAATATCAAGCGACTGCATCTGCACAGCATTGATGATAACGCCACTCTCTGCCTGTGTCGAATCTTCGGTTTCAGCGGCACTCTCGTTATTATTTTGCTCTGCCATGTTGCGCTCCATGTCTATAGATCGAATTAGGATTGAGCATATTCTATCATACAGGCTGCAGATTGTCAAGCCAGTTTTCGGTTGTCAATTTAACAACCATCATTGAAAGTATCGGTGAATCCCAACTCCTAACTCACTGTAGATTCGATTTTCAACTGCACTGTTTTCTACTTAAGTATCACGCTGGCGAGGTTTCCCAACCTCGCTGTTTTTCCTTAACCAACGCTCCTAAGCCACCAACTGCCAACCACCAATCATCAACCGCTACCTCCACTGTAGGAGGGATCTCCGAATCCCGACTGCTGATGGATGATTGCCGACAACTGAAATTGGTTTGACATCGACCTCGTAAGTACACTATAATATGTGGAGAAAGGAACAAGGAGAGATATGCGATTCACCTATTTTTGGCCCGGGTGGGCAGTTGCGCTCGGTATCGGCATTGCCATTGGCATAACCGTGTTCGTCTACTTCCGGGTTGCACGTCCTATGCACCCGAGATATAGGGTTTTGCTCGTTGTGCTGCGGATCTTCGCAGCCGCAATCCTGCTCGGTTGTCTTTTAGCCCCTATTGTTATTGAGAAAAAGGACATCACTCCACCGACACACCTTTCCGTCTTGGTAGATACATCACGAAGTATGGAACTCGTCGATATCCCTACTGATGAGATACCTAAGTCGAGATTGCGTCAGGTGAATCAACTCCTGTTTGATGTCCAAGGGAAATTTCTTCAGACGTTGCAAGATCGGTTTGAGGTCCATCTCTATCCTTTTGATACAGGACTCCATCAAAATGTTCCGCTTTCACAGAGTGTTGGTTCCGAGATGCCACAGTTTAAACCTGAGGGAGCACTTACCGATATTGGCGGTGCTATACAAGAAGCTGCATCGATATGGAAAGGACAGCAGACTGCCGGTATTGTGCTTATTACTGATGGCGGTCACAATTCTGGACAGTTTCCTTTGGCAGCGATTACTGTGTTGGAAGTGCCGGTCTATACAGTAGGTGTAGGTGTTGTAGAGCCACCGAAGGACATTCAGATTCAACAAATCGATTATGCACCGATCGCCTACACAGACCATGAAAGCATCATCCGCGTGAATGTAACGCAAACCGGCTATATCGGCAAGACGACACGATTGTCTCTGCGTGAAATGAAGGGAAATACACTTATAGATGCAGCGACACTGACCTTCGACGCTAACCCGCAGGCTTCTACTGAGTTACTAACGGAGAGCACACAAGCCGGTCCCACCACCACCAAACAGGTGGTTGAACTGAAATTGACACCGCAGAATGAGGGAAATTTTCAATACACTGTCGCACTTCCGGCCCTTGATGGAGAATTAACAGAAGCGAACAATCGAAAGATGTTTTTTGTGAAGGTTGTAAAAGCAAAACTCAATGTCTTCTACCTTGAAGGCAGACCCAGATGGGATTACACGTTCTTAAAACGCGCCTTGGAGCGAGATCCAGATATTGAGGCGACTTGTGCAATTTTATCACGTGGAAAATCAAAGCAGATGTCTGCTGATACGGTGATAGAGGACTTAGATGGGTATTATCCACAATCTACATCGGCATCCGAAACGCCGCGATTTCCTGAGACGCCTGCTGAACTCTCCAAATACGATGTACTGATTTTAGGAGATTTGGCGGAAGCGCATCTTACCAAAGCGCAGCAGCTTGCCATTGTTGACTTCGTTGAGGTGCAAGGCAAACCTGTTATTTTTTTCTCCTCCCAGCGTACGCTCGGTGTAAGTGGGCTTAGGAACACGGAATTGGCGCAGCTTCTGCCAATTGACATCCCGGCAAGTGGATGCCGTCCACAAAACACAGAATTCACTGTACAGTTGACCCGATCTGGGGCGTTTCATCCGATGCTCCAGATGGGTGATAGACAAAACACACAAAGAAATGACACCGAGGTGCCAGTCGGAAGTAATGCTACCGTGTGGGAAAACGTCCCGATCTCCTTATCTCGATCTTTTAACGGATTCCGTCTCAAAGGCGGCGCGACGGTCCTTATGGAAAACGGAAAGGGCACACCTATTCTGGTGCTGCAGCGAGCCGGTTTAGGCAAGAGTCTCCTTATTGCAGCAGAAGGACTCTGGAATTGGAATTTTGGGGTCAAAACATTTAAAGACAGTCGCTATCAAACAATCTATCCGCAATTCTGGGCACAGGTTCTTCGATGGATGGCAACGGACACCGATGATAAGAAACTCTATCTTTCTACAGATGCCGCAACCTATGCGATAGGCGATACAGCCAAGGTTACAGCATATCTGTATTCTGAAACCTATCAGCGGCAAATGGACGCAACGGTTCAGATTGAGGTTGCACCCCCTGAAGGCGGACCCTTTCGACTCCAAATCCGCAGCGCAACTGAGAACGCAAACGGGATCGCATCACAACAGAACACGACCACCGACATCGGAAACCTCTATACTGCCCAATTTGAATTACTACACAAGGGAACTTACCGTATTCGGGCAATCGGTAAAAGTGGAAACCTGACATTAGACGAAGATCAGATTGATGTTTATGCTCACCCGCAGCTTGCTGAATTGGAGATGCCTCAACTCAATGAGATCTTGCTGAAACAGCTCGCGGAACAGACCGGTGGTGCATATTTTACAATAACGAACGCGAGATCGCTACCTGAGAATATTGCCAATGTCCAAAACCCGGTATTCGTTGATGCCGAACGCGAACTCTGGGCACATCCTCTGATTCTCATTACAGTTGTTGGGCTATTAGGCACCGAATGGTTCTTACGTAAGCGGATTGGGTTAATTTGAAAACATTCGCGAGGTGGAAACCTTTCACCTCGCCTGATGGAGTTTCCTAACCTCGTCAGTATTTCGTTCCTCGCGTTCGGTAGGCGATGTTTCTAACTTCGCCGGTCTTTTGTAAAGGATGTTGGCGGGAGAAGCAGCCCTGTAGAGCGCAATATATATTTTGTAATGCAGCGAAAAAAATGAGATGTTTTATGATACACTCAATAAAATGGCGATTCCTGTTTTTAGTGTGTTGCTTTCTGTTTTATACGACAATTGGCATTCCAGAAGCCGGTGAAAAGTTCACTATTGCTCAGATCCACTACAGCGGTGGTGGAGACTGGTATGGGGACGCAACAACAATTAAGAATTGGCTCCATCTCCTCCGCTCGCGAACGGATATTGAAACTGCTGAAGATAGAGTCATCCTTAAGCTAACAGATCACACGCTTTACCAATATCCGATGCTCTACCTTGTAGGACACGGGAATATACGATTGACAGAAAGCGAAGTTGAGATTTTGCGGGACTATCTCATGAACGGTGGATTTCTGTTTGCCAACGACGATTACGGGCTTAACGCGAGTTTCCGGCGTGAAATGCGGAGGGTATTCCTAGATCAAGAATTACAACCTATACCGAACACGCACCTAATTTACCGATGCTTCTACGAACTGAAAGGACTGCCTAAAATTCATGAGCACGACGGCGAACCCGCACAAGGATTTGGGTTCTTTCACGATGGAAGAATGGTCCTTTACTATGTTTACAGTGCTGACATCGGCGATGGGCTTGAGGATGCGGATGTACATCCAGAGGATACGCCTCAAGTCCGCGAACTCGCAGCAAAAATGGCGGTTAATATCGCTGTCTATGCCTTAACCCACTAATAGAGGTTATCGGTTAAGAGATTATAAGAGTAATCAGAATGCTTCGCTTTCAGTAGTGGGTATGCTTCGCAGTGAGAATAAAGAAACTACTGATTACCGATTACTAACTACTGACTACTGACAACTAACCACTTATGAACACACAAAATGTAAACCGTGCTTACGAAAACCTAATCGCGCAGCTCCGTGCTATTCGGCGGCAGTGGCGATGGCTTACCTTCTCGTTAGGGATGCTGAAGTGTTTAGGTATTCTTGCCCTTGTGATGACAGTTGTCCCTCTCATTTTGACGTTTAGCTTGCGCGTCTGGCAGTCCCCGTTTTCGCGCTGGGTAAGCATCGGTATTTTGTTACTATCAATAGGCATTGCGATTTACACAGTGGTTCGGACGCTTGTTCTACCACTTCGTCACAAATTGACTGATGCAGCAGTCGCAGCGCTCCTTGAATCGGCACAAACAGAAAGCGAGTTCGCATCCGAAAATCGGATCCTGAGTGCTGTACAACTCCAGAAAGCATTAGGGGACAATCGACTTGGATATGCCCCGGAATTTATTGAACATCTGATCGTTCAGACCAGCAGAGATATGGAACAGGTGCAGGGCAAACCGGTGTTTCAGTCCGAGTTTCCGAAATTCAAGCGAAGTCTGGGGATCGCTGTTGTCGGTATCGGACTTTTTTTTATTACTTCTTTTCTCTTACCCACTGCTTTTGTAGACTTTACGCAGTCCTTTAAGGCTTTACCGGCGACCCTGCAGGTGGACCCCGAAAATCTCGAAAAGTCCATTCAGATTACAGAAATCCAACCTGGAAGTATTCAGGTTGAACGCGGCACGAATGTTAACATCACAGCAAATGTAAATGGGCACTTTGGCGCGCCTGTAGAACTCTATTACCGCGTTGGGGAAACGGGCGAGGCTGCATCGGCGACGAAATGGCAATCGCTACCAATGCAACGGAAGTCTGCCGATGTAGGACATAACTTGCAGGTTTCCGACCCTTCCGTCCCGTACCGCGTAACGCTTGAAAAAGTGAGTCGTCCGCTCCAATACTATATTTCCGTCAAAGAGGTTGTATCCGTACAGTATCAGCTAACAATCAGCAATGAACCAGTTGTCACACGCTTTCAGTATCGACTCAATTATCCCGCCTACACGCAACTACAACCCCAAACACTTCCAGCAAACACGGGTGGTATTCAGACGCTCTTCGGAACTGAGGTCGTGTTCACTGGGGAAAGCAACAAACCACTTGAGAAGGCATCTCTTGCCTTTGAAGAATCCGGCGATGTGTTGTTAGAGATTAAAGAACGGTCTGAGCACCGATCCACTATACAACCGATAGAGGGCGAGCAGAGACAAGAGACGCCTCCTATCCCTCGTATAATGCAAGGATCTTTTATCGCACAGCAGAGTGGAAATTACCACATCCGCATCACCGACGTTGATGGTTTTGCGAATCGTGATCCCGTTAACTATACGCTTACTGTTTTTGAGGATGCCGTCCCTGAGGTTTCTATCGTTGCGCCTGCGCGGGATACAGTTTTAGACAATTCTATGTTGGTAGAACTTAAAGTCGAAGCTACAGATGACTACGGTGTACAGGAACTCCAACTCGTGTATCGTGTTGAGGTTGAGGGGGCTGAAGAAGTAAATGTGCCGTTGAAACGTTGGGATGTCAAAGGTGCTGATGTACGCAGATCGGTTTTCCTGACCTACACGTGGGACGTGGATCGAATTGGCATTTTTCCGGGTGAAACGCTCGCTTATTACGTCCAGGCACTTGACAACGATAATGTCTCAGGGCCGAATATCGGTAAATCTTATACCTACACGCTTCGTTTCCCGTCCCTCTCCGAATTGTACGACGCAGTTGCTGCCGAGCAGGAAGCTGAACAGCGTGGGCTTGACGAACTCTTTGATGAGCAGGCAGATACCACTGGGTTGGTTGATGATCTCCTTGATACCATGAAAAGATTAAGCAGAAAGAATCAGGAACTCACGCGCAGCGATGAAAACCTTATGGAACAGGTGCTTGAAAACCAGAAACAGATTGAGCAGACAGCACAGCAATTGGTCGAAGATATGAAAGAGACTGTGAAACAGATGGAGCAGAATCAACTCTTTGACGCTGAGACTATTGAGAAGTATCAAGAACTGCAAGATTTAATGGAGCGGGCACTTTCTGAGGAACATAAAGAGATATTGAGGAAGTTGTCTGAGGCGTTGGCAAAACAGCAGCTGGATGAGCAAGAAGCGTCTATGCAGGAAGCGAATCTCAGCCAAGAGCAGTTTTTACAGCAATTGGAACGTGCCAAAGCACTCTACGAACAAATCCTGCTGCAGCAAGAATTGGAAGCCGCTGCTAAGCAGGCAGCAGCACTTGCTGAACAACAAAAGGGGTTGATGGACACATTGGAAGCGTCTACAGAATCTGCGGCTTTGAATGACCTCGCGCAGAAAGAGGATAGAATCGGTGAAGAATTCGGGCAACTCAGCGAAAAATTGGAGAAACTCGGCACGGAGATGAAAGAACTCGCTCAGAACAGTGAGAACGCGCCACCGCAAGTAGAACGGATCGCAGATGAAATCCTGCGCCTCAACCAGTTTACGCATGAATATAAACTCCCTGAAATGCTCAATGCTACCAGTGACAGCCTGCGAAGCGGACAGAACAGTGAAGCACTCGAGTCCGGACGTGGCGCGCAACAGACCTTGACGGAGCTCGCCCAAGGTTTAGATAACGCTTTGGCATTCATGGAAGGTGCAAACGCAAATGAAACTTTAACTGTGATGCGCGAAGCCGTTGAAAGTGGGCTCCATCTTTCTCATATCCACGAGGAGGTTATCACACAAACGAGCGATATCCTGACCGATGGGCAGGCTGGTGCTTATATCCAGAATGAGATATTGAGATTGCAAAGACTCGCAGCGGATGAACTAACCACGGCTGAAGGGGTTACGCAACTTTCAAGTAAACTTTGGGCGTTGGGTAATCGGCAGATAGAGGTGCCACCTGAAGTTGTTTGGCATCTTAATGCTTCAAACGATGCACTTTCTCGTGCTGCGCGCGCTTTGGAAGATAGACAACCCAGCCTTGCGATTCCTATCCAGAAAGCCGCACTCGCCGACCTCAATCAAGCAATCTTTGAACTACTTGACGCAATGGCACAGATGAACCAGCAGATGGATGCCAGCGGCTTTGAAAACATGATGCAGCAGTTACAGCAACTCGCCGAAAGTCAAGACCAGTTGAACCAGATGGCGGAGCAGTTAAGTCAACAGATGCGAGAGCAAGGTCAAACCCCAGGACTCGAACAGATGGTGCAGCAACTTGCCGCCCAACAGCAGCTGATTCGAGAGGCAGCTGAACGCCTTGCTGAACGTACAGAGCAGATGGCAGAAATGCTTGGTAGTCTTGAGGATGTTGCGCAAGAGATGACCGAAGTAGAGAAGTCGCTGCAGCAAGGCAGGCTTGATCAGGAAGTCCTTGATAGACAAGCGCAAATTTTGACTCGGATGCTTGATAGTTTAAAGTCGCTTCAGAAACGAGATGTCGGTAAGCAGCGCAAAGCGGAAGTGGCGCAAAGCCCATCAGCACCAGCGCAGGAGGTTCCCCCCTTGCATCCCGAATTACTCGAAATCGTTCGGAAATTGGAAACCACGCCAAATGCCAAGGAATTTGAGAACATTCCATTTCAATATAGGGAACAATTAAGGCGCTACTTTAAGGCACTTTCGCAAAAACGACAGTAATTAATGGTAGTCAGTTGTCGGTAATCAACGGTATGAATGCCGTGAAGCATTCAATCAACGGTATTCATGCCTTAGGGCATGAACCGGGGGTTGCTGACACAACCCTTTCGGTTCTCAGATAAGAGGTCGTTGTGACTTAATGGAGACAGTTCTCGGTTTTCGGACAAGGATGGTCTGTGGCATGCACACAATACGCGACCGCTACAGACTTAACCGATAGCCGAAAACGGACAACCGACAATTACAAAAAGGAGAAGAGAATGAGAACAGCAGTCAGCATTGTTGAAGATGCGTTCTACATTAATGGTGAAATTACCTATCCGGGACGTTTCTACCAAGATAATAAAATAGAGGGATTGCTCATCAATACCCGTATGGTGCAGGGCATCTTCGATGACCGCAACCCAGAGACTATTCACCTATGGGAATATCCAGATACAGGCGAATGGGACGCTGAGCGCAATACCCGTGAATTTTTAGCCGCGATGCCGGCGTGGCGTGCCCACGGCGTGTTGGCGTTTACTATTAACCTCCAAGGCGGTAGCCCTGAAGGCTATTCTAAAGCACAACCGTGGCATAACTCAGGCATAGAAGCGGATGGAAGCCTCACCCCGGATTATCTGTCGCGACTTGAACGCATCATCGACTTTGCCGATGCACTCGGTATGGTTGTTATTCTCGGTTATTTCTATTTTGGGCAAGACCACCGACTGGCAGACGAAAGCGCCGTCAAACAGGCTGTAGACAACGCAACTGGATGGCTCTTTGACAAGGGGTATACCAACGTTATCGTTGAGGTTAACAACGAATGCAATGTCAGATATTCACACGAAATCCTACAACCGCACAGGGTACATGAATTGATTGAACGGGTGAAAGCAACGACACACAATGGGAATAGATTCCTCGTCGGAACCAGTTACGGTGGCGGTAGGGTGCCACTTGAAAATGTTGTCCGTTCTTCCGATTTTCTGCTGGTCCACGGAAACGGCGTGAGCGATCCGAACCGTATTATCTCTATGGTTCAGGAAACACGCCAGGTCCCCGGTTACCGTCCGATGCCGATTCTTTTTAACGAAGACGACCACTTTGATTTCGATAAACCGTTGAACAACTTCGTTGCTGCTGTGAGTCAATATGCCTCGTGGGGCTACTTCGATCCGGGTGAAAATGACTATTGCAACGGTTATCAATCCGTGCCAGTACAATGGCAACTCAACACACCTCGCAAACAAGCCTTTTTTCAGAAAGCTTGCGACATCACCGGATTTTTTTAATTTCGCGCCAAGCGTGGGAAGTACAGGATAAGTTTAGATGCAGTTTTTGATGAAGAACCGCAAGCCACCGTTGTTAGTTTGCTAACTGTGTTCTTAAATCCCTGAAAAATTACTGTCAGCAGACGACAACGGCGTCTGCGTTTCTTGATAATGGAGTGTTAGATACATAAGCCTTTCAGAAATGCTAGTGTGTCCAATAGTTAAAAAATGCCACAAATTGATCCAACTTATTTTGCTATTGTCGTTGCGGTCGTCATTATGCTTGGGACGAGCGTTAGGATCCTTAAAGAATATGAGCGTGCCGTTATCTTCCGTCTCGGACGCTTAACCTCGACCCGCGGTCCTGGACTTGTCTTTATGATACCCTTCTGGATTGAACGCATGCAACGCATCAGCCTGCGGGTTATCGTCAACGATGTCACCCCGCAAGACGTGATTACAAAGGACAACGTCTCCGTGAGCGTCAACGCTGTGCTTACTTTCAGAGTAATAGAACCTGATAGAGCAGTGATTGAGGTAGAAGACTTCGGTTTCGCTATTGCCCAAACTGCACAGACGACGCTTCGTAGTGTGCTTGGACGTGCGGAACTCGACGATCTACTCTCCGAACGCGAGAAGTTAAATCAGGACTTGGAGGAGATCATCAAAAAGCATTGCGAACCGTGGGGGGTTGAGGTGCTGGCGATGGAGATCAAACACGTCGATCTCCCTGTTGAGATGCAACGCGCAATGGCGAAACAGGCGGAAGCGGAACGGGAACGTCGCGCCAAAGTTACACACGCCGAAGGTGAGTTTGAATCTGCCGAGGTCTTAACCAATGCCGCCGAAATCCTTAGTAGGATCCCGACTGCTGTTCAACTCCGATTCCTTCAGGCATTGGTAGAAGTCAGTGCCGAGAAAAACTCGACCATGGTTTTCCCAATTCCGATAGATCTACTCAGTCCGTTCATTGACAAGTTGAAGGACGAGAAGTAGCGGAAGTTTGGTCGTTGGTCGTTAGTGTTTGGCTGAAAATTTTGCTTCAATAATCTTCTTAAGGTTTGTTTGCCTATCCATGAACAAATCGATTAACCCTGCTATGAGATAGGTAAGGATTAACACGAATCCTCCAGAGAGAACGAAACCGAGAAAAAAAAGCAGTCCCTCAATAAGACTGACGGGTGGGATCACGTCGTGAAAAATAAACAGGAGCCAGAAGAGCGGCAGGCTGAAGATACCTGCAAACAGTGTTTGAGCACCTATCCCAGTCATGAACACGAAACCGGATGCCCCCAGCAGCCAGATCAGGACGGCTGTAGTGCGGAACGACTTAAACTGTGACTCAGTGCCAAGCCCTCTAATTTTAGTAGTGCTCTTCCGAAACAGCATGCGGAGAACTATACCTGCGATGATATAGATACCAAGCGTTAAAATAGACCCAATTATGTAAAGCATTCCTAAACCGCTTTTCCAGCCTGGGTACACAGCGATTAAGAAGATAAAATTCCAGAGGCCCCACATGAGAGTACCAATCAACACAAGCAGTCCAAGAATGTTGACGAAACTGGAAATCCAGTTTCGGGGTTGCCCATCCGATGCCAATGAAGCAATCCACGTGACAGCTCTGCGTAAATAACCCATGAAACATTTCCTGTTAGATACTTTAGGGTGAATTCTGATGCCGTGTGAACTGGGCACCTGCTGGTTGTTGAGAGGTGGCGAGTTGAGACACATCGCCAACGAGAACAGAAGGTTATATAGGGGTGTTACTGACGTGTTATCTTGAGTGTTCCGCAGGTGGTCGTCAGTTTCTCAAGGGTTACATTGAAAGTTCTTTCCCCTATACAGTGTCGTAACGCGTTTCTCAGCCCTTGTCTACAGGTATCTACCAATCCTCATCAAAAAACGGTGTGCTTGGATAACTATAGACGTTGCCTTCGTAATTTTGGAGTTGGATTTCGTCATCATCGAAGGTGATGATTGGATCGGGAATCAGGGCGATTTTTCCACCACCGCCGGGCGCATCAACGACATAGTGGGGTACGCCAAGTCCAGAAATATGTCCACGCAACGCAGCGACAATATCTAAACCTGTTTGCACAGCCGTGCGGAAATGGTCGGTTCCAACAACAAGATCGGCTTGATAGATGTAGTAGGGCTTGACTCGGATACGCAATAACCTTTTCATGAGCTCCACCATCACAGCAGGATCGTCGTTTACGCCTTTGAGAAGCACCGTCTGGTTACCCATCGGTATACCGGCATCGGCTAACATACCGCACGCCTTTTCCGTCTCAGGTGTGATCTCGCGTGGGTGGTTGAAATGCGTGTTGATGTAAAAAGGGTGATACTGCTTCAGAATTGCGCACAACTCTGGAGTGATCCGTTGGGGTAAGGTCACTGGGACACGCGAACCGATCCGAATGATTTCCAAGTGTTCAATTGCACGTAACCCACCAACGATGTAGTCAATTTTTTTATCCGTCAACATGAGCGGGTCACCACCGGAGATGATCACATCACGGATCTCTGAATGTGCCTGAATATAGGCAAGTCCTTTCTCAACGTTATCTTCGGAGATCGAGTGAGGATCGCCAACTTTCCTTTTACGGGTGCAAAAGCGGCAGTAAATCGGACACATATAGTTCACATAAAAAAGTGCCCGGTCTGGGTATCGGTGCGTAACGTTTGGAACCTCGCTGTCGTCTTCTTCGTGGAGTGGATCCTCTACACCGGTGCTGATTAACTCCTTTGGGTCAGGGACTACCTGTTTCCAAATAGGGTCTCCCGGTTCTTCTATAAGGCTGAGATAATACGGATTAATGCGGATCGGGAACTCTTCGTGAATACGCCGCATCTCCTCCACGTCAACATCGAATGCAGCGGCGAGTTTTTCAGGCGTGTTAACTGTGTCTCTAACGAGACGTTTCCATTCTTCCATCTGTTAGGTCCGTCCTTTCCAAATTTCCATGGTATACAATTTGCTCCGCGGCGCATCTGTCAACTACAATATGCGGCATTGGCACCGGGACCCTATATTGAGGTTTAGGGATACGGAATTGATGAGGTGTCCTATGGCGTAGGTGTGTAATTTTCAATTGTCACTTTGTTCATAACATCACGTTCGCGGAGTGCATCTACGATATCTATGCCTTCAATAACCTTTCCGAACGTGGTGTAGCTGCCATTGAGGTGCGCGTAAATTGTCGGATCCGTACTGACGCAGATATAGAACTGACTTCCGGCTGAATCGGGATTCTGCGTCCGTGCCATAGCGACGACTCCTTTTTCATGGACTGGCATCTGCTCTCTAAGATTTGGGTCTTGAAATTCCCCTGGAATCGTCCATCCGGGTCCGCCTCTGCCTGTTCCATCTGGGTCACCGCCTTGTATGACAAAACCGGGGACAAACCGGTGAAAAACGACACCATCATAAAATCCTGATTCGATAAGCTGCGCGAAATTTGCTACCGTAGCCGGGGCAGCTTCTGGATAAAGTTCAATAATAATGTTGCCTTTTTCAGTTTCAATCGTTACATTAGGCAATTGTTCGCTGTTACATGATATTACCGTCGCGAAAAACGCACTTAATAAGCTAAATCGCATAATTTGAGTGTGAAAATCCGGGAATTTCCACAAATTCCTTTACTGTTTTTTTCTGTAACAAAATTTATGCAGAAAACCTCCTTCTGGAGGTCGTAAACGTAAATTCTATATTGAAAGTTTATATAATAGATCTCCGATTTATAAGGGCATAAGGTCTGCTCCCGATAAAAATAAGAGATTCATATACATTATACACACATTTGTGCGCGGTGTCAAACAAAATTTTGGAACGCTTCAGTCTTCAGCTTTCATTCCTATTATACCTAATAACTGAAAACCGAAAACCAAGAACGATAAGCAGATTGACTACCTTGACACTGCCGGATTAGACATGATACTCTATATAATTAGGGGGTGGTCGCAGTGCGGAGCATGTTAATAGAGAGTCAGAAAACGCGAGAACTCGTCGCGACTCTAAAGTTACTGTCGCCAGGAACGCCTCTCAGAGAAGGCATTGATTATATTATTCAAGGCAAAACGGGGGGCTCATCGTTGTCGGTGACACCCCGGAAATCTTAGACTTGACCGAGGGCGGTTTCCGAATTAATTGCCAATATACACCGACGCGTCTGTTTGAATTGTCAAAGATGGATGGTGCCATTCTTCTGTCTGAAGATGCTAAAAGAATAGTGCGCGCCAATGTAACGCTGAGAGTCAATCCTTCTATACCTTCTCGCGAAACAGGACTCCGGCACCGTTCGGCAGATAAATTCGCTAAGCAGACAGAACATATCGTACTGGCTGTCTCACAAAGTCGGAATTCTCTCACCTTATATCTTAAGAACCAACGTTACATTTTCCGAGAACGTCCAATTCTACTTTCCGGTGCCAACCAAACTATGCTTGCCTTGACACAGTACGTTAAAGCAATGCAGGAGGCGCTCTCGATTCTGAATTGGGCAGAACTCAGTGGAAATGTTAATTTAGCAAACGTTGTCACAACTATTCAGTTGTGTGAACGCGTCCGACGCGCCGATCAAGAATTAAATCGCTACAGGATCGAATTAGGTGCCGAGGCAGAGTCGATGCAATACACGCCAGAACTTACAACTGAAATTGAGAGAGGGCTTCTGATTACAAAAGACTACTATCACGAAAGCCTACATGATGGCTCTCAAGCCCTTGAAAGCATTATGAGACTTGATGCGAATGGTCTCGCAAGCCGAGGCAATATCAGTGAGGCTTTAGGGTATCCGCGCGATATTCATAGTATTTTCGATGTCCTCGAACCACGTGGATACCGGATGCTGAGTCAGGTTCCCCGGATTCCGTTCAGGATTATTGAAAACATTGTATGCAGATTCAAAACGTTGGGTAAAATTTGCACCGCCGCTATCGACGAACTCCAAGCTGTTGATGGTGTGGGGAGAACGAGAGCTTTGACAATTACGGATACACTCGCGCAGATGAAGACTACCACTGTTCAACCGCACGCTTTTGCTTTATCTGCGTTTGAATAGCATTAAAGGAACGGATCACCAAGTTTCATTTTTCATTAATTTAAAATGAATCGGGGGTTCCACAAGCACGTCCGCTTACGTTGGTGGTGCCTCCACGCAGAAGAGCAATCCGGACGCGCTTCTTCCTTGTATTACACCGATATGATGCGGACGAAAAACTAACAATTGAAACCAGTGTACAAAAACATCTAAAAGGAGTCACAAAATGAAACAGTTCATCGCTTTATCACGGAAGGATAACTCGGTATTGCGCAGAAATTTACTCGTCTGCTTACTCCTTGTTTCGTTTGGTTTAGCAGGGTGTGGTGGACAACTTGGAAAAATTGAGATATCAGCAGTCGATACAGCAATGGCGGATGCAGAGGCGGCCATCGCCGCAGCACGAGAAGTTGATGCGCCATCCCTCGCAGCTGATGCGTTTGGAGCCGCGGAATCCAACCTTGAAGCAGCAAAAATCGCTCTCAGTGAAAAAGAAGGTGATGAAGCACTTCGCCTTGCATATCAAGCCATTATTGACGCAAGAGTGGCACGAACAGATGCGATTAACATCGCTAAAAATGCAGAGTTGAACGCCGCTTTACTTCAAAAAGAAGCAGGTGTAGACGAACTCCGCCAAAGTCTCAATAACAGGGATCAAGAACTTGCGGGAGTCCGAACAGAGATTCAGGACATGTATCGCAACAGTGAAAAACTGAGGCAGACCGTCAGCGAGCTTCGGAAAAAGAATCTCGACTTGGGAAAGAAACGCGAAACCTACAGCACACAAATTGCTGAGCTTTCCAAGACTTTAGAGGATATTCAGGCACGAGCACGACGGGCAGAGACCGAAGTCCATAATTATGGCAGAGATGTCTCGGCACTCCGTCGCAAACTGGAAGTCGCTGAAAGAATGGCGAGAGAAGAAGGTCATCAGAAACGAGCGGTTGTCGCTGAAATAGATGAACTGAGAAGACAACTCCGTGAACAGGCATCAATCTACACTGAGAGACTGGCACAGGCAAGCCAGCACAGCTCGGACAGGCAGCACGAAAAATACCTACAACAGAAAGCGCGGGAAGCACACGCCTACGTTGATAGCCAACCTGCCCTTCATCCTCCCAAAACGGGGCGGACCTCTCTCTCAACAGCGCAGATTGATGCCGGTAAAGCAGCAGTCAGTAATTGGGAGCATGCATGGTACAGCAAGGACCTTAATCTCCATTTTTCGTACTATACACCCGATATTGTTGTTGACAAAGTGGTGGTTCATGAAAGCAAGGAACATCGAAACAAAATCGACCTACAACAACTTCAGTCCGACCTTCGTGAGATGAACGCTTACGCTTGGAGCAAAGTCAAAATGGACACCCAAGTTGAAGGCGAGAGTGTTATCGGTATAAACCGACTGACCCGATTGGTCGCACCAGCAGCGGACGAGAATGCCACGGCACTCTACAATATTTGGATTCGCGAAGTCTGGATGCGTCAAGTAGGAAACACTTGGAAAATTCATCACGAAATCTGGCAAATTTATGAGAACGTGCCAAACTTCTAAGCACATATCTCGATTAAGCACGGAGGTTAAATTGTGAATAACACACAGAACCGACAAAACCAATCAAAGAAACCCATACCTCGTAGCCTGATTTGGGGTGGCGGTATTGCTGCCATTGTTATTGCTTTCATTGTGCTCTTAGTGGTATTGATGAGTTCCAGTGAAACCCCTACCGCCTTTTTGGCAAAGTGGAAGAACGCACTTGAGTCTGGCAGTGTCAAAAGGTATGAAGCACTCTGGGTAAAGAGCGCACGCCAGCGTCCTGACGCTGGCTATCAGGAGACCGTCCAACTCCTCACAGGCGGGGTGAATTTTGAAGTTAACCTTGGGGGTGCCACCCAGACATTCCGGGTGCCTCGATATCCCAATCGCTATAGAATCGAAGGAATTCCACTGGCTGTCAATCTGCCGGGTGAGACCCAAGAACAGTTCCGAAATCTTGTTATTGAAAAACAGGGATTTGTTCAACAACGCTGGAAGATCATTAAGGATGAAATCGTTGGCAGTGATTTCGTTGCCACGTTGCCAAGTACCGATCCTGCGCAGCAAACTACCCCACAAACCAACAGTCCGGTATTACCAGTCGTGTTGAATTGGAAAAGTGCTTTGGAATCCCAAGATGTGAAGATGTACACTGATCTCTGGGACAAGTCTTCCCGTAAAAAGAGGGTATCAAGTTTCCGACGCGCGACAGAACTTATGTCGCAAACCCATATCGTCGATCTGGCAGGGGCAACTTATACACCGGTACCACGCCAGAAAAACCGTCATATTGTTGACGACATCAGTGTAACTTTACAAAGTGGCGATAGTATCATTGAGACGCACGTCCGGACGCTCACTATTGAGAAAAAGGGGTTTTTCAGACGGAAATGGAAAATTATTAACGATCAAGTTGGCGATATGGGTTCTAATGCTATTGCACTCGCACCAGACGTAACCTCCGGTGCGAACACCGTCTCAGGTGAAGCGTCCGGCGGCACTTTTGATGGGAATGCGCCACTTGATACGCAGCTCAAAGTGAGACAGGTTTTGGGGAAGTGGCAGAAAGCTTGGGAAGATAAAGACCTACGCACCTATATGTCCATCTATTCAGAAAGATCCCGAATTACGCGTGTCACTGTGCGCGGTGGAAAGGAGACCTCAATCCACCTCACAAAGCGGCAGCTCCGAACGAAGATGAAGCAACTCAACGACATATACGCAGAAATCCAAGTCTCTATCTCCAACCTACAAGTTAACGGTGACCGGGCGGTCGCAGATGCCCAATTCTTACAGAAATTCGCAGGTACCCGCGCAAGCGGCAGCCGCCCCGCTTACTCCGATTACGGGACCAAAAGGCTAAATCTCATGGTAGATCCGACCGACGGACACTGGCGAATCTACTCCGAGACATGGAGTCGTTACGAAGATGTCCCGGAATTCCCGAAGATGTAGAGGAATAGCAGTTAATAATTAGCAGTCAGCAGTCAGTTAAGGGCAGTTTCAGAACAGCCCTCCAGTTTGGAGTGCTTCCCAGAGGTCCCTGAATTGTTACAAAGACGCCTCTTAACTGACAACTGACAACTGATAACTCAAAAAAAATGCCCACTGAGTACCGAACCAAGCGGAAAATTGAGTTCGCTGACACCGATATGGCGGGAATCGTCCATTTTACACGATTTTTCGTCTTCATGGAGTCCGCAGAACACGAATTCCTACGCAGCTTGGGGACAAGTGTCGCAACCGAATGGGATGGAAACAAAATCGGATGGCCCCGACTCGTAGCCTCGTGCGAATATCTTAGTCCACTCCGATTTGAAGATGAGGTTGATATTCGCCTCTGGGTTTCCAAAAAAGGGACGAAATCGCTCACCTATCAATTTCACTTTACACATCAAGAAATAGACATCGCACGCGGTGAGATTACAACTGTCTGTTGTATAACAAACCCCGGCGAAAAACTGAGGGCAATTCCTATCCCTGACTTTATTGCCGATCAGATTTCCTGTCCGTCATAGCACCGATCAGTGTATTCTGAGATCCATAAAGAGTTAGTTGTAAATCTATGGAACAGCCACGCAGTACCACACGCCAGCTTAAAGTAGCCAATGTCTCCCATGACTACGGACCCGTTCAAGTCTTACGCAATATTTCATTCAGTTTTACTGGCGGTGTTTCTGTTGCTATTACAGGTCCCTCCGGCTCCGGTAAGAGCACGCTTTTGCATATTGTAGGAACGTTAGAGAGACCCAGTAGTGGTCGGGTTGAAATTAACAACACCGATCCTTTTATGCTATCTGAACCTGAGCTCGCACAGTATCGGAATACCGTAATCGGGTTCGTATTTCAGGAACATCATCTACTTCCGCAGTATTCAGTACTTGAAAACGTCCTTGTTCCCACATTCGCTTTTAAACAGCAGCCTGATGCCACAGAACGCGCACGCGAACTCCTCAGACGGGTTGGACTTACGCACCGCTTGTCGCACCGACCTGGTGAGCTTTCAGGAGGTGAACGGCAACGCGTCGCTATCGCACGTGCCCTTATTAATCAGCCCGATATTCTTCTCTGTGATGAGCCGACGGGGAACTTGGATACCGCGACCACCGAAACTATCGCTGACCTGCTTTTTGAGCTCCACGACGTAGAGCAATATATGTTAATGGTTGTCACACACAACCTTGAATTCGCCTCGCGCTTCCAGCAGCACCTGCAACTTGTGGACGGCACTTGCAGCCTCAACGCAAATTTCTAACTGTGATATCAGTTCGGTTAAGACCGACCTAGACCGTAAACTGTTGGTTTGCGGTGCTTCCGCGTTCACTTGACCTGCCACAAACTAACAGTTTGTGCTACAATACACTTGCAGTATAGACGAGCGAAACCCAACATTCCATATCCTTATTATGGGCAAACTATACACAAATTTATGTGGAGATCCTTCAAATACTTTTGGCAGATACATCTCACCGTCGCACTCTGTACAGCCGTGGCGACAGGCGTTCTTGCTGGTGCGCTCATTGTCGGGGACTCTGTGCGTGGGAGCCTCCGTAGCCTCACAACCGAGCGACTCGGCACAATCCAACACGCCCTCATCGCCGATCATTTTTTTCAACCTGAACTCTTAAATCGACAGAATACTGTACCAGCGATTCTATTGAATGGAACAGTCGTTGCGCCGCAAACCCAGACCCGCGCATCAAAGGTGAATATCATCGGCATAACGGAAAGCTTCTTCGCCTTTTGGGAAGGATATCCCGTCCCAAACCTCAGCAAAGCCGAGAATCAACCCTTCGATGCAATCGTCATCAACGAGGCACTCCAAAACGAATTGGATGTCCAAGTCGGCGATGCACTTCTGGTGAATATGCCGCAAGTCGCCGACATCCATCCCGAATTTCTCTTGGGCGAACGCGACGCTTCCGAGGCTATTCAAACCCTCCGTTTAGTCGTGAGCGATATTATTCCTACGGAGAATGCTGGTAGGTTCAACCTTCGCGCACACCAGAACCTTCCTTTCAACGCTTTCATTGCACTCCCAATTTTGCAAAAGGTACTTGGACAGGCTAACAGAGTAAATACTCTATTTACAGTAGAGACAGCACCTATCTCACCTGATCAGCTTTCCTTAACCCTTGAGACACTCGACTTGAGCGTTCAGGTTCATGAAAATCACTTCGATCTTCAGAGTCAGCAATATCTCCTCAAACCTGTGTTGGTTGAAAACGCGTTAACGGTTGCAACTGAGAACGGCGTTCCAACGCTTTCAACGTTCACCTATCTCGCGAATACTATAGCTGCTAACGACAATACCGTTCCATATTCCACAATTCTGGCACTTCCGACCGGTACGAGCGAATTCCCTGTCCTACTTGCTGAAAATGAAATTGCCCTTAGTACATGGGCAGCGGATGACCTCGGTGTTAAAGTAGGCGACGAAATCACGATTACATACTATAGCGTCGGAGCAGGTGAAGAATATATCATCGAAACAGCGTCTTTTCTTTTGAAAGGGATTCTACCCATTGACGGTATTACCGCCGATAGGGACATCGTCCCTGAATTTCCGGGCATCCACGACACCGCCGATATGTCGGAATGGGAATCCCCTTTTCCGATTGATTATACGCGCATCCGTAGCGAAGACGAAGCGTATTGGGACGAATATGGTTCAACGCCGAAGGCGTTTATCTCGCTGGAAACTGGTAAGCGGCTCTGGGAAAATCGCTTTGGCGACCTAACCACTATCCGAATGAGCACGCCACAAGATTCGGACGTCCATACAACCCGCTCCCTTTTTCAGACCGAATTCCTCAAAAGGATTCAACCCGAGCAGATCGGATTCCAATTCTTATCCCTCCAATCAGATGGGTTACAAGCAGCCACGGGTGCCACGGATTTCGGAATGCTGTTCGGCAGTCTAAGCGGTTTTATCATTATTGCCGTTGCGTTGTTAGTAGGGATGCTTTTTCGCATCGGTGTAGAACAACGGTCACGCGAGATCGGCCTCCTACAAGCCGTTGGTTACCCACTCGCCAAAGTCCGCCGTCGATTCCTTTTGGAGGGCGGCACTGTCGCCGGTATCGGTAGTCTATTGGGATGTCTACTCGCAATTGGGTATGCGCAGCTGATGATTTTCGGGCTACAAACGTGGTGGTTGCCTGCTATCGGCACCCCGTTTATGGAACTTCATGTCAGCCCATGGAGTATAGTAAGTGGTTTGCTCACTGCACTGGCTGTTGTAATGATCTCTATCCGCCTGACTGTTCAGCATTTGGGACAGGTGCCTGCAACAGCACTTCTCGCTGGCGAAACCGATTTTACCGAGATAACGCTCAAATCGCGAACGGAAAAGACGAAATCACCTTCAGAATTGACAGTAGTAAAGAGCGTCGCAATCGTACTCGTTGCTGTTGCAATTGTTTTTTTTCTTTTTTTTGATAAATGGCTTTCTGGCACTGTTGGTATCTGGGTGGAGGATCCGATAATCGATTTTTTAGTGCTCACTTTGGGTATTATCGGAGCAGGATGGAGTGTCTTCGATACTTGGTTAAAGTCCCAAAAAGTGCCAAAACGGTTGAATAGAATACGATTTGCCCTCAAAAACGCCGCACGCCAACCCGGACGAAGCAAAACTTGCATTCAGACTGTTAGCTTGGCGTGTTGTATTATCGTTGCAGTCGGTGTGAATCGGCACGACGCCCCACCTGAGACAGAATACGCCTTTGTTGCTGAGTCTGCCCTCCCTTTGCATCATAGTCTGAATACATCCGACGGCAGGTTTGAACTCGGTTTCTCTGAAAAGGATTCTGAACTTCTCGCGGCATCAGAGATCATTCCGTTTCGTGTGCTTCCCGGTGAAGATGTTAGTTGCCTGAATCTCTACCAGCCTCAGAAACCGCAAATTTTGGGTGCCTCCGATGCCATGTTGGAGGTACGTCCTTGGAAAAGATTAAGGCTCGTTAATCTTGAAGAAGGGAAAGTACCGGCTATTGGTGACGACAATTCACTCCGATGGATCTTACACCACAACCCTGACGAAGATTTTGTCATCCAAGATGAATATGGAAAATCACTGAGTTTAGACCTTGAGACAGTCGCGAACAGTCTGTTCCAAAGCCAGCTGATTATCTCAGAATCTAATTTCACCAAATACTTTCCAAGCCAAAGCGGATACCAGTTTTTCCTTATCAAAACGCCTCGCGAACTACGAGAGGAAACCGGGCAAATCTTAGAAAAAACGTTGGGCGACTATGGATTTGACCTTACATCGGCATCCGCCAGATTGGCAAGTTATCGATCCGTAGAAAATACCTATATCTCCACTTTTCAGAGCCTCGGCGGTTTAGGGGTCCTGCTCGGTACCCTCGGATTGGCACTGGTGCTATTTAGGAATATCATTGAACGTCGTGGTGAACTCGCTACCCTCCGTGCCTTCGGTTTTCGACGGCAACTCCTCTCGCAGATGCTGTTCCTCGAAAGCTGCTTCCTACTTACTGTCGGTATGCTTATTGGAATTGTTGCTGCGCTTGTTGCAGTTCTCGCTTCCCAAGGGCATCTTCCTACTTTTCCGTGGCTTTCCCTCACAATTACTTTGCTTTTTATCTTCGGTTTTGGTATAATTGCAAATGCTGTTGCAGTTGCTGTTGCCCTCCGGAGTCCGCTCCTGGCAACGCTCAAATCTGAATAAGCCGTAGAGGCTGTTTCGCCGCATTTTGTATGCAAAAAACACACTATGCCTTCTATTACGTTGAGAACTACCCTTCACATAATATATGTGGGTATAATCGCTTCCTGCTTTCTCATCCAAGGTGGTTGCTCCAGTGATTCCGATAGGGACACGCCAAGTGCTGTCAATTATACGGAATCGGGGTGGCGTTCTTACAAGTCAGGCGAATATGCACAGGCACTACTCAGTTTTGAGCGCGCACTCAACTTCGATGAAACACTGGCTGATGCACACAACGGGGTCGGATGGAGTCATCTCAGCTTGTCGCTAAACCCAACACTCGCACAGGAGGCATTCCAGAACGCTGTTCAGCTTGATGCGTCAAATGCTGATGCTTGGGTCGGACTCGCGAATGTGCTATACTTACGGAATAAAGACATCACCGATTTCAGGGCGGCTATCCGCGCGATTGATAACGCACTGCAAGGTGATGCCGAATACCTCTTTCGGCACGACTATCGTTCTAAAGCCGACCTCTATGCCTTGAAAGCATCTTGTTATTATTACCTCGACGAGATTCAGGCTGCGAGGCAGGAGACTGGTAAGGCACTCCAAATTGATCCATCAAATAGGACTGCTGTTGTGCTGCAAAATCTACTCAACCAATAAAGGAAGACGGAAACTGACTGCTTCCGAAGGAGAGAAATATGTCTCAAGATGTTATTACCTCTACACAATTAACCAACATATCGCCTGCCCACAGCGGTAAGGTACGAGACCTCTATGACCTCGGAGATCAACTCCTCATCGTATCCACCGATCGGATCTCCGCTTTCGATGTCGTTTTACCCAACGGTATTCCTGATAAAGGCAAAGTCCTAACCGGTTTGTCCAGATTCTGGTTCGACTACACCGAGTCTGTCGCTGATAACCATCTCATCACAACAAAAGTTGAAGATTATCCCGATGTTTTGCAACCCGATGCAGACCTCTTGAAGGGACGTTCCATGCTCGTCCAAAAGGCGGAGCGAGTCGATGTTGAATGCGTCGTGCGCGGATATCTTGCTGGATCAGGCTGGTCATCATACCAGAAAACCGGTGAAATCTGTGGGCAGAAGCTCCCCGGCGGTCTACAGGAATCGGATCGACTTCCAGAACTCCTCTTCACACCAACGACCAAAGCCGAGCAAGGTGAACACGACGAACCGATCTCTATTGAAGAGATGCGTGATCAGGTCGGTAGCGAGCTGACGGATCGATTAATCGCTGCCAGTTTCGCGCTCTTCCATGCCGCCAGTCAACACGCCGAGAACGCTGGAATCATCCTCTGTGATACCAAGTTTGAATTCGGACAGCGCGACGGCAAACTGATCGTCATTGACGAAGTTTTTACACCCGACTCCTCCCGTTTTTGGCCCGCAGACCTCTACGAACCCGGTAAACCGCAGCAGAGTTTCGATAAACAGTTTGTCAGGGATTACCTCACTGAGATCGGTTGGAACAAGCAACCACCTGCCCCGGAGTTACCAGAGACTGTTATCTCTAAAACAAGCGAGAAATACCGCGAAGCGTATCGTCTTATTGTTGGCGAGGAGCTATAAGGCTGCCTTAGGGTATTTTACCTATACTTGGTAGGCGAGGTTTCCAAATTATGCTATAAAGCATAATTTTGCTTCGCATTGTCCCGCAAGCCTATAGAGGCTTGCGCAGAATGTTTTACATTCCTCGCCGATTTGTAGTGTCCAAATCAGGAGAGATAAAGAATGGCAAGTCCCCTTAACGGCATAAAGGTCTTGGATCTGACGCGCGTGCTCGCCGGTCCCTATGCGACAATGCTTCTCGGCGATCTCGGGGCTGAAGTTATCAAGATCGAACAGCCCGGGACAGGGGACGAATCTCGCAATTTCGGTCCCTTCAAGAACGGGTTTAGCCTCTACTTCATGAGTGTCAACCGCGGGAAGCGGAGCGTGACGCTCAACCTTAAAACCGAGCGTGGACAGGCAATATTCAAGCAGTTGTTGAAGCGTACTGACGTGCTTGTGGAAAATTTTAGACCTGGAACAATGGAGAAATTGGGGTTGGATTATGATACCCTCAAATCCGAGCATCCTTCACTCATCTATGCCGCATGTTCCGGATTCGGGCAGACCGGTCCCTACGCGCAGCAAGGCGCGTATGACATGATTATCCAGGGCATGGGCGGTATTATCAGCATCACCGGTGAACCCGACGGACCGCCCGTGCGCGTTGGTACGTCTATCAGCGATATTACCGCTGCGCTCTTCACGACGATCGGTATCCTCTCCGCATTACATCACCGCAACCAAACAGGCAGAGGACAGTTCGTCGATGTTGCCATGTTGGATAGTCTCGTTGCTGTCTTAGAAAATGCGGTTGTCCGCTATTTCGCCACAGGTGAACCACCGAAACCGCTCGGTGCCAGACATCCGGCAATTACGCCCTTTGAGGCGTTTGCCTCTGCAAACGGACACGTCATCATTGCCCTCGGAAACGATACCCTCTGGGCGAAATTCTGTGAACATGTGGATCGGGCGGAACTCATCTTGGACAAACGATTCAAGACGAATGCCGATCGGACGGAGAATCACGGTCAGTTGTTTCCTATTCTCTCAGAGATTATGTCTCAGCGCACAACAGACGACTGGATTGATGCCCTCGGCAAAATTGGTGTTCCTTGTGGTCCCATCAATGCGATGGACAAGGTTGTCACCCACCCACAGGTACAGGCACGGGAGATGATCACACGCATCACACACCAAATCACGGGTGAAGTCGAGGTGCCGGGAGTACCCATTAAACTGTCAGAGACCCCCGGAAGTGTGGACGCACCCGCACCAAGTCTCGGTGAACATACGTCCGATGTCTTGACAGGCTTGTTGAAAATGCATCCGGATGAAGTCGAAAAGTTAAAACAAGACGGAATCATTTAGAACAAATCTTGCCTTTTGTTATGAGAGGTAGGCGAGGTTTCCCAACCTCGTCTCTGCTAATCGATAACTCTTATAGGAGGGATTTGTAATCCCGACTCTTAACTCACAACTGACAACTCACAACTTCTTAGGAGCGACCCACATGCCAAACGAAGCTGCACAAGTATTACACGGAACAACCCAATTGACGTTAGAGGGAGATCTTGCCGCACAGATGGTTGAAGTGCTTGACGGGTATGTTACCGACGCCGCGGCGCTTGCTCCTGAGCAACGAGAAACGTTGTGGCATCGAGATTACAGTTCCCACAGTGCGTATACTCAATCCGTCGAACCCAATCGCGAACGGTTTAGAAAACAAATTGGCTCCCTTGATGCGCGTCTACTAATTGAGGATATCAGTTACGTAGCCACCACGCGTGCCTCCGCACAAATCATGGAAGGTGAAAATTATACCGTATCCCGCGTCCGATGGCAGGTCTTTGATGAGGTTGAGGGAGAAGGGTTGTTATTGGAGCCGATGCACAATGTGCCAATCGCTGCCCAAATCGTTGCTCTACCAGATGCAGACTGGACACCTGAGATGATCGCTGGCGTAACAGACGATCTACCAGCGAACGCACAGTTTGCACAGCGTTTAGCAAGGGCAGGATGCCGCGTTGTCGTCCCGCTCCTCATCAACCGCGACGATACCTATTCCGGCAACCCAACGCTCGGTGCGATGACCAATCAACCCCATCGCGAATTCATCTACCGGATGGCGTATGAACTCGGACGACATATCATCGGATACGAGGTGCAGAAGGTCTTGTCGTTAGTCGACTGGATGTCCCATTCCGAAGTTCCAATCGGTGTCATCGGCTACGGCGAAGGTGGACTCATTGCGCTCTACAGTGCTGCTGTCGATACACGTATTCAGGCGACGGCTGTTAGTGGCTATTTTCAATCGCGGCAGGAGGTATGGCGGGAACCAATCTATCGAAATGTATGGGGGCTGCTCCACGAATTTGGCGATGCTGAAATCGCCAGTCTCATCGCACCGCGTCCGTTAATTATCGAGGCAAGCCGCGGCCCTGAGATTGCCGGTCCACCACCCTCCCGCGCTGGACGTGGGGGCGGGGCACCGGGGCAATTGGTATCTCCACCGACGGTTTCTGTCCAATCGGAATTTGAACGCGCACAGGACTTATATCAGCAACTCGGTTGTGAGGATGCTTTGCATCTTGTCTCGCCTGACGATGGGTTACCGGGTTCTCAAGAGACCTTGCGCACGCTACTGACCGAACTCGGTGTCGAAAATGTGCACGTTGATGGATACCAACCTTTTTCCACGTCAAGCGTTGACGATTTCGATTACGAAGCCCGTCAGAAGCGTCAATTTACGCAATTGGTTAATTTGACCCAACGTTTCCTACGAGAAGCGGCATCGCGGCGGCAAGAATTATTCTGGAATAAAACCGATACCTCTTCGCTTACACGGTGGGAGGAGACATGTAAGGTGCCCAAAGCCTATTTCTGGGACGAAGTTATCGGTAGGTGTCCAGCCCCTGATGTGCCTGCTAATCCAAGGACGCGCCTCATCTACGATGAACCCAATTGGAAAGGGTATGAAGTCGTTTTGGATGTCTGGAAGGACACTTTCGCCTATGGCATCTTACTGCTTCCGAACGATCTGCAGCCCGGAGAACAGCGTCCCGTAGTTGTTTGTCAGCACGGCTTGGAAGGGAGACCGCAGGATACCGCCGATCCGAAGATAGAATCCGTCTATTACTCCTACGCCGCACACTTGGCAGATAGAGGGTTTATCACATACGCCCCACAGAATCCATACATCGGTCAGGATGCCTTCCGGGTCATCCAACGCAAGGCGAATCCGATAAAATGGTCGCTCTTTTCGCTAATCATTCGCCAGCATGAGCAGACGCTTGACTGGCTGGCAGAACAACCTTTCGTTGATGCCGAGCGAATCGGATTTTACGGGTTATCTTACGGTGGGAAAACAGCGATGCGAGTACCAGCAGTGTTGGATCGGTATGCCTGTTCAATCTGTTCTGCTGATTTCAACGAATGGATCGTCAAAAATGCCACTTTCTATTCGCGTTATAGTTATATGTTCGGGGGTGAATACGAGATGCCCGAGTTCGATTTAGGCAATACGTTCAACTATGGTGAGATGGCTGGATTAATTGCGCCGCGTCCATTCATGGTGGAACGTGGACACGAAGACGGCGTTGCTCCCGATGAATGGGTCGCGCATGAGTTCGCCGTTGTCCGAAGGCTTTATGTGCAACTCGGTATCGCCGATAGAACAGAAATCGAATTCTTTGACGGTGGACACCAGATTAACGCCCAAGCCACATTCCGATTCCTACACCGTCACCTAAATTGGCCCGAACCCTAGTCCTATTATTTAGAGTGCACTCGGATCTTCTTGTAGGAGCGAGTGTTTTTGCGAATCAACACGGAATGCGCGTGTGGCATCCCGTGGGGTGTTTCCCGTGCTCGCGAATTGTATACTCGGATCTTCTTGTAGGAGCGAGCTGTGCTCGCGAATTGTATACTGTTTCGTCCGCTTTGAAATGAAAGGTAAATCCAGTTTGTAGTGGAGAAATCATCCATTGCCCGTTGTTAACCTTCGGACGTGCGATGAATCGCACTACTACGAACCTACCCTAAAATTCAAGCTGGATAAAACACTATGCTACGCATTTATATGTATATCATGAGAGCAGAAACATGCTTTATTCTATAATCGTAAGCGCAGGACTCGAAACCATCGCACGCCAGGAACTAACCGAACGCTTCAGCGACACAGGACACCTAAAAATCCTTGATCGCAGACCGCAGCGGCTTCTCTTCCGGTATAGAGGAAATCCGCGCGACCTATTATCGCTGCGAACGGCGGAGCATCTTTTTCTTGTCCTGAAGCAGACGCCAAAAATGACGCGCTCACGGAGTTCTCTGGCAGCACTCAGCAGTCCACTCGCTCGCTTCAATTTCAAAGAGGCATTTGACTGTTGTCGACAAGTCGGTATCAACGTCCGTAGGCGTATGCCATTTCGGGTGACGAGTCGGTTGTCTGGAAAGCGCAACTTCCGACGACTCGATTTGCAGCAGGTGATAGAAAGGGCGTTTTTAGAACGCGGATGGTATTTAGCGAAATCGAAGTCAGCGTTAGACGTCTGGGCAGAGGTGCATGGGGACGACGGTTACATCAGCATCAAGCTTTCTAAGAACGATATGGCACAGCGACCGTATAAACAGGCGCATATCCCGGCGTCGCTTAAACCGACCATAGCTTATAGCATGGCGCGACTCTCGCGACCACATCCGGACGATGTCTTTTTAGACGCCATGTGTGGTGCTGGCACGATCCTATTAGAGCGTGCCCATATCGGTCGCTACCATTACCTGATTGGCGGCGATATTTCTACGGAAGCGTTAGACGCCACTGTGACGAATTTCGGTAGACAACATCAACCCCGCCGATTCTTCCACTGGGACGCACGCACCTTACCGCTACAGTCAAACACCGTCGATAAAATTGTCTGTAACCTCCCCTTCGGTGAGACTATCGGAAATGTCCCCCAGCTCACGAATCTGTATCGGCGGAGTCTCAAAGAATATGAACGCGTCCTAAAACCGAGAGGCAGAATGGTCCTACTCACCTCACAGCGCGAATTGTTTGAGAGTGAACTGAAACAGCGCCGCTCTCTCAAGGCAACCCAACGACTGACAGTAGATGTCCGCGGCATGCGCGCATGGATACATGTCATCCATTTTACGTAGCACCAATTCTGGTAGGGGTAATCGTGTTTGTAGTAGTGCGATTTATCGCACGACACGCCATTTAGGATTGTCTATCATCTGGTTTGCATAGTGTAGGACGCACCTCAATTCTGGTAAGTGCGGTTTCTAACCGCACCGGCTATTCCCTAAATCTCAGGAACGCTCACCGCCACCTCTTTCCCGGAAGCGTGTGAACGGAAAATACCGTCCATAATCACATTTGTAAGCAAGACACCTTCTGGCGGTATCGGCGACGGGGCATCTGCTTTGACAGCCTCACGGAACGCCGTCATCTGTGCTTCCCAAACATCAACTTCTGGAAATCCCGATAGCTGGATCGTCGTCATCCCTTCCGGTGGGTTCGGCGCCGCAGTTAATCCTTCTGATTCGACCAATTTCTTAAGTTCATCTGTATAGGAATCCGCATAAACAACCGGTCCATCTAAAGAAATGCCCATCTCTTTACCGAGACAGAAGCTTGGACCGAGCGAATCCTGATGGATTGCCCAAGAGATTTTAAACACCAGCACGCTGCCATCTTCAAACCGTATCCACGCCACACCGAACTCTTCAACATCCATGATACCGCGGAACTGAGGGTCTTGCTGAGAAATATAGTCCTCTGTGATAGCAGAAACTCGCACAGGTTTCGGATAGCCCATCGCATATAGAGAGTTGTGCAGGTTGTAGACACCGATGTCTACGATAGCGCCAGCACCCGCAGTCTTTTTATAGATGAACGTGCGTCCCGGATTCCCACGCCGTCTGCCGCCTGAGGATTCAGAGTAGTAAATGTCTCCGAGCAATCCTTCATCGATGACCTTCTTCGCGAATTGGAGTCTCGGATTAAACGTACTGTGAAGACCAATTTGCAAGATTTTACCCGACGCCTTTGCTGCCCGAGCCATAGCAGTGGCATCGGGAAGTTTAGCTGCCATCGGCTTTTCACAGAAAACGTGTTTACCGGCGTTCAGTGCCGCGACAGTGGGTCGGCGATGTCCTTGATTGTAGGTACAGACACTGACTGTATCGATCTCGTCCATCTCAAGCATTTTGTTGTAGCTTGAGAAAACATGTTTTCTTGGAACACCCCACGCATCAGCAGCTTCGTTTGCCTTACTTTTGATAATATCGCAGACAGCGACGATCTCAAAACCTCCTACTTTCATATAGGTTCTCTGATGCGCTCGTGAAATACCACCTGTACCAACAATACCGACTCGGATAGTCATATTATTCTCTCCTCGTAAGTCAAATTATGGTGAATTATGAAAATACATTTACATTTCAGGAGTACTTGTAGGAGGGATTTCCTAATCCCGACTAAAAACACTGGTAGTCGGGAATCGGAGTTCCGAATCAACGGTATGAATGCCATCAGGCATTCACCGCCTACAACGCAAAACTATCTAAGTAATTCTAAAATCCACCATAAATGAGGATAGTTCATTATTCACAGAATTTTCGTACCGCAAACTGTTAGTTTGCAAGCTGCCAAGTGCAACATAGTAGACAGTCCAATACACAAGACACAATCTAACAGATTATGCTACAAAGAGAACTCTATCGTGAAACCGCATTATTCCTAAATTTCAGGGACTCGGACTGCTACTTCTTTCCCTGCTTCATGTGAACGGAAAATCCCGTCCATAATTACATTCGTAAGCAGAACACCTTCTGGCGGTATTGGCGACGGTGCATCTGATTTGATGGCTTCACGGAATGCTATCATCTGTAGTTCCCAGGCATCTACCTCTGGAAATCCTGACAATTGAATCGTCGTCATCCCTTCTGGTGGGTTCGGTTCCGCAGTCAACCCTTCCGATTCCACCAACTTTTTGAGTTCACCGCCATATTCATCGGCATAAATCACCGGTCCGTCCAAAGAGATACCCGCTTTTGTACCTAGATGGAAGTTGGTGCCGAGTGAGTCCTGATGAATCGCCCAAGAGATCTTAAATACCATCACACCGCCATCTTCAAACCTAATCCACGCTACACCGAACTCTTCCACATCCATAATACCGCGAAATCTTGGATCTTGTTGTGAGATATAATCCTCTGTGATCGCGGAGACGCGCACGGGTTTCGGATAGCCCATCGCATACAGCGATCTGTGCATGTTATAGACCCCGATGTCAACAATCGCACCGGCCCCTGCAGTCTTTTTGTAGATGAACGTGTGTCCCGGATTCCCACGCCGTCTGCCCCCGGCGGATTCGGAATAGTAGATGTCCCCGAGCAATCCTGCATCGATGAGCTTCCTTGCAAATTGGAGGCTCGGTGCGAATGTGGGATTGAGACCGATTTGCAGAATTTTGCCGGATGCTTTTGCTGCTCTGACCATAGCAGTGGCATCGGGAAGTGTCGCTGCCATCGGTTTTTCACAAAGAACGTGTTTACCGGCGTTCAGCGCCGCGACAGTGGGTCGGCGATGGCCTTGATTGTAAGTACAGACACTGACCGCCTCAATCTCATCCATTTCAAGCATCTTGTTGTAGCTTGAGAAGGCGTGCTTTCTTGAAACACCCCACTCATCGGCAGCTTGATTTGCCTTACTCTTGATGATGTCGCAGACGGCGACGATCTCGAAACCACCTACCTTCTCATAATATCTCTGGTGTGCGCGTGAGATGCCACCCGTACCAATGATACCGACTCGGACTGTCATGTTATTATCTCCTCGTAACAGGATAGAATTGCTAAATGAGTTTAGTCGAAATCGTTTTGCAATGCAACCGAAAAATGTGATATACTTCAATACACATATTCCATACGATGGCAGAAAGGAGGGTATCATGCGTATTGAAAAACGTTATCACGATTTACAAAAAGTAAGTCAAGAACATCTCGGTTGGCGGTCAACAATACCGATTTGTTGCTTTTGTGTGTTCTGTTTTTACGAACACCGCTAAATTGGGGATACAAATGGTGTTTAGATTAGGCATTATGGTTGCAATTTGTACCCTTTTGAACTTGGAGTTGTATGCCATTCCTACAAAGGTTATTGTTACCGATGTTAGAGATAATACGGGCGGTGAATACGCAGTATCCGAATTACAAGAGGGAGGCAAGTTTTTTCATGATAGGGATTACACGATGACACACATTCCAGAAAAATATCTCGGACTCACACAAATTCAGACATCAGCAGACTGCCCAGGCGGAATAGACTATCGTTTGTCCTTTGTTGTTGATCGTCCTGCTAAGATCTACATGGCATGGGACAGCAGGCATAAACGCCCTGAAAACCGTGAGCAAAGCCCCGAAGATTGGTTCACGGATACCTATGTGGGCACTGGTGAAATATTGATACTGGATGATCCACATCCTTCTGTTGAATATTTTATATATGAGCCAGTGGAAAGCGTGGAAGGAAAGGTAGAACTTTTGGGTATAGAAGTCATATCTCCTGATGACCCTGTGAACATGTGGACAATTTTTTTAATAGAAACGGTGGTATCTGTCAATCCAACAGGAAATTTAGTAACTACATGGGCAAATATAAAAAAACGCTCAAAGTAATTCGCAATAAGTAGTTTCGGGCTTTGAGCATTTTGAAATCCCTTTAACTACTCTTTGTGTCTGTGGAAGATGCTGGTGCTGTTTAAAACCTATATTTCAAATTTTTCACGTATTTCAGCAATTTTATCAAGAACTGGACTGAAAAATTAATAATCTGCGTGATCAGTTTCATTCAGGCCGGATTAGTCTGCTGATTGTGCGCAACGGAATCCGTATTCGTAGAGGGTATTTTTTGGCGCAAGCAGTAGGCGATTGGTGGGGAAGATACCTTTGCTGCGTAATGCCCTCACAGGAAGTGTTTCAATATCTGTGAAATTGGCTGCCAACCAGCCTATTTCATTCGTACCTGCACGTGGGTTCTTACGCGGTGTTGCGAAGAAAAAATCGTCGTCATAGAGGTCTATGCACCACTCCCAAATCGGATAATTCTTGATAACCCCGTATGCTTTTTCCCATTCTGCCTCCGTCGGGAGCCTCTTTCCTGCCCATAAAGCATAAGCCATTGCAGCGAACCAGCTCACATAAACAACAGGATGATCTGCTTTTCCTTTTGGGTAGTCGTTCCTGTCCCAATTCAACAAGTAATCCCCGTCGTGAAACATATCCTCAATATGCGGTTTTTGCCACTGCGGTTTTTCAAATAGAAATTGCTGGTATTCAAGGTTTGTCACGGGGCGCGTGTCAATATAGAATGCGTCAACACTTCCTATATCGAGTCTGCCAGCGGGTATTAAAATCATAGGTGGTTCCTGTAAGGTGGTGACAAGCTCGCCTTTCGGGGCACCTGCCTAACTACTCAGTGAGATTGTATTATATCACAATCTTGGTTTAGAGAGTGGCCCGAATTTCCGATGGCAGTACACCTCCATGATTCTTTTGCCTTTGGGAAAAGTGAATATTTAGAATTCTAGCGCATGAAATGTGACCGGAGATAATATTAGATTATTGTCTCAATTTATTCTCACGATGCCATGCTAATGCTTCTTGTGCAGGATAGAGCCTTTCGTGTTGAGGCAGAAGGATATTTTTGTTATGCAAATTGCTAAGTCTCCACTCCACTGGTCCCTCCTCATCAATAAGTCTTGATACTTTCACTCTATACCTTTCGTTCAAAGAAATTAATCCTCGGTCAAAAACCCAATGGTGTAATTTGCAAAGCGATATACCGTTCCGAATATCGTCGCTGTACGAAATACTAAACGGGATAATATGTGCGGCATCCGTTACAGTTATACTTTCACCATCCATTGTGTCAACACGCAATCGACAAACAGCGCAAGTGTAGTTGTATATTCGCATGATTTCTTGACGAAAGGCTTTACGGCGAACTGGATTTTCTTCACTTGGCTCTGTGGTCGCGGAATATAAAAATGGATGTTCAGCAACTTCTTGAATGAGTAATTGTCTGTGTTCTCCAATTTGGTGTTCTTCCGCAACAACATTTCCGATTGCTTGCCTATAATCTGAAAAATACTTTCTAATAATAGTCTGTCGGATGATTGTCCGTTCATCAGGTTGTGTGAGGAACAGAAAAAAAGGTTCGTCAAAACACCCGTAATCAACAAGTTCATGCAGTTGACGAGATGAAGGGCTCCTGCTGCTTCCCATCAAACTACTCAAATTTTCTACACAATCAACATTTGGAGTTAGATGCCAAAACCCATCGTTTTTTAAGTGGTAAAACGGGTTGCGAATGTTCTTAGGATCCCATCCCGGTATTTGTGCAACGTATCGCGCAAAAGCATCTTTCAAGTGGTTAGAAAGCCGAATTCTATTTTCAAGAATATCACCTTGCTCAATGAGTTGAATAATTGCTAACAGAAGACAAGGTTTATATGGTGCATTTGGGTATCTCCTCAAATTTTCTATCATTTGCAGATATTCTTGCAGCGTATGCATAAGTGTTTCCTACGTTACCCTAAAATTATCGTCTAAACACATGCTCACGATGCCATGCTAATGCTCTCTGAGCGGGATAATGTTCTTTATTCTCTGGGACCAGAATTTTCTTGTTCCTCAAAGTTGTAAACTTCCATTCCGAAGGCCCCTTTTCCGACATCAAGTCAGAAACTATTACCTTGTAAGTATTACTGAAAGAGATCAATCCTCTGTCAAATCCCCAATGATGAAGTTGGCACAGTGAAATCCCATTCCGGACATCATCATTTGCTGATTTCTTGAAAGGTATGATGTGAGCTGCTTCAGCCACACTTTCTCCATCCAGTGTTAAAATTTGGAGTTCACAAACTACGCATGTATATTCATAGATCCGCATAATCGCTCGGCGAAACCCAGCTTTTCGTGTCCGCTTTTTCGCCTTGAAAGGACTAAATGGTTTATCAGTCATAAAAGCATGATCCACTTGCTGAAGTATTTTTTCACTATATTCACCAATCTGTTTTTCTTCTGAAATGAGACCGTAGATTTCTTCCTTAAAGTCCGACAAATAGGTTTCAATAATCGTCTGTCGAATTATCTCTCTGGTTTTGGTGTTAGTGAATAATACATAGAGGACTTCGTCAAAATATCCATAGGCAATTATTTCACGGAGGCGAGTAAAGGTCTTAATTTGTGTGACAACTGATAAGGCAGTTTCATATCCAGAGTTTGGGTAGAGATGCCAAAAAGATCGACTTTTCATGTGAAAAAACGGTAATTCAAGTTTGGGTTTCCGATTTGTGACTTTTGTCCAATACTTTACAAACGTTTCCACTAATCCTGGAGAAGGAATAATTTTGTTCTCAGATATCTGTCCTTGCTCAATCAATTCAATAATTGACAGTAATAAAACAGGTTGATGTGGAGCATTACCGTGTGCCTTGTCTATTCTAAGGCCTTTAATCTCGTGCAGGTATTTATGTAAGGTGCTGGTTTCCATCTTTTTATTTTTGCCTAACACATGTTTCTATTGTAACATTTGTACTGTAGTTAGGTTTCTTTGGAGGGATATGAAATTTTTCCAAAAGGTTAACTGCTTTCTAACAAAGCAATTTTAACATGTTTTGCCGAAAAAATCAAAATTTTCTTAATGCTTCCGATAATTTCTAACCTTTACCATACGAAGATATCCCCGAATCTTGAAAATCCTTGAATCCTGTCCATCTCGATTCTGACAATGGACGCTATAGATGACTCGCATTTAAATGCTGAGCCTTCTACCTAAACATCGATTTTCTTACTTGACATCAGTTAGCAAATAGAGTATAATATATCATCTGTTTTCCAAAAAGGCGAATATTGTATCCATCTCCAAAACGCTGGTGTGGAAACCGACACAAACGTTTTCAGCAGCTATATTAGGTTCTTTGCTGATCGCCAACAGCCAGAAAAAATGTTACACTTTTGGCAAAATTGCTTTTTTTCGCATAACAGAAAATCGAAAGTAAAACATGAACAAACCCTGACAACCACTGGGTTCTCTAACGTTATAGGCAACATACCAAATGGTACACCGGTGTAACATTAGTGTAACATTTTTAGGGTAAATCGTTGAAAAATATGCCGTTAAGTTAAAATCATATTCACATCTGTATTTTCACGGAGAATGGATTGGTTCAACGCCACAAACTCACATGACACCTATGCTGAAAAAATTCTCCGTGAAGCCTCCGTGAATCATACCAAAATCCGAATGTCAATTTTTCGTTTGACAAATTTCCGACAAAAATGTAAGATATACAACAATAAGTAATCACTGCCAACATGGAAAACAGTTGCAACTGTGCAACAAAAACGTGTTGACATCGTTTTCTATTATAGATAGTAGCGAAAGCGGACAGGTTACACGACTCATGAAGGATCTTTACCGCGAATCGCGCTACAGATTTTCACTTCAAATCTGCAGGAGGATTTACACGTGAAACTATTTATGACTGTTGCTGGCGTACTATGTGCCATGACTCTCGCACTCTTGGCTCCTACAGCTGACGCCGCGAATAAAGTAGATATTTTCATCTACACAGACACGGTGCAATGGATTGGCGACGCCCAAGCAAAAGAAGAAGCCGAAATACTGGCAGATGAACTTAAGGGAAAAGATGGAATCGGTGAACTCATTCTTCACGGTCCAGCGAAAACTGTCGAAGCTTGGACCAAGAAACACACGGTGGACAACGGACACCATATGATCGTCATGTTCGGTGACGTTCCGCCCGAAATTTACGATGTCGGCGTAGACGCAAAAAAAGAGACAGTCGCAGAAAGGTTCCTCGATGCAGGCAATACCTTCGCAAACTGTGCTGACTACTTTTTCTGGGGCAAGGGTGGCAGAAATAAAGAAGGCGGTATCCAGAACATGATGGATATCCCTGGTATGGTTCAATGGGATGATAACACCGCCATGAAGGTCACGAAAGAAGGCAAGAAAATTACCCCGACGCTTGACGATTATGCCACAGACCGTCCGTTCCACGTCGATCAGCTTGACAATGATTGGGTTCTGGAAATCGCGTTCGCTACAGATTCTGGAACTCAAAAAGCCGATCGCTGTGACCCTTGTATTGTTCATAATGAAAAGACGAATGGACGACTCATCCAGTTTTACCAAACCGCTAACCAAGATGACCCCAAGGGTGAAGTTATTGCCGAAATTATTCTCAACTACTACCTTGAGACTGTCGGCGCACTGGACGTTGACCCTCAAAATAAACTTCCCACACTCTGGGGAGACATTAAACAAAGGAGATAACATTTAATGCGAAATATTTTCCTTTCACTAACGCTTATTGCGTTAATAGCGTTGCCGTTAGCACCCGTCCTTGCCGCCGGTGAAGTCGCTATCTACACAGGTGTCACGCAGTGGATCGGTAAGGCACCAGCCGACGAACAGGCTGAAATCTGTGTCGGTCTGCTCAACGATGCTGGTATCGCGAACACATGGTACGATGCTGAGAGCGACACGTCTGATTTGGCTGCTTGGATGGAGGATGTCACCGGCGACGGCGGTTTGGATATCTGCGTCCTCTACGGTGATTTCCCGCCGGACATCTATCCACAAGGCAACACACAAACGGACGGCTCCATTGCCGAGACATTCATCGAAACCACCGACGGCGATGTGTTCATCAACCACGCCGACTATATGTTCTGGGGCTTAGCTGGCAGAAATAGGGAAGGTGGACTACAGAATATGATGGATATCGACGGCATTGTGATGTGGGACGATAATACCGACATGAAAGTTACTGCCGAAGGTAAAGCCATTTCTCCCTCACTCACAGATTACCAATCCGACCGTCCCTTCCACACCGATCAACTCGATGGAGACTGGGAAATTGAGGTATCTCTTGCACAGAATGATGATGGCACCCGTGCCGACCCAATTATCGTTCGTGATGGGAATCTCGGTAGACTGATTCCGACGATACAGACCAATGGTGGCGACGAACCGAAAGGTGCGATTGCCGCTGAAATTATTACCTGGCTCATGGCCACAACGCCGGTTGAACCTGCTGGTAAACTCTCCACAACGTGGGGTGATTTAAAAGCAGTCCGGTAAGAGATTTCAATTTTGATACGCTGTTGATAGGCGCGCTCACAAAGCGCGCCTATCACTTAACTTCCAGCCATATAACAACTTCCATCTACATAATCAGAGATGAGATTTAGCACATCCCATACACTGTTCACACTTTCGATCCTTTCTTTGTTAGTGTTTGCCTGCCACGATCCAATCGACCCGGTTCTCGTCGGGACCCTACCTATTAAAACCATCACTACGCCTATAGATAATGCCGTCATGGTTTATGTACCTGCTGGTGAGTTCCTCATGGGAACCAGTGATGCAGAGATTGAGCACTACAAAGAAATTTTTCCGCTCCGCGATATTGCCCGATATGATAATGAACGTCCTCAGCGCACTGTCTATCTTGATGCCTTCTATATAGACCAGTTTGAAGTGACAAACCGACAGTACAAGCGATTTCTCACCGAAACCGGTTATGAGCCTAAAGATTATTTGGATTATCCGCCGCATAATGCCCCCGATTTCCCTGCTGTTGTCTTGAGTTGGGAAGATGCTGTTGCTTATACCGTATGGGCAGGCAAAAGGTTACCCACCGAGGCGGAATGGGAGAAAGCGGCACGCGGGACTGATGGGCGTACCTGGCCCTGGGGCAACGTGTTTGACGATACGAAACTCAGTGGTAACGACGGCAGGGGACACAGAGATGGCTACAAAGAGACGGCACCCGTCGGACAATTTCCACAAGGTGCAAGTCCTTACGGGGCACACGATATGGCTGGCAATCTTTGGGAGTGGGTGTCCGATTGGTACGATCCAAACTATTACCGCACCAATCCTCCTAATACCAATCCACAGGGACCCGAAACAGGTGATGGGCATGTCTTAAAAGGCGGCGGTTGGGCGGAGAATTTGGATTTCACGCGTTGTGCCAATCGACTCGGTGGAGAACCCGGTTCTCTCTTACGCGGATTCCGGTGCGTCTTGGACGGGTCCTCTGGAGAGTAGCCAGAAGTCCGGATTCAAAGACCTCTTCTACAGTTGTCTATCAGCGGTCAGCAATCAACAATTGTTAGCAAAGTTCGTTGTCATAAGCAGGAATGGAAGGTTGGAGTCGGGATTAGGAAATAATCAACGGTATCAATGCCTTATGGCATTGCCCGTCCTACAGAAGAACTGAATACCTCTATCACCTGCTTGACAATCCTCCTATAAATTTGTATAATAAATGAGCAGGGAGGACTGTGATTTGAAACAGATTGTCACGCATGCAGACCCAGACCTTGACGCTATCGTCAGTGCTTGGATTGCCCAAGATTTTCTCTTCCAAGGACACGCGTCAGAAGTCTTATTTGTGAGTCGCAAAGTGCCAGAAAATCTCATGTTGCATGCCGACTGTTTGGTAGACGTTGGAAACACGTATTCGCCCGAAAATTACCGCTTCGATCACAAGCCACCCGCATTTGAAAACAGAAATAGCACCTGTGCAACACGGCTTATTTGGGAGTATCTACTTGATGCCAAGGTTGCCGTTAAACACCTTGAACCTTTAGTAGAGATAACATATCAAGGCGATACACATCGAAATTCGGAAGCACTCAAACAGAGTCGAATTAATGGACCGCATGCGAAATTGAGGAAACTGAAAGCAGATCACAAGGACACAACAAAAATTTATCAACAGATGGTTCTTTGGTTAAGGAGTTATACTAAAAATCTATGAAACAGTTTATATGTTTACTCATTGCCCTGTTTGCGATTTCACTGGTACAGGCGCACCTCGCAAGTGCCGATGAATGGCATCAGTGGCGTGGCAAAGACCGCGAAGGCGTTTGGAACGAAACCGGTATTATTGAAAAATTTGGAGGGGATGAGATTCCGCTCCGTTGGCGTGTCCCTATTGGCAGCGGCTATAGCGGACCAAGTGTCGCTGATGGACGCGTCTATGTCCCCGATCGGCTTACCAAGCCGAAGCAGGTCGAACGTGTTCACTGCTTTGACTGGGAGACAGGTGAATCTCTCTGGTCCTATACCTACGATTGTGTTTACACGATTGACTACACGGCGGGGCCCCGTGCGACTGTGACTGTACATGACGGACTCGCTTACGCACTTGGTGCTATAGGACACCTGCACTGCTTTGACGCTGCCACGGGTGAACTCGTATGGAAAAGAGATCTCAATGCTGAATACGATATCAATATGCCCATTTGGGGTATCGCATGCGCACCTATTGTTGAGGCAGAAAACCTAATCGTTCAGATCGGCGGTAAGCCAAACGCCTGCATCGTTGCGTTTGACCGGAAAACCGGAGAAGAAAAGTGGAAAGCACTGGACGACAACGCCTCTTATTCTGCACCAATTGTCATCACCCAAGCTGGCAAACGCGTTCTCGTCTGTTGGACGGGCGCAAATATAGCAGGACTCAACCCACAGACCGGTGAATCCTATTGGCTCTATCCGTTTCCACCCGAAAGCTTTGAGATAGCTATCGCCACACCTATTGTCTATCAAAACGAATTGTTCGTCACCGAATTCCGTCAAGGTTCCCTTCTCCTGAAGTTGTCTGAAGATAAACAGGCAGTAGAACTCGGCTGGCATCGTAGGGGCAAGAATGAGCAGAATACCGATGCACTTCAGACCACAATGTCAACTCCCGTCCGTTTTGGCGATTATATTTACGGTGTGGACAGTTACGGTGAACTCCGATGTTTAGATGCGCGAAACGGCGATCGAATTTGGGAAGATCTCTCCGCCGTGCCAAAAGCACGCTGGAGCAATATCCATCTTATCAAACACCCAACCGCATCGGAAAGCAGGGTCTGGATGTTCAACGAGCGTGGTGAACTCCTCATAACAGACCTCTCTCCCGAAGGTCTGAACATCATTAGCCGTGCGAAATTAATCGAACCGACCCGCGACCAACTCAACCGCAGGGACGGAGTTACGTGGGCGCATCCAGCCTTTGCCTATAAACACGTCTTCGTCCGAAATGACAATGAACTTGTTTGTGCGAATTTAGGAAAAATAAAAAAATAGATAGAACTTACGCAATTGGCGTTTGTCTGGACACTGTTCCGCAGGGTCTCCGTGCCCTGCGGGCGTTCAGATTTGGACGGGCACGAAAGCCGAAGCCATCCATCCAAACAGCATCTTAATGCGTAAGTAAAAAAATAGAGTGAAACCATGGAGGCAAAATATTGGAAACCACTCGGATACCAGAAGTAGATTTACGGCCTGGCGAACAACTGCACGGCTTTGAAGTGAAAGCGGTCACACCTATTGACGAGCTACGGGCAGTAACCATCGAATTGACACATCAGCATAGCGGGGCACGCCTGTTACATCTCTATACGGACGATACTGAAAACCTTTTCTCCATTAATTTTCCGACTCCACCATCAGACGACACGGGTGTCACCCATATCCTCGAACATGCGGTCTTAGCAGGCTCCCAAAAGTACCCCGTCAAAGAACCTTTTTTTGAAATGATTAAGATGAGCATGGCGACATTTATCAATGCCATGACTGCTTCAGATCACACTTACTATCCAGTTGCCAGCAACGTCAAAAAGGATCTCTTCAATTTGGCGGAAGTCTACTTTGACGCCGTTTTCCATCCACTTCTCACAGAAGAGACGTTTAGGCGCGAAGGTCACCATCTCGCACCTGTTGACCCAGAGAATCCGACGGGCGACCTGAAAGTAACCGGTATTGTCTATAACGAGATGAAAGGTGTCTTTTCAGATCCGGAGTCGCGACTCTATCGGTCTATGACAAGCAAGCTGCTGCCAGATACGCTGTATGCGCGTGAGTCTGGCGGCGATCCAGATGCCATTCCAGATTTAACTTATGAGTATCTCAAAAACTTCCACAAGACCTACTATCATCCAAGCAACGGCTACTTCTTTCTCTACGGCGATATTCCGACAAGTGACTATTTGGCATTCCTTGCTGATAAACTCGATGCCATTCCGAAGAATGAGGCGAGTGCATCCTTGCGACCTCTCAGTCCAGAAATTACGCACCAATCGAGATGGGAAGTTCCACAAAGTGTGCATGATACCTATCCCGTAGGTGCAGATGAACCACTTGATGAAAAAACGTACCTCATGCTGAGTTGGCTCATTGGAGACGCAACCGATCCCGAAGACGCCATCCTATGTCGCCTTTTAAGCCTAATTTTGCTTGGCAATGAAGCTGCACCGCTCCGAAAAGCGATTATTGATGCTAAACTCGGTGCCGACTTGGTTTACTCCGGTGCCAGTTCCATCGGTCCCGCAGGCACGTTTTATGTTGGACTCAAAGGCAGTGAAATCGACCGCGCCGATGCGTTTACGCAACTGGTTATTGACACCTTAGCGCAGGTCGCTGATTCAGAGATTGACAATGAGAAAATCGAAGCCGCATTCCAGCAAGCCACCTACTACTACCAAGAAGTAGCACCGATGTTTCCACTTCGGATGCTCTACCGAGTCATCGAACCTTGGATATACGAGAAGCGTTCAGACACCTTCTTAAAACTGGGAGAGAGTCTTGCAACTGTTCGACAGCGGTGGCAGAAGAATCCATCAGTTTTCAATGAACTGATTCGCGAACGACTGGTTGACAACCCTCACCGTCTGCTGAGTGTGTTATCTCCAGATCAGGATATGCAGGCAAAAATGGAGGCTGAGCTTGTCCAACGTATGAAGGAGACGCGGGCGCAACTGTCAGATGAACAGGTCCGAGAAATCGCTGCGGATGCTGCTGAATTGGAACGCCTCAATGGACAACCCAATCCACCAGAAGCGTTAGCAAAACTGCCGCAGCTACAGGTCGGCGATTTACCTGAAAAACCGAGGCATATCCCGACAGTCGTTGAAAAGGTCGCTGGATGCGACCTGCTCAAGAACGATGTCTTTGCCAACGGCGTGAACTATCTCGTGCTGAATTTTGACTTGCAAGGGTTGCCTGAGCATCTCTGGACGTATTTACCGAGGTATGCCGATGCCATTAGCAAACTCGGTGCTGCTGGCATGAGTTACGCTGAGATCGCACAGCGAACATCGGCAGTCACCGGTGGAATTGGGTGTTCACCCGGATTCACAACGCACGCGTTGGATCCAAACCGACCTCTGCTGAACCTGAATTTCCATCTCAAAGCTCTTGATGAAAAAATCGAAGCTGCACTGGATGTCCTGCACGACCTTGTGTTTGATGTAGATCCACGGGATACCGAACGCCTTCGTGATGTCCTTGTCCAGGCCGTCGCAGAATACCGTACGGAGATGATCCACGACGGTTCAGGAACAGCGATTCACCACGCATCGCGCGGTCTTTCGGTTCAAGCACACCTCGCCGAGATCGTCAGCGGACTTCCCCAACTCCGCAGTAGTGAAACGCTACTCAACAGTTTCGACGAACTTAATACCGATCTAATGGGTCATATAGAAGAGATTCGGGATTTCTTGCTGACCCGTGGACGAGTAACCGCAAGTTTCACAGGTTCCGATACCACTTTTGAGCAGACACGTGCAAGACTAAGTGGCTGGCTCGATAAGATGCGGGATGAACCGGTTGCCTCGGAGCCGATTGCGTTTCAGCCGTTTGATACGCCACCGAGAGAAGGATTGGCGGGTCCGATTCAGATTGCGCACTGTGCACACGTGATGCCTGCACCGCACTATTCGCACCCCGATTCAACGCTACTCAGCATCGGGGCGCATATCCTGCGACTGGATTACATCATGAGTGAAATACGCTTTAAAGGCAACGCTTACGGTGCTTGGTTTAACTATAGTCCCTTAGATGGACATCTCTATCAAGCCTCGTATCGCGATCCACACGTTGCTCGCACCCTCAACGTCTTTGCACAGACTGTCGATTACGTCAAACAGGTGGAATGGACGCAAACAGATATTGATCGGGCGATTATTGCGACCGCAAAAAATGGTGAAAAACCGATTCGCCCCAGTCAAGCCGCAAGCGACGCGCTCGGTCAACACCTCACTGGACAGACACGCGAGATGCGAGAAGAACGCTACGCACAACTCCGTCAGGCTACGCCTGCCGAAGTAAAACGCGCACTTCTCGAACTCTTAGAGGAGAACAGAGACAAAGCCGCAGTGTGTGCCGTTTCGAGTCGTGAAAAATTGGAAGCTGCCAACAGTGAACTGGCGCAACCTCTCGTCATTGAGGACATTTTAACCTAAACCCGACCCTATAGTAGACGAGGTTTCTAAACTTAATCTATATGGTAGGCGAGGTTTCTTAACCTCGCTGCTTCCTAACCCTATGGTAGGCGAGGTTTCTAACCTCGCCGTTACCGAGTAACAGGCGGGAAACTAAATTATCTTTGACCGAAGACTGATAACCAAATAGAAAGGAATGGAAATGAAAAAAAGAATCGCAATTTTGACACTATGCTTATGTGCTTTGGTAGCGATTGCGGCAAGCGCGTCGCAGCCCGTCGATTTTGAGAAGAACTGGCATCACTGGCGCGGTCCGTATGCTACTGGTGTAGCGGTTGATGCGAACCCGCCAATCACGTGGAGTGCAACCGAAAATATTCGTTGGAAAGTGGCTATTCCGGGCGTAGGGCATGCTACACCAATTATCTGGGGCGACAAAATCTTTATCCAGACGGCTGTTGAAGGAAAAAAAGCGGAATCTGAGGAGGATGACAATCCATTTGGCGGTTTCTTTGGCGGAAGAAATGATGGTCCGGCGTATAAATTTGACCTTCTCGCCATTAACCGAAGTGATGGAAGCATTCTTTGGCAGAAGACGCTCCGAGAAGTAGCACCGCACGAAGGAACACACCGGGATGCAACCTTCGCCTCAAATTCGCCGGTCACTGACGGTGAATTTGTCTATGCCTATTTCGGATCACGTGGTCTTTATTGTGTGGATATGGATGGTAATGTCAAATGGGAAAAAGATGTAGGAACGATGTATAAGAACAACACCTTCGGTGAAGGAAGTTCTCCTGTCCTCTACGGCGACACGCTTGTTATCGTTCAGGACCACGAGGGCGATTCTTTTGTCACTGCGATTGACAAACGGACGGGTGATGTTTTGTGGAAAACAGATCGCAACGAGAGGACGACCTGGTTTTCTCCGATTATTGTTGATAACGGTGGGAAACCGCAGGTGATTACTGCTGGAACAAATCGCGTCCGTAGTTATGATCTGGCAACTGGTAAGCTCTTGTGGGATGGGGACGGCTTAACTCGCAACGCTATTCCATCACCAGTTGCTGCTAAAGGTCTTGTTTACCTCATGAGTGGTTTCCGTGGCAACGTTTTGCAGGCTGTTTCCCTTGCATCGGCAACAGGCGATATTACTGGCTCAGATGCCATTGTCTGGGAATACAATCGAGATACACCTTACGTGCCGTCGCCACTCCTCTCGAACGGTATAATCTATTTCTTGAAAAGTAACGACGGCATCCTCTCAGCTTTTAATATCGAAACTGGGGAGGCGTATTATGGACCGGAACGCCTAAAAGGCGTTTCTGGCGTTTATGCATCTATTGTTGGTACGGGGGATCGACTTTATATCGCCGGACGGAACGGAGGTGTGAACGTTGTCCAACAAGGTCCTGAGTTTAAAATCTTGGCGGAAAACAGTCTTGATGACAGTTTCAATGCCTCGCCTGCAATTGTAGGTAATGAATTGTACCTCCGCGGAGGTGGACATCTCTACTGCATCGCAGAATAGGTTGTTATTGTAGGGACGGAATCTCGTTCCGTCCCTACGCATCTATTATCTAATACGTCGCTCTCCCACCACTCACATCGTAACATTGCCCTGTCACAAAACTCGCCTCATCTGAAGCCAAAAAGTTCACGACAGCCGCAACTTCTTGCGGTTTACCAACGCGTCCCAGCGGAATCTTACTCACCATATAGTCGATAGTCGATTGTGCCATGCCCTCCAGGATTGGCGTTTCGATAACTGCAGGAGACACCGCATTCACACGGATATTGTAGTCCGTTACCTCTTTAGCGAGTGCCTTCGTGAGGGTAATAACACCCCCTTTGGACACCGAATAAGGGATGAGCGTCGGATTGCCCTCTTTCCCAGCAATTGAGGCGATATTCACAATCCTACCGTAATCCTGAGCAATCATCGGAGCGATAACCGCTTTACAACACAGGAAAACACCCGTGAGGTTTACACCAATCACGGCGTCCCAATCTGCCTCTTCCAAGTCGGTTAGCGGAAGCGTTCGTCCCGCAATTCCGGCGTTGTTAACGAGGATATCAACGCGGTCGAAAGTCGAAATAACCTGCTCAACGGCGGCGTTAACGTCCTTGGACTGTGAAACATCGGCTTGGATGGGCAATGACCTGCGCCCGATGCTTTCTATTTCCCGTGCCACAGATTTTGCCGCGTCTGTGTTCAAATCCATGATAGCAACATCTGCGCCGGCTTCCGCAAGCCTGATCGCAATGGCTTTACCAATACCTTGTCCTGCACCTGTCACAATCGCAATTTTATTGTCTAAGTTCATACTTTAATTCTCACTTGCTAAATGCAAGCTTTCCCTCCTCTCTTCCAAAAACGCGTCTAATTCAATGCCGAATGCGTCGGCTATCCGATTAACATAACAGAAAAACCCAACGACCTCTACGATCGCAAAAAGTGCTTCGTCAGTGAGTCCATAACTTCGGAGATGTTCCAAATCTGATGGTGTGACAGTAGCTGCCGACTTCGTTACCTTGACTGCGAACTCAAGGATGGCTTTCGTGGTTTCGTCAATATCAGCGGTTCGGAAATCCTTCGTAAACGCTGCAATCTGTTCGTCTGTGAGTTGAACCCGCAACTCATCTGCATGCGCAACTATTCAATAATCGCATTCATTCACTTTCGAGACAACAGTAGCTATCATTTCGCGTTGCATCCGAGTCAGAGGGGAGTCCTCGTCGAACATTACCGCTAAGTAGAGTTCGACAAAAGCGCGCATACTCTTCGGACGCACACTGAAAAGTTTGACGATATTGTAAATTTCACCTGCCCGCGCCATAGCAGCATCGTATTCCTCTTTCACGATACCAGTCGCGTCAGTCTCATCTACGGTCTGTATCCACGCCATCTGTTTATTCTCCAATCACAACTCCATATTCTCCAACGACAGCACCTTTGTGTCCTGTCTGATAGTGCAGGTGCCGCTCACCGACAATAGGTTGTGTGCTTTGCACTTCAACTGTGCCACGCACTTTTCCCATCGCCCCCTCGTCCATATCTACACAGCAGAGGGGCTTAATCTGGCGATGTACCTGCCGATGAATATCACCTTGTTTGTTACGAACGATAATGTTGACAAGCGCATCTGCCTCTCCAACGTTAAGAAATCTGAACCAGTCCCAAGCACCCGCCGCGACTTCAGGAAAAAAGAGCCGGATCCCAACCTGTCCACCCTCCGCTGATGCACCTGGTAGATCAATAATGGCAGTCCCGCTTTGCATGTGGCGTTCCGCGACAACCGGCTGATTACTACGTACCTCTATAGAGGATTTCACTTTAATGTCCTCTATATCCGGGGTCCAGCACTCAAAAGGTCTCAATGGACTGTGTTTTTTTGTCCATGTCGCTTGGGCATTGTCATCTTTACGCGCAATCATCGTCACCTCTGCAGGTTCTCTTCCTACATTGACAATCACAACCCAATCTTCCCATGCGGGTCCGACCTCCGGGAAAAAGAGCGTACGCGGCGCATCTGCAATCATTTGTCCAAATTGCCCAACGCATGTCTTGCCGCCTTGATAGTGAAGGTGGCGTTCACCAACAATTGGTTGTGAACTTTGCATCTCAACTGTGCCGTTGACGTTTCCCATGACCTCTTCATTGAGATCCCAACAACAGAGTGGCTTGATAACATGGTGGCGTTGCCGGAGCACATCACCGTTCCGATTTCGGACGGTAATGTTAACGTGTGCATCCGCTTCGCCGACGTTTAAGACGCGAAACCAATCGTGTGCACCCGAAACCAATTCTGGAAAGAAGAGCCGTTGTCCTACCGTTCCGTATTCTGGGGCTGCACCGACAAAATCAAGCACATTCGTATCCTTGTGCATGTGTCGTTCTGCCACAATTGGTTGGTCAGCACTGAACTGCATTGAGGCGTTTTCTTTAATTGCCTCAACGTTCGGGGTCCAGCACTCGAAGGGATGTATCGTTTTCTCCTCTGACCAAGTGGGATGTCCGTTTTCAGCATGTCGCGCTATCGCAGTCACACGCGTCGATTCAGTACCCACGTTGGTAACTTGGACCCAGTCTTGCCACTCAGGACCGACTTCTGGAAAGTAGAGCGTTGTTGCACCTGCCATGGGTTCCTCCCTCTATAAAATATAAAGCCGTATTAACTATGATATGCGATTGCAAAGCACAACTGCCGAAAGACGTGAGCGCTACGGTGAACATATCTGTTACTATTTTAACTTGAATATATTTATATTTTCCACTACAATTTGATCAATACCATTTGGTTGGCGCATGTATTGAGGAATTATCTGCTTTATTTAATCAAATGGCTTTTGCAATCCCGACACATCTTGAGGAGAAGGTTCAATGGCAGCGAAAAAACTCTCAGACGCCGAGATTCAGGAAAACCTCGGACAACTCAACGGTTGGACCGTGGAGGACGGTAAACTACACAAGGAATACCAGTTTGATACCTTTGTTACAGCGTTCGGCTTTATGGCGCAACTTGCTCTGGTTGCTGAATCGATGAATCATCATCCAGAATGGTTTAACGTCTATAATCGCGTGACAATCGACCTAATGACCCACGATGCCGGTGGCATCAGTGAATTAGACTTTCAGTGGGCAAAACAGGCGGATTCAATTAGCAGCTAAATGGGCTTCTACAGGTAGGCATCGCACAGTCCAGATTGGAGGGCACATGGATAAAATAAAAGTCTTAATTGGGAGTCGGCAGGAACCAGAAGTTGAGGCGATGTTATCGGATGTTCCCGCTGAGGCTGAGGTTCACTTCCTTCCGCACGGTGAGTCATTGAGTGTACATATCTCCGATGTCGAAATCTTATTTGGACGCCTTGGTGAAGATGAAATGTCTGAGGCGAGCGCACTGCGTTGGGTGCATCAACCCCATGCGGGTGTTGAAGGATTCATGTATCCTGCTTTCAAAGTTAGCGATGTTACGCTCACCAATTGTCGAGGTTTGTACGGCACACAGATCGCAGAACATGCCTTTGCCCTACTCTTATCCCTCACCCGGCAGATTCCGACCCAATTGGAATTCATGAAGACGAAGCATTGGGAGCGTGTCCCGTGCGTCGAACTCGCAGGTATGACAATGGGTATTCTTGGTCTCGGCGGCATTGGAAGAGCGATTGCAACGCGTGCCCGCGCATTTGATTTTGAAGTCGTTGCTGCCGATGTTGAGCCAATTGACAAACCTGATACCGTTTCAGAACTTTACGGTTTGGACGAATTGGCGGCATTCTTGGCGCAGACAAACATCCTTATGGTTTGTTGTCCAAGCACACCTGAAACACATAAACTTCTATCGCACGCACAGTTCAATCAGATGCCAGACGGTGGTTACATCGTGAATGTGAGTCGAGGCAAAGTTGTCGATGAAGATGCCCTGATAGCAGTGCTTCAGAGCGGGAAATTAGCAGGGGCAGGTTTAGATGTGACCTATACAGAGCCGTGTCCGCCAGAGAACCCGTTGTGGGAGCAGGAAAACGTGATTTTAACCTCACACAGTGCTGGTGCTTCCCAGCATATTCGCAGACGCGCCATGCAACTCTTTATCGACAATTTACATCGCTACGTGGCAGGTGAACCCTTAGTCAATGTCGTTGATAAACAGAAGGGATACTAAATCACAACACAGAAATGGAGAAAACATGAGTCAGAAAACATATCGTGCCGCAGCTATTGGACATACCGGTGCCGGCAACTTCGGACATGGACTCCACACCCCATATGAAAATATAGATAACGTTGAGTTTATCGCTGTTTCTGATCCAGACGAGGCTGGGAGAGAAAAGGCGGCAGCAGAGGCAGGTGCTTTACGCAGCTACGCCGATTATCGGGATATGCTTGAAAAAGAGGATCTTAACATTGTGAGTGTCTGTCCGCGCTGGACATCAGAACACGTTGATATGGTAACCGCATGTCTTGAGGCAGGATGCAACGTCTACTCCGAGAAACCGATGACGGCGACACTCGCAGACGGCGACATAATCGTTGAAACGGCGAAAGCACGTGGATTAAAGGTCGCTGTGGCGCATCAGGCAGTCTATCTCCCCGCGACACATGCCATTAAGAAGATGCTTGATGCTGGAAAGATTGGTACGATTCAAGCCATCTATGCCAGCGGTAAGCAGGATCATCGCGGTGGCGGTGAGGACATGATTGTTCTCGGCACCCATATATTTAATATGATGCGCTTCTTCGTTGGCGATGTCGCATGGATGCAGTCGCACGTCACCACAAATGGCAAAGAGATCGCTTATGGCGACGACCACAAGCCGACAGAACCCGTGGGACCTGTCGCTGGTGATTGCATCAACAGTTACTTCGCTTTTGAAAGCGGTGTCTCTGGTTTCTTTGAGACTCGGAGAGATCAGGCAGGCTCAGGCAGATACGGCATGGAAATCATTGGCAGCGAGGGACTTTTCTCTCTCCGTGGTGATGTCGCAAACCGACTCATGGTCTACCCCTATCCAGTACTCGTCCCCGCAAGTTCAGACCAAAAGTGGGAAGCAATTGATTTAGATGATACGCCGTTCTCCAGCGGCAATGAACTCGCCATTCGCGATCTGATTGATGCGATTGAGAACGATCGGAAACCCATTTCCGCCGCTGCAGATGCTGTCGCTGCACTGGAAATGATTCTCGGTGCTTATGAGTCTCAACTGTCTGGCGGACGCGTCCCCTTCCCAATCGCAAACCGCGAACATCCCTTGAGCAGATAATTTCAGTTAGCCGCCGCTGGCGAGGTCTCTGTGCCTCGCCACTCCTTCTCTTTATCCTGGTATCATTTTCCGCACACCATTTTCATAGCAGACCTGATAGTCGGTATCCGGGACATCCATCGCTCGGACAGCGAGTTCGCCGAACGTAACAAGCGGTTCGGATAGCAACAACAGTTCGTCAAGCGATTCGGCTGGTGTCTTCTCCGTTGTATCCAAGACAATCTTACGTCCTTTTTGTGCAAACAGAGACCTGTCAATCTCCTCTTCAAAAAGGCGTTTAAGTGTTGAAATATCGGATTTCTTGATAATCTGATAATCGTGCGGGTCGGTTTCCATCCGTTCCGCAATCGCTGCGTCGCTGGCAGTGACATGAATCATAACGACATCCGGTAACCGCGCCTCAATAACCTGTGTTTCGTACCCGCGCTGCGCGTTGATATGATATTTTGTGTAATACGGACTCTCAGGATCGTCCCCATAGAAGGACGAGTAGATCAGTTCCTCAATATGCCAGCCGGCGATCATCGTATTCGGATAGTTTTTGATGACCTCAACGTGGTATTGGAGTTGCATCCGTTGCATCCGCTCCTTCACGTCCTCTGGAAAGTTCACGTACGCCGCTCTCGATTCTTCACTTAATGATGAATCAGGAATAGTAAAATGGTCATCGACATGAACAATCAATTTCCGGTGCCGATAATAGTCTGTCAGCAAATTAACTAACGTTGTTTTTCCAGCATATTCAATACCTACAAAAATACATCTCATAGCAAAATACCTCTCTATCGAACTGGTGAATGGATAACTTACCACACGCTACCCTTATATCTATCACGAAATTAGAAAAATGTCAAACGCCTATTCCTATTCTGCTCCGCTTGACAATCGGGCATTTACAAGGTATAATAGTTTAACTCGGAAACTTTAACCTACGGAGGCAGGCATGGAAAAAATTCGGACCGTCAAAATCCAAAATCCGGAATACGGAGATACTTATACTGCCCACATCCAAAAAAATGGTAACGGTTGGATAGGGCGAATACGAGAAGTTCCCGAGGTGAGCTGTGAGCAAAACACGCAGGGTGCATTATTGAAAGCCCTCAAAAACGAGCTTCACGCAGCTCTAATCGCTCGCGCAGATGCTTGGGACAAGGAGATTGAAGCAGATATAAAAGCCGGGAGACTGGATCCTCTGGGTGACAAAGCCCTTGAGGATTTGCGGGCAGATAGGTGTAAAGACTTGTTCTCTGTTATTGAAAATAAAACAAAATTATCCTAAACCTAAAAATATTAATCAAATGCTAACAATAGGCAACCTTAATATCTCAGATTTTCCGCTTTTGCTCGCACCAATGGAGGATGTGAGTGACCCGCCGTTTCGCGCAGTCTGCAAAGAGAACGGTGCGGATCTCATGTACACCGAGTTCATCTCCTCCGAGGCACTCATCCGAGATGCTGCCCCCAGTGTTGCCAAATTAGACATCTTTGAAGCCGAGAGACCAATCGGTATCCAAATTTTCGGACACGACATCGAAGCCATGCGTACCTCTGTGGAAATTACCGAACGCGTCCAGCCCGATATTATCGACATCAACTATGGCTGTCCAGTCAAGAAAGTCACGTGTAAAGGCGCAGGTGCCGGTATTCTACAAGATATTCCCAAAATGGTGAAGATGACCGCCGAAATGGTGAAAGCCACGAAACTCCCTGTTACCGTCAAAACCCGTCTCGGTTGGGACGATAAGACGAAGTACATCGTTGAAGTCGCCGAACGGCTACAGGATGTCGGTATTCAAGCCATCGCTATTCACGGTAGAACTCGTCGGCAGATGTATAAAGGCAGTGCCGACTGGACGCTCATCGGTAGAATCAAGGATAATCCCCGCATGGCCATCCCCGTTTTCGGCAATGGCGATGTCGATAGCCCACAAAAGGCATCCCAAATGCGCCAGCAATACGGCGTTGATGGTATTATGATTGGACGCGCCGCCATCGGCTACCCGTGGATCTTCAACGAAATAAAACACTATTTCGCAACGGGTGAATTGCTTCCACTACCGTCAATAGACGAACGGATTGCTGTTTTCAGAAAGCATCTCGATTTCTCTATTGAATGGAAAGGCTTAAAACTGGGGCTCATTGAGATGCGTCGGCACTACGGTAACTATTTCAAGGGCATCCCGCACGTCAAACCTTTCCGCAATCGCCTCGTCACATCTGATAGCTACGACGATGTTTTAGGAATTGTAGAGGAACTTCGTATACACGCCTTGACAGCAGTGGCATCTCTTGTTAGAAACAACTAAGCATCGGTAACCTACCAAAAAAATGCTTGACGTGAAAGCCAAATAATTTTATCATACACCTAAGAAAACCACATCTCCGCACTAAAGGACATACAATGGATAAAATACCCTTTATGAAACTCAGTGGTGCAGGTAACGACTTCGTAATTATCAATAATTTTGCGGGGATCGTTGATAGCACCGATACAAATTTTGTCACAAAACTCTGCCAGCGCCGCATGTCAGTTGGTGCTGACGGTGTTCTCCTCGTTGAAAAAGCAGACGATGTTGACTTTCGCATGCGCTACTTTAATGCCGATGGTGGCGAAGTGGAAACCTGTGGAAACGGCGCACGCTGCATCTCTAAGTTTGCCTACCTGAACGGCATCGCCTCTGAACAGATGCGATTTCTGACGAACGCTGGGATTTATGAATCTGAGATAGTAGATGAGAACGTTAAAGTTCGTATGAGCGATCCAACGGACATCCGACTCGATGTTCCACTCCAATTAGATGATGGAATGCACACCGTCGGCTTCGCGAATAGCGGTGTGCCGCATGTCGTTTTCTTTGTGGAAGACTTGGAAGGCACGGATGTCTTTGATCTTGGACAGCAGACGCGTTATCACGGTGATTTTCAGCCTGCTGGTACAAACGCCAACTTTATCCGCATTCAGTCACCAGCATTAATCGACATTCGGACGTATGAACGCGGCGTTGAAGACGAAACACTCGCCTGTGGCACTGGCTCAATTGCTTCAGCTATCGTCGCTGCGACATTGGGCAAGGTGACGTCACCCGTTGATGTGAAAACAGCGAGTGGAGTGGTTTTGAAAATCCATTTTGATGTAGAAGACGGAGAAACTCGGAACGTCTATCTTGAAGGTGATGCCCGCGTTATCTACGTGGGTGAACTCACAACGGACGCTTGGAATTATTAAGCGCGCATGTAGCCCCGCTTCACTGAGCGTGGTGCCTACAGACACAAGGAGGGTTTACATGTTTCAAGGCTCTTATGTTGCACTGGTCACACCATTTAAGGACGATGAATCGCTTGACGAAGCGAAACTCAAGGAACTGA
>JAPPNJ010000125.1 GCA_028818705.1 Candidatus Poribacteria bacterium
CTTTTAGAATGGGGTGTTCCGCCTCAACGATTTCAACACGGGTAATGGGTCCATGACCGTAATGCCCTTGATAGTCGCCACCGAGAACATCTTTATCAAACGCGAGATAGTTTTGATAGGCGTGGCTGGCTGTCCTTACCCCAACAATGGGTCTCCCTTGTTCACAGTAATCTTGAAATTGTCTGAGTGATGCCCCATCTGTATTGAGCCGCCGCGTGAAAACTAACAGCGCATCTGCGTCATCTACCGCTGCCAAAGAGGGGTCATCATCTTCCGAACTATAGACGATTAGATTTGTTTTGATCGGGTAGTGTTTTTCAACAAACTTTTTGAATATGTTCAGAGATGCTTCCGAGTCGTATTCAAAAGAACCTGAGAGCATACAAAGGTTAAGCACAGGTTCGCTCCTTTCTATCTTCTCTATCTTCTTTCTAAAAACAGAAAACTGTAGGGATAAGGATTTTTCTCGTCGGGTTCACCGTCAATGCGTTTCACTTCCTGCCAGGCTGTTATATCAAAGGCAGGGAAATAGACATCGCCTTCAAACGTGGCATGAATCTGCGTAAGATAGAGCCTATCTGCGTGCGGTAAAAAGGCTTCGTAGATAGGCGCGCCTCCACATATCATGAGTTCTTCTACTTCCTGAGAGCGTTTAATCACTTCTTCTACGGAGTGTGCGACAATACACCCTTTCGGTGCCTTGTAAGCCGCGTTCCGTGTGAGGATGATGTTGCGTCGCTTGCCTAAAGGGCGTTTGAGGGTTTCAAAAGTTTTGCGTCCCATAACGACGGGTTTGCCGATGGTCATGTCGCGGAAATGCCGTCGGTCTGCAGGCATCTGCCACGGGATGTCTGGTCCGTTGCCGATAAGCCGGTTTTTGTCCATCGCGGCGATCATTGAAATTAACATTTTACGGTTCTGCTCCTTCTTCTTGTTCCCCCATTTCTATCCCGGTTACGACCTGTTCAGCAAAACGGAGGACCGTCTCTTTTAGCATCCGAGGTACCAGTTTAATCTTGTTTCGATGTTTCCACTCCATTTCAAATTGGCCTGTCTTTACGAGTTCATCAATCCCGTTTTGAACAGTTTTGACATCGGTTTCAAAGTGGTCAGCGAGTTTAGGGAGGCTTAAAGGCTCCTCGGTTTGAAAAGAGAGTACTTCAATCCACAGCCACATGCCCAACCGCCGTGCAAAACGCGAGAGGTCCTCCGCAGTGTCCGAGAGATGGATGATTGATGCGAAACAGTAAGCGGCGTGGTGTGGATAGTCATTTAGCAGTTCCTCAAACTCCTCAAAAATCAGTCCAATGAGGAAGGCTGCTTCCTCTGATAGTGTCAATTCTTGGATGTCTAAGTGATTACCGTTTTGCTCAGGTTCACTGAAGAAATGTCCATTTTGCTTTTCCTGTTTCATGGTCTCCTTATAGGTATCGTGTCTATGAGTTCTGTTTTGAAGGATGAACGAAGTTATACCGTTATTAGTCGGTAGCGGAAACGTGGAAATATGCAATGTAAATCTCAGGAGTCATACCGACACCTATTAACATCACCTTTTCAGGCGGTTTTACTTCTTTAATAGAAAGTCTATCCACCCAATTATCTGGAAGTCCACCTTTATCCATCGTATTACTACTTCCGTATCCCTTTCTCCAGTTATGCCAATTTTTTTCAGATTTCCCGGGTCTGTGCCAAAACACTGTGATCCTGTCGCCAGCTCGGAAGGTTTCAGCATTTGTAAAGTCCCCCGGCTTGGTGTTCTCAAGGTGTTCGCGCTCACGAAATGTCATATAAGATTTTTCGATTCCAGGAAATTCGTGGTATGATTGCCGCATAGGGTTAACCACAATATGGAAAACTGCTAACTCATCAAGTCGGCTTATTCCCTTAATTTCGAGGGTTTCATGGCTTTTGGCAGAATTGATAGGAAGCGTCTGTTTCTCGTGCAAGTCTCCGGTATCAATGTCGAATTCCAAGATATTGTTCTTGAGTTCAAAGTTGGTAATTTCTGCGTTCTCTTCCTCCAAGACCCAATAAACCGTAATCATGTCCCCGGAGCGAAAAATAGCATGCTCGTTGGAGTCTCCACAACCTGATAGCCATATACTTAAAAGGCTTATAACGAGAATCATCAACCCTGTAGGGAAAAGTATCAACCCCTTTCTTTTTTTCATCATCTTGATTCTCCTTTTAGACAATCATAGGTGCGCGAATTGCGTCGTGGTGTTGATAGTCCTCTAACTGAATGTGCTGCATCTTGAAAGCATCGATTGACTTGA
>JAPPNJ010000026.1 GCA_028818705.1 Candidatus Poribacteria bacterium
GGGGCTTATGTATTGAAATGAACACATTGGCAAACAAAAAGGGAGAGCACAGATCGTGCTCTCCCTTTTCTCGTTACACATTATCATCACGTCTTTGGCAGGCGTCCTCCTCCACCCCTTATGCGGTTCAGGGATGGTTTGTGTTTGTCTATCTTCGCAGACTCATATTCTGTCAACTGTTGCCTGGTTGTGCCTGGTTTGGGCTCTTTCCACCCAAACTTGTCACTAGGCCCCATCTTATTGCCCGCGCGTCTATGCTCTAGATAGCGCCTATACAAATCCACGGTTTTCCCGATATACTTGAGAACTCCTCCCGGGCCTATGACACGATACTCACCCATACTCTTTGGCGGCGCCTGAAATGAGTGCCGCCCCGGACCAAAAATCCCCATGCTTGTTCTCCTTTGGTGTGAAGTGTGGGGGTTTAGTTGTGTGCGGCTGTTGGGTCAGCCGCACACAACGCTAATAGTATTGTGTAGAGAATCTAACACCAAAGGCTCTCAGAATCAAGCATTTTTAAAACATGGCCTAATGTTGATCAAAAGGTTTTCGACTACTTGCAAGCGTTGATGACTTTGTGGAGTTGTTTTCCTGATCCAGACAAAGAGAATGTCACATCTTGTGATTCGCCAGTCGGATCAATGACTCGAAACGTTACATTCTGTCCCTTGGTAAGGTCAACAAGCAAACTGTCCTTAGGTGTAACATGTGTGTAGATTAACGGGGATCGGCCTTCTTTGATGCTCAGGTACCAATATGTCTCGACTGGCGGGTTTTTATCTACCCGATAGACAACTCGTGTCTCAAAATAACCGTCTCTTTTAAGCATTTCTGTTGCATAGTGATACTTCGCGGAATACCATAAGTATTTAACCGAAAGTACCGAATCTTTCGGGTAACACACGGCACCCAACATAACGCGACTTCTGTCGTTAGATGTCCATGCCATAACAGATTTGATCTCATCAGTCATTTTGTCTTGGTCAACCACATACCGCCACCAGGCAAAACAAGGACTCGAAAAACAAAGAAGTCCAATCAACAATACGAACTTGTACATAAAGCATCCCTCCCGTGTGAGTGTCAGCCCGTAATCCGGCACCCCGAATGGGTGCCGGGCGGTATCCAAACTCGCACAGTAAGAGATGCGGGAATCCTACCTATTCGCCAAAGATTGGGTAGCTATTCCAATCTTTGTATGTATTGGCTATTGTATTTAGCAGGCCACCCGACATACGGGTAACTGCACAAGTTTGGATGACCGCATAATACAACAGCCTTTTCTGCAAGTCAAAGCATATTCTCTCACCTCAAGGCAGTTTTAATCACTACCGAGGGACATGATAATCCTTGATGACCGTGGTGACCTTCCAAGTGATGCGTGGCCTGGAGTTTCTTGCCAATATCCGGTTGAGATCCTCCCTGTTCTGCTGCTCAACCCGACTCTGCCTTTCATGGCAGGTTCTGGTGCATAGCATATAATAGCCAAGATACGGACATTGCAGACACTTTTCCATGACAGGGTCTCCCTAACTAAAGGCTTGACCCCAGTACACAAATTTAGTATAATCTAAATGTCTGGCAGCCAAGGCATTCTATGATCTGGAATGACCTGCCTCCCCCGAGGTGGGTCATTTCCATTTGCGCTCTTTGCGCCGCCCAAAAGCTATCGAATTTGCCTCACCCTGTCAAGTCTGCATACCTCAGCCTTTTCCCTTCAAATCCCCGCACGATGAGCTTCATCTGCTCGATGGTATCCTTCATCCGCATGTTCTGCCGCGCCACAAACTCCGCGATATAGCGCCACAGGTGCTTCTTACTCATCTTGTGATACACGCCCATGATGGCGCGTTTGATCCCGGACCAGAAAGATTCGATGCCATTTGTCCAAGCGTCTCCCCTGACATACTCTCCGCGTGAATGGATCACCTTTTCGTGTTCATAACCATCCAAACTATTATAGGCGTGAGAGCCGTCTGTATAGACCGTTGCACCCTTCTTGACACGATCTTCGATAAATGCATTCATCGTGTCCTCATCTGGTTCCTCAATCACTTTTGCCTGCACCTGTTTTGTCTCTCGATCCTTCACGCCAGCAACGGGTATTTTGCCGGCTGTGCCTCTGCCTGCACGCAGTTTGCCTTTGGCGTGCTTATTGCCTTCTTTGCCGCCGATATACGTCTCATCAACTTCTACTGTGCCCTCAAAGAGCGAGAGTTGATCGGATGCAAGTGCGTCCCTGATGCGCGTCAGGAGAAACCAAGCCGTTCT
>JAPPNJ010000153.1 GCA_028818705.1 Candidatus Poribacteria bacterium
CCGGATATAGAGACGCTTCGGTCAGAGGCAGAAGCGTGGCAGACGTATCGGAATCAGACTGCGAACCGGGTTGATTGGCGATTTACGACACAAGACGCACGCATCAAACTAAAAAGATTGTATCCTAAAACTCAACATTGAAAGACTACTAGGTGTTATTTACGGTTGCCTTTGATATGCCTTCATCCCTCAATCGGTATACCATAAACGCGGTAGATTGGGAGGAGGCTTGTGGCAATTATTAAGGAGGCGGTTGGAAGGTTTTTAAAGGATCGTGATGGTTGCGAACCTGTTTATCTCGTCTTTAAATTATCGCCCATTTCTGGGAACCCTGTTTTGAGGTATTTATCACTCATTTCTATTTGAGAGGGATAGTGGATTCCCCATACTTTTACTTCAGCAATATCATTGTTATTGTTAGGATAAACTGGCACAAAAGCATTGCTATGTTCTTCTCGCATGAATAATTTTACCGCGATGCTATTCCACCCAATAGGCGGAACATAATAAACGTTCTTAAGCCGTCTTTTACGATCAAAATAAAGAATTATCCCTCCAATTTCGACATCTATGGCTTTCTTAGTTTCTCTATCCGCATTAGGCACGAACTCATGGGATAGTGGTCTACGCGCTCTAAAATTGGCAGTCACCGTTACCTTTTCTGGCGTTTGTGCAGCAATGTCAATAAAAGTCAAGGGTATTGCTTGTACTTCCGGTACCATTCGGATTGCTGTTCCAATAGGTCTATCTATCTTCTTGAGTTTATGAAATTTAAAGTGTCTGTCATTGGTTTTATCGCTGCCAATAAATGAATTGTCCTTTGCACGGAAGGCAACCTCTTGATCTGTCAACATGATATGTGTGATGTTATGTGTTTTCAAAAAAGAGAGTGCTTCATGCTCTGTTTGTGCACAGAATACGTGGCGGTAATAGAGATGGATCCAATGTTGAATGTAATGATCTGGGTCGATAATTGTTTTGACACCGCCGATCATATTAAGTTGTGTCCCAAAATCCCATGTAGCGGCAACAACTGCTTCTTGCGAAAGTTCGGCTTTCATCCATTGGAATGTCTTTAACAAACTACCCTCCCCCGGCATCGGTGCACGCTTTTGTGCAATGTCAATAGAGTGGATTGCATGTCCTCCAAGCGGTGTCCAAAACAAGATAGGTACCAACACACCTATTGCAATGTAGGCAGCAATGCTTTTTTCTTTGATATGTGGGTAAAGTACTTTTGCGGTCTTAAGTCTTTGTATCAACTGTATAGGAAGAAACCACAGAAGCATCGCTGTCCCAAACGCCAGCGGTACCCCAATAAAGAAAATATGCCTTACTGCACTACGCGCGAGTCCTACCCATAATATAAACCATACGATAGTGGCAACGAAGATTTGTTCATTTTTATCAGTTTTTTCATGTCGCCTACATGCTATACCGAGTCCTGTGACTGTTAAAAAGATGGAGCTTGCAAAGACGGGATCAGTCCAGAAGTCACCTATCCATATACTAACGGGTTCGCGAAAGAAAGTCGCTCCGACAAAAAAAGATAAGTAGACAGCAAGAGGAAATCCTTTCCATCCCCAATATTGGAGACTCCCGAATATTAGACCGAGGCTCCCCAAGATGAATATTCCGCCGTATTGAGACTGCCAATCGTTTAGATAGGGGGGTACTAATTCACTGACATGTTGCATCAATCGGTTTTTATGAAGGGGGGATGCTGTGAGGGCGAAGGTATGAGATTGGCTGAGAACGTACCAAATTCCTATGGCAATACCTACGAGTAATAACCCGAGGGCTAATAGTTTTGCATGCGGACGTAACCATTTGAAAAAATGAAGCAATAGATGTCTTGCACTCTGAATTCCTAAGACAATGAGTGATGGAAAGAGCATGAGTGCTGCTACATGTTTTGAAAAGCCATACCCACTCCGATAGGCTGGACTCAAAAGAAAAAGAGAAGGTGCGAACATAGAAAACCATAGTAGGTACTCTTTCAGGTGTTGTTCAGTATCTGTAGAGCAGAACTTCCATATTTCAACACAGAGTATGATTGCGACGAATAAACCAAAGACTTCCCAGGACAGTCCACCGAGGAAAATGATAAATCCTGTGAGTACTGTCATTAGGTACCTGCGCCAGCCCGGCTGCATCCGCTCCTTCCATAAGTAGGTTGTAATGGTAAGTACAGCTAAAAGCCATATCCATGCATCCCTGTCACTAAACCCCGCGAGGCTTCGATTGATGCTTCCCGGCATCACTGCTAAAAGCATCACAACAATCCCTGTAAAGGCAACTCCATAGATGCGTAGAAGAAAAAGGGAAAGCGCAACAAGCCCGAACGTAAAGAAGACTGGAGGTGAGTAGAGGTGGATGTGATAGAGCGTGAGTTTTGGGAAGAGCGGTCCAATAGTTTTGTAGGTATAAGCGAGGACGTAGGGATAGAGGGGAAACAACTGTCTGTTGTCTCTACCGAAAGGTACCCATCTGTCCATATCCCTGGCGGGGAGGTAACCGAGTTTAACTATCTGCTCGCTCTGTTTCGCGTACAGGTAGGGGTCGGCACCAGTAAACTGCCCTTCTGGTATCCGCTCTACATCCTGAATCCGAATCAAGAAAGAGAGGAGTAAAATGATGCAAATAAACGCGCTCGGAAAAACGGTACGCCTTAAGATTATCGATAGCCGTGCAAGTATTTTTTTCATATTTCCAGGCATTTCTTATGGCAGGAAATACTGTTCCCTGCAAAACATCTTATTCTCCCAGGTAGTTGCCTTTTTGTCAGGTAGATGTCTGCTTGTAAATCAAGTTTTCTATCGCCCAAGGTCTAAAAATGTGTAGGGATCAATACCAGCAGTGTCTCTATCCATTATTGTCCAGCCGGGCGGGGTTCCACCTTGCCTAATAAGTTCTTTATCTCCGTCACTCAGGCCTCCAGCACTTGATATCCTCTTGACAGTTCGGATGGGTTCCCCATTATTATTTTTTTTCCAGTCTCCCCATTCTACATAGGCAATATTGGGGATATTTGGGTAAATGAGCCCATTTTCCATTGATGCGCCTACAGTTTCCGTGCCGAGTTCCCAGAGTTGAATACGAACGCGCACCATGAGTTCTATCTTTTTGGCAAATTCCCAGTTATCTTTGGCAGTACTTTCTATGTTGTCCCAGGCTCCTTCTCCCTTAGGGAAAAGCTCTAACGGTACCTCCGGATATGCCCCAAAGCCGAATAGTGATTCTCGCGAGGCTGCGTCAGGTGTCTCTTCAGTTTCCGCTTCGGATGCATCATTGATCTCTAAGCGGGTATCTGTGTCGGATATAGTGTCTGTCCCTTCTGGCGCGACTTCAACTCTCTCCTCACCGGTTCCAGGGTCTGCTTCAGTTATTTCTGAGTCGTCAGTGCTTATCTGGTCCGGTAAACGTTCGACTGGTTTGGACTTACGTTCTTCTACCTTTTGGAGTCGTTCCTCCGTCGCTGCCAATTCTTCGTTAGCAATCCGTATCTCGCGCTGAGACCAGAGGAGGCAACCGGTAACAAAGAGAGCGACGATGATGAAGATGATGATCAAGACTTTGCCCGTGAGAATATGTTTCATGATAACCTCCTTTATTCACAAAAAATAAAAAAAACGATGTATGAGGTGAGCGAGCATCTGTGCTCCGAGTTGGATAGATACCCGCCCTGATCCGAATATCTGAAGGTTAGTATTTATATACTTGCGCTGACTGAATCTTCTTCAGTATGGTCGCCTCTTTCATAAGTTCCCGACACGGAACCGGATGCCCCATAATTGTCACTACCGTCGGTACCAGGAGTGGCATACATCTCATCATCATGTTTTCCATTAAACGTACCAGGCCTGGCTGATTGGTCATTACCGGGCGCGTCGGCTTCAACGGAGTAATTACCGTTAATCCATCGCGAGGAGCAACTAATGTTCGCGTGGGATTCTTTCTCTGATTGGTTTACTCGTTTTCTCGCCTGGGCATAAAGCCCAGATAATTTCTCTCCATATTTAGGACCTGACGATTTCCATTCCGCCCATGCGTATATGGTAATACCAGCAAAGAACATGATGACTAAAAGGCGGGTTAATGATTTAATAAACATTATTGACCTCCATGTAATTATTCATTATAGGTTTGAAAAATGTTGTCAGGTGGAACCTGGCGCACTTTCCCTGTACTAATTTAAAAGTCTTGCAAAACACCGCAATTCTATGATACAATTCAGTTAACGTTCTTAATACTCGGATTATGGTAGTAGTTTGTCACCTCTAAACTGATAGATGGTTTGGTTTGTAGTAGGGCAATTCATTGCCCGTTCCTGACAGGCAGACGTGCGATAAATCGCACTACTACGAACCGGGTTTACCTCTCATTTCAAGGGTGACAGCTAGTAGTGCCGCAACGAAAAAAGTTGCAGCGCAAGCAACTACACTTGTTGACGCAATCTGCGATGCAACGCCAAAAGCCCGCGATGTGAGGTTTCGTGTAATACGAAAGCAGTACGCGGGCATAAAGGGCCTTTACAGCCATTAAAGTGGCTATATGGACCTTGTGAAGTAAAACACTCAACTCAAAACAAGCAAAGACGGGGGGGGGAATTTGGTGATGTGAACCGAAGACACAAGCGGGGCCAATTGGTAAAAGGGTCCTGCTACCGGACAACATACATCTAAGCAGTGTACACCCAGTATCAGCGTTTTTGGCGTTGTTGTGTTGTTAGGTAGGTTGACCATCCTATGTTTCCCTCTGTGAAATGGAATCGTCCAATGCACGGTGGCACTGTTTTTGATTTTAGCCACCCTGTTTATAGACATTTATATCACAAATCTGAAAAAATGTCAAACTTTTTCTAAAAACTATAAAGTCCGTGAAATTTTTAGAAATTCCGACTATTACCGCTTAAATCATACACACGAATGTTATTTTTGTCAAATTATTTTGCAAGAAAAATGAGAAATCGGCCTTTTTTCAAAATTATTTCAAGTTTTAGCACGAATGTGCATGAAATTTCAATGAAGCAGGACTTACGCTGGAATTCAACACCTCTGATGAAATGGTGCTGCGGTCAAGTCTTGTGTTAACTTGTTCAAAGCCTTGCTCCATTAATTCATAAAGTGCTTCTATTGTCACGATGGTCCCCTTTTTTGAGAGGGTGTTCACGCGCCCGACTTTCTTTCGTCTATCCTACCATTTCCCCAATTTTTGTCAATAAAAATATCAGGACTGATATTTATCAAATCTATCGAGGAAGCACTAATATAGGCCAGGACGATTTGGTTTTCGATTTGACTTTGGTTTTTGCTTACAGATGTTAACGTTTTTTCGTAAGATCGCGAGCGACAAGAAATCCGCAGAAACACCCTATCAAAGCCCCCAAGCAAATAAACCCTACGGGATTCAAGAATGTTTTGAAGTCCTCAAGGTTTTTGTGTAAAATCCGGTTTGGTTAGGAAACCGAATCTACCGGGCCTGAGGGTGCGAAATTGGACTAAAAAACCGAGAACTGAATGCCTCTGGACAACAACACAACAACACAGGGTCATTCAATTCTCGATTTGGATCTTGGTTTTGCTTTACATAGGTGAATATTCTTAGGAAAAATCGCGAGCACAGCTCGCTCCTACAGCAGAAAAATATTCACGGACATAAAGTGAAGAGGTACAATTGAATGGCCCTGCACAACAACACCAGTGACATTGAAAATTTCTTGCTTGTGGTGTATAATTGTTCCATGGGTATACAGATTTACGGAATGAGAAAATATAGGAACTATGAAGAAAGCCTCAAGGCACGATTGGCAGATTCGGAGTATGCTAAGGCTTATCTTGCCGTAGCACTTGAGGAATATGAGGCAGATGGTAACATCAAAGCGTTTTTGCTTGCTGTCAGAGACGTGGCAGACGCGCAAGGTGGTTTATAGAAAACTTTGGAAGAGAGGGAGGGATAAAAATGGCAGAATATCTCTTAAGCGATGCGCAGATGCGGCATTTCATTGTGAACGGTTTCGTGACCGTTACAACCGATCTGTCTGCGCAATTTCACGATGCTGTCTACGAAAAGACGGTAAGCGTGTTTGATAAAGAAGGCAACCCCGGTAATAATCTTTTACCGAGGATACCAGAGATTCAGAGCGTTTTTGATGACCCGAACGTTAGCGGTGCCTTGACGAGTCTGCTTGGACCGGACTACTATATGCAACCCCACCGGCATCCGCATTACAATCCACCCGGCAGTAAAGGGCAAGGACTGCACCAAGATGGCGGGAAACGGTGGTCGCACCATACGCGCAGGCTGCTGGTCTTCTATTATCCGCAGGATACGCCCGTTGAATTGGGTCCGACGGGTGTGGTACCGATGAGCCACTACTTTAGTACGCGTGAGGGTTCGGAAGTCTCACCGGAACAACCTATCGTTGGTGAAGCGGGAACAGTTGCATTCGCAAACTACGATCTGTGGCACCGGGCAATGCCGAACAGTAGTGAAAAGCGGCGCTATATGATGAAGTTCCTCTACGCCCGGATGTTAGAACCTGAAGCACCGACCTGGGCAAATAAGGAGACGGACTGGGCAAACGGAACTTCCGTGGGCCCCGCTGAGTATCAAGAGATGTTCCGACACCTCTGGAATTGGCATCGAGGTACGGAATTCGGGGTTGCAAACCCCTCTCACAACGGGACCTCAAACCGCGCCTCGCTGTCAGACTTGATCAGCTCGCTGAATAGCACAACAGAATCGACAGGGTTACAAGCGGCTTACGAATTGCCGCGTTTTGGCGAGAAAGCGGTTCCGGCTTTAGTCCGGTGTCTGGAAGAAGAATCGGAGATGACTCGCCGAAATGCCTGTTACGCGCTCAATGCAGTTGGAACCCCGACTGTTGAGGCACTCCGTGATGCCTTGAAAGACCCACGTGAATACGTCCGAGATAACGCTGCCGAGGCACTCGGCGATCTCGGAAACAAAGCAGAACCGGTTGTGTCGGCACTGGTTGAGACGCTGGCAGATGAATCAGGTCGTGTACGCTCACGGATAGCAGAAGCGTTAGGGACAACGAGTCAATCGAGTTCAATCGCTGTTCCGGGTCTTGTAAAGGCATTAGCAGATAAGAATGATGGGGTCCGCCGAAATGCGGTGTTCGCGTTAGCGCGGATTGGTGAGAACGCTACGGATGCTGTTGAAGGGTTACAAAGCGTGCTGTTTGACGCGAACCGCTATATCCGTGGTGATGCTGTGCATGCGCTTTACCGTATCGGTACACTGGGGGCGAAATCGGTGCTGCTGCGTCATCTGCAGACGACGCGATGGTGTCCGATCACCTCAAGCGAAAGTACGTTTTAGTGAAAGATTGGAAGATTGGAAGGGCATTCTCCCGCCCTTCCAATCTTCCATTCTTCTATTTTTATATCTTCGATTTTTTCCATCTGCTACGTAAAAAATTCCTCGTTATGGGGGCGGACATCTACCTCAAAAGTCCACGCGCTTCTTTCCTGTTGCACTAAAGCCCAGTAGGTATCGGCGATGGCATCGGGTTCGAGGAGCGGTTCATTTTCACTGAGTTTATAGCGTTGTCGCACGCCCGGTGTATCAATGACCCCGTCAATGATAACATGGGCGACATGGATGCCGTGGGGTCCGACTTCGCGGGCGAGTGCGGATGCTAAGCCTCGCGTTGCGAACTTTGCGCTGCTGAACGCCAATGCGCCGGCTCGACCCCGAACAGCAGAGGTCGCCCCTGTAAATAGGATACTCCCACCGCCTTTCTTGAGCATCCCCGGCACGACCTGCTTTGAACAGAGGAAACCACCGAGGGTACAGACACGCCATGCGCCCTCGAATGCTTCGGGTGTGAGGTCAGCGAAACTGCCCCACGCTGCGTTTCCAGCATGGTTTACCAAGATATCGGGATCTCCGAGTTCTTCTCGGATACGATCAAAACTTCGCTCTACCTGTTCAGTATCCGTAATATCTGTGGGGATAGGGATAGCCGTCCGTCCAGACTTCGCCAATCGCGTGGACAGGTTTTTAATGTAGGCAGATGAGCGCGACAGGAGTGCTACGTTACATCCTTCTTCTACAAATTTACGGGCGAGTGCAGCCCCTAAACCGGGACCGACACCTGCGATAACTGCTACTTTTTCCATAGTGATTCCTTTAGGACTTACAAAAATTTCGGTTTGGGTCTGCTTTTAGTTTCCTGACAGATGTCAATTTATGATATTTCACACGGATTACGCAGTTATAAACATGCCGCCCTTACAGGGCTAAAAAAGGGTGATCCGCGCAGCTATAAACATATCGTCCCTACGGGACTAAAGACAACATACCTACCTGATGTGATAGACCTGACTCGTGAATGTTCTGCTCAACATCTGTTTTTAGGTGTGAAAACACCCATATTTTATAGTAAAGCACGAAAACAAATTGACACACCACAATAGCAATCCACATTGCCTGCCTGATCGTAGGGGCTGGGTAACCCAGCCCCTACGATCAATCGCGCGTCCAAATAATTATGGGCTTTACTATAAAATATGATACCTATAGATATGGTTTCAGTTCAATCGGATCGATCTATATGAATTTACGAAAATTTGAGAGTTGGGTTTCACTTGCAGTTCAACCCAACTCTTAGGAAGAGAGGAGTTGCGACAATCGCGCGACATTTTATTCATGTCTAAGCGCGTCAATCGGATGGAGTTTTGCGGCTTTCCATGCCGGATACGCGCCGAAAAAGATGCCTACCAATGCACTGACAACAAAGGAGATTATTCCATACATCGGCGAGACGAGGGTTCGCCACTCCCAGAATGATGTGACCAATTCTGCACCCGCTATACCGACACCAATACCAACGATGCCCCCGATGAGTGCGAGACTTGTGGATTCCACAAGGAACTGCGCGAGGATATCGGAGCGTTGTGCGCCAACGGCTTTGCGTAACCCAATCTCCTTCGTCCGCTCCGTCACAGAAACGAGCATAATGTTCATAATCCCGATGCCTCCGACGACTAACGATACGACGGCAATCCCTAAAATCAGGTTGGTAAAGGTTTGGTTTGATTCTTCGAGTGTCTCCATAAATTCTGCCTGGTTCCGGACGTGAAAGTCAGGTTCTTTATTGGGTGCGATTTTATGCTCCTTTCGGAGCAACTCTGTTACCTCGGTTTCTGCTGCTTCAAGGAGTTTACCATCATTTGCCTGTATACTGATGCTTGAGAGATAGTCCTCACCAAAAACGCGCTTCATAGCAGTTGAATAAGGGATGAAAACCTGATCGTCTGGGTTTCGCCATCCGCTGGCGCCTTTCTCTTTCATAACACCAACGACATGGAAACCGACATTTTTAATTTTGACGGTTTGGCCGACCGGTTCAACGGTTTCAAAGAGATTATCAACAACGGTTTTGCCGAGTACACAGACGCGGTCCCGGTATCGGATTTCGCTGTCAGTAAAAAATCGTCCTTTCTCAACGGTAAAATTCGCTGTGACGAGGTACGCGGGAGAGGTGCCGACAATAGTTGTATTGGTATTTTTATTGCGGAACTTCACCTGTGCGCGGCTGCTCACCTCTGGTGTGACATAGCCAAAAGTCTGTCCGCGTGCCTCTAACGCCTCCATATCTTTGACAGTGAGGCTTCTGCGTGCATCAGCGGATCCCCGTCCGCGAAACCTGCTTTGTCCAGGACGGACCGCGAGAATGTTCGCGCCTAATGTCTGAATCCGTTCCGTGACATCAGCCTTGGCACCTTCACCAATTGAAGTGGTGGTTATAATTGCCCCGACCCCAATGATCACGCCTAACATCGTCAACAGAGATCGGAGTTTATTTGCCAATAAGGCACTGAATGCGTTTGCAAAACTTTCAAGGATACCCATAGCGTTCTCTCCTATATGTTTTCGCCTTTTTACAACCTCGGAAAAAGTAATAGTATCTATCGTCCACGACCGCCGCCAGTCATCCGTCGCATTGTGGAGGCGGGGTTTTGCATCATGCGTCTTCGCCAATCTTCACCGCCCCTGCCCCCGCCGGGTGTAAAGCCGCCGATTGCGATGATATCTCCCTCGGCGAGTCCAGAGATGATCTCAATCTTGTCAAAGCTGCTCACCCCAGTTACGATGGGTTGAGGTCGTCCGGGTTGACCATCTGTGCCGATGATCCTGACCATTTTCCTGCCGCGCATATCAAGGACTGCTTCGATTGGGACTGTTAGAATGTCTATTTTGTTAACAGCCGAGATTTGGACAGTAGCGTTCATGCCGGGTTTGAGAAACGGCATCTTTGGCGCTTCAGTCTCTGCGGGTTGCGCTTGGGTCGGTGGTTCTTGCGCGGGTGCTTCTTCAAAGAAGCCGCCAAAAAGTTCGCCCCAATCGTCGTCGCCGGTTTCTGCTTTTGCTTCGGCTGCGTCAGATGCCTCTGGTTGCTGTGCGGGTTGTTGTGGGGATGGCTCTATGGGTGTGGGTCTTGACGGGACTCCATCAGCCTCACCTGCTTCTGCTTGGCGTTGTTGGCGCATTGTGCGGAAACGTTCGCGTTGTTCGTCGGTCATATTTGCGAAGTCTGGTCGCTCCCTGCCGCCTTGCCCCTCGCCGCCACCGCGCCGACCTTCAGCACCTCGCATCATTCCCTGACGCGCGCCGGCAGCTTCCACATTTTTCAATTCGGAGGTCACTTCAAAGGTTGTCACATTCTGAAGTGCTCGTCCTTGGGGTGCGATCTTCAAGACTTCACCCTGAAAGGGTGTATCGGGATAGGCTTCAACGGTAATTGTCACAGGTTGTCCGATTTGGACTTTGCCGATGTCGGTTTCATCAACCTCAGTTACGACGTAGACGGTATCAAGGTCTGCCATGGTGACGATCGCCTGTCCTTCAGTTGAGGAGAGTGAAGAAAGGCGCGAAGTGATCACCTGTCCTTCTTCAACGAGTTTGTCAAGAATCGTTCCAGAGATAGGTGCCTTGATGACTGTATCGTTGTACTCAATTTGACGGAGTTCGAGCTGCGTTTGATTGCGTTTAACGGCTAAACGTGCGGTCTCAATATCGCGTTCCTTTCGGGTAATTTGTTTCTGATTCGCTTGTGCGAGTTTTAATGACTCTTCAGCCTGTACGATGCGTTGTTCCTGAAGTTTAATATCCATATCTCGCGCGGCTTCCGCCTCAACGCGCTCCTTGGCAAGGTCGCGGTTGAATTCTGCTTTCTTAATATCGGCTTTTCCCAATTCAAGCTCGGCTTCAGTCGCGGGTTTTTCTACCAATTTCAGGTTTTCTGCAGATGACCGATGCCGCGCCTCCGCCGATTTAAGCTGTGCCTGTGAAGACTCTAAGGCAGCCTGGGAGATGAGTTCTTTCCCATAAAGCTTCTTATTCCGTTCATGCTCTGCGGTTACCAGATCCAAGTTTGCCTTGTCCTGTTCCAGGGAGGCTTGTGCGCGCTGTTTATTTTCGTCGCGGACTTCATCGGAGGTGAGCAATTTATACCGAATGTTGGCGATCTTGAGACTGTTTTCAGCATCCATGACACCGCGTTGGTTGGCTATTTTCTCAAGACGAATATCCTCTTTGAGCTGGATGAGCCGTTGCTGTGCCTCAGCGAGAGATTCCCGTGACTGTCGGATCTGAATGTCGGACTGCTCCCGCTGGAGTTGAATGTCAATTTCCGCCTGTTCCAAGCGCGCTTCTGCAGATTGTAAGTCGGCTTGCGCCTGTTCCAAACTGATCTGGACGTAGGTCGTCTCAATCACAGCAATGATGTCGTCCTTTTGAACATAATCACCTGCGTCAACGTGGAGTTCCAGAATTTTTCCGCTCGCTTTGGAACTGACTTCAACAATATTCAACGGCTTGATGGTGCCTGTCGCGTCAATCGTGATTGCAATATTGTCACGTTCAACAGTTGCTGTCTTTACTGCCGATGTCTCAGCATTGTCTTTCCCACCTGTTCCGGTAAATATGATACGTCCCACAGCGACCGCAGCTACTACCAGTAGCACCGCGCCGACAATCGCAATAATTTTCCCTATTCCTAATTTTCCTATCATGGAGACTCCCTCCTGATCTTATTAAATAGTATGCCCTTCCGTGCCACCCTCATTCACCTAAAAGTGTTCACTGTTTAAGTTAGTCAAACCTGAACGAGAAAAGTTCGGATTTCTGCTGCATTTGGCTTCTACAACTGAGACATATTGACGGCACTATCGCGTCGTTCGTGCATATTCTTTTCCATCGCTTCAGGATAGCGGTCAGGCAGATGCGAAACTGCGTTGAGTTTTTGGAGTGCGTCCCCTTCCAATCGCCATCCAGCGGCTCTGAGATTATCGTGCAGGTGCCCAGTATGCCTTGCCCCAACGATCACTGAAGTCATCGCCGGTTGTTCCAGTACCCACCGCAGTGCGACCTGTGCGGGGCTCTGTCCAAGTTCCTCAGAAACGTCAAAAAGTGTTTGCAATGTCTCATCGGCGTTGTCTGCGAAATAGCGTTGCGGGTATGCCCACCCCTCCTCTGACCGAGTGCCACCGTGTGTGCGTTCACCGGGCTTATATTTTCCAGAGAGAAAGCCACCTGCTAACGGACTCCATACGACGACACCAAGTCCTTTGTGTTCGCAGAGCGGAACGATCTCCTGTTCTATATCCCGAACAACGAGACTATATTGCGGTTGATAACACGCGAATCGTTCCCAACCGTTGATATCGCTGAGCCATAACGCCTCAGATAATCGCCACGCTTGATAGTTGCTACATGCTGTATAACGCACCTTGCCTTGTCGGACGAGATCGTCGAGTGCTTGAAGCATCTCCTCTAACGGGGTTTGGGTATCAACATGGTGAATATAGTAGATGTCCACGTAGTCCATCTGGAGGCGTTTGAGGCTGTCGTCAATCGCTTGCATAATGTGGACGCGCGACATTCCAGAATCGTTGGGACCGGTGCCCATTGGATTAAAAAACTTAGTTGCGATGACTGCGTCGCGTCGTCTGCCTTTGAGTGCTTTACCAAGCAGGACTTCCGATTCACCATCCGCGTAGGAATTGGCGGTATCAAAAAAATTGACACCAGCCTCCAAAGCGAGATCTACCATGCGGTTTGATTCTGCCTCATCGGCTCCGTGCCCAAAGGTCATCGTGCCTAAACAGATTTCTGATACCTTGAGTCCACTTTTTCCTAATCTTCTATATTCCACGTTTTTTCTCCATATTACACAACAGGAACGGTTTCACCTTCGGAACGGAGTCCCGCTTCGTAAACCTTCATTACCTCCAGTGCGAACTCAAGCGATCCTTGCTCCGCCGGTTTGCCTTGGAGAATGCAATCACAGAAATATCGCATCTCTTGGTAGAACCCTTGGACGAAAAGCCCTTTGTTTTCGAGTGTGCCGAGACTGAATTGCGGTTCCCAGACGACAGCACCACTCTCAAAACCTTCAGGGACATAACTGGTACTCCCGCTATAATTGAAAGACATGCCGCGCTGTAGGAGTACACGGTTATTGTTCCGAATTTCGGCATGGCAGCCATCACCAAAGCATTGATAGAGTTCGGAAGGTTGTCCGTGCCTCGCGCCATCCGCGAGATGAAAGTTTCCGAGCGCGCCACTTTCATATTCCAAGATACACACACCACCGCCACGTTGTCCTTGACGGACGGTTACAGCAGAAACCTTTCCACCGACTGCTACTAACAGCGATAGGGGGTGGCACCCATTTTGAAGCCAATTGGTATGTTCTTTCTCGCGCAGGACACGCCTTCCGTCATTCGGAATTGTCATCGGATAGACCGCTAAAATGCTCCTTAGGGGACCGTATTCTTCCGTTGCGAAGATTTCAATAATTTTCTGTGTAGCGGGCATAAAGGCTTTCTTGAACCCGACAACAACGACACGATCCTTGCGATGCCGAATCATTTCCCGAACTTCGTCAGCAAACATTCCGGGTGGTTTTTCTAACCAGACATGCATCCCGGCATCGAGTGCTTCGCAGGTCAATTCGGGGTGCAGGCGTGGCGGTGCGCAGAGAAAGATCGCATCCAAATCCTCGTTGCGAAACATCTCCGCCATACTCGGATAACACGCTTTAACACCGTACTGTTCAGCGGTAATGCGGGCGCGATCGAGATTAAGGTCGCAAAATGCCTTTAGCCGGACTGGGAGAAATGTTAGCGTCGGTAAGACATTACGATAGCCGTGCGAGCCGACACCGACGACTGCAACATTCAACCGCTCCTCAAATTCTCTCTGATAACTCATATTTTTAACTTACCTTGCGGTTCGGTCAGGTAAACTGCGAATTTGATGTTCCTTTCCGTAAACCCGCCTGCGCCGTTGTTGCAGGCTACAGGTCTGGGAGAAAGTTGTAGAGTCGCAAGCGCGTTTCTTTAAACTTGCAAACTTTAGGACACTTCGCAACTTTGAAGCAACTTTGAAACTTTCGTTTCGGTTTCGGTTAAGGCACAGGCATTACGGAAGTACGTCATCAAGATAGGCATCCAAATCCGTTTTCATTTTCTGTAATTCCGCTTGGTCGATGTACATCATGTGCCCTGCCTGATAGTAAGCCATCGTGATGTTATCCTGCAAAGACGGATCAAGTCCGAGATGGCTGAAGGTATATTCTGATGCTAAAAAGGGTGTTGCCAAGTCGTAATAACCGTTCGCGACAAATACTTTCAAGGCAGGATTCATCGTCATCGCTGCGCGCAAGGTATCGGCGACGTTGACGTACTCGTTCTGATGATCACCATAGTTCCAGGGATGTACGCGCCGACTGAGAATTTCATAAGGAAGATCCGACTCGAATTCGAGCTCGCCGCGGACGTAAGCGTTGAGCGTCGCGGTATACGCCCCTTGAACGACTGCGGAACTTGGATCATACTCATAATTTTCGCCTGCTGAATCGCGGTCGATCCCCTTGTATCGACTATCAAATCTGCCGACTGTTCGTGCTTCATCACGGAGCAACTCCTTGCAAAACCGAGCGATATTAATTCGCAAGTCGGTCCGTTCAATGTATTCCGGTGTGAGCCCCGTATAACTTGCGAGTTTCTTAACAATGTCGGCACGTTGTGCAGGCGGTATAGCACTACCTTTCATGAGTGCTACCGTGTAATCACCTGTGGCAAACGCTCTGACTTCGTCGATGAATGTTTCTAATTGGGTATCAGTTTCGCCCAATTTGTTATGGTAAAATGCTGTCGCTGCATAGGTCGGTAAAAAAAGAATATAGGGCAGATCGTTGCCCGGTGCGAACCGAATTGTCTGGAAATTGAGTACGACCGAAACGAGCATGATGCCGTTGAGGTAGGTGCCGTGCCGTCCCTGAAGGTACCCCGCGAGTCCACCCGCGCGGGTTGTGCCGTAACTTTCACCGATGAGAAACTTCGGTGATTCCCAGCGTTTATAGCGTCCCAAATAGAGGAGTATAAAATCGCCGACCGATTCAATATCTCTTTTGAACCCATGGAACTGTTTCGCTTCTTCTCCCGGTACGGCTCTGCTGAACCCTGTGCTGACGGGATCGATGAAAACGAGATCGGTTTTGTCTAAAATAGAGCACTCGTTATTGGTCAGCTGATAGGGCGGTTGTGGCAATTCACCATCTGCGTCGGGTTTGACACATCTCGGTCCGAGGACTCCGAGGTGGAGCCATACGGATGAGGAGCCGGGCCCGCCGTTGAAGGAGAAGGTGATCGGACGTGTAGACGGATCTTCTACATCATCGCGCGTATAGGCGATAAAGAAAACGGCTGCTTTCGGCTTTTCGCCCTCTTTGTCGATTTCTTCCTTGAGGATAAGCGTGCCTGTTGTTGCGGTGTAACGGATCTCCTCACCGTTAATAGTAACGCTGTGGTGCGTCACCGAGAGTTTATCCTCAGGTATATCGTCCTTTTTCTCTTCGTCCTTGGTTTCTTCAGATTCTTTTTTTTCTTCTTCGCTCATATTGAATTCCTCTCTTTTTTTCATTGGTAAGATTTGGCATATCGCCTATAAACGCATTATAGCATATTTTGCAGAAACAGGTGTGACAATTTGTTGTTGATTTTGGGTTGCTTAACGGCTATGTCTGGCGAGGCATTAGCAAACCTCCACGTTAACTATGAATCTGTTCCGAAATATGAAAAACTGGAACTTAAGGAAACACCCAATATACAGAAAATAGATTGGCGTGTGGAAAAGATGCGGTTCTCCAAAGATAAGACGCAGGTTTATTATACCAAATCTAATTGATGATCCATCTTAAAATGCCACCATTTTTGAATCATGCCCGGTTCGGTTAGGAAACCGAACCTACCGGGCCTGGGTAGAGATGGTTTCAGGTTAATGTAATATAAACTTTTAGAAATGGTATTACAACGATTACTTTACGTTGGCTAGCATTCCGGCGGAGGCGTTTGATTATCGGTTAGGTAATCGTTCTGCGTTGGAGTGGGTGGTAGATCAGTATCGTGTCAAGGTAGACAAGCGGAGCGGGATTGTGAACGATCCGAATCGTGCGGATGCGCCGCAGTATATTGTGGATTTGATTGGACGCGTTATTACAATGAGTTTGGAGACGGTTGAGATTGTTAAAAATTTGCCTCCGTTGTAGGGGTGATTCACGGAGGATTTTTTGATGTTAGGCGGTACGGGGATTCCTGAGATTTGAAAATGTCTCTCTCCGTGAAACTTGAAATGTTAAAATAAATTTAACTAAATACTATTTCTATTAGTTGTCCGATAGCAGTTATTTTTTTACGCAGTTCGGTTAGGAAACCCAACCTACCGGGGGATGAAAGTGTGTATTTATTTTGGAATTTACTATAAACCGCACCTTCATTTGTCTTTTTCTCGTCCTTCATTTCGCTGCTTGTTTAACGCTACAGAAAATTCTGGACTTGGCGAAACGCTGACTACGCCATCAACATGCTCAAGCTGCTCGGCAACCTCACGTGTACAGGTAATGAACAGCATATTGAAAACTGTAGGCTCTTCAATCTTAAAGACCTCAGCATCTAATCCTTGCTCTTTGATCCACCTTTTAATTTCATCCTTGCGTTTGACAGAATTTGCCTTTAACAATTTATACTTTTCTGCTCGGTTAAACCTTTCCAATTCTTTGGACGAGGGACGGCTCACCTGTATCATGAACTCAAACATATTTGAGGGGGGAACCGAGCGAATAGATGGCACTTTACGGATTTTTGTTTCCATTTTCTGTAAACCTCGCAAGTCCCGCCCCAACCCTATCCACGGGTGCTTGGAGAGGGAGAGCTGTGTTGAGAAGATGCTGCCGAAGTGCTTTCCCTCGCAGCTTCGCATCTGCTGAGGCATACAAGGCAGCGATTCCAGCAACATAAGGCGTAGCCATGCTTGTGCCGCTCATATACGTGTACAAACTTCTATTGTTTATGTCCCGCTCTAAGCTCGAAAAAATGTCAACACCATAGCCTGCAATATCAGGTTGCATTTCCCCACCAATAGGTGAGAGACCTCCCCCACTGAACTGAGCTGGTTGATGATGGAAATCAATCGCACCAACTGATACCGTTTCGGGAAAGTATCCAGGCGCGTGCATACTGCCGGGACCATCATTGCCAATAGCAACTATAGGCAGTACATCGAAATCTTCAACTAAAGTTGAAATAAATCCCCGAATCCCAATCATCAGTGCTTTCTGCTCAGATTCAGAGAGCACTTCCGGTCTAAACCCTAAGGACATATTCACAACAATAGGTTTATCGTGGTTCTCTTTACTTTGAAATTGAGAAAGCATCCAGTTTAAGGCAATGCCAATACGTAATAGATCTGTCCGGTATGTCTCGCTTTCAATGACTGAGGCGACCATGATATCAGCCCCTGGGGCAATTCCGATGTGTTGACCTGCGATAATGCCGCAAACGTGGGTGCCATGCCCATGTACATCAAAACCGCGTACTTTACGTAGGGGGTTGGATCCGGAGCGAAGTGGGACATAACAAAAATCAATTGGCTTCTGACGAAATTGGATATGGTCTGCATCACAACCTGTATCAAGTACGCCGACCAACACTCCTTTTCCTATAATGCCGTTTTTATGGGCTTGGCGAATCCCGCTTTCGACTGGCCACAGTATCTTCTTCCTACGACGGAAAATCCCTTTAGGGTACATAGGTTTTAGTAGAGAAAGCTGGACATTAGGAATGATCTCATAATCTGACTTATCGAACGACTTCTGTGCTTCTTCAATCCTCTGTTTGTTGGAGCTACTAACCACGTACGCCCCTAAATAATCTAGGGTCACAAAATTTGATACTTGTTCATCATCTAATACTAACTCATCAACAGATACTTGTGGGGGGACTCGTTTGAACCCCAGTCCAGCTAGTGGCTCAGACATCTTCTGGATTACCTCATCTGTGAGCTTTGGAAGTAATTTATTGCTGCTTTGACGTGGTTGTTTGTCATCAACCGACGAGGCTCGAGAATTTGTTACCTGAGGGTTTGGCTTTTTGGCTAACGCGATAAAACTATGCATTTATAATTCCGTTTTTCACTTCATACTGGATGAGCCTTGCTATATGCCTGTTTTCTATGCATACAAGATACCAAAAACATATTAAAATTGCAAGTCAAATTTACATGCAAGCCAAGACGATTTAGTTTTCAGTTTTGATTTTGGTTTTCGTTTACGGCCGTTAAGGTTTTTTCGGAATATCGCGAGCAAAGCTCGCTCCTACAGAAAAGACTACGGTTTCTAACAACTGATGACTGATAACTACTTCAGCCCCGGTGGGGCGGCATGTTTATAGAACGCGCGCAACCAATAGAAGCAAGCCCTTTAAGGGCGGCATGTGCACAGGATTGTCTGGCCACATTAATCTTTCTCGGCTGCAGGCAAATACTCCTTCCACTGCTCTTTCACATATTCATAGAAACCCTCCACAGGTTTACTTCCACATATCGGAGCAAGTTCCTGTCCGATCTTTGTGAGAAGGACTTTTCCAATATTAAGTTCATTGTTAGCATCCTGGGGCATCTCTAAGTAGAGCAGTTTACCATAATAAGACACGGCAAATCTCTTAGGAAGGCTGATCTGTTTGAAACCTGCAAGGCCATCAAATTGAATAAGTCCAATAGTGTCAAGGTGACTCAGAGTATCAAAGGTAATCCCTTTTCTAATGTAGGTGTCTGCTTGGACATCAAACACTAAGGGGACAACATCCCGAACTACCCAACCGAATCCGCAGAGTCTGGTGAATAAATCTGCATCGCTCTTATCGAAATCCGAAAGCAGGTTGACTGTCCTTTTTGACAAAGTCCCGGGGGTGTTTGCTTCTGTAGCTAAAACGCGCGCCCATAAACTCTGCATCTCATCGTCAGACACAATCCGGCATTTATCAAACAAGTTGGCGACCCAGTCGTCATCCATGGCATCGGGATTTGCATCTTCATTCAAATGGGGTGCCGCTTTAGCGGTAATGTCCTCCATATTTTTCTGGTGTTTTGCCTCTTCTTCGATCCGACGCTGTTCTGCCCGTCGATGCAAGTCCGTTATCTCAATCTCCGATTCTGCCTTTATCTTTGAAGCCTCAGCTTCCGCCTCAGCAACATTTCCGATTCGACGAGGTTCGTAAAGAGTTCCTACTCCCTTTGCTATCTTCTTAACCAGTGTATCGAAAGGTTTCCCTAAGTCTCCCACATTCGCGAGAGGGTTATCTGACATGGTCGAATTTCCTCCTTATCTCATTTGTATTTCTCGCGTTAAGTTATATTCAAATCCCACAATCCTTATTCAATAGATCTGAGTTTCAAACCTACTATTGTCCCAACATTGCTGCGATGTCTTCTGGCAATCGAACACTATTTTGCTGTTCAAACTCTGCAACACTATTGTGATGATGACGAAACGCAGCGATAATATCCATTCCTATGTACCTTGCAATAGTAAAACTTTCTCTGGCTTCTACCCATTGTTGTAAATGTAAGCAAGCCAAACCGCGATAGCAATAGGCATGTGCATAATCGCGTTTCCGTGCTATCGCTCGGTTATAATCTGCGATGGCACAAGTGTACTCGCGTTTATTATAGTAAACAAGACCTCGCCCATAGTAGACAGAGGAATCGTTTGGGTCTAGTTCTGTCGCAAAACTATAGTCTTTGATGGCATTATCGTATTTGCCTTTTCTTGCGTGGGCCGCACCACGATTATTATAGGTCATAACAGAATATGGATCCAGTTCCAGTGCTTGGTTATAGTTTTCAAACGCTTTCTCGTGTTCACCTTTGGTAGTGTAAGCAAAACCCAGGTGACTATAGCCCTCGGCATTATTCGGTTTTAATCGAATCATCTCTTTAAAATCATTGATAGAAAGGTCAACCTGTCCTATGGTGAGGTAAGCAGCACCTCGACTTTTATAGGTCTCGGCATCATCCGGGGCTAGTTGTAAGGCTTTGCTAAGCTCATTAATTGCATCACCAACCTGTCCCACAACGAAGTAAATCCTGCCTCGAGAGTAATGCGCTTCAGCAAGTTCTGCGTTTAGTTCAATTGCTTTGTTATAGTCTGCCATAGCTTCGCCAAATCTGCCCTTTCCATCGTAAACCAGACCACGAGCGAGATATGCTCCATCGTAATCTTGGTTGAGCTGTATCGCTTGGTTGTAACTTTCAATGGCGAGATCAAAATCACCTTTTTCATCGTAAGCGCGCCCACGCCAATAGCACACTTCGGCATAGTCAGGTTTGAACCGTATAGCCTCGGTATAATCCGCAATAGCAGCATCAAAATCGTCTTTTCTATAGTGAGCATTTCCACGATTAAAATATGCCGCGGCATCATCCCGTTCCAAATCTATCGCTTCGGTATAGTCCGCAATGGCCTCACCAAAATCACCTTTTTTATATTGAGCATCCCCTCGGTCCAGGTAAGCTTTGGTAAACCCTGGGTTCAGTCGTATTGCCTCGGTATAGTCCGCTATAGCTTCGTCGTGTCGCTCTTTACTGCTGTGAACGAAACCACGACTGCAATAGGCTTCCGAGTAATTTGGCTTTAGTCGTATCGCCTCCGTGTAGTCTGCAATAGCCTTGTCATCTTGACTGTTTAGATTGTAAGTCGCCCCGCGGTTAAGATAAGCTACAGCAAAATTAGGTCTCTTTTCTATTACTTTGTTGTAATCTTTGGTGGCTAAATCTCGCTCTCCTTTGTCAGAGTACGCAAGTCCGCGATTCGCGAGAACTTCAACAAAGTCAGGGTTCAATTCTATCACCTTATCATAGTCCTGAATAGCGAGATCGTGCTCGCCTATAGCATGGTAAGCGTTACCGCGATTATTATAAAGTTCAATATAATCCGGTTTCAGCTTTATAGCTTCGGTATAGTGGTTAATGGCATCTTCATAGTACTCCTGTTTCTCTTTACTGCCCTTCGCTTTATCCCCCTTTGCTTGGCAGGTAAGACCTTTAAGAAATTCTGTGGAAGCACTCCGTCTAATAAAGCCATGAAGGTCATTATAAATCCTCTCAATAGAAATCCTGTGATATTTTCGTAGGTATTCTAACATCGGCAATTTGAGACCTACCGGAATATCGACTTCAATGTCCGGCTCAATGAAACCGTCCGGCGATTGGACAAATACACTCTTTTGGTATTCAGCACGTTTAATTGTGTTGGGTGCCCTTTCGATTTTGTAGTTTTCGGACTCTCTTTTTTGCAAGATAACCCTACCAGGTTTTTCGTGAGAGCCATCACAAGGAAAAAAGAGAGCAATAAGGTAGTCTTCTGTAAAATCAATTAGGTTGGTTTTACCACCAAAGTGTTGAAGTTCGGTTAGAATTTTAATTGGGTCGCTTTCACTCGTATACCCTTTTGCTTCGTCCAGAATTACTTTTTCATCACGTTCAATATTGAAGTGTTCGCCCTCTGTATGAGGATACTCGCGATAGAGACTTGAGCAGATTTTCTCAAAGCATTCAGCTTCACCGCGATAGATGTAGTCTCCGCCAGCCGATTTTTCTACTATTTCATTTACTTTTTCCAAGATCCTGTTGAGTTCGTTTTGAATATTAAATTGGTTGTTCATATACTTTAAAAATTAACCTCTTTCAGTAAGCAGTATGAGGCGCGATATGGGGGCTCACCCGCACCGCACCTCTGAACTGGTTTCAACGGCTTATGGGTCGGTTGTGTCGGATTCTGTAGATTTCCATGCCCACCGAAAAAGGCAATACAGGATATAAAGCACATAGTACACACCCCAAACAGCAAAGAAAAAGCCAGCTGGAATGAGAATTAGCGCGAACAAAATAGTTAGGTCGGCGTGAGCACGCATAAGTTCATTATTCACCGTTGGGAGTGCAGCGATAAATCCGACAACCGCGGCAATACCTGCGAAGATAAGTGTGATCTTCCTAAAAAACACATACCAATTTCGTTTCTTCTGCTTCACTTTTCAGCCCTCTCCTTTGGGCGATATTGTTCAACATCAGAGTGAATTTTATTTTCGATGGATCCGTTTATGACAGCATCCACATACTGCGGTCAGGTCGCTGAGTCGTTCTCTGCCAACGCGTTTATAGGTTTCGTGATGTACCTGCGTCGCCGCGCGTCTTCCACATTTCCGACATTTATAACCAACGCGCTTCAAAACTGTTCGGCGTTTGTTTTTCCATTGCCATGATTTCCAACATCTGCTATATGCTCTCTTTTTTACTCGCTTATCCTGAAAAAAGGTATGAAGTTTTGAATAAACTATTACTTATTAAAATGATAGCATCTTTAATCGAAACAGTCAAGGGAAAGGAACAGAAAAATTGGGTTAAAACCCTTCCCACAGATGTTATTTAGCGCGCTTAAAAAAATAATTGGGGAACTTCTTAGCAATATCCGGTTCGGTTAGGAAACCGAAACATAGTCAATTTAGCGATTTTCTGTGGCATTTTAGCATAAATGATATAAACATGCCGCCCTTACAGGGCTTGGATCTTTGTTTGAAAATGCTGCTATAAACATAACGTCCCTACGGGACTAAAGAGGGTTATGAAGTCTTCAAGGTTTCCGCGTAGAATCCGGTTCGGTTAGGAATGCAGATCGCATTTGGGCGTGTACGCCGCAAAACCGAACCTACCGGGCCTGGGACCGCGAAAGAATTTGACATAATCTCAAAATATGCTAAACTCTATAATATAAAGGAGAAACACCATGAAAAAACCGATTCGCTTAGGACTCATCGGCTGTGGTGGGATTGTGCAAATTACGCATGCCCGTGCCTACCGCTCGCTCACAGATACCGTCCAAATTACTGCGCTGGCAGATGTCGTTCCCGAAAACCTACAAAAGATTGGGGACATGTTCGACGTTCCTACAGAAAACCGATATACAGATTACCGCGAGCTGTTGGAACAGGCAGCCCTTGATGTCGTGACAATTGCCACACCGCACTCACTTCACGCTGAGCAGGTTATCGAAGCCGCAAACGCGGGTGTCGCTGTTATCTCAGAAAAGCCGATGGCAACAAATTTAGCGGAAGCAGACGGAATTCTCGAAGCCGTACGCCGGAACGATGTACCTTACACAGTCGTGCATAACTACATTTTCACTGCCGGGATGCGCGTGGCGATGACAGAACTTGAGGCGTTAGGTAAACCGCATTTCGGACGCAGTGCTGGAATGGGATTGAAGCCTACCGATTTTTCGGCGGATCATCCGACCCCTGCATTCGCATGGCGCGCCAGTAAAGCGAAAGGTGGTGGTTGTATCATTGACACGAGTTACCACGAAATCTATTCTGTCTGTACCCTGATGCAATCCCCAGTACGCTATGTAGAGGCACGGGTGCAAACGATGCAGCTTGACATTGATGTTGATGACATCGCCATGCTGCTGTGTGAACATGAAAACGGGGCGATCACGACTGTCTCAGGCGCATGGTGCGTTCCCGGTACAGATTCCGGTTGGTGTGAGATGCACGCCGAAAATGGTTCTCTACGCGTCAATCATCGCCACAATGTGGCGGACGCGCTCCGTCGTTTCACGAGAGCAGAAGGCTGGAAACAGTTGGAACTCCCTGAATTTGATGAAGCAGAACGCACGGATGCAAGCGGTCATGCCCGCTACTTTAGGGAGACCTTTGAGGCACTTGCTGCGGGTGCTGCAGTACCTGTGAGTCCAGAGATGGCGTATCATAACCTCTCGATTATCGAAGCAGCACGCAAGGCTACGACGGAACGCCGCGCTATTGAAATCCCGCCACGAGAGGACATTTGACTTTTTCAGGTTTATGCGTTTGTAATAGGGTGATTGATCGCCCGTTAATTGTGGAAGGAGACGGGCAATAATGCACTTCGCATTTGGGTGAGTACACCGCAGAATTGCCCTACTAC
>JAPPNJ010000203.1:0-1264 GCA_028818705.1 Candidatus Poribacteria bacterium
GCGACTGCAATGGCTTTCTGAAATGTCCAAAACCTGTTAGTAGCAACTTGGGTTATTATACAGAGAACAAAGTAGAGGAATTAAGATGCCTTTCAACACAAAATCCCTATTCTCCCTACGGAGTTGGCTTCTTTACGCAGAAGTGTTAGCAGTAATTGGCTTTGTCGTGCTTGCGGCACTGTATATTCGGCGCGGGAGTGCTGATCCTGAACCTCCCCCTTCGTCGCAGGCAGGTACATTTATTGAAAAAGCAGACGCTCTTTTCGAGAAACAAGATCTCGTCGATGCTGCGCTCCTCTATTGGCAAGCGTTGCAAACTTTAGAAACAAGCGGTGAAGATCAGAGCGTCCCAATAAAGGGTAGGTCTCAGTCGAGTTCAGAAGCGCGTCTGCACGCCAATCTACGTATTGCGGAGATTTATTCACACAGCAGTTGGCTGAAAGATGCAAAGGCACGCCTTGCGCATGCTGCACGCATTCAGCCTGAGCATTCTGGTGTCCGTCTCCTACGGGGCAAACTGTTTCGCGATGAAGGCTTGCTGAGCGAAGCGACAGAGGAGTTTCTTGCAGTTCTTAAACAGGATCCGCATCACGCCGAAGCACACTATCTCCTCGGGGTCCTTTATCAGGGGAGTAAGCAATATAAATCAGCGGCTGAATACTACAGCAGCGCAATTGAACATGACCCAGATTTGAAGGAGATTTCTTCTGAAAAGGCACCCATCGGTATCCTTGCACGCCTTCAGCTGTCGAGGACATACGCCAAAATACTTCTGGATTACCAGTTTCTCGATCGGGAATTCACCGACGAAGATGTGGCTGAAGTCGTCCGACTTGAATCGGAGGCAATTCGCTTACTGGAAGAGGCACATAAAAAGTATCCAGAAATGGACGAAGTGGTAAATGATCTTGTCCGTTTGTTATTTGCCCGTGCGGTTTCACTGGAGCGCGAGGATATCGAAACGCGTCAGTATGCAGACGCCCTTCGCGTCTACGAGCGCATTGTAGAACTCGATCCACGAGAGGTTCGCGCACTGGAACGGATGGGTGAAATTTACGCCAGTTTTCTTGGTGATAAGGCGGCTGCGCTGGAGATGTATCGGAAGGTATATGAAATTGAGCCACATCCGACTGTTTTAGCGAATGTCAAATCACTGGAAGAGGATGTCGCTGCTGAGATGGCATCGGAGGAGTAAAAGCTGCATAAAAACGAAAAGCCGATGAGAGGATTTGAACCTCCGACCTACTGATTACGAATCAGTTGC
>JAPPNJ010000203.1:1274-24200 GCA_028818705.1 Candidatus Poribacteria bacterium
TCAGTCCTCTGCTCTACCGACTGAGCTATCTCGGCATTGGGCTATATAATAATATCGTGATAGCACCCAAACCCCAGAGGGTTGGGCTTCGGCTTCATAGCGACTGCGTTTTACCGAAAGGTCAAACGTCTTATTATCGCTCCACCAGCAGGCATTTTCATCGTGCTAGCGACTTTATCACGACTTCTGACGTGGCTATCCCTGCCTGCAAAAAGAGTATCATGTCTTGTAACCACTTCCAAGCTCTTACCCTTGTAAAGTAGCATATCTAACAAACATGATAAAGATAGTATACTATATCTCTGGACGAAAGTCAAATTAAAATACTAAAGCGGACAGGACCTCCCAAACCTAAAGGAAACTATGATAAAATGGTGGCGCTGTCAAGTTTTTTGAAAAAACGCCATGTACATTTATAGCAGAATTTACAGTTGCTAATACACGGTAGACCGGCGAGGTTACAAACCTCGCCTACATATTTCACAGATCAAGTATACGATTAGGACTCTAAACGCATCGGCATCACAAGACAGACATGTGTTTCGTCGCCGATGGGTCTGATGAGGACAGGTGAAAATTCGCCTGTGAATTCTATAGCGAGTAACTCCGTTTCAATGTGCGCGAAAATCTCTATGAGCAGACGGGCATCAATCGCAATCCGGGCATTTGCGGTGCAGGACTGTACGGTAACGGTCTCATGCGCCTCTCCTACTTCAGGTGTCTTTGCAGAAATTGTAATTTGTTCTGCCTCTATGTCTAAAGAGATCGAATAGTTCTTCGGATTCGACAACAAAGCGACACGCCGAACTGCGCGTAAGATATCCTCTTTGGAGAGAACCGTTCTACCCGTTGTGGACTCCGGAATGAGTTTCTCATACTTCGGATAATCTCCTTCAACGAGCCGAGCAGTTAAAGTGGCATGTTCATCAGCAAAAAGAATCTGATTTTCAAACATTGAGATAGTCACTGCAGATGAATCTGCGAATGTGCGTGTGATCTCTTTAACGGCTTTAAGGGGTAAGATAAACCCATCAACATTCCCTGGTGCCTTGAGTGGGTCGGTGTATGCGAGCGCGAGCCATCTTGAATCGGTGGCAACTACTTCTGTTCTATTCGCAAGAAAACTAAAATAGAGACCGTTTAGGAAGTAGCGGACATCCTCTGTAGATGCGGCGAATTCTGTTTTGCGGAGTAGCGCGCGTAGGGTATCGCCATCAATCGTCAACAATTCTCCGTCAACAGAAGGCAATTGTGGGAATTCTTCGTCAGACAGTCCAATAATTCTGTAAACCCCATCGCCACAGGTAATTTCGACGCGGTCATTTGCTGTCGTCGCGAAGTGTATTGTTTCATTTTCGGGTAATTCTTTGACGATATCTGCTAATTTTCTGGCGGAAACAGTGATTGCGCCATCTTCTTGGATAGCACCTTCTACTCTGATTTTAATACCGACTTCTAAATCCGTGGCGACACATTCAATTTTTCCATCTTCGGCTTGGATGAGGACATTTGATAGAATCGGCAGCGTGCTACGTCCACTTGCTACACCTTGTAGCACCTGCAGGGAATACAAGAGGTTATTCCTTTGAAAAGTTAATTCCATTTCCATTTCTCCTTATTAAGTATTACCTACAGTTTATTATACCCAAAAAGTGTGTTAAAGTCAAGGACTTTTTAACTTTCGTTAAGTAATCTTAATAAAGACAACGATTTCAGGCACCTCTTGTATTTCCAGGGATTGAGCAACTCTACTTGAAAATATTTTCAATGTGAAGAGGTTGATCCATCTTCTGATTTTCGGCTTCTAATTTCTCACGACTCGCGATGACACAGATCGAGGATTTGTCCCGATTTTCCTCAAGCACCTGAAGTAGTGCCCGTTTTACTTCTTTGGGAGTTGCGCGTCGGAGTTGGGCATATCTTTCTTCCACTATTTCACGTGTTTGCCCCGTGAGGTAATGCGTGAGCGCATCGGTTGCGGCTTGACTGGGTCGGACAGCCTTTTGGTAGTCTGATGCTGCCCCGATAATCGCTCGATCAACGTCTCTCTGTGTCCACTCTACCTGTTTGACGTAATCGGCGGTCTGTTCAAAAACATTGAGTGAACGGGCGACATGTGGATCAAAATGTGTGCCTTGATAAAGCATAGCATCAAATGGGTTATATTCAAAAACTCCCATGTAAGCATTGCCTTTGAGCCGAATTTCGGTCGTAATGAAATCAGTAGCCAGGATACGTGCCCCAATCGTTAACGGGACAGAATCTGGATGTGAATAATGGGGTGCTGGTATTATGTGCGCACAATTCGCTATCTGAATCGGAGCTGCCAATCCCTCGCGCGGATATACGTCAAAAGGTTTAAACGCTATAGGTTTTGGATTTATCGACTCATCACGCATATTATCAATCCACCCGGCAAATTCCCCGTTGAGTGTCTCAAAAGCCGTATCAGAACCCGTGAAACTGGCACTCACGCGACCGCGCACTAACAAGAAATCTCGAATTTGTTCAATGCAATCGCTGAGTTCCTCATGAGATCCATCAAAAGATTTGAGTAATCTTTCACTCGTGCGGAACTGTGTTGTTCCGGAGACGATTTCTGACAGATGTCCGTGCGGTGAAAGTCCACGAGTTGCACGATGATTTGCAATATATAAACCTTGATAACCGTAGATATACGTCCGATATTCTGCTACTGATTGGGTAAGCATATCGCGAAGTCGCTCAGTATCCCGTGGATTCACAGTAAAAATCAAATCGTGCAAGACATCCAAAGCATCATCCATTTTATCGTCAAGTGCTTTGAGTTTAAACTGCATATTCCACACAGGCTGATTAGGGTTAAGGGCGTGGGTGCTAAAGTTGGAAGAGCAGTCCAATCCACCGGTAGCCGCTGCGGTACGGCGTGCCATCTGCTCGTAATTCATTCCACCGGCACCGAGTTTAGCGATGGCATCTGTGTATCTGGATAGATGCTGCCAAAGGTGTTGTGGTAACCCTCGTAAATCAAAGTTGAGTGTGAGATAGTTCACACCGTTGGAAAAGACTTCGTTTCGGAGTAGGGATCGTCCGTTAACCGTCTCAACGGTCGTAGGGATATGCAGCGGTTTCTTGGGGAGGTCAGAGACGTGCAGTTGCGGCAACTTTGCCAAATCCTCTGGTGAATTCGGTTGTCCGCTGTGCCGTTCAAGTTCAGCAGCATCGGCAGCGACCTGTCTCATCTGTTCATCGGTGAGTTGTGCGCGGATCGTTTTTAAGCGTGCCTCGTCCTTCGCATCAAGGCGCGCCTGCATCTCTGGATCAGGGGCGTAAACAACGGTCAACCGATGTGGGTTGTCAAGCAATCTCTCACGAATCAGTTCATTAAAGAGGCACGGATTTTGCTCCCAACGTTGACGGACAGTAGATAGGACTGCTCCCATCTTTAAGAAGAGCGTCGGCTCCTTTTCATATATCCAAGTATTTACGACCCGCTCCATCATTTGGAATGGGAATCTCGGCGTGATTTCCTGACAGTCATAAGTGATTTGTTGGAACGCCGCTTCTATCTTCTTTCTGTCAATTTCTGAGTCTGCCACTTGTGTTAATGTTCTGATAACCAATTCCATAAAGGCATCAATGCGATCGGCTTCACTGCCGGTCAAGCCGATGTGGAAAGTATGATGTGGTCCCAGAACCGAGGCTCCGGCGGGCATCCCATAATTATCATATATATCAGTGCCGAGTCCAGAATCAACAATCGCCTTTCGGAGGGGTGCCGCTTCGTTTCCGATCAGAATTAGGCTTAAAATTCGACACAAAGCGACATCTTCAGGATCTGTTGCCTCTCCAATCCGCCAATTGAGCATGAGGTATGTCTTTTCGGAGAGTGATGCATCTACCCCAATTGGATAGACATCTTTCACAGTCCGCGGCACCTCCCATTGAGGTGGGTGTGTGACTTCCGGGCGGAGCGGATGCAAAAATTCGTTTGTTTCAGTCTTTGGAATTGCCGCCAGTTTATCGGAGAGAAATACAAGATAATCGCTTGTTGGAATATTGCCGTAGCAAAAGAAATAACTATTGCTTGGACGATAATAAGTTTGGTAATAAGTTTTGAGGTGCTCGTAGGTTAGATCCGGTATAACTTGTGGATCCCCACCGCCGTTGTAGGCATAACAGGTATCAGGCAGAAGGCCCTTGCGGATAACCATATCCAAATAATCTTCTGGACCAGCACTTTTCACTTCATTGTAGACGATTCCATTTATCTTTAAATCTCCTGTAGGTTGATTGGGATCCACAGGTTCAAGATGGTGCCCTTCACGCTTGAAAGTTTCCTCTGTCAGCAGCGGATGAAACACAGAATCAAAGTGGACTGCTGCGAGATTGAACAGATCTTTCTTGACATTGCTTGAACCAAAGTAAAACGCGTGATCCCAATAGTTCCAGGCATTCGCATCGGCATAGGTTGCCAGAGTATTCTTCATCATTTTAAAGAATACTTCTTTTATTGGATAGTTCCGAGATCCTGCTGTTACGGCGTGTTCGAGGATATGTGTTAATCCTGTATCGTCATCGGGGTTTGGAGTTATCGGACTGATTGAGAACCAATTTTTGGTATCGTCTGTATAGAGATGCAACAACCGTGCCCCGCTATCATGATGTGCGAGTTCTATTGCCACTGCTCGTAACTCGTCAATAGGTGTGACGGTTTTTACCTCAAAACCGTGCAGATGTTGTCCTGGGGACAGGTTAACGGATGGATATTGAGAATCTATTTTGCTCTGTTCTGAATTCATCTTGACCCTCCAAATTTTTCATGTTTCTGAGACGCGAATGACGCGATGTAGGCGCAAAAAGGGTACATAACTTTATGGAGAGTTATGAAAAATAGAAGGTAGGATTTTTTACTCGTGCCAGATGCCGATTTCGCGATAGAAACGGATAGCCCCTGGATGGAAAGCCGTGCCTGTGTCTTTAACGACATTTTTTGGATTGATGGCTTTCCCAGCACCGTGTCGTTTAACGACTTCGGCGCGGTGTGTATACAAGGTCTTCGTGAACTCATAGACCATGTTTTCATCAACGTTCTCAGCGGTGATGAGGTGCATTGCCCCCACGTTCATGCTGGGGAACGGCTCTGTCTGTCCTTTATAGGTATTGGCCGGAATAGTTATTGCGTTAAAGAAGGGATAGTCTGCAAAGAGGGATTGTTTCGCTGTTTCGTCAAACGGAATAAAAAAGATGTTTTGAGAGGTACTGGCTTGGGTAGCTGCGGGGGTCGGAATAGCACCACCGATGAATGCAGCGGCAGCCGAACCGTCTGCTAACAGATCCACTGCCCCAATGTAAGTGCTGTTGATGGGTGTGAAATCTTCGTAGGTGACACCGTGTGCAGCTAATATAGGTCTAAGGAAATACTCAAATCCCGCACCTGCGGGTCCAACGACAATTCGTTTGCCAGCGAAGTCTTGAATTGTACGGATATCCGACGATTGTGGCGTAAGAAAGAGACCGACATTGGGGGCAAGCGTCATGACGCTACGGATGGCGTGTTCGGTTTCCCATGCGCCTTCGCCGCGCACTGCGAAATAGGAGATGGCAGCGTTGGCAAGTGCGAATTCCAGTTCACCACTCACAATGCGGCGGATATTCTCCTGCGTGCCTTTGGTGGCTTCGGCTGTGACTTCCCAACCTGTTTCGGGTGCGTTACCAGCGACGACCTCGGCGATTGCGGAGCCAACGACGAAAAATGCACCACCCGCAGGAGCTGTACCGACGCTGATGTACCGGCGTTTTGTGGAACTATCGTTTACTAATTCGGTAGATGTATCGTCTCTCTGGCTTTGGGTTTTATCACGTTTTGAGGCGTTATCGCATCCTAAAACAAATATAATACAGATAATCGATAGATAGAACAGGATTGATTTCATGAGTTTCTCCAATCTCTGATAAGTTGTTTCGGGTCTATAAGGTTGCCTTTCACGACAAGACGGTCGGGATTAAGAAATAATCAGAATCAAATCAACGGTATGAAGTGCTTATGCCCTTCCCCGTCCTACCGAATTCGCGAGGGGCATCTCAGGTGGAAATGGACACATCTCTGCCATGGCAGGGAAGATATGTGTTACGTCTTTTCTAAACACATCCCCACTCAAAATGTCAACGATACCGCCCTGATGTTCCGGGTACTGCGATAGAAATCGAGCAAAACTAAATTCCTTTGTGTAAAAAGCGTAGACGAGTTTCCGAAACGCCTCCATTCCCTTTACAAACTCAGGTCCAAAACTTCCGAGTTGTTCTTCAGAAAAATCATCTTTTCGGAAGGCTTCAATGATTGTATCCGCTGCCATTTCACCGGATTTGAGTGCGAGAAACAGCCCCGTTGAGTAAACAGGATCCAAAAATCCGAACGCATCCCCTACTAAGACCCAATGATTGCCTGCGATACGACTGGCGCGATAGGAAAAGTCCTTAGTACTTTGAATGGGAAAAAGCTGCTTTGCACCTTCAAGCCGTTGCTGTAGTGGTGTGCATTTTGAAAGTTCTTCCGTGAAAATCTGCTGAGCATCGAGTCTACCGTTGGCATCTCTTCGATTCTGAAGGAGATAGTCGAGTTCACCAACAACACCGATACTCGTGCGATCATAGGGCAGCGGGATTGACCAGAACCATGAGTCCTTCGTTTCGGTATGTAGGATGAGCGTTGCCCCCTCGTCAATGCCGTCGTCTCTGTGCCCACCTTCGTAATGCGTGAAGAGCGATGCCATTTTGAGATTCGGTTCTGTCGTATTTAAGTTCAATTGCTTTCCGATAAGCGAGCGCTGTCCGGTAGAATCGACGATGACGGTTGCGTTGAGCGTTTCACGAGAGCGATTCGCGGCTTGCACGACGACCCCGGTGGCTGTGTCTCCCTCAAAAAGCACCTCTCGCACGCTGACCCCGTGCACCACCTCTACCCCTTTCTCCTTGGCGTTGTCTAAGAGCATCTCGTCAAACTCGCTCCGCAACACTTGCCATGTAACGGCACTCTCATGCGGATTAGTTTGAAAGAAGTAGAACGGACTGGAGGCTTTGCCGGTGCGCGAATAGAATTGGACGCTGTACTTTTGTGGGAAATGACTTGCTCGCAGTTTCTCGAGCATGCCGAGTCTTTTGAAAGTCCAATAGGTGGCAGGAATTAGGGATTCACCTATTTTGAATTTCGGTTCGGCTTCCCGTTCAAGCAGTAGGACGCGATGCCCGTGTTCAGCAACGAGTGTTGCAACAGTGCTGCCAGCGGGACCCCCGCCGATAACGATGAGGTCGTAGTTTTGATCATTGTACATTTGTTCGTCTTTGGTAGAGAGTATGTTTTGTCCAATTTCTTCGTTGTAGTGAATTGTAGGATCCTCTGTTCTTTCAAGCCTGGTTTACTCTTTTGAATCAGTAAAGTAATGAAGTTTTAAGGGATTACAGACATCACACAACGAAAACCGAGGTCCAGACATGGATTATCAGGTGAGTTCCCTGTACGAGCGGTGCTTCGTACGTCCTGAGGTTCAACGGACCAAGAACCACCACGTAATACACGTGAATTTTTAACATTCCTGAAAAGATCTATAGTGTATCTTAAAGTTCCACCAGCGACAGGATTGTGACAAGAAGACTTCACATAGAAATCCTCATTATATCTATCAAGACACCACTCCCACACGTTCCCTGCCATATCGTAGAGTCCATAATTGTTAGCCGGATAATCGCCTACAGAAGTTGTCCTTCTAACATTCCTACTGTAGTTCGCCTTGCTGGAATCAATCAAATTGCCCCATGGATATATTTGACTAACCAAGCCCCCGCGCGCTGCTTTCTCCCACTCTGCTTCTGTGGGTAAGCGCTTGCCAACCCACTGTGCATATGCCATTGCTGCATACCAACTTACATGAACAATAGGGTGATTAGTTTTACCATTTGGGTAATTATTTCCCCTCCAATGTTTCAGGTAACTACCATTGCAGTACTTTCTGGGAATGCGATCCTTACGCCACTGTGGGTTAGCATCAATAAACCTCTTATACTGTGCATTGGTTACAGGGTACTTGTCTATATAAAAATCGTCAAGATAAACGGTATGTATAGGTTTTTCGTTGGATGGAGCATCTCTATCGCCACACCCCATTTGGAACTCGCCTGCGGGAATCAGAATCATATCAGGATTGTCTGTCCTAATAATCTCATGGCTTCTTTTCTCTATTTTTTTCAAGAGTTCAGTGGTGGGATGATGTCCTTGATCAATCTCTAAGGCTTTCTCGGCAGCCCATTTCGCCTCTCCCAACCTGTCCAATTTAAATTGGACACGCCCAAGATAGTAGTGAAATTCCCCACAATTCGGATTGAGCGCGCATGCCTTCTGAAGTGGCTCTATGGCATCGGCGTACGCCCCCATCCGGAAGTAAGCGTTACCAAGGTTGCTGTATGCATTTTTATCCTTGGGATCAAGATCAGTAACCTTTCGATAGCAACTCGCAGCATTAACGTACTCGTCTATCAAATAATAAGCACGGCCAAGATTAGCCCATACTTCTTGATCATTCGGATTGAGCGCGCATGCTTTCTCAAGTGGCTTTATAGCATTGGCGTACATGCCATATGCTATGAAATCAAGCCCTTGGGTGTTATACTTTTTCTGTATATCATCCAAGAGTACACATGCACGTTGATGGTTGTTATTAAATTCTAAAGTATCTTTTGCAGACTGTCCAGCGGCTTCCAGTGCCCCACTTTGGAAGTAGGCAAATCCAAGCAAATAGTGTGCCTCAGTAAAAACTGGCTCTCTGTCTATGGCCTGCTTAAATTTACCAATCGCATCATTATATCGTCGACCATTTAAGAAGTTAAGACCCACGTTATAAAGTTTTATAGCGTCCGAAAGTTGTTGGACAGATGGATGATCATCAGCGAGTTTCAAGGCTTCTGCAACTACATGTTTAGCCTCTTGTAGGTTACCCAATCTTAAGTGAACTTTACTAAGCCCATAACGGGCAATAATAAAAAAGGGTTCTAAGCTTATAGATTTTCCGAATTCGGTAATTGCCTCGCTAAATTGCTTATTGTTTGCGGCGCGGTAACCTGAGCGGTAATACCCTATAGCGTCTAAAAGTTTCTGCGAATCCGGATGATTATTTTCCGCAAACCTTAGGGCAGTTTTAGCTGTGTTTCCTGCTGTCTCTAAATCGCTCTGTGCCAGGTACGCTCGTCCCAGTCCACAGTGTGCATCCGGATAAATAGGGTCTATTTTTATCGCTTCCCTGAATTCAGAAACCGCCGCATCATATTGACTTTTGTCTAAGTAAGCACAACCATTATTCCAATGTTCTTCTTTTCGTTTATTTCCTTCATAGCGAGAAGAGTTGAGATGACTCCGAAGATAACAGAGACTCGCCGCAATGGCATCAGCAGAATGATCATCGATCTTCTTGTTGTTCTTAACCATTAGAACGCTACAGCGCTTTTTAACTCCTGACTCGACCTGTTCTTTGTTAGCACTGCTATTGTCCGTGGCAGCATATTTAACATCTTGGGCTGTGTAGAGGCGACATTCAATTCCGTGTCGATCTGCGATATTTCTTATGGTTGCTACACAACTTGCAACATAATGGAACCACTGCGCTTTTGCTTTCTCTATTGTATCTTCAACTTCTCCTATTGCAACTTCAATTTTCTCAACTGCAATCGCGTCAATCGCGTCAATCGCGTCAGGCGGAAACGTTACTAAAGAGTTGATTTTACGTTCAATCTCTTTGAGTTTATCTTCCTTTTTTCCGATGGGATGCTCGGTATTGTAGTCCAAAACAGAGTATCCATCAGAGGTTTTTTGCGTTACTGACCAACCTACATTTGTTTTCCAAGCACCAACGTTTCCAGGATCAATGCCAATGACAGTCATACCAGCCCCAAGTAGTTTTTCAGGCAGCTGTTCATAGTCAGATGATTCTTTAGTAACTGGTCGTTCCATTTTCTCTGGCTTTGGTGGGATACGAATATTGTCAAGTGGCTCTATAGTTTTAAGCAGACTTGACGGAATATATGATAGAAATTCGGAACGTCCGTGTGGGTCATAAGACGATAGACATAACCAATTCTCCGCTCGTGTCATCGCCACGTATAGTAACCGAAGCTCTTCATCCCAATCTTTCTTAGACTTGTAGAGAGGTAACAACCCGGAGCATACTCCTGAAACGAACACATTAGGGAATTCCAAACCTTTCGATTTGTGAATTGTCATGAGAGAAACAGTACATTTAGGTTGCTTTGACAAAAGGTTCTCTTTCTTATCAAGATTATAATACCGAATTTTCGGGGTCCGGTTACTAAAAGCTTCTTCAAGAGTATGAGCTTGCTCCCTTTTTCTGTACAAGACTGCAAAGTCGCTGGGGTTCTGACCTTCTTGAATAGCACGGTTGATAAAATCAGCGATAGTATTAGCCTCTACATCAGCATTCTCACAATGAAGATGTTTTACTTTTTCGCCTTTAAAGTTCTTTGTGAATAGATCTTTCTCGCGGCGATCTGGATTAAATTCCACTAAAGCACGAGAAGCTTCAACTATCTTTTGTGTTGAACGATAATTTTGTCCAAGCGTGATTGGTTTTTTAGCAGTAGGATAATCGTTCTGAAAATTTAATATGTTCTGAATATCAGCACCCCGCCACCCGTAAATTCCTTGGTCATCATCCCCAACGACCCGTAGGTTCTGACGCGTCCCCGCAAGAGTTTTGATAATTTGATATTGAATAGGATCGGTGTCTTGGAATTCATCAACGAAGATAAGTTCAAATTTTTCTTGCCATTCAGTTTTAACTTCATGTACATCTCTGAGGAGTGCATTGGTAAAAAGTTGGATTTTCGTGTAAATATCATTATTATCTTTTAAAATCTGTGTGTATTTTTTCTGGATGTCTATGTAAATTTGTGGGACTTGTAGGTTGCCAACTTTTGTGAGCGAAATATCCTGATTTTCATATTCTCTGATAAAATTAAAAATCTCTTTATCATCAAATTGGTGATATTGGAGATGGGTAATCTGGGTCCTATAAACACGCGTCAATTCTTCAGCAGTAAAATCTCTTTCATTCTCTATGACAAGTTTTCTAGGATGTTTGTTCCAAACATGCCCACAGAAACTGTGAAATGTCCTTATCCAGATATGATTAACTAGATCCTGTCTTACAATATTATCACTGATTCGCTTTTTCAAATCATCTTTAGCTTTGTTCGTGAAAGTAAATGCAGCGATTCGACTTGGTCCTACTTCAAGTTTTTCTATAGCGTAAGCGATAGAACGAGCAACTGTCTCGGTTTTGCCTGAGCCAGGACCGGCAATGATTAAAAGGGGACCATCTGTATGTGTAACAGCTTCTCGTTGTGCAGAATTCAGTCCATCTAATAGTTTCGACATCTTAGTTTCGTTTGGGTTTATGAGAGATGTTAGAATTACTTGGACATTATGACTGGCACGGTTGGGAAACCGTGCCTACCGGGTTGGGGTTTCCGCGACCTAATTCCCGACAAAATTTCAGCGTGTACAAAAATATTTTAGTCAATCTGCAGCTTCTTCGTCCTTTGATTTTGCTACTTTCGGCTTCTCTGGTGGTGGATCTACGAATTTGTATTTGCCGGATTTTCGGTACTCTTTCTCCAATGCTTGATAGTGTGCGATCAGTTTGTCCACATCGTGGTCGAATCGCGCAGATATCTCCCGTCGAATTTTCCGAATTTCGTCAATTTCATAGTCTGCCATTTTAGTCGTCAACTCCTAAGTAATTGAGGGGTGTCACCAATTCCGGCGTTGGTAAGTCAAGTTCTTGGTTTATCTGCCGGATGCGATAAATTTTGTTAAGGTTCGCAATGTGTTTATAATTCCACATTATGAAACGAGGCAATTGCCAAATGAAGCGCATCCCCAAAAGGATCTTGAGGCATTATTAACCTATCAATATAGATCTGTGTAATGCGACGAATTCTTGGAGAGATTGATAACATCTCCAGATTTTCTACTAAGTCAATCCGATCTTGCGTTTTTTCACTTCCTCCGTCACTAAGTTCCTCAATAACAGCTAAACTTGAAACGAGGGTGAATTGATCTTTGTATTGCTCCCACCATCTCCGGGTCCAACTCTGCATAGCACGGGATTCAATATCCCTGCGCAATGTGTAGTAGAAACTCGGAATTGACGTTTCAATATAGACACGATGTTGTGTTTCGTTATGCAATAATTATAATCTCCAAAGGTTTACGTGTCAAGGCAAAGCAAATCAGGCGTTGATTTACCTATGTACTTCCATATACGCTCGAAGCACCGTATTTATTCCCTCAGGATAATCTTGTCCCTGCCCTTTGAACCATTCCAAGATTTCATGTTCAATCGCAAGATAATTTTCAGGGACAATCCGTCGAGCATTTTCCTAAAAATCATCATCAAGTTCGGGAATGTCTGATGTATCAGGGGGTGGATCTGCGAATTTGTATTTGCCAGACTTCCGGTACTCTTTCTCTAATTCTTGATAGTGTGCGATCAATTTGCCGATATCGTGGTCGAACCTTGCGGAGATATTGCGGCGAATTTTGCGAATTTCGTTAAGTTCATAGCTTTTCATTTTAGTCGTTAACTAGCGGTCAGCGAGTTGTGCGCGGAGGCGTTCTAATTCAACTTCCAATTCCGTAGCCCGGGTTTCCGCTGCTTCCTTCAGATCCTGTAGTTCCGCAGAGGTTGTTATCGGTGTGCCATCAGGCAGATACGGACGTAAAAGTCTGACTTCTTGCTCCTCTTGAACTTCCCACCGAAAGTTAAGATTTAACGCCTCACTAAACAAACTTCCCCGTTCATCGGGTTGGATCTCAACGATGTTTTCCGATAAACGCCGCCACCCACGAAATTCCGCAGCCCGCTCCATATCGGGTTGATGGATGAAATATTCTTGAACGCCTATATCACGCAGATACAGCCCAACTTTCTCCCGCCGGTCTTGATGCCCCGTAGAATCTGAAAGGAATTCAAACACTGTAGTAGGCACTGCTCCTTCTGCCCATGTGTAAAAACTCCGGCGGAGTGGAGATTTCGCGACCCCCAAGACGACAAAAACGTCAGGGGCGACGACCTTTCGGAGGTCGTTTTCTCGATAGTAGATAAAAGTGTCAACACCAATATGGATGTGTTCATGGATTTGAAAATATCGCGAGAGTTGGTCAACAAATGTGACGATCTGAGCTGCGTGAAATCCAGTCGCTGCCATCGGTTCATCGTCCTCGTAAGGGTATCCTTCGATATAAATGGTAGGCTTCCCAGTCGCCATTGGAAAGACAGGCAGATATTTTCTCTGCTTGAATTCAAAGTCGTTTATATTATGCATAATTTCCTCCGTTTGGGTATTAAGGTAGGGAGGTTGTCGTCAGTCTTTTGTAATTTTAGCAGGACACAGCGGTTTTGTCAAGTAAAACAGATTGGCGAGGTTGGGAAACCTCGCCTACCCAGTAGCGAACGCGATGGGAAGGTTAGGCAACTTCGTATGCCAGTTAGTTCGCTGTATCGATGGCATCGCGAAGGGCAAGATCGCCGGTATATAAAGCACGCCCGATAATTGCCCCGGTGGCACCGATCTGTTTCAAAGCAGCTATGTCAGCAAGCGATGTGACCCCTCCTGAACCAATTACATTCGCAGACACGGCTTTGACGATAGCGGCTGTGGCATCAACATTGGGGCCCTTGAGCATGCCGTCGCTCTTGATGTCGGTGTAGATAAGTGTCTGTACTTCTGCCATTTCCTGCGCGAATTCAACGGCAGATTTTTGAGAAACCTCCAGCCACCCATCGGTGGCGACCATTCCGTCCTTTGCATCAATACCGACAGCGACGCGCCCTCCATACTTGGCACATGCCTGCTTCACGAAGTCGGGTTGTTTGAGGGCAACTGTGCCTAAAATGGCGCGAGCCACTCCGAATGCCAACACGGCATCTAACCGTTCCATACTGCGGATACCGCCACCAAGCTGGACTGGGATTTCAAGTGCGGCGATCATCTCGCCAACAATATGAAGGTTCGCCGATTCGCCTTGAAACGCACCATCGAGATCCACGAGGTGGAGATATTCTGCGCCTTCCGCTTGCCATCGTAGTGCCATTTCCACTGGTGCGTCGGAGAAGACGGTCTCCTGTGTCGCAATGCCTTGAACCAGATTCACACACTTTCCGCCGCGAAGATCAATGGCGGGTAGTATTTGCATTTTTAATTTTCCTTGCGGTTTTTTAATTTTACCTTGCGGTTCGGTCAGTAGGGTTAGATACTTAACGCGCCTCTCCGTAGACTCTGCAGCCCAAGCGTACATAGTTAAAAACCCTTTCCACTACTCATCTCGGAAGATACCAAGTAATCTCAATTGTACGATAGAGATGACAGCGATAATGAAAAAGAGTACCCAGCCGATCGTTGCTGCATAGCCGAGACGCATGAACTGAAACCCGTTTTTGTAGAGATACATGACGATAGTTGAACCGGCATCCGCGGGTTCGCCGCCATTTGTTAAAATGTAGGGGAGATCGAAGAGTTGGAGTGAGCCTATCATTGATACGACGAAAACAAAAGCGATTACAGGTCGCAAGGAGGGGAGTGTGATGTGTAGAAACGCCTGCCACCAATTCGCGCCGTCAACTGCCGCTGCTTCATATAATTCCTGTCGGATACCTTGCAGACCGGCTAAAAAATAAATCATATTGAATCCTGCCCACTGCCACACGCCGGTTAGGATAACTGCTGGCATCACGTAATTTTCCTCGTTTAACCAACCGATTTCTTTACCAAAGAGAACGAATTCTTGGTTTACTAAGCCTGCTCGCTGGTCATAAACGAGGTTAAAGATGATGGCGACGAAAACACCAGCGACTAACACCGGTGCAAAGAAAGCGAGCCGCAGCACATTCTTTCCTCTGACGAATTTGGAATTGAGCAAAATCGCTAACAGCAATGCAATCGGCAATTGGAGGGTCAGTGTGCCCGCAGCAAAATAAGCGGTGTTTCGGAGGGATTTCCAGAAGATTGGGTCGCGGAACAGATCCGTGAAGTTCCCTATTCCGACAAATATTCGACTCTGAAACCCGCGCATCTCATATAGACTCATCACAAGAGACGAAATGAGGGGATACCCCATAAATACAACAAAGAGGATATAGAAAGGGGCAATGAAAAGATAGGGTGCGATTTTCTGTTGTTGATTCCAGAAGCGGTATGTCGTTCGGTTTGTTCTCATATTTTTTAAGCGAGTTGTCAGGAACACTGTGGTGTGCAGCGGCATCTTTCAAATCCGCATTGCTGCCGTTGTTGCAATGCTACAGACCTTGGCCGAGGGATCTCATCAGCCGATGCTGCTTGAAAAAATTATAATTCCCCCCAGCGTCCTAAGTCTTTTGCGATGAGTGCACGGACTTTCTTGGCAAGGTCTGTTAGGGCTTCTCTGGGGGTCTGCTTTTCTGTTACTGCGGCGAAAATGGCATCATTCAAGAGGTCAGCCCCTTCCGACCAGTAGGGATTTTGATAACGCGGTGGCATATCAGGCGCGAGTTGGATAAACAAATCTCCAAGTGGCTGTCCTCCCAAATAGGTGTCGGGCTCTTTAAAGATTGGTGCGTCCCATGCGGATTTGAGCGGCGGAATAATGCGTGTCGTCTCATACCGGTTCACAAGTCCAGCTCGGTCAAAATATGTGAACTTGAGGAGCTCCCAGGCGCGGTCAGGGTTTGTGCACTGCTTTGTCATTCCAATCATTGTGCCGCCGCGAGTCGTGGTGCGCCTGCCGCCTGGATGCCATGCTGGCATGGGTATCGCCTTCCATTTGCCGGACATCTGCGGCACCTGACTTTTGAGAATACCGACGTACCAATCTGGCGAGAGAATAGAGAGGATCTTGCCGTCCTGCATGGCGGCGAAATTGCTTGGATCGCCGTGCCATGTGCCGTATACTGGCGTGGCAATTTTATGTTCATTGAACAGTGACGTAAAAAACTCTAAAGTCTTGATTGCCAGTTCGCTATCGATAATAACATTGCCTTCCTCGTCAAAAAAGCCGCCGCCCTGTTGGAGGAGTAGACTGAAATAGTCGCTCTCAGTCCGACGATCTAATACAATGGCATACTGATCAACCTCACCATCGCCATCAAGATCGCGGGTCGCTTTTTTTCCGGCGACGATGAAGTCATCCCATGTTTCGACTTCAGTCATCTCAACGCCTGCAGCTTTAAAGAGATCATCACGATAGAGAAGAACAACCGGATGTAAATCGTGCGGAATTCCGAAAATCTGTCCGCGATAGGACCAAGGGGTGAATCGACTGACGACTAACTTCTCCATCCAGCCCTCGCTTTCTAAACGCGGGCGGAGATCAACAAAGCCGACCTCGTCGATTGCGCCTTTGAGGAACCTGCCGATGGATGTAATCTCGACTTCAACGAGATCTGGTGCACCGAAATTGGACAACATCGCAGCGAGAAGTTTGTCATGCATTGTGTTACCGAAGTTGATAAGCTGCACGTTGATGCCCGGGTTCTGTGCCTCAAAAATCGGCACACGTGCTTGGTACTCCTCATAGTGGGTATTGGCGAAGATCCAAAATTCGAGACTCTCACCCTCTTCCTCAGAACGACCGAAAATAAAAAAGGTCGATATGACAAAAAGAACGAGCATTACCATGGGTCCCTTACCGAGTGGAAACCCCTCAGCGTCAATAGAAAGGCGAAACATAAAAAACTCCGATACCAAAAAATTCACTTGACTTTAGCCTATGTAACAGTTAAAATTTAGCAGAATATCTTCTTTTTGGCAATAGATTTCTGCGGTTGTGAGTTATATACGATTAGAAACCTGTCTACGGATATGAGAAATGGAGGAGAATTTTATATGCCCACATACGAGTATAAATGTCTCGCCTGCGATAACCACTTTGAGCGGTTTCAGGGCATTACCGCCCCACCTATTGAAGAATGCCCGGAGTGTCATGGTAAAGTGAAGCGGCTAATTGGCGCAGGTGCCGGATTGATTTTCAAAGGCTCTGGATTTTACACCACAGACTATCGGAGCGAGGGGTATAAAGAATCGGCGAAGAAAGATAAAAATACGTCATCGGACAAAAGCACGTCATCAGACAAAGGCGAGAAAAAAGGGACGAAAACCGATACGAGTAGCGAATCAGAGAGCAAATCTACTGACTCAGATTAAACGCATCTCATTATAGTCTGAGGGTTCTACACCTTAGTTGCGTTACTTTTAGGGGAGACACTGTGCACAATCACAGTCACGACCATTACCACGATCACGGCGATGGGCACACGCATAGCCATCAGACACATCTTCAGAAGAAATTTAAGTTTGCTGTGCTTGTCACGTTCTGCGTTTTCCTCGGCGAACTCATTGGGGGTATCTGGTCAGGCAGTTTGGCACTGCTCAGCGATGCGGCGCATGTGATGTCGGATGTCTGTTCACTTCTGATTAGTTGGCTGGCGATTCATCTCTCGACCCGTCCTGCGACGGCTTCGCGGACGTACGGTTATCATCGCGCAGAGGTATTTGCGGCTCTTATCAACGGCGTAACGCTCATTGGCATCTCCGGTTGGATATTCTACGCAGCATACCAGCGTTACATGTCGCCAACGGAGATAAAAGTGACAGGGATGTTCATTGTGGCGTGTCTGGGTTTCGCGGGAAACCTACTTATCTTATGGCAGCTCCACGGTGCAAGTCACGGGAACCTCAACGTCCGGAGTGCGATGCTCCATGTGATAGGGGATACCCTTTCCTCGGTTGCCGTTGTCGTTGGGGGCGCGATTATCTATTGGACAGGTTGGTATCCGATCGACGCGTTGCTGAGTTTTCTTATCGGCGGAATTATACTGATCGGCGCGGTGAATGTGACGCGGGAGGCAGTACATATTTTGCTCGAGAACTCACCCCGGAACGCAGACGCAGACACTGTCGCCACGCATCTTCGAGACTTAGATCCGGTAAAAGATATTCACGATCTACACATCTGGTCGTTGTGTTCCAACTATTGTGCGCTGAGTGTACATGTCGTGGTTGATGAAAATACTACCTTAGCCTTTGATCAGATACTTGAAGAGATTAACACTGAATTACAAACACATTTTGGCATTAGCCATACGACCTTACAACTCGAACAGGTGGCGTGCGCACAGGCAGGAAACCTCCTGTGCAATGCGCAACACTCGTAGTTTCGTGGAACACTTTAGCCGTGTTCTGCTTGTAGACGATGTGCTCTCCGAATCAGTTCAGGATCCTTTGCGAACCTCTGTGTCGCTTTAACCAACCCATCTACATGTGACGTCATATCCTTCTCCACTTGCACAATCCGGTCAATCAAATACGGCTGATTGCTCTGCTCAATCGCCCTTCTCATGATAGAGAGGAGATGCATATAGATGGCATCCGCCTCGCTCCCCTCAATTGTGATGGCAATTGCAAAAGCCTCATCAAGCGAAACATTCCCAGTGCTGACCTTCTGTTCGTGTGCATCCAGTGCGTCCGTAATTTGTTGAACTGGCACATCGGATAACTCGGGCACAGGCGAATCAATTCCGAAGGTATCAACACATAAAGCACGCCCGAAATCGACGAGAATGTAGTGTTGCCATTCTTCTGTGCTCATCTGTTCCCAAAACCGCGCGATCCGTTCATCAACGCTCCCTAAATGCAACGAGAGAGAGGCGTAGAGTTTCGCCTGTCGCAGTTCAATATCTTGACAAAGATTAAAGAGCTCACCGAGTGTCAAATGTTTCTCCTTTGTAGTCAAGGACTCAGTCTTCGTTTTTTGCCAGTTATATGGGTTAAGTCGGGATTCGGAAAGAATCAAAATCAGCATCAAAATCAACGGTATTCATGCCTTAAATCAGAATCAACGGTATGAATGCTATAGAGCATTCAAAATCAGCATCAAAATCAACGGTATGAATGCCTTAGGGCATTCACCGGGTATGAAGCCCGTATGGGCTTCACCGGGTATAAAGCCTATAAAGGCTTTAAATCAGAATCAACGGTATGAATGCCTTAGGGCATTCACCGGGTATGAAGTCCGTATGGACTTCACCGGGGGTATGAAGCCCGTGTGGGCTTCCCCGGGATTCTGCGGGGTATGAATGCCTTAGGGCATTCACCGTCCCCGTATGGCATTCACCACCTCCTACAGGAGAAGTAGCGACTCAGGTTGTAAATTGCGTCTCTATATGTGAAGCGGCAGGGTAATCGCTGCACCCGACTGCATGCTCCTCGTGACTGCTTCTGTAAACTCCATGTATTTCACGCCGGTCTCAAAGTCGGTGTGCGTGATAACTTCTTCGCCACGGATAGCGTTCACAAATTCTTCCTCGACTCGCCACGCGCCAGCCTCTGAATCCGGAATATCAATCTCGCTGAGTTCAGTGTCGCCTTTTTGTCCGCCGTAGAGGTTATTTCCTGAAAAGCGTAAAGTTCCGTTGCTACCGAAGACATAAACTTCCGGTGCCCCTGCTAATCCGGCAACATTAGAAACTTGTATGTGGAGCTGCGCGCCGCAGGCGAGATCTCCAACAACGTCAATATGTTCAGGAATACGCACAGAACGCATGATACCGTCAGTATCAGGACGCATTTTGACGAAAGTCTTGCCCATCGCCATAATGCTTGTTGCTTCTCCGACCCAGCGTATCAATGCCTCATACCAAATCCCCATAGTCATGATGTTCAGTCCGCTGAGGTCAAAGTCCTGTCGCCACTGGAGCGGTGCTTCGCTGTCGAGAAATGCGCCGCCTGCGCGTGCTTCCACGGCAAGCACATCCCCGATATACCCGTCGGCGATGAGCCGTTGTATAGTCTTGTCTGCTCTCAGCGTCATCGGCGATGGAACAATCTGCGCGATGAGGTGTGTCTTCTGATGTGATACGGCACGCATGATGTGTGCTTCTTTGGCGTTCATCGCCATCCGTGCCTCGCACATCACGTGCTTGTCTGCCTCAAGTGCTGCCACTGTGGCGCGGCAGTGCATATAGGGCCATGTTCCAATGACGATTGCATTCGTATCTGGATCAGCGATGGCATCCTGCCAATTGGCATAGATTTTAGGGATGCCGAACTCGTCTGCTACCCGTTGTGAGGATTCCTGACTGCGATTGCAGACGCCTACGATTTCAACGCCTTCGATTGCCTGTAGTCCCGGAATATGTCTTGATCTTGTGTTACCACCTGCGCCGATAATACCGACTTGAATTGTGTCTTGTCCCACTTGTTCTTGCTCCTTCCATTTTTTATGTCGCAATGTTTACTTTAGCAGAAATTAGGAGAAATGTCAAGCGGTAATTTTCGTAATGAACCACCCTCACTCAATTTCTACGATCTGAATATTGTTTCCGCAAGTATCATTGAAAACAGCAAAAATTGCTGTTCCTATCTTAGTAGGCTCTACACTGAATTCGACGCCAAGGTTGATTAATCGCTCATATTCTTCCTGAACGTTCTCCACACTGAATTGGGCCCCTGGAAGCCCTGCATCAAATAAAGCTTTTTGATACGTTTTGGCGGGTCCAAAATGGTTACCAGATAATGGTTCTAACAAAAGTTCAGGCCCGTCTTGTTCTTCTTTTGCTACTACCGTAAGCCATCTGTCACCATTTTCTAAGGGAATGTCCCTCTTCTTAACAAATCCCAATTTTTCAGTATAAAATTTTAACGCACTTTCCTGATCTTGAACAAAAATGCTGGTTACTCTAATTTTCATAATGTTATTTACCTCGAATTCGTCCGATGCAGCGAACACTTTTTACAATTTCGCTGAAAGTGTAATTTGACGGAGAGAGGCGGATTTGAACCCACGGTGTAGTTCCCCGTACAATAGTTTTCATGCATCTAAAACTGGTCATCTATATCCGACACAAATATTTCTAAAACAAAGCGTTTAGCCATCTACATCTTGCGAGCTAAAGCACGGGAATTTGACGCGAAGGTGTTAAACCCCTAAAAGATTGCGTCCGTCCTAAAAAAGTTACACTGGTGTAACATTTGGTGGGCGGAGAATACCAACAGAAAACCCAGTAACTGTAAGGGTTTATAGCCTCTTTCTTCCTGAGTGATAAAAAAATAATTTGGTGAAAAGTGTAACATTTTTCGACTACAACAGACGGCTTTCCTGCCCTACCGTTTTTCGTAGTTGACGCAGGATTCGCCCTTTGGAAAAGTTATAATATATTATACTATTTTTATTAACATTAGTCAAGTTAAATTATAGAAAATAGATAAGAATTATCCAAAGGACGGAAAATAAATAGGGTCAGCCTTCGTTGGTTGTCAGCATCAGGACTTACAGGATTTTAAGATTTACAAGATGATAAACGACTGTGAATTCTCCTTATTTGATATTCATAAACAAATGTAGTATAATAGAAACATCCATCACTATTGATAGCATGGAAGAAGGGAAACATTATGCAAGGCAAGATGCCCCCTACACTAGCAGAACGAATCGTCTGTGACGCAGATATTCTCACAGGAAAACCTGTGATTAAAGGCACACGATTAGCCGTTGAATTTATCGTTGGTTTACTCGCACACGGTTGGACGGAGGCAGAGATTCTTAAGAATTACCCTCACATTGTGCAAGAGGATATTCGCGCGTGTCTTGCGTATGCAAGCGCGATGTTACATACGCAAAAAGACTATCAACATCCTATGAAATTGGCTGATGCGTCTATTAGCAGATGAAAATATCCCTCGTTTCGTCGTGGAATTTATTTGTTCTCGCGGATACGATGCGATCTGGGTAGGAAACGTGGCACCCGGGATCAAAGACCGAGAGGTTATCTCTCTTGCTACAACCCAGAAGCGGACTCTCATCACATTTGACACTGATTTTGGGGAATTAGTTTTCCGGTTAGGGGTTGGTGCCCCTTTTGGTATAATTCTATTTCGACTTTCGCCAGACTCACCTTTAGGAATGGCGCAAAGTATAATTAGAGTCTTGGAGAGTCAAAAGGATTGGAGGAACCATTTCTCCGTTGTTGATGAGAATCGTATCCGTATGAGGCCTCTACCGACTTCCAACCGTTGATGAAGCAAACGAAATCAGCATTCTGTGTATAAGCGAATGGATTTTAGTCTGTTACCACCCAATCCCGACGAATATTAGATGTGCACTCAGCGTTGATTCCAGACAATTCCTACTTCATCTCTTCGTCAGCTTTCGCCAATAAGAGAATGTTTGACGCAGTCAGGTGCAGGATATATGCGGCTATGTATTCCGGAACGGAGATTTTTTCTGGTCCCTGACCGTGTCCGGTCTGAGTGTTGCGAATAGTGGGAACACCAGACTCCAGCGTACTCCTTAATGCTGTGAAATGTGATTGCATACTCGGTAGAATTAACCCTTTGTCGAAGACAATCGCAATCAGACGGTTAGCCGTATCTTTTTTATTGTAGTTCCAACCCCGTTTTTGACAAATTACTTTCAGGCAACTTTCAAACGCTTTGAGGCAGTTGTTCACGCAGTCTTTGTAATTGCCTTCTCGATACTGTTTGTGTGCCTCTAAGAATTCCTCATTCGCTCCTTTGTAGATTCTATCAGAAAGCATAATCAGGGCAGGCTTTATCACTTCAGAATGGATGAATTGAGAATCAACTTTAATTATCTGCCCAGATTCGTACTGGTACCCTACACCGTGATCGCGAAACCGATAATTTAATTCAGCAATCGCTTTGTCGAGGGAGCTCATCGGACCGAAATATCTGTTGCCATCGCGGACATCTGGATCTATACACCGGAATGAGACTTCAATAACATCAATTACTGTACTGCCTACGGTTTTTTAGACCACTCCCTAAAGGAAGATTGTGTACTGCCACCGGAAATTTAGACCACTCTCTAATATAAGATTGTGCTACAAT
>JAPPNJ010000036.1 GCA_028818705.1 Candidatus Poribacteria bacterium
TCAGCCGCCCCTTCAGCCGCCCCTTCAGCCGCCCCTTCAGCCGCCCCTTCAGCCGCGGTGCCTGCGGTGGTGGCGGGGTTGTTGCTGTCCAGCGGTGAGCAGCCGGAGCCGTTGCAGGCGGTGACCCAGTAGTAGTTGGTCTCGTCGTCGGGGCTGGTGTGGGTGTAGGTCGTGGCGGTGATGTTGTCGGCGAGCAGTTCGCAGAACGACGCGCGTGTGCCTCTCACCCGGCATGACGACGAGAAGAAGTCGTCGTAGTAGACGCGGTAGAAGTCCGCGCCCTGGACTGCGGGCCAGCTCACCACGATGGTGGATCCGGCGAAGACGTAGGTTGGCGCCGGCGCTGCCGGGGCGGTGCCTGCGATGGTGGCGAGGTTGTTGCTGTCCAGCGGTGAGCAGCCGGAGCCGTTGCAGGCGGTGACCCAGTAGTAGTTGGTCTCGTCGTCGGGGCTGGTGTGGGTGTAGGTCGTGGCGGTGATGTTGTCGGCGAGCAGTTCGCAGAACGACGCGCGTGTGCCTCTCACCCGGCATGACGACGAGAAGAAGTCGTCGTAGTAGACGCGGTAGAAGTCCGCGCCCTGGACTGCGGGCCAGCTCACCACGATGGTGGATCCGGCGAAGACGTAGGTTGGCGCCGGCGCTGCCGGGGCGGTGCCGGCGATGGTTGTGGTTGTGGGGGTGGCGCCGGTTGTGGTTTCGATGACGGTCCCGTGGGTGACGCGTCCGTCCTCGATGCCGCAGCCGCCGTTGGAAGCGCATGTGTAAGTTGTGGGGCCGTACTGGATGGTGCCTCCGTTCCTCATCGTTGCGACGACACGCCCGGCGGAGATCTGTATCGAAGCTCCGCTGAAGTTTCCGGCTGCTGCGTTGAAGCCCGACGGGAAGCCCGGGATCGTGTCGCCAGCCGAATAGCTGGATTCGGCCGGTTGGACGGTGGTCGTTGTGGAGGTGATAGTGGTGGTGGTTGTTGTTGTGGTGGTGGTTGTTGTGGTGGACTCGACGACGGCAGACGGCGAAGAGGTAGAGACGTCCGCCACCGTAGGCGCCGTGCCCGCTTGTGCCGTCCCTTCTGGAGGCGGGGTCGTGTCGCTACCACAGCCATTCGTGGAGAGGCTCATTATCACGAACGCCAGCATCAGCGCCGGAAGACGCCGCAAACGACGGCCGCCACACGTCCGGATAGTCATGTTCTTTCCCTACTTTGTCCGATAATGCACGTAGACTGAACAGGCGCAGGCGGTACTGCGCTACCCGGCTGCCTCGATCAGCCAGGAGCCGTCGGACTGCTTCGAGGCGGCGAAGTTGTACAGGACGCCGTTGATTCGCCCGCTAGTAGAGATGCGGGTTCCGGTGGTAAAGAAGAGGAAGCGTCCCCGGCCAGACTCGTCGACCCAGAACTCTTCGGTCCTTCCGGGATAGGTGCATCTGTCGCCCGGACGCAGTGTCAGACCGACATAGCAGTCACCCGAGACCGTCGGCGGCACGGTGGTCGTGGTGGTGGTTGGTGTCGTGGTGGTCGTTGTGGGGGTGGTCGGTGTCGTGGTGGTGGCGGGGTTGTTGCTGTCCACTGGTGAGCAGCCGGAGCCGTTGCAGGCGGTGACCCAGTAGTAGTTGGTCTCGTCGTCGGGGCTGGTGTGGGTGTAGGTCGTGGCGGTGATGTTGTCGGCGAGCAGTTCGCAGAACGACGCGCGTGTGCCTCTCACCCGGCATGACGACGAGAAGAAGTCGTCGTAGTAGACGCGGTAGAAGTCCGCGCCCTGGACTGCGGGCCAGCTCACCACGATGGTGGATCCGGCGAAGACGTAGGTTGGCGCCGGCGCTGCCGGGGCGGTGCCTGCGATGGTGGCGGGGTTGTCGCTGTCCAGCGGTGAGCAGCCGGAGCCGTTGCAGGCAGTGACCCAGTAGTAGTTGGTCTCGTCGTCGGGGCTGGTGTGGGTGTAGGTCGTGGCGGTGATGTTGTCGGCGAGCAGTTCGCAGAACGACGCGCGTGTGCCTCTCACCCGGCATGACGACGAGAAGAAGTCGTCGTAGTAGACGCGGTAGAAGTCCGCGCCCTGGACTGCGGGCCAGCTCACCACGATGGTGGATCCCTTGAAGAGGTAGGTTGGCGCCGGCGCTGCCGGGGCGGTGCCTGCGATGGTGGCGGGGTTGTCG
>JAPPNJ010000142.1 GCA_028818705.1 Candidatus Poribacteria bacterium
CGCACAGGAATATCCTGATAAGTATCTCGACTATATTTTGTGCCGCGGTAAGAAACTCGATAAGAGTTGGGAGGACTGCGCGGAGAAACTCGATATCGATGTGGCGAAGATTCAAGCGTTGTTTGACGCTCCAGAGGTAGCGCAGCTGTTCCGGGAAAATATTGCGCGTGCCGAGACGTTGGGGATTAAAGCGTCTCCAACAATTTTGGTGGATGGACATAAATTCCGTGCGAATCAACTGTTGCGGGCGAGTGGGACACCCTGTCAGTAGAAAAGGTTTATAGGCTTAAACGCAACTCTCTGAGTTGGGTCAGTTTTAAACATTTTCGGCGGGGCAGCTCTACTCCTACTTGCGAGGCAACTCGTGCTGGAAATGGGTTTCCTGACAACAAGGCGGAAACTAATCTCGTTGGATAAGAGCACCAGCAGAAAGGAGAACTCATAGATGAAGCATGACATCCGTAGTAAAATCAGCGACTTTCTCAAATCTGAGGAAGGGCGTGTTGGTGTTAAATCACCATTGGCATTGGGTGTGACAAGTGCAAGCTTATTGTTAGCTCAAGCAATGGTTACGCCGTCCGCGCAGGCACATTTGGAGTGTATTCCTTGGGCTGGTCACTGTGCAGAGGATGAGTATTGCCATATTTGGTGCGAGGGCACATGGAATCTAAGCACTTGTATAGGTACAGCGCACAGTCACTGTAGACCACTTGATTCTTGATTGGGTTATCTAAGGATTTATTAATTTGTTGATAATCCGTTGTTGGCGGTTCGTTGTCTTCTGATGACGGACCGCTATTTCAGCAACCTTGAGAGCAGTATCAGATGCAAGCGATTATTCTGTGTGGCGGATTGGCGACGCGGTTGGGTGAAATGACAAAGACAATTCCAAAAGTGTTGCTTGACGTTGTGGGTAGAACGGTTTTGGATTGGCAGCTGCAACTCCTAAAAGATGTGGGTGTTGAGGAGGTTATCTTGGCATCCGGGCATCTGCACGATGTCCTTTATGAACGCGTGGGTGGCTGTCGCGACGGTATGCATATCCGCTATGCGAAGGAGGAGCAGCGACTCGGTACCGGCGGCGCGATTCAGAATGCAATGAAACAGATTAAGAGGTCGCCCTTTTTTGTGCTGAACGGTGATGTTCTGCTTACCGACTTTTCGCTTCAAGAGATGTTAGATCGTTTTCACAAAGACATGACAGGATTGCTGTTGAGTGTATATGTTGATGATGTCCGTTCGTATGGACAAATCATATCGGATGAGAGTGGGATGATCATAACTTTTCGTGAGAAACAGCCAGTTTATTCTGCGGGGTATATCAACAGTGGGGTGTCTCTCTTTAACGAAACAATCGCCGACGCATTTCCTGAAAATCGGGAGCGTTTCTCAATTGAACAAGAAGTTTTTCCGCATGTATCCAACCTCTGGACGTTGCGGACCGACGCGAATTGGATTGATATTGGTGTTCCAGAACGGTTGGCGTATGCGAGGCAACATTTTAAATGAATCTTGACATTTTTCGAGCCTACGATATTCGCGGCGTTTTCGGCGTGGACTTTGAACCAAAGGATTTTTATCGGATTGCGTGTGCGTATACCGACTGCTTTCAACCAAAAACTGTTGCAGTTGGGCATGATGTCCGCGGGAGTTCACCGGAATTGTGGCAGCAAGTCGTGTTGGGTTTTCGAGATTCAGGTGTTGATGTCCTGGATCTTGGTCGAATTTCAACAGATATGCTGTATTTCACTGTGGTATATTATCAGACAGATGGTGGCGTTGTGATTACGGCATCTCATAACCCGGCTGCGTCCAACGGTATGAAGCTGGTTGGGCAGCATGCCGCACCGATTTCCGCGGATATTGGACTCTTTGCGGTGCGTGATACTGTTGGAAGGGGTGTCTCGTTTAAGAAGCAGAACGGACGCTGCCGAGGGAGCCTTCAGTCAATGCGATTTCTGGATGCCTACTTATCGCACCTTCGCTCGTTTGTAGATTTGCAGGGGTTGTCCGAAAAGCGAATTGTTCTCAACGCCAATGGTGGACTTGCGGGGCAGATCGCTGATCGGTTATTGGTAAATACACCGATTCAGGTGTGTCAACGGTTGTTTACGGAGCCAGATGGAAGTTTCGC
>JAPPNJ010000173.1 GCA_028818705.1 Candidatus Poribacteria bacterium
CACCGCTTGGAACCGTGGCCTTCTGGAGTCGATTAGCACCGACTCCAGACCGTCATACCGTTATACGTTATACCGTTATACTCAAATATCCCTACAGGCAGTTATAGGCATGGCAAAAATTGGCGTCGGATTCAAACTTGAAGCTCACAAACTGGATGAACTAAAGGACATGGCCAAAGAGAACGACCAGACCCTAACAGAGGCAATAGAGGCTAGTATATTCCAGGCACATGAAACGCAACGACTGAAGAAACAGATCGCCACACTAGAAGACACAGTGACAGATCTTCGAAAAAAGTATGAAGCCGCCACAGGCCGCAAGCCCGCCACGACCAAACGGATCACAATCCCAGTCACAGATGTGGAATACAAGGCCGTCAAGGACGCCGCCCATCATGCAGACATGCCAATGACCCAAGTAATGCGCCAAATCTTGGAAAGTCAGATCCGCAAGCAAGGCGCGCTTGAATTCAAAGCCAAGAGATGATCCGATGATCGAAAGGAACGACTCTCCAGAGGGAAAGAGCAATAAATTTTTGCACACAGACGACGACGGCGTGACGGCAGGACATAGAGGCGTGTTATTGGCAACATCAGACGACAAAACGCAAGCCGTCATGCTTGGATTAACAGCCGATTTACACGGCATGTTATATTTGGTCAGAGAGGATCAGCCAGGGCAATACCCGCACACAGTCCGCAAGATCGGCGAAATCCCCAAAGGGTTTAGTTGTCACCCAGTAATGGCAGACGCAAGCAACATCATAATCACCGAGACAGGCGCCGCCGAGATCGCAGGCCAAGAGAGATCAGGCGCGGACTTGATGAAAATGCCAGATCCAGAGTAGAGATATGTCCGATCTGAATATGGCAATACCAAAGGACACACTGGAAGTGTTGCGCCATACAGCCACGGCGCGCAGTGTTCCAATCGATACCTTGATTGAGCGCCTGATCAAGCAAGGCGTGACAACATTATTGCTAGATTCAACCGCGCGCCAAACACAAAACCGCGCCATGATCAACGCGTGTGATGAACTGACAAGCGCACGTTTAGACGCGGCAATGCTCAAAGATGATAATGTTAGTGTGGGCATCAAGCGGTACAAATCAGACCGTGACATGATATCCCACATAGAGCGGATCGTGAGTGACGCGCCGCGCGTCACCATAGAGACTGAACCCGCCCTAGTCGAATGGATCGAAAACGTCTCAACCGCGCTAAACAGGTCAACGTTGTTTGTGGCTTATCGCGTCATGCAAATCGGTTTTATCTTGCTAGTGTATAGAGTCCATAAAACAAAGCCACAACATGCAGCATGTTTTGATCGGATTCATTGCACCGGATTGAGCGCAGACATGTCACAAGACTACATAGATCGCATGGCCGCGGACGGCTGGAAATTGGATCGTGACGGTGAACACGTCTATTTGACACGCTAGGAGATAAACATGAAAGTGTATGAGCGCGTCGTGAACGGCTACAAATACGAGATTTACGCAGCCACAGGCTTAAACCACGAAACCCGTAAAGGCCACAGAGACTCACATTACGGACGTTACGCAGTATGGAAAATGAAACCAGGCCACAACCGCCGTCATCGCGAATCTAAATGCATATTTAGGCACCGTACTACATTCGTAAACAAAGATCGGCATGAACAGCACATCAAAGAGATCATAAGCGCACACGTACAGAAACCCAATCCCGAACCAATCACGCGCCCAAGAAACCTGACAAAAGCGCAGAAATGGACGTTATATGCGGCTCAAGACGGTCGTTGTTATCTATGCTGGAGAGAAGCGTATTTGCGTGAATTGCAGGTAGAGCACCTAGAATCAAAGCACAACGACGGCAAGGACATTCTATCAAACTACAAATTGGCCCACCCGCATTGTAACCAGCGCAAAAACGGGAAAAGCCTATTAGAGCACAAAAGACACGAAAGAAAATTTTTGCCGCCCAGAGACAAACTAATTGAATGGTACGATTGGTTGCATACAGATGAATTTTAGGGATCGATTAGCACCGACTCCAGACCGGCAGGATCACCGCTTGGAACCGTGGCCTTCTGGAGTCGATTAGCACCGACTCCAGACCGGCAGGATCACCGCTTGGAACCGTGGCCTTCT
>JAPPNJ010000092.1 GCA_028818705.1 Candidatus Poribacteria bacterium
CCATTTTTTTTAGTTAACCCAAACTTTACCAGTCCCAAAACTACTTATTGCGAAAAGATTTATCAGGAAATGTTCATGTATCGTGGGAAATTAGCAAGAATTCCATGGAAGAGATGGGTAAACGCGGAAGTATAGCATTAGCAACAGGAACACATCCGTTTGAAGTTCAATATTTTCAAGGTCCTCGATACAGTATCGCGCTCCAATGGTTTTATCAGCCCCCAAACGGGCACAGACAAATCGTCCCTCCAGATATTATCTATCGTCCCGGCAAGCCAAAGGTTCCAGAAGCATTGAAAAAACTACAACAACGGTTGAAGCGTATTGAAAGTATAGGGAACGCCAATGAATAATGCCGCGATGAAAGTGTATATGGTGCTTCTACTTCTCATTAGCGCTACAGGGTATTCACAGACAGAAAACGGACAGGTACTTTTCAATGCGCCGGACATGCCGTCTCCAGCGTTCCAATTCGATTTGGATCAGCGCGTTATCACACTCGTGATGGAGGATCCTAACTCCCGTCTCGCACCGTTGTTTAAGGCTGTTGACAATTTACGTCTCGATAATTACCGAAGCCGATCTGTTAATTTTAAGGAACTCGTTCAATATTACAGTAAGACTTTAAATAAACGTGGTTGGGATACATTAGGACGAGACTCGCTCGATATCGAGAAGGACAATCTGCATCTCTACACCTTCAAAGAAAATGAAATTATTAAGGGTATCTTCGCGATCATCAAAAGTAGTGGTGATGTATATCTGATAAGCATCACCGGTAAAATCCCAGAAAAGCAGCTCGGTGAATTGCTGCTAAATCTCAATCAACTCGGTATTGAGATCCCTGAGTTGATGTCTCTGAGACCGCGTGATTTGGAAGTCACGGTGCCTTTACTTCCGCCAGAACCTGAGCCTATCAAATCAGTGCCAGCACCTTCCGTTACAACTTATATCCCTGAAGAGGTAAAACCTTTATTAGAAAAACTACCTAAACCCACAGTGCCTAAGGATTGGCAGCTTGATGATAAACCTAAACCGACACGGTCTCAGAAATGGCAATTTGATGGTAAGCGGATTCATGAATTTCGGATACAGAGCAGTCTATCAATGCCTGAAGGATCTGACCCAAAGTCGATGGAAGAAGCAATGGCATCTGAAAAAGCCAATATTGTGAAAGTTCTCGAAAACGGTTCCGGCGACATCGCAGACGTTATTCCCATTCTTACGAGCGCGCTCCTCAGTAGCTCCAGAACGGTATCTCTACGTGTTGAAGAAGAGGGGACCAAACAGATCGCAGTAATTACGGTAAAAGATATACCGAGAACGCAAAAAATCTCTGTTCTGAAATCTCTAACGATTTCTGGTCCCGGTGGAGACCGAACCCAAAGATCCATACTCGATAAGTCGGTTCTACTGATGACAAACACTACAGCCATAGCGACACGTTTTTTGGCTGCAGATGCCCCAATCCACGAAATACGCATCCGAGGGAACCGAAAAGTTTCAGAAGCACGCATTCGACAGACCCTTGAAAATGGTTCCGAAGACATTGAACAGGCACTCAAATCCCTGTTTAAGGTCATGCCCTATTTTGAAGAAATAAGCCTACAAGTCGATGAGGAAAATTCAAAGTACATCGCCACAATTACTGTTGATGAAAAACCGCTATCTACGAATGCGTATCTCGGTTTCAACCCGCCACTACGCCTTGGATTTACTCGCGTTACTGGCTGGGAAATCGGTACTGGCTTTGAAGTCGGTAGGCGAAAAGAAATCGGACCGCTTTGGATGTGGAATGTCAGGAATTCAGAGCTTAACGAGGGTTCACATCTCTTTGGGAAAGTGAGTTATGCATTCGGAAACCCGCATCTCCATTACCGTGTAGGTGGCACGGCGAATTGGGGCACACGATATGTATGGAATCTCGGACTCACGGCACAAATGCATCGATTGACAGATGTGGTTGCTCCTGAACTTTTCCGGGACTACAACAGTGGCATCGCTATCTTTCAACGCATTGTGGGTATGCCAGACTTTCAAAACTACTACTTGCGACAAGGTGCTGAGATTGCATTGCAATGGACACCCATCATGCCGGTCCATTGGTTCAAATTGGCAATGGTGGCAGAATCACACGCCAGTCTGGAGAAAAGTACAGATTGGTTTGTTGCTAATTGGACCTCCAGCCTCCGTCTAAGGGAAAATCCACCGATAACTCCGGGTCGAATGCGTGGCATCGCTTTCCAGTACGATTTTTATAATCGAAAAAATTCACTCGGATGGCACAATACGCTGTTCGTTGAGCATAGCAGTTCTGCTGTCGGTTCTGACTATGATTTCACACGCCTGCAATTACACTTACGCTATGCCTTTCCCTTGGGGAATAATCGGATCCGGACTCGGTTTCTATTTGGATTTTCCGACGCTCCGCTCCCAATCCAACGCCAATTTGTGATCGGCGGCATGGGCGGACTCAGAGGATACCCTTGGCGTAGACAAGAAAACGAGTCTGATGGTATAATAACCTATAAGGGCGGACATCAGGCTTCTCCTTATGCATTCGCAGGTGATCGAGGGTTTCTGCTCAATGTTGAATATCATTACCGTTTGTCTAATCTATTCGATTGGCGTATTTACGAAAATATGTTTCTTATTGCTTTCCTTGACGAGGGACAGGTCTGGAACGTTTCCGATGGCGCGTATACTTTTAATCCGAAGGGAAATATTGGTATAGGTTTGCAGTTTGGAAGAAGCAATTCTGTTACTGTAGTTAACATTAGAGGTCTACAGTCTCGGAGAGACGACTTTATTGTGAGATTTAACATTGCCAAAGCACTTGAAGCCGGTACAGGTGTCCAAATTACGACGACTTGGTATCATAGTTTCTAACCGAAATTACCCGCTCAATTGTATCAGTCCGTGACGAAAAACATGCGAACGCTGTGGTTATTAGTTATCTTTGTTATGCTATCCGTCCCTACTGTCTCGTTGGATTCGGACACAGATGGCAACCAATTCACCTTTGTCCGATTAGAGTATGGTGGACAACTCACCTGGCGCAGTAGTTGGCGTGTGGATTGGCCTGCCTCTGATCGGAACTTCATCTGGCAACTCCGCAAGCAGACGAATATTAATGTCGCACCGCGTGAGAAAATCATAAAGGTCGGTTCATCGGAGTTATTTGATTACCCGTTTGCTTATATGTTAGAGGTAGGAAGTCTCAGGCTAAGCCAGCGTGATGCGGAAAATCTACGCGAATATCTCCTACGGGGCGGTTTTATCTTCATCGACGATTTTCACGGTGAGCGGGAGTGGCGGCGGTTCTATAATGAGTTTAAAAAGATTTTTCCAAAACGAGAACCCATAGATATCCCTATATCACATCCCATTTTCCGATGCTTTTTCAAAATCGACGAACTTATTCAGATCCCTGGACTCCGCTCGATTTTCAGTGGACGCACCTATGAACGCTTCGACGGTTATCCTGCCTACTGTCGAGGGGTCTATGACGACAGAGGGCGTCTCATGATGATGATTAACTTCAATACCGATCTGGGAGATGCATGGGAGCATGCCGCTGAGGATTACTATCCGCGTGAGTACTCGGATATGGCACTGAAGATGGGCATCAACGCGGTTATCTACGCACTGACACACTAATGTATAATCACGCTCTTCGGATGACTCATCTGGCATGTAAGTCCAGTTGATTCCCTTAAACTTTTTACGCGAATCCGAGTCTAACCCACAATATCTTTTAACGGATTTCTATATCCACCCCACAGATGCGCGGAACATTCAAGAAATAAAATCTCCACTATCGAAAAGCAGGGGAGGCAACGAAGGTATGCTGACGCAGAAGCAGAAGTTAGAGTTCTATGAAAACGGCTATATTTCTATTCCTGGTGTTGTGCCACGCTTGATGGTAGACGCGGCACGTCAGGCGATTAATCATTCGATTGGTCAGGTCGGAATGCACCCAGAAGATTTGGAGCGGTTCCGGGCGCAATCTTACTGCAACGAGATTCGTGAAGCACCGCAGGTCGTCGATCTTTTCAACAAAACCCCGGTTCGTGAAATTGCTGAATCGTTGATGGGTGCGGGGAACGTCCAGACACCGAGTTCAGGTCAGATAGCTCTCCGGTTCCCAGGTCCGTTACACACAGATCCGAATGAACCGAGTGGCCATCTTGATGGATTGGGGAGTGGGAAAAATGGGATGGAGAAAGGGGTCTATCGGCGTGGTTTTACGGCACTCGCTGTTATCTATCTCGCTGATGTACCGGAACCCTATAGCGGGAACTTCACTGTCTGGCCCAAGTCCCATAGTTTCTTTGCAGACTATTTTGAAAAGGAAGGGCATGAGATATTGGCGAACGGGATGCCGAGACAGGAGCTTCCTGAAGGACCGCAGCAGATAGTCGGTAAAGCGGGTGATGTTGTGCTAACGCATCATCAACTTGTCCACACTGCGGCACCCAACGCAGGAGCAAATATCCGTTACGCTGTAATCTTCCGTTTACGCCACGTTGATGTTGAGGAAATCGGTTATGATGCCTACACCGATATATGGAAAGAGTGGCCGGGCATTCAGGAAGCGATTACGGCAGCTGATGCCTAAATTACTTGTTCAGAAAATAAAAAAAGGGCGGTGCGTTGGCACCGCCCACTCATTTGTTACCGCAGGTCTTTCATGTGTCCCCAAGTTGTACTCAATTTGTCCTTGGGGTTAACATCAAATGGATCCGCGGGTCCGTTAGCAAGGTACTCAATCTCTTTCTCAGAAAGGGCGCGATGGAACAGCATGAACTCGTCCATGAGTCCATTAAACGCCCAGTTCGGTCCCGTAGCCGCGTCAAACGCAGCAGCCTCTGAGCCGATTCCTATGAATCCAAACCGCGGAGCCCCGGCACCGATGACCTTATGCGGTGCAGCTATTTTCTCGTCTAATTTACCATCAACGTAGATACGTTTCTCTTTGCCGTCAAACCAGGCAACAAGGTGATGCCATTTGTCATCTGCGACATCCGTCTTCCCGAACCAATCGTGTATTGGGCAGCAGGTGTCAAAGGCAGTAAAAGTTGTTGCGGCATTGGCACCGACATCATCACCGACAGCGAAACGGAAGAATTCACTCCGATCCCAAGACGCAATCATACCTCTCACGTCTACTTTCACCCATGCAAGGATCGTAAATTTTTCAACCGGATCATCGTACATGTGTTCCCGCACCGAAATGTAAGATGTTGAAACCCCGGGAAACTCCATTCCTTCCCCGACCTTGCCTTTCACTGATTCAATATCCTTGCCTTTGATGAGTCCGTCATTTTTATTTCCAGACGCATCAATGACATCATCCCCCTTGAGCGTGTCTTTGTTGTAACTGAAGTAGAGGATGATATCGTCTTCAGCGACCTGAGCGTCAACGACCAAAACTGGTACCATTAAAATCAACCCTAACATCAAAAGCTTGAACATAAGAGCAGTTTTCATTTTACTATCCTCCAAAAAACGGCAAACGTTATTGGTGTTTGCTTTCAAAGCGGTTAGTGCCTCAGAACATAAGGAATTCTTGTAAAATCCCATTGACAAAAGATGAAGAGTGATATATCTCAGCAAAATTGTAAGAAAAAACGAACCTTATCCGAATAGATTCGTCAAAATAAATGAGAGCAAAACAGGAATGTCACTTGAGAATTTACAAGATCACATTTCCGATAACCCACATTGTTATCTAAACAGATATACGCACCTGGGCGTTTTGCTCGTAAATCCATGGGCACCTTTTTATAGTGTTTCTATCCTACCACAGACCAAACAGTAAAAAAGTGGCTCATGGATTTAACTGTTGTCGCAACTTAAAGGCTTTGTACCTACTTATTCATCACGTCTGTTTGCAAGTACAATCCGAGATGTCAAATGTCTGACCAAAGTTAACAACAACTATCCTATTTTGCTAAATAATAAATTAAGTCACTATCTTTGTCAAGGGAAAATTAGGGCTTTCATGATATAACGGACGGCGGTGCTGTATTCATGAAACATGGGTCCATCACCAATTCTTGGAACATATAAGTGGTTTCACCCCTGTTCTATTCACTGTCTGCGAATGATACTGTTGATGCAAATCATCACAAAGCAGAGCACTGTCAGGAATAACGTCCACCAAGCAAGCGGCTGGATCCAACCATTTATGTGAGTAGATACATAAAAGGAGGACTCGCCTAAAAAGTAAGCCTCCAGCACTTTTTCGGAAGGCTCAAGCCATTGCGGGATGTAACTCAGAAACAGCGTCGCCCATTCGTTTTCAGGTGTAGCAAACCATCGCGCATTTCCTAATGTGCCGAAAATGGTATGCGTGAAATCCTGACCACTCACCGACACAGACACCATCAAAATGCTGTAAATTGTCAGCAATTCTCCCTGATTTAAAGCATTTTTCGGCATCCATCGTGTCAGAGACTGGTTCACAACAATGACGAGACAGAGACAGAAAACAGCGTTAAAAAATATCGTCATTGTCGTGGGATCGCCGAGGTTCAACACGGTTTCTAACTGTACGACCAGATAGGCATTGAGGGGAATGAACGCTATACCTATCAGCACCGCGCGAAAGGTCACGCCACGTTTAGGCATCATCTGTTAGGAATTTTTCCAAATAGCATACATCACAGCATCTATCCTCAAATTTCACATGTTTTTTGGCGACACCAATTTCCTCAAAGCCGAGGGTGCCATAAAATCGCAGTGCTCGCGTATTGTCCGCTATAACTTGGATGGATATTTTCTCATAGTTATGCGTCTTGGCAAATGTGAAAGACGCTTCAGCGAGCGACCGTCCAATCTTATGCCCACGAAAATTCACATCTATCCATGTCCCAATTGTTGCTATATGCTGCATTGCATCGGTGTAACGTGCTAAGCCATCTGGTTCGATAACCTGGATACCGACGATCTTATCGTCTACTTCAGCGGCAAACATCGCACTCCGCTCGCATAATCCTGCGATAAAGGTGCGCTCATCATCCTCTGTGACAGGGTTTGTAAGCGCAGTGTATCTCCCTTCAAGGATCACAGAGTTAAGTACGAATGCAACAGCCTTCGCATCATCAGGTGTCGCTTTTCTTATGATGGCTTCCATTATGAATATCCGCCCACACCTAATAACATACGTTCTTCCATATCTGCCTCCTCAAGAAAAGCGTGGGTCAATCCGTCTTCAGGTTGTGCCCCACCGTGAGGCGATTTCCGTAGCCATGTTGGCGTATAGCTTAAAATCAACATTCTTCGTTTAGCGTTTAGCGTCGGCAAACCCCGATGCCATAGGTTGCCATGGATCAAGACCCCACCACCAGCTTTTACCCGTAGTTCGATTTCACCTTCTATCGGTTCGTAACTATTTGGTGTTGCCTTGTCTAACCAGTTGTGTGACCTTGGAACAACGGCAACTGCACCAGTGTCTTCGTTCAGATCGTCAAGATAAATGAGACAATCAATACAGTGGGGACGTGAGAACCATGGTGGCAGTGGATTAGATATTACCCGCATGTGCTGGTGCCACGGTGTTTGTTGTTCTCGATCTTCACCAGGATAGGTGATGCGGGCACTCAAACCGCGCAAGCGTACCAGCGGCCCCATCATCGCACGCGCAATTGATAAAGTTGGTTGAAACTTTAAGAGTTCTAAAAATGTTTCATCTTTGTCCATCAAGTGGCGCGGAATGAAACCCCAACCCTTCTTTCCTGCCATGGCACCGTCTCGTTTTTCCCACTCCCGTTCCTCTAAGTGTTCAAGGGAATCTCGCAACTTTTGGAGAGACTCACCTTGAAAAAGCCCTTCACGAATCAGATAACCCATCTCGGCAAATGCTTGCAACTCGTCAGGGGTGGCATGTGCCTCCACCTCCCAATGTTGACCGGTTTCACCATTCGGGTTGTGCTGATTCAGGACTTCATACTGGAGTTTATGTCGTTCCATGTTCACCTCGAATTAAATCGTTGGCATCACATTCCCACCACATACAGGAATATACGCACCCGTGATATAGCTGGCGAGATCTGACGCAAGGAAAAGCACGGTATTAGCAATTTCTTGAGCAGTCCCTCGGCGTTGCATCGGTACCTTACTCCAATAATGTTCGTCGGACGCACTCGCTTCACTCTTTTCACTGATAGTCCATCCCGGTGCTACCTGGTTGACAGTGATGCCGTGTTCTCCTACCTCTTTAGCAAGTACCCGCAGAACGCCGTCCATACCCCGCTTACCAGACGTATACGCACTCTGTCTGGGGAAGTTTTGCATAGAACATTCGGTATTAATGCTGATAACACGTCCCCAACCTGATTCAATCATTCCAGGTACAAAGGCTTGCGCCATATATACGTTATGGAGGACACATGACTGAAACTGACTTTCGTAGTCTTCTGGAGACTGCTCTAAAACGGAAGTCCAACTGTATTGAATAACAGCATTGTTGACGATGATGCCCGCAGCCCCTAACTTCTCCAAGACGACATCTCGCATACTGTTTATCGAATCTTGGTTCGTGACATCTGCTTGCACGGTAATGGCTTGCACACCCCTCGCCGTGATTTCATCTTGTAGCCGGATTGCCGTTTCCTTGTCTCTGTAGTAGCAGATAGCAATATCCGCACCTGCTTGCGCCAAGGTTCTTGCCATAACCCGTCCTAATGCCCCTGAACCACCTGTGATGACCGCCACTTTCTTGCTGAGATCAATAGGTATCATTGTTGCCTCTGTCTTATGGCTGTAAAAAATCACCGGGAATACGAGACATTGGATACTCTGCATCTTCATCCCGATTCGCAACGACCTCTGGAATGTCGCGATCCCAATAGTCGGGTACAGTATTCGGCCGACTGTGCCATGCGAGGATTAGCGTGCGTCGCACATCGGTATAGTTTTGGTGGGCAGAGTGTAGAATTCGCGCGTCTGCCATTACCAACGAACCCGCTTTCGCGCAGACATCTACCTGATCTGGATGATCGCTGAACATAATTGGATGATCCTCATCAATGAACCGCGCTCCCTGTTCATGTGCGGGCACTAATATGTCGTGCAAGTCGATACGCTTGCGGTGTGTGCCTGGAATTACCTTTAAACAACCATTTTCTCGCGATGTATCGGTGAGATAATAATTGAGAAAAATCGTCTGAGGCCACGGCGAGCAGCTGAGTGGATCGTTCCAGCGCATCCAATCTTGGTGCCAATAAAGTGGGGGCCCCCCGGACTCTTTCGTCAGAATAATGATCCCACCAGATGTTGTGAAATCTCCGAACCCGATCAGTTCTAATGCATCACGTGATGGCTGCCATTCCAGCAATTTTTGAATGTGAGGGTTATCTTCACCGCGGACGTTGACGTGCTGTCCTTGATAGATAACATCCTCCGGTTCGACGTGTCCTGCGATAAGCCGTTCTGACTCATCTCGGAGCTCCTGTAAGAACGCTTCAGTCAAAATATCATCAACGATGCAAAACCCCTCTTCAATCATCTGCTCCCGTTTTTGTAATGCGACTTCAGGGGTCATCACTTACTCCTTTGCGTTAAATGCCGTTTTGAAATTAATTTCATCCAATAGCGTGCTGTATGCAAGTCCATGTTATTCTTATTATTCTATACAAATTCGTAGGAGAAAACAACAGTTTTTTCTCGAATCCTATCTGCCAATTATGGGATCATGAACCTTGACCTACTTCACGGATTATGTTATGCTATCAAATAAACAATAGCACTTTACATGAGCTGATTCATTATTCACAGCGTTTTCGTGCCGTAAGCTGTTAGTTTGCGAGCTGCCAGACGCAACATAGTTGATTGGTCCCATACACAAGACACAATCTAACAGATTGTGCTACAAAGGTAGCAACTTAGGTTGTTTTACATAGAGACTCTAAAAATATGAATGTAGTACCAAAAGAATTTACCCGCGTTATGCCAGATGTAATGCGAGGCTTCATCAGTGAGGCTTTCCAAAAGGGGGGTGCCTCAGAGGAGGACGCTGCGCACATTGCGCATCTGCTGGTTCTCACTGATCTGCGTGGTGTGTTCAGTCATGGCACACGCCAAACGCCGGGATATGTGGGTATGATGCTTGACGGCAAAGTAAATCCACGTCCAAACGTCCGCTGCATCGATGAATCCCCGACGACAGCAGTTTACGACGGCGATGGCGGTATGGGGCATTTTGCCTCGTATCATGCTGCAAAGGCAGCAGTCAAAAAAGCCAAAGAGATGGGACTCGGTGCCGCAACGAGTCGGAATCACTTCCACTTTGGGAGTGCTGGCAAGTATTCACGGCTCGCGCTTGAAGCGGATTGTGCTGGGTTTGCCGTCTCTTGCCACCGTTTCCGACACACACCCGACGGGGCAATTGCTACCGCAACTGGTGCTTCGCCCATGAGTTTTGCGATCCCAGCGGGCAGCCAGCCGCCTATAGTCGTCGATATGGCAACCGGCATTGATGCCAAGCTGCCATTGGAACAGGCGTTTGAACAGAGTCCCGCTGCGTTCTTCAAGATGTTAGGTTTGAGTCATGTGAGTCATGCACTCGGTGGGTTTATGGCAGGCATCTGGCTATTCGATAAACCTCCGGATCCGCCAAGAATCTGGGAAGGTGCCAATCAAGGTGCTTTCATTGCAGCGATTGACATTGCCCGGTTCCGACCGATTGATGCGTACAAAGCGGAGATCGACCAGCATATCCACGATGCACGACAAATGCAACCTGCACCCGGTTATGAGCGATCGGATCTGCCCGGCGGCTTAGAATGGGAGCGCGAACGGGAATGGGCTGAAATCGGCATCCCGGTTGGTAAAGAACATCAGGAACAGTTGAAAATAATTGCTGAACGCCTTGGCATTCCCCTTCCATTTTAAATAGGACTTATGTACTTCCTCTTAAAGTCCCCCTGATAAGGGGCGGTGAATGCCATAAGGCATTCATACCCCGGTTCATGCCACACGGCATGAATACCGTTGATTCTGATTTTGATTCTGATGCTTTAGGGGGTTAAAAACACCGAGATAACGACTTTTTCAGCAAAAAACGTCCTTTGTTTATTCAATTTACGTAAGTCCTATTAAAAAAACTAACTTCAATAAAATCAGTCAGAAAGGCGGGGATAGCAGATGAAAACTACAGGAAAAACGGTAAACATTCCTAAACTGGAAATCTCAGATGAGGAACGGTCTGAAAATAAACTTACACCAGAAAGCATTGATACCGGTGCACGCCTCTTGCGCGAAGCAGGGTTGGTGGTCATTGAAAGCGTTTTACCGCGTGATTGGATAGCGGAACTCAACGTCGCTATGCAAACCGTGCTTGATAATGAAAATGAAGAGGATAGCCAAAATGGTGAGCATCCGATGCTAAAAATGCCTTTCATGGACCCACGCGTCATTGACAATCCGTTCGCAATGCCAATTCTTAAGGCGGCAATGGGTGAAAAGGTTTTTGCGTATCTGCCTTATGGATGCAATTCCACACAGCCGGGGTGTGATACACAATGGATTCATCGCGATTCAGGTCAACTCTTTCCAGAGTTGCCATTTGCACTACCCGTATCAACGATTGTTGTTAATATTCCGCTCGTCGATTTCACAGTGGAAAATGGAGCAACAGAAGTCTGGCCGGGTTCGCATCTCATTATTGATGACCCAGCGGTACGGAATTCCCCATATAACGTCTGTGATGAGGATCGCGCTGCACGCCTCCCCTCTTTTCAGTTAGAAATGCCAGCAGGTTCAGTCGTCGTTCGCGATATGCGGTGTTGGCACCGCGCAATGCCAAATCGGACGCACACTATTAGACACATGCTTGCCCTTGTCTATTTTCGACGTTTTCATCATTCTCCCGATGCCCCTGGAATCTTCTCGCGTCGGATCCCAGAAGAGATATGGACGGACATGTCCGAAGAGACACAAGAGGTATATCGGTTTCAGACCCACGATTGAGGAAGCATCAAGAGGAGGAATATGGAACGTACATTGTTAATTCATCCAGAAATGTCTGCACTTGACAGAGAACACGGATTCTCCAATATCAACGGACCTTCGCTCGTCCAGGTGCCGGAATGGGTAGAAAATCCATTAGGAAAATACTATCTCTACTTCGCGCATCACCGCGGTGCCTATATCCGCTTGGCTTATGCTGATGCGATTGAGGGACCTTACACTGTACATCGTCCAGGGGCATTGCATCGCGATAGGACTGTCTTTCGAGGGTGTGACCACATCGCTTCACCGGACGTACACATAGACGAAGAAAATCGCCGTTTCTTTATGTACTTCCACGGAAATCCGCGTGGTGGGCAAGTAACCAGTTGGGCAACCTCTACTGATGGTGTGAATTATACTCCCTCCGATACAATGGATAGGCGAAACAGTGCCTACTTTCGCGTCTTTTGGTGGAAGGGACACCCCTATGCGACGTATCACGGTTGGATCAGTCGCGCAGAAACACCTGAATGGACAGCATCGTTCATCAAGCGAGACACACCTCTTTTTCCGCGCAAGTCGCCTGACGACAATACCGGTTTCCCGCGTCACACAGCGAATCTTTTGGAAGGAGATGTCTTAACTGTCTATTATTCACTGTATGGGGACAGTCCAGAGCGCATCAAAAAAAGTACAGTACAGTTGACAGACGATTGGAATGACTGGCATCCGTCTGAACCTATAGAGGTTATCGCACCAAAATACGATTTTGAGGGTGTGGATCTGCCGATTAAGCGATCAACGGGAGGGTTAGATCGGGAGCGTGTGCATGAACTCCGGGATCCGGCTATCTATTGTGAGGATGGGAAAACGTGGCTACTTTATTCTGTCGCCGGTGAACAAGGGATTGCGATTATGCAACTAACTGCATAACTGATACTGTTATACAGAATAGAGGTCTTATAACAGAGAATTTAACAATTCGTTCCAATAACGTAAATGAATTGCTTTGATGTCTGTGTTTTGGTTAAAATCCAACTGAAGGTTTTCTGAATAGCAATCTAAAAACAGTTTTGGGTTGCTCAACAACCGCAGATAGTATTTTAGTGAGGGAAGGATGCCGTTACCAATTACTTCACAACCATGCTGCCTATGGATTTGCTGAACTAATTGGTCTACTATTTCTGGCTCGTTAACGTTTGGTTCTGCTGTGGTGAGTAGGTAGTAACGACGGACAGACGTTTCACAAAACTTTTCGTAGCCATCCTTAACAAGTTGTGGTGAAATTGGAATGTTGTGTTTAATTTCGACCGCTTCAAAAAAATCCTCATTTTCGTCCAGCACTTCAATATCTCCAATTCCACCAGATTTGATGTCTGATGTCGTGTGGCTTTTCAGTGGAGAGAGCGTTTTACCTTCATATCGTTCGATTGCCATTAGCATTTCATAAGCGGAATAGACTGCTAATACAGGGAGTCGTGAGGCACCGGCAACACGATAGTTGAACGAAAAGTGATATTTCAGAGAATTTACGATGGTATTGATTGTTATCGTGTCTGATTGCGAGGATTGAATGGAATCTTTATCAGTGTTTTCAAATAGACTAAGACTAACTTGCGGTCTTGCCATCACATCAATCAGAGAAGCGAATATCGCTTGAAGATATTTTTTCGGATCGGCTTGGTTTTCCTCAATATCATTGAGAATCTGAAGAAAAGCCTCTCTTACGGTTTTATCAAGAATTCTGCCAGGATATTCCAGAGTATAAGGATGAGCCTGTTCAAGCGATCGAGTTAACCATCCGCTTCCACTTTTCATAGCAAACCTTTGAAATTTTTCTGAAATGAAAGGGGTCACGTACGCGGTATCAAAACTTCTTCCCGAATAACCATTTGGAAGTTCTTTTTTATGGTAGCGGACATCTTGGGTCGGGGTTTCAATTTTTTTACTAAGAGAGGTAATCAGGACTGCAAGAACTGCTTTTTGAGATTCTGCTTTTTCGGTGATAATCGTAATCCAATTCTTTTGGCTCTCTGAGAGCTCAGAATAAATATTGTCCTTCGACTCGGCAAATCGGTAGGCATCTTCCAAAATTGAGCGGATCTCGTTCATTATTTTCCTTCAAATAGTCGCAGCGAGGCACTGGGTGTTTCTGAAACCCGTTGCCGAGCATCTTCACAGTATTCAGCATTAATATCATAGCCGATATAATGTCTACCCAACCTTTTACAAGCAACTGCAGTTGAACCGGAGCCCATAAACGGATCCAGTACTAATGCACCTGTAGGTGTGAGGAGATGTAAAAACTCCTCCACGACTTCCACTGGATAGATTGCTGGATGTTTATTTCCTTTGACGGTTGCTACTGATGTTTCAATCACATCTCGTTTGAGTTTATTTCCATGCATCCGAATGATTGTAAAACCTTTGTTTTTTAATTGCAGTGTACGTCCACCTAACTGTCCACCGAAGGGTTCTGAATGAATGCCCCGAATTTTCATCCGAAAACTATGCGTTTGCCCTTGGATGACTTCTTGGATGACTTCTGTAAGTTCACGACGCGCAACAGCTTTCTCTGCTTCAGACAAATCAGATTCCGCAATGAGTTCAAAATATCGCTGTCCAACCTTGGTGTTAGTTTTTTTTCTTGATTGTTTCTGGGTATTTTTCTCGGCTAAAAAGGCATTGAGGTCATAAAAATAATCGCCTGACTTAACAAAGTGAAAGAATGGCTCTGTACTACTGACGAGGCGGCGGCGAAACTGACGGGGGGTTGGATTTCGTTTAACCCATGTGATTTCGTTCACGAGTTTAACTAAACTGGTCTTTGTAGCGGCGATCGCAAACCGGTAGGGAACAAGAAGTAAATTGCTATCTTCATACTTGTCGCCTACGTTGAAAATGATACTACCATCATCTCGGACAACACGGACGCATTCATGGAAGAGATGAAGTAATGTATCAATGTATTCGTCAACATCACTTTCGTTTCCCATACCGCCGCCATAGTCGCGCTGCTGAAAATAGGGTGGAGAGGTAATTACCAATTGAATACTACAATCAGGCAACTTTTGGATGAGTTCAAGGTTGTCGCCGCACAGAATTTGGTCGATTGGGAGGGATTTATCAAAATTTTGGGCATTTTCAGGTATGTATGGCATGTTTTAATTAAGAACGTTTCTCAATGAGTCTGCCGAGAAAAAAGATTAAAACACCGAGCGTCAAGAAACCCATCTCAGCACCCATTGCTTTGGATTCACTGTAGTCGAAGGGATTGACGCAACCCAAATAGAGTCCAGCACCTAAGCAGGCTATCCCCATCAGTTCCAAAGTCTTTCCGATATAATACACGGATTCTCCAATGCTATTTGGTACTGTTCTAATTGATTGTAGGGGTTGGGTTACCCAACCCCTACATAATGCCTTAATAGAGACCTTTAATGTGTCCCCACTGAATCAATTTTTGTTGTCGACTCGGTTCAATCTTGGCTGTGAAAATGAGATCGGGGAGATAATCATTGTCCGCCGTGTAACCTTCTGGAGCCCAACCAATTTTATTTTGTAGGTGTCCACTATCAACATCATGATAAGCGATCCAGAATCCGATACTATTTCCTTTTCTCGCAAGATTGTCAAGCCGGAAACTTAACTCGCACGTCTGTCCGTCATTTCCCCATGCCACTCGCGTCAATGGATATTTTAACGTATCCATCTCCTTGTGGATCGGAATTTCGTAACGGTAAAGGTCTTCCATACGTCCAGAGTGATGTGGATCTATATAAAGAATAATGTGGTCTTCACGCAGGAGTTTTGCTTGACGCGTTTCGAGTTGATCGTCCGTTATTTTAATGGCTACATACAGAAATCCGTTACGCCAAACCGCTGCGAACGAACCGCTGAAATCAGGGGATTCGGGCAAGTGTTTTCCATTAATTAAATCTTGATTCAATTTTCCTGGGGTCATTTTCTCCCAAACTGGGTCATCAAGGTAACCATCTACAATCGGAGCGACTGCAACGAGATCTGCGTTGTATTGGAAATTTTGAAGATTTGATCCCGTGACATGCCCTAATGCATAAGGTGCCACGGTTAGTAGAAGGCTCATTGTTACAAATACATATCTGTTCAGGTTCATGAGTTCCTCCTTTTTAGGATAACTCGCAGGATTGGAATTCTTTAACGTGATATCCGTATCCTTCATTTCCTGTCCTCTTTTTTTAAAGAGTTCAATAGATTTAACTTTGTATATTTTATATTCTCTGATGTGTGCCGTGAGTGTCTATTTTGATGCTGATTAAAAAACTCTGTTGCCTCTACTTTACAGTTACTTCATTATAAATTATACCTTAAAAAGCATTATTGATCCAGTTAAATTTACATGTATGATTCGTAAATTAGTCGTTTTTTTAAATTCGGTTGAAATTTGAAAAAAAATTTGTTATACTTTTAAACAGGTTTTAAATCACAGGTTTTAAAATCACATTTTTGTCTTAATAAGAATTTAACAGAGAGGCAATGGGTTGTGAATAAAAATACAAGAAGCATGGTGATTTGGTGGATGATTATTGCCGGAATTGTGGTCTTCGGCATCTATCAGTTATTCAACCGCAGAGACCCGGTTTACCAACTGGCAACCTCTGATTTTCACCAATACATAAAGCTTGGACCAGATTTGTTTGATGGGTATCTGGTTTTAGATGAGGAATGGGTTGAGGGACGATTTCACGCTGAAAGTCTGAACCAAGTTCGCGCTGAAATTTTAAGAAATGTACCACCTCAGGAGCAGGAAACCCATCTTCCTCCTAAATGGGAAGGCGAATTTAGAGCAAGCCGCGATGCAATCGATGACTACGATATTCAGGCGAAACTCGATGAAGCGGGTATTGACTATAACGTCAAACCGCCATCTAAGTTTCCACAAGGATTGCTTATCTTCGGGACAACCGTCGTACCGCTTCTCATCTTTTTAGGACTGATGATCTTTCTCTCACGTCAGATGCAGGGAAGTGGGAATCGAGCCCTCTCTTTTGGTAAAAGCCGCGCACGCCTCCATTCCGAAAATCAAAAGAAAATAACATTTGAAGATGTTGCTGGTGTTGATGAAGCAAAAGATGCACTTGAAGAAGTTATTGAGTTTCTCAAAGCACCGAAAAAGTTTGAGCGTCTCGGCGGTAGAATCCCTAAAGGTGTTCTACTGATGGGACCTCCCGGAACTGGTAAAACAATGCTTGCCCAAGCTGTCGCTGGCGAGGCAGATGTGCCATTTTATAGCATCAGCGGTTCTGATTTCGTCGAAATGTTCGTCGGTGTAGGGGCATCCCGTGTCCGGGACCTCTTTGAAACTGGAAAGAAAAACGCACCTTGTATTATCTTTATAGATGAATTGGATGCTGTCGGTAGGCACCGCGGCGCAGGTATCGGCGGCGGACACGATGAACGTGAGCAGACGCTAAACCAACTTCTCGTTGAAATGCAAGGGTTTGATGCCTCTGAAGGTGTGATTCTCATCGCCGCAACAAACCGTCCTGACGTCCTCGACCCAGCACTTCTCCGTCCCGGTAGGTTCGACCGGCAAATCGTCGTTGATCTGCCTGATGTTCGCGGAAGAGAAGCGATACTCATGGTCCATACAAAAGAGCCTTATAAACTTGCGGAAGATGTCAATTTAGGAATCTTGGCAAAGGCAACCCCGGGGTTCTCTGGTGCAGACCTTGAGAATATGGCAAACGAAGCCGCACTCCTTGCCGCAAGGACGAACAAAGAAAATATTGACATGATCTGCTTTGACGAGGCAAAAGACCGAGTCTTAATGGGACCCGAACGACGGAGCCTTGTTATTAGTGAGGAAGAAAGGCGTGTCACCGCCTATCACGAAGCGGGACACGCACTGATGTTACACTTTGTGCCTGAAAGCGATCCTAATTATAAATGTACAATTGTCCCACGCGGTAGAGCACTCGGTGTCACAGCAAAACTCCCGCTTGAAGAACGCCATAATATGAGCAGAGATCGGTTACTTGCTCACATTATTTTCGCGCTCGGCGGTCGTGTCGCTGAGGAGATCATCTTTGGCGAGCAAACGACGGGCGCGCAAAATGATTTTGAGCAGGCTACAAGCCTCGCACGCCGAATGGTTACCCAATGGGGAATGAGCCACATGGGACCCCTCACCTTTGGGAGACGAGATGAGCAGGTTTTCCTCGGCAAGGAATTGGCTGTGCATCAGGATTATAGCGAAAAAACTGCCATTGAAATCGATAAGGCTGTCCACGACATCGTCATGGAGTGCTATAAAAAGGCACGAGATATTTTGGAAACCAACTTAGACGGTTTGAAATTGTTGGCGGACGCATTGTTAGAACGTGAAACCCTTGTTACCGAAGAGATTGACGAAATCCTCGGACCCCGACCCCAGCTACCCGCAAAACAAATCGTATGAATTGTCGCGGGAAAACACTCACTTTAGGCACACAAACACATGTGATGGGCATCTTGAACGTTACGCCAGATTCCTTTTCTGATGGCGGACGCTACCTTGATGTCCAACAGGCAGTCACACACGCTGAAACGATGGTCACTGAAGGTGCTACGCTCATCGATATCGGTGGCGAATCTTCACGTCCTGGAGCATCGTCTGTCTCGGTCGATGAAGAACTCGCACGGGTAGTTCCAGTCATTCGTGGGCTTGCTGATGCTGTTGATGTTCTCATTTCTGTTGATACATCCAAGGCAAAGGTGGCGAAGCACGCCCTTGAGGCTGGTGCCCATATTGTTAATGACATCACCGCACTATGTGGCGATCCAGAAATGGCGACAGTCGTCGCTGAGATGGAAGCCGGTGTTGTGCTGATGCACATGAAAGGGACACCACAGACGATGCAGCGAGCACCGGAATATGACGATGTCGTTACCGAGATCTGCTCGTGGCTCACGGAAAAGACGCAAAATGCTGAAGCACAAGGTATAACCGCTGAGCGCATTATCGTTGACCCTGGCATAGGATTTGGTAAAACAACGCAACATAACCTTGATATCTTGAAGCGTCTTTCGGAATTTCGAAAGTTGAAGAAACCTCTGCTCGTGGGGACTTCTCGTAAGTCATTTATCGGAAATGTTTTAAAAGTACCTATAACGGCGCGCGTTGAAGGTACAGCTGCAACAGTGTGTTGGGCGATCGCACACGGCGCGGATATTGTGCGTGTTCATGATGTCAAAGCAAATGTCCGTGCTGCACAGATGACAGATGCGCTCTGTAGATAAATCAATGCACCAGCAAAAAATTCAGGGAATCGGTATTGATATTGTTGAGGTTGAACGGATTCGGGAGGCATCCCGTCGATGGGGTGCGCGCTTTGAAAAGCGGGTTTACACACAACAGGAACTCGCATATTGTGGCGACGCTCCCACGCGATATTGGCGACTCGCTGCCCGTTTTGCCGCTAAAGAAGCGGCACTTAAAGCACTCGGTACAGGATTAATCACGGGTATGCGTTGGCAAGACGTGGAAGTCCAGGCAAATGCTGTCGGAAAACCTGAACTCGTTTTACACGGTGAAGTCCGGCGTTACGCCAATAAATGTAATATCAGTTCGATATTTGTCTCTATGTCCCATACAAACGCCTATGCTGTAGCACAGGTAACCCTCTGTTCTGCTTGACGCGTGTACATTCCTATTCCCAACTCCCATATTTTTACAAAATTGATGTTTTGTGTGAGGTAAAATGAAGCACGTTCACGGTTCGATTGTCATTGTATTCTGTTTTTTGGTGTGGAGTGGTACTGCGTCAGCAGCAAACACAACGGCAGCCGCAGATGGGTTTCTCAAACAACTGATTGGTGCCGAGCATCACGGAATGGGCGGTAGTTTTGTTGGGGTCGCCCGCGGGGCAGATGCCCTTGGTAGCAACCCCGCCGGTATCGACGCAGCAGGCGGAAATAAATTTGTTGTTCACGCAATCCGATTTCCACGGACTGTTGCTTTCCTCTCTAAGCCGAATCCTGATTCAAATTACGAGGATTACAGTCGGTTTGAACAACCAGCATCTGGCATTGAAATATTAAATTGGGCATTCCCAATGGGTAGGTTTGGCACGCTTGGATTAGCAATCGCTTTTGGACAGGAGGGTCCCTTTCGCCGCGTAGATTACTTGGGAAAAGCGGTTAACAGTTTTCCAGAAAATAACCTCGCCGCCGGTTTCGGTTATGGTGTAAATCTCCTTCGCAATACCATCATCGGATTTGATGCCAAATGGCTCCGTTCCAAAGTAGCAGATACAGATGCTAAGGAGGACATTGGACATGGCTACGCCTATAACATTGGTATTATTCAGCATTTTGATAGTGGGATTCAGATTGGTATTGCAGCCCGAAACTTAAGTAATGGGCTTTCCTTTTCTAACGTTTCTATTCCTGATAGAATAGAAACCACCTATGTCGCTGGTATCGCTTATCAACGTGATATATCAGACATAACGCTGCGTATCGGTTTAGATGCGCATCCACCGTTCCGCGATGGCATTCAGGCAAACGTTGGAGCAGAAGTATGGTATCGAAATCGGATTGGTGGTAGAATAGGCTATTTTAGACACACCGAAAAACGGTATGGCTCAGTTTTTATACTCCAAGACGCTACATTTGAAATGGATGAACGGCTCTGGAAGGCAGAGGGGGTGTCCTTTGGGTTCGGTTTGCGGTTCGGAAACATGATCCTAAACGGTGCTTATACCCCACAATTCAAACCTATGGTAGAAGAAACCGACCGTCTTCATGTTGTCCAAGGAGAAGCCATTTATACCTTTTCAATCGGACAAACTTTTTAGACCGCCGGACCTCCTATCCTCGCTGCGCTTCGCGCTTTTGACTTCTGTAATACGATCTGTGTTGTCGTCCGGTATTATGGCGGCATTAACCTTGGCGTGGGTGGATTAATTCGCGCTTATGGACGATGTGCCAGGGAATGCCTCAAAAACGCCACAATCGAGACACGGATTTTTTATCAAAATTTATACTTGAAAGTTAATTATTCAGAGATTGGCACTGTTGTTACGCTGTGCAAACGATCGGGTGGCAAAGTAATTGACATCAAATATAACCCGGATCCAATTATTGAAATTCAGATTCGGGAGAATGCTCTTAAAACTTTCCAGTCGCAACTCCAAGGTATTGGAATCGTAACGGAATAGCCCTATTATGTTCGGATTCAAGTCTGGACTTATCGGAGGGATTCGTGATGAGTAAAATTGAAATAAAATATACAGCAACACATGAGTGGGCTGAGATCTTTGATTCACGAGAGTGTACCATCGGAATCACCGAGCGTGCACAGGAAATCTACAGTAACGTCATTTTTATCGAATTACCGTCCCTTGGTGAGTTTGAGCAAGACGAAATCATGGGAGGTCTTGAAACCTCTGATGGCAGAAATTTCTATATCCATGCTCCCATAAGCGGAGAGGTATATGAAGTTAATACTGCCCTTGAGGAGGATATTGATCTCCTTAACCGTTTTCCAGAAGGCGATGGCTGGATTTGCAAACTCCGCATTGAGAACCCCAGCGAAATAGAGGCACTTCTCACACTGCCTGAGTATGAGGCGTATGAAGAGGAAGAACTCAATGAGGAGGAATATCTCCCAGAAACCGATTTTTACGAAAATAGTGAGGATTATTAAATTCAGAATTATCTTATCAATACAAACTATTTAATTGTTCGCAGAAAACTTGCGATTAAATCTTGAGAAGGAGTGTTATGTCACAAACAGAAAAGATTCGAATCGGACACAGTCCCGATTCTGACGATGCGTTTATGTTCTATGCCTTGGCAAAAGGACTAATTTCAACGGAACCCTTTGAAATCGTTCATGTTATTGAGGATATTGAGACCTTGAATCAACGAGCACTCGCTGCTGAACTTGAAGTTACTGCAATTTCGGTGCACGCTTACGCTTATGTTGCCGAGGATTATGCCCTTATGCCCTGCGGCGCGAGTATCGGAGACCGCTACGGACCGCTTGTTGTTTCTAAAACACCGATGGATACCCTGGCAGGTAAACGCATCGCTATCCCTGGCAAGATGACGACTGCCTACCTTACCTTGAGTCTCTTTCAACCAAATTTTGAGGCAGAAACGCGTCCTTTTGATAAAATATTAGATGCCGTTCAAGAAGACGAAGTAGACGCCGGGCTTATTATTCATGAAGGACAGTTGACTTATGCCCGTGAGGGACTTCACAAAGTCATTGATTTAGGGGAGTGGTGGTATGAGGAAACGGGACTGCCACTACCGCTCGGTGCTAATGTTATACGCCGTAATCTTGGTCCCGAGAAAATTCAGAAAATAACCGCTTTGCTCAAAGGCAGTATCCAATACTCGCTTGAACATCGAGCACACGGACTGGAATACGCAATGACGTATGCTCGCGATATGGAGACCGCACTCGCCGATAAATTCGTTGGAATGTACGTGAACGATTACACCCTTGATTATGGTGAGAAAGGTAGAGCTGGGGTCCGTGAGTTGCTGCACCGCGGTAATGCTGCAGGCATCATTCCGCATCGTGTGGATGCCGACTTCGTCACGCTTGAATAGTGTTTACTTTATTCTTCGTCAGGCGGGGTTATCTGCCTCGCCACTTCGTCCACAGAAGAGAAAACTATGGATGAAAAACGCCGCAGATATTTCCATTTGGAAAATACTGAAGGTGAGAGACTCGCCTATGGGGTACTCTATAACGAGGGAAATGTACAAGTCTTATGGCGAGCCGACCACGGCTACGCCGCAGAGCAGTATTCGTCTCTCACACCCGTCTTGGGACTGATGCCGAACATTGCTCTTCTTCGTTTTGAAGATAGTGACGAATAGGTATGAGAAAATAGGCGTATGGTAAAAATAGGAGCAAGCGTTCTAACGTAGTCTTCGATCTGCTAATTTGATAATCTCTCCACTCTCTTGTGCGATGTACATATAGCCCAATCCATCTAACACGATGCCTTCCTGTTCATCACCCGGTAGGAGATATTGACCCAGAATTGTGCCTTCCCGTTTAAGTTCCACCAGTAAATTGCTCATGTCGCTAATCAAGATCAGGACATCGCCTTGCGCGTCGTAGGTTAACCCGGAAATATCAATGAAGTTCATCCGATAGGCGTGGATAATAGTACCTGATGCCTTACGTGTCGTGCCCGAACGGAGCGGCACAGTTACTTCACACACCACTGAAGGTTCATCGTTTTCTTTCAGACTAAAAGATTGATTACCAACCCAAAAAGTTCCACCTTCCGGATGCGAAGCATCAGGGACAAAGGCGATCGCTTCAATACCCATACCACCTTTTTTTAAGATTTGTTCGCCTTCAAAACTTCTTTCAATCTTGAATTCTCTTTGAATAGCCAAGGTATCGGGTTCCAGTTCTAAGATTGATTCGTCGTCTTCCACAGCAGCATACAGAAACCCCGTCTCTGGGTTTACCGTTATTCCTTCGATATCACGTTCCTGCAAGCCTTTTGCCTGAACGATGTTACCGTCTAATTCAACTTCATAAATACTACCTGAGTCGTCGGCGATGAATAGACTTTTCCGTGCCGGATGATAAGCAATACCGGAAGGTTCAGCGATCCTGGATTTTGCAATATTACCGATCCAGTTGTAGGGAAGTGCTACAGGGCGTGATTCCGCTTGCTCTCTCATTGCAGATTTTTCCATCTGGAGAAGCAAGTAGACGAGCGCAGCACCAATACCTGTAATAAAGATGATTAGGAGTAGTCTTTTATAGGACATTCGGTTTCTCCTATTATCTATTTATAACCCAAGTTGCTACTAACGGATTTTGCACATTTCAGAAAGGTTTTTCAGT
>JAPPNJ010000107.1 GCA_028818705.1 Candidatus Poribacteria bacterium
TGCTATCAGGTGAAAATCACCGCTTTGATGCGAGTGCCAGCGTCATTCACGATTTCCTTTCCGAAGACGCTGATATTACAACAACACTAACTGACGATAAAGGGATTTTAGCATCATCTGACTTGAATACCTACGATGCGTGTGTTTTTGGCACCGGCTTTACCCGTACTGAACGTAAGGAGGACGGCTCCGTTGCACGTGTCTCCGATTTAGCCCCAGCTGAAGAAGAGGGTCTGTTCCAATTCGTTAGCGAGGGTAAAGGGTTAGTCGGAATTCACGGGACTGCATGGTGGATCAGCGGTCAGGCAATGGATCTCATCGGTGGTGCTTCCAATTGGCACCCCCCTGGTTCAACCTTTACTGTCCATATCGAGGATAACGAGCATCCCACAACCCAAGGCGTTGAAGACTTCGATGTAGAAGATGAAATCTATATCTCTGCACACGATCCGCACATTCATGTCTTGGCCTCCGCTGAATGGTACGGTAAAGCACATCCCATGGCGTGGGTAAGATCTTACGGTTCGGGACGAGTCTTTTACACTACTTTAGGACACGGACCGGGGACATTTGAACGCGCAGGCATGCAAAAATTCCTCACCCAAGGGGTAAAATGGGCAGCAGCATCCTAAGACCATGCACGGCGATTGGCAATTGGCTAATCAACGATATGAATGCCTTATGGCATTCCCCGGGTTATCAGTTAAACCTCTGGCATTTACGTAACTTTTGAATGCCACACATCCTTAACTAACAGCTGGAAGGATTACGCAGCAATCCCTACTGATAACTGAAAGGGTTGCGTAGCAACCCGCCCTGATAGCCGACTGCCATTTCGCCAAACCCCTACTTAAAATATAAATGCCGATACTAAAAATCAAAACCATAGAAACCGAAATTGTTGAGGTAAATCATCGGGGTAATTGGCTTTTCGTCAAGATACATGCTGATGACGGTACAGTTGGTGTAGGAGAGGCTTCCCACGGCGGAGATGACGCCAGTATTCGACACATCATAGACACACTCAAACCCGAACTCGTCGAATGGAATCCGTTCCAACTGGAAGCATTTCGCCAGCGTTTCTATCGTGATACTGAAAGCCACACCTATCACACCGCCCTCAGTGGAATCGAACAGGCGATGTGCGATCTGATCGGCAAGGCATTAGACGCGCCGAGTTATCAACTGTTAGGCGGTAAATGCCGTGAAAAGATTCGTCTCTATGCGAATATTAACCGTGCCACAGTTGATCGCAGTCCATCCGGGTTCGCGAGCAACGCCGAGCGCGCTGTTTCTGAAGGATTTACTGCTATAAAATGCGCCCCTTTTGATGATGTTTCAATAGCAAATATCTCAAGGGGGAGTCTCACTCCTGCCATTTGTCAAGGCATCGATCGCATCCGCACAATTCGCGCAGCGATTGGTGGAGATATCGATCTGATGGTAGACTGCCACAGTCGTTTTAACCCGGGTATCCTCATCCAGGTCGCAAAAGAACTCGAGGATCTGCACCTCTTCTGGATTGAAGACGCAGTTCCGTTGGACAATCTTGATGCCTTCGCCCACATGAGTCGATCTATCGGTATCCCAATTGCAACCGGTGAGCGCTTACGAACCCTCACAGACTTTGATAGATTGCTCAGAAAAACAGAAGTGGATTACATCTTACCCGACGTCAAACATGTTGGTGGAATTACAGGATTAAAAAAAATTGCCACACTCGCTGCCGCACGCAACGTGATGGTAACGCCTCATAATCCGAGCGGTCCGGTTGCAACGGCTGCGAGCGTACAGTGCATGGCGAGCGTGCCGAATTTTGCAATCCTCGAATACGCTTGGGGAGAGGTAGATTGGCGCGCCTCCCTTGTTTCACCACCAGAGAAGATTATCGACGGGTTCATTGAAGTACCTGACCGACCCGGATTGGGCATTACACTTTAAAAAAATACCACACACTCAGGAGCCATAAAATGATACTGCATAATAGCAACTTGAGAGTTGCCTCAAAATTTATCCCTTTTTATCTCCTCCTCCTCGTTGTGATTTTTATAGGATGCGTCAGCAACCTGCAAACAATGCAAACGGGAACCACGGCAACCGACGAGACCACAACTGTTACAGACACAGAAAAACCAGCCCGCCCGCTTGCGGAACTCCAACTTTCAACACCTAAAACAAATTACACAGCGAAGGAAGAGATCCCTCTTCAGCTGAACATTCAGAATGGTAAATTCGACCTTCTGGTGCCGTTTTTCAGCGTTGCAACGAAGGGTGCCTTTACACAGATAATAGTGAAGGGCGCGAACGGACAAATCGTTGAACCGAAGCGAGCGATTACACAAGAAAACCCCCAAAAATATGTAATGCGCGACGGAAAATCCGTCCGTTGTGTTCACGGTTTTGAACTCAAAGCATCTTCAAATCAGGAACTGACGCTGAAAAACATACAGAGATACTATCAGTTACAACCCGGCACTTACACCGTAACACTTGCCATAGACTTAGAAGTATATCGGGAATCTATAGCCGAGGAACACCCTGAAATACTTGAGTTAAGACGAGATCTCGCACGGCTTCAGAAGGATCCGAACCTTCAAGCAGCCGCAAAACAGGACGCCACGAACTACTATCTGGAACAGATTAAATTCATTCAAGAGAGACACAAGGATGAAGAAACGGATATCTATTTACCTGTCAAATCGCGACGTGGGAAGGCATCACTTGTATCCAACGAGATTACACTAACAATAGAATAGAGACTCTTCCCATGAAAGCATTTAAAAACCTTGCCCTCCCTTATCTAATTCTGATATTTTGTATGACAGGATGCATTGGGGGTTTGAAAACACAATTTTCACCAACCGATGCAGTTACTGCCACTTCCGAGATGGTTCTCTCGCTTTCAACCTCCAAATCGGTTTACACAGTTGAAGACAGTATAAAACTTAATCTCAACATCCAGAATGGACAATTTAATCTTCTCGTTCCCCTGGTCGATATTGCAACATCTCGTGCGTTTAAGCAATTAAGCGTTAAAGACATCGATGGCAATATTGTTGTACCAAAACGCTCAATCAGTGTTCCGATTTCCGAAGAAATCTTTATTGAAAAAAATGGGAAATCCGTTCAGTGTATTCAAGGATTTGAATTAAAAGATGCCAGCATCCATGAGGTTTCATTGGAAAATTTGCAGAAACATTATGGACTCCAAGAAGGTAGTTATACAGTCACACTCACAATAATTTTACCAGTCTATCGAGATTTTTTCGAAAAGCGACACCCAGAGGTTATAGAATTAGAAGAAGAGATTAAACGGATTCAGAAGGTAACAGACGCCCACGTCTCCGCCGCGGATAAGCGTTCCGCAGTCAACGATTTGAAGCAACAGATTGCGTCCCTCGAAAAGAAATACACGAATATCTATCTCCCTGTCAAATCGTTGCTCGGCGAGGCATCAATCACATCCAACGAACTTATGCTAACGATAGAATAATCTTCAGAGGTGTTCTGATGAAAACACTACGTCTTTTTCTCCTATGTAGCCTCAGTGTGTTGTTATGTACTTCGATTCTTGCACAAGCACCTACAACAGCAAAAATCGCTTTTGTATCAAGAGGTATAAATCCGTCGGGAATCTACCAATCCAACATTTATATGATGAACCCAGACGGTAGCGATTTAGTCGACCTCATCAGTAGACCTCGCGGTAGTGGTATTAACCACATCGCTTGGGAACCGTCAGGACAGCGAATCCTTTTCTGCTCCGACCACAAAGGTAAGCACGACATCCACGTTATGAACGCCGATGGAACAGATGCGAAACCGATGTTCACTGAACCAAGATATAGAGTAGAACCTACTTGGTCACCGGATGGCAAATGGATTGTCTATGCCGCTTCGGCAAAACCTATGGGGCGGAGTATCCACATCGCACAGACAAACGGGCAGTCCGGCGAACCAATTGTTACGGTAGGTACGCATGGCGGGCAGCCTGACTGGTCACCCGATGGAACCGAAATTGCTTTTGTTGCTGCATCTCAAGGCATCCGAAAAATTTACATTCTGAATCTTGAGACGCACACCCAAAGGCAGCTGCTGCCAGATAAAAACCCGTGGATGCAGTACCCCGCTTGGTCGCCTGACGGTGAGAGAATCGCTTTCGTTTGGTCTCCAAATAGGTCTGGCTCAGGTATCTATCTTGTCAATCGTGATGGGACAGGACTGGAACAAATTACGGAACCAGATCCGTTGAGAACCTTATCTATAACATGGGCACCGTCCGGTGATGAACTCGTTTATGGGAAGGATACAAGAGACAGCCTACACCTCTTCAAAATTAGTTTGAAGGATCAGCGTATTCAACAACTGACGCATGAAATGATTAATACGGAAGCAATTTGGTTCGATCCGACAGTTGTTGTGTCTGTTGAACCTTCAGTGTCTTCGTTGATAACAACATGGGGTAAAATCAAGCGTCAGGACTGAATCTATACCTTGGAGAAGCATTTTTACGAAAACAGATGCTAATACGATGCCCTTGGACAGGTAAAAAATTTTACTTGCAAATTAGAGCAAAATGAGATATAATTTTAAACAATGAAAGCGTCCATGCACAAAAGTTTTCGCAATACCGCGGTTCTCAAGGATAATCCAGAATGCTTTTTAACTTTGCAAATGTGCTAATCTTCTTGATTGTTGGCAGTCTATTTGTTGTTCTAAACCTAACTGTCTCTCGCCTCCTGCACACCAAGATATTCTCAGGCGAAAAGTATATCCCTTATGAATGTGGTGAAGATCCAATCGGCGACACGCGGATTAAGTTTAATACCCGTTTTTACGTCATCGCGCTTATCTTTTTGATCTTTGACGTGGAAGCCGTGTTCCTTTTCCCGTGGGCAGTCGTTTTCCGAGACTTTGGACTCTTTGCGTTCTTGGAGATGCTCGTCTTCATCGTTATCCTTTTAGTCGGGCTTGCCTACGTCTGGGCAAAAGGCGATCTGGAGTGGATCCGCTCCACGCAGTTGGAAGTCCAATCGCTCCGGAGGGAAGAAAGCTATGATAATTGATGAGAAATTAGATAAAAACATTATTGTCACCTCAGTCGATGCCGTTGCTAACTGGGCACGTTCCTCGGCACTCTGGCCCATGACATTCGGACTCGCTTGCTGCGCTATTGAATTTATGGCGACTGCCGCTTCCAACTATGACTTGGATCGTTTCGGTGCCGGTGTCCCGCGTGCGACGCCACGCCAATCTGATTTGATGGTTATTTCTGGAACAGTAACGCTTAAAATGGCAACACGGATCCGGAGGCTTTATGAACAGATGCCAGAACCCAAATACGTTATTTCGATGGGCAGCTGCGCAACGAGCGGTGGTCCCTATTGGCAACACGGATATCACGTCCTCAAAGGCGTCGATCGAATTATACCCGTTGATGTCTATGTACCCGGATGTCCGCCACGTCCAGAAGCACTCATCGAAGGGCTGCTGAAACTACAAGAGAAGATTAGAACCCAAACCGTCGCCAAACGCGAGCACGTTCCGTTCTTGAAAAGGCTCTTTACCAAAACCGAATGGTATGAACTTGAGGGAACCGAAGCCGAAACTGAGGCAGAAGACGACAACGCAGAAAGTACTGAAAGGACTGCTTAGAATACCAACGCGTCCGACGGTAGGAGCGACTCGTAAACACGAACACGGAGTAGGAATTACGTGAAACCCGAAGAAATCTATGAAGTCCTAACCCAGCAGTTTGGTGAAGCCATCCTCGGTCTTGACACCGAACTCGCAGGTGACCCAAGCATCCGTATCATCCCCTCAGCAATCGCAGATGTGTGCCAATATCTCGCCGAAACCGACGCATTGGCGTTCGATTCCTTGATGTGTCTCAGTGGCGTTGATCTGAGCGCCAACGACGAAGAATTCGCTGTCGTCTACCACATATACGCCATGCGACAGCGACACAACGTAGTCCTCAAAGCCATGGTACCGAAGACGAATCCGCACCTGCCAAGTGTATCGCATATCTGGAAAACCGCGGATTGGCACGAGCGCGAAGCTTATGACCTTTACGGAATCCTATTTGAAGGACACAAAGACCTCCGTCGCCTCTTACTTCCCGACGACTGGGAGGGATATCCCCTGCGCAAAGATTACAAGGAACCCGAATTCTATCGCGGGATGCGCGTGCCATATTAGGGACAGATTTGTGTGGCGTTTAGTGCCCGAAAATGTTACACTTTCGACTTTTTTCACTGTGGAATATTAGAACTTAAAATGCTTTGGAAACTCAGGCAGCACGTGGGTTTATTAGACATAAACATTGAATGAAAAATGTTACACTGGTGTAACCATTTTTCGTAGGAGTACCACCCGAAATTACGACACAAATTCTTTTCAAGGAAACAGGTTAAAACTTGACATCGGATGGTAAAAATGGTATCATATATAGGGCAATTAGACAGGTATTGATAATAACTTTGAGTTTTGCAAAATCTGCATTATGGAAAACACACAACAGACTGAAAGCAAAATTATTGAATTAAAACCGTTCGCCGATGAGATGGTGGTGAACATGGGACCTCAGCATCCAAGTACACACGGCGTCCTACGCTTGGAATTGAAGCTGGATGGTGAGGTAGTCCGGGAAGCGATCCCCCATATTGGTTACCTGCATCGCTGTTTTGAAAAACATTCCGAAAACCTCTCTTATCCCCAAATCATTCCGTTTACTGACCGGATGGATTACGTAGCGGCGATGAACCAGAACTGGGGATTTTGTCTTGCTGTTGAGAAGTTACTGGAGGCGGATGAAAGTCGGGACTTCGAGGTACCGGAACGGGCAGAATACCTGCGGGTGCTTATCTGTGAGTTGAACCGTATCGCGAGCCATCTCCTCTCTTTTGGAACTTATGGGATGGACATCGGCGCATTCACGCCCTTCCTCTACGCTTTTCGCGATCGCGAGCGGCTCCTTCTTCTTTTCGAGAAGGTGTGTGGTGCCCGCCTCACCTATAACTACATCCGTATCGGTGGTGTCTCTGAAATCATACCCATGGAGCCTGGTTCCATTGCAGAACAGAACTTTCTGGACGAGATAGAAGCGTTTTTAGACTATTTTGAACCGCTGATTGACGAGTACAACGAACTCCTGACAAAAAACAGTATCTTCTCTCAACGCACTACAGGGGTCGCTGTCATGTCGGCGGAGATGGCATTGAGTTATGGCGCCACCGGTCCTAACCTTCGCGGTTCCGGTGTAGATTGGGATCTCCGGCGAGACGAACCCTATTCCATTTACGACAGGTTTGACTTTGATGTCCCTGTTGCCGTGGATGTTCCAGAGTTAGGTTCTGTTGTCGGTGATTGCTGGAGTCGGTATAAAATACGTATGGACGAGATGAAGCAGTCTGTCCGAATCGTCCGTCAGATTTTAGCAGAAGGACTCCCAGACGGTCCCGTCATGGCAGATTTAAAAGCCGTCCGCCCACCAAAAGGCGAGATCTATTTCCGTAGCGAGGCGCCGCGCGGTGAACTCGGATTCTATATTGTAAGCGACGGCACCCCCAAACCAGTGCGTCTGAAGGGTCGCTCGCCCTGTTTTAGTGCTTTGAGCGCGATGCAGGAACTCAGTCAAGGTTTGATGGTAGCAGATATTATCGCCATTATCGGCAGTATCGATATTGTGATGGGAGAGGTTGACCGGTAAATACACTTGATGGTAGAGTAAAAAATGCTAGTGAAGAAGGAACAGACACAGGGAGTAATGTGGGGTGTCTTTGTACTATTACTTCTCTCTGCGTTAACGATCTGTCTGACCGATTTTGACGAAATCTTCCTATTCACTGCTGTTGTTTTTGCTGCGTTGATTAGCAACGTTCGTATAGCAGATCCCGGACGTCGCCCACTATCAATATTATCGAACAATAAGTTTTTGCAGGGGATATTTGTCTTTTTAATTGTTTTTCATATAGCGCATGCAGTTTTCCTGCTCTGGAAATTTATATTTACAGGATAACCAATACGACATCCTGAAAAAAGATAGAGATTAATTTGTGGACAACAGGTTTTCAAGTCAGATAAGGAGGTCAGATGTCGGATTTTAGGGGGATGCTTGCAGGTTTCCCAGACTTTAACGTATCCGAAAGTTTCTTACCTAATATAAACTTGCAAGATGGTCTTAATTGGGCAGAGGAATTTATACAGAATGTCGTCCTTCCGCGATTGCCGGAAGCGGTTGCTTCGCATTTCCCTGTGGAGTTAGGCACGGTCCTCGTTATGTTTGCATGTGCTGGTATTTTCGTCGGAGTGGTCCCTTTACTCCCCTTAGTACTGGTGCTCGCAGAACGAAAAGTCTCCGCCCGTTTTCAGAACCGAACCGGTCCCATGCGTGTTGGACCCTGGGGTACCCTCCAAACGTTAGCTGACGGTGTCAAACTCATCTTCAAAGAGGATTTTATCCCACCACAAGGCGATAGATTCCTTTTCCTGCTTGCACCATATATCATTTTTGCCTGCTCGTTCGCTGTCTTCGCCGCCATTCCCTTCAGTCAAAACATATTGGTTAGTGATTTTAATATTGGCATCTTCTATATCATGGCGATCTCCTCTGTAATTGTCATGGGCGTAATTATGGCGGGCTGGTCGTCAAATAGCAAATGGTCGCTGTTGGGTTCACTCCGCTCTGCCGCCCAGATTGTCAGCTATGAAATTCCACTTGGACTTTCCATCCTGACGATCGTTATGCTCGTGGAAAGTTTGAGCATGCAAGAAATTGTGGCAACCCAATCCAACGGAATTTTCAGCTGGCTGATTTTCCGATCTCCGTTTACTTTTATTGCATTCTTTATCTTTTTTATATCTTCGATTGCCGAGGTAAACCGGACACCATTTGATTTGCCTGAAGCTGAATCTGAAATTGTTGCCGGTTTTCATACCGAGTATAGCGGAATGCGCTTCGCACTCTTCTTTATCGCTGAATATGCCAACATGTTCGCTGTGAGTGCGATTGCTGTGACGCTTTTTCTCGGTGGCTGGGAAGGTGTATTGCCAGGTTATGATATCCTCGGCGGGTTTCCTGGTTTTGTTATAAAATCATTGGCACTTGTTTTCTTGATGATGTGGTTGAGATGGACGCTACCGCGCCTACGCGTAGATCAGCTCATGAATCTCTGCTGGAAGTACTTCATCCCAATCGCCTTCTTTAACATCTTAGGCACTGGTATCTGGGGGCTCATCTTCCCAGAGGATACCCTGATTAGCACGAGTATTAGTTGCGCTATTATTTACATCGGGCTTATCGCCGCGTATAAAGTCGCTGGACGGACGCTTGCGCAGAGACCAGCACCACAACCGAGTTAGGATTTTTAATTCATGAGCAACGAAGAGGCGTTTTTCATACAGAAAAGCACGTAGCCCGTAACGTAGTGGAGGGGTTTTTGATTGGGCGTTTCCCATAGGTCTACGGGGAAGAACATCAATACCTAAACCGACCCCACCGAACCGCAAGGAAAATTAAAAGATGGACAAATATATACGAAACATCTACAGAGGCGTTTATACCGTCCTCGTCGGTATGCGGGTAACAATCAAGCAGTTTTTTGAACCGAACGTCACACACCAATACCCGTACGAACACGACTTTGAAAAGAAACGGAACGTCCGAGAGATTCCGAAAGGGTATCGTGGGCAGCTTTATAATCGAATCGAAGATTGTATCGGGTGCAAAAAGTGCGAGATGATCTGTCCAGTAGATTGTATTACGATTACAGGCACCAAACTCCCTAAAGGCGAACAACTATGGGATAGTATGAACATCGTACATCTCAAGGACGGACGAGAAGTCATTGGTATCATCGAAGGCAATGACAAAAAGATAAAGTCAGAAGATTCAGTGACACTCACAAATATCACCTCTCGCTTAGGTCCGCAGGAAGTCATAGATCGGCTTGAACCATCGGGTGTTGAGAGTCGAATCGAGACCCTTTCCAGCGACGAAATATCGCGGATCGTTACGCGAAATCCCGTTGTTTTCTACCTCGATCAGTTTGATATTGACATGTCCCTCTGTATGTATTGCGGACTTTGCACCGAGGTCTGTCCGACAGAATGTCTTGTCATGAAGGATTCACTTGAAGGTGTTGAATACTCCAAGTTTGACCGGTCAGATCTAATCTTTAAATTTGACAAGCAGGAGATGTACAATAAAAGCGATGCGAGCGCTGCAGAAGCCGCGGATTAGTACGGTAAGTTAAAAATATGGAATTTACACTCACAAACCTTATTTTTTACGGATTCGCGCTTATGACAGTTGCCTCCGCACTCGTTGTTGTCACAGTGCGAAACATTGTCCACGCCGCGTTTTCACTCATGGTAACGCTCTTTGGTGTTGCCGGGCTTTACGTCTTTTTACAGGCTGATTTTCTCGCTGCAACGCAAGTGATTGTCTATGTCGGTGGTATACTCGTCCTCATTCTATTCGGAGTTATGATGACAAGCGGACGTTTGGAGATGCGCATTCATATTGAACGCGGACAGCTCCTACTCGGCGGCGTTATCGCCTTGGCACTCCTCATGCTCCTCTTGACCGTTATTGCAAATACGCCCGCATGGAAAAATCTCACTGATGATGGCACTGAACTTCCACCGACAACCGAACGCATTGGCGAACTGATTCTGAATGGACCATTCCTTCTTCCGTTTGAGGTGGTCTCTGTGCTGCTGTTAGTTGCTTTAATCGGCGCTGCCCTGATTTCCCGAAAGGAGGTTAGGGACTAAATCCCTTACAACATAAATGACCCTGCAACACTATCTCGTCATCAGTGCGATTCTGTTCACGCTCGGCATCTTCGCTGTCCTGACCCGACGGAACGCCATTAGTATTTTGATGGGCATCGAACTTATCCTCAATTCGTGTAATCTTAACTTTGCCGCATTCTCGCGTTTTATGACACCCCCAGAGGACATCAGCGGACAGATTATTGCAATTTTCGGAATTGTGCTCGCTGCAGCGGAAGCCGCTGTCTTTTTAGCGATTATTCTCGCTATTTACCGAGAATTCGGTAGCATACGTCCCAACGAAGTGGACACCTTAAAAGGTTGAAATAGTTGTCAGTTGTTAGTATTCAGTTGTCAGTAATCAGCAGTCAGTTAAATTGTGTGGCGGTTGCAAACATTGGTGATGTCCACAATGCACTCCGCACTGTTAACGCTAAGTGGCAGTAAGAACGTTTCTAATACCCACAACGCCCTACTGACGACTGACAGTGAGCGTAGCGAACGCCCTGACTGCTAACTGCTAAAAGAAAGCTTAAAAATAGAAAGTATGATTATATTTTTAATAAGTCTCATCTTGCTCTGCCCTCTTGCCGCTTTCGCAATTTTCGGGGTTCTGGGCTTAGCGAAACGGAGTTTCCCGCGACAGGATTACCTATCCACAGCCGCAATGCTCATCGCATTCGTCTGTTCACTCTTGCTTTTGCAAGACGTAGTCCCCGATCCAGAACCGCATACCGTTAAGTGGCTCTCGCTCGGCAGTGTCACTTTCTCGATGGGCTTTTACTTGGATAGTGTTACAGCAATCATGCTGATTGTCGTCACACTCGTCAGCAGTCTTGTCCATATTTTCTCTATGGGCTACATGCACGGGGATCCAAGGTATCCACGCTTTTTTGCCTTTCTCTCGCTCTTCTCCTTTTCGATGCTTTTCTTGGTCGTATCGGATAACCTACTCGGCATCTACATCGGTTGGGAACTCGTCGGTCTCTGCTCCTATCTGCTTATCGGATTCTGGTTTGAAAAGGATTCAGCTGCGAATGCCTGTAAAAAAGCGTTCTTGACGACGCGCGTCGGCGATGTCGGCATGTTTATCGGCATGATGATGCTCTTCACCAAATTCGACACGCTTTCGCTCTACGGTGAAGGCGGTATTTTCGCTCAAGCGGCATCTCAATTAAACACTGGTGATATGGTATGGCTCTCTATTGCAGGTGTCCTCATTTTCTGTGGTGCTGTCGGTAAATCCGCACAGGTCCCGCTGCATACATGGTTGCCCGATGCGATGGAAGGTCCTACACCCGTCAGCGCGCTGATTCACGCTGCGACGATGGTTGCCGCTGGCGTCTATCTCACGGCTCGGATGTTCCCCATTTTGACGGAAACCTCATCGCTCGTAATCGCCTACGTCGGTGGCATCACCGCAATCATTGCCGCAACTATCGCCATCGTCCGTTTTGACATTAAGCGGGTTTTGGCATATTCCACGGTCAGCCAACTTGGATATATGATGCTTGGGATCGGAGTCGGCAGTTATGTCGCTGGACTCTTTCACCTCACAACCCACGCATTTTTCAAGGCGCTGCTTTTCCTCGGCTCTGGTAGTGTTATCCACGCCTTCCACGCAATGCATGCGCACGCACATGACGACGAACACGGACACGAGGATGAACATGAACACGATGAAAATCACGCCTCAGAACATGTTCTCGGCTCCGAGATTCCGCCCGACCAAGATATGCGCAACATGGGTGGATTACGCCACAAGATGCCAATTACTTTCCTAACGATGCTCATCGCGACGCTCTCTATCTCTGGCGTCCCGTTTATCTTCTCTGGCTTCTGGAGCAAGGACGCAATTTTGGGTGGCGTGTTAGACCGCGCAATGCAATGGAACTCTGTACACCACTATCTCCTATTCGGCATCGCACTCTTTGCCGCTGGAATCACAGCGTTCTATATGTTCCGCCTTATCTTCATGACCTTTTTCGGTGAACCGCGCAATCAAGAGATGCACGACATGGCACACGAGTCGCCCAAGACCATGACCGTGCCACTTATCGTTTTGGCTGTCCTGAGTTTTCCAGTCGTTAACATCCTTTGGTTCAACGCAGACTATGTTAAACCACCAGAACAACCGCATCTCCACGCCCCAGCACATGCGTACATTTCACCTGACAGCAAAGTCGGTGAGGCTGGGCTTTCATTCTCACTCTTCGGAATTTCCGAAGCCGTGGCAGCGGAAGAAGCTGGACACGACACACACGGCGCACATGGAGATGACGGACACCACGGACACGGTCCCGCACATACGATTGCGATGGTGCTATCTATCATCGTCGCAGGATTAGGTATACTTCTCTCATGGCTGTTCTACCATAAACGATCGCTCTCCGCAGAATCTGTCGCAACGACTTTCCGACCAATCTACAATGTATTGTGGCACAAATACTACTTCGACGAGTTCTACGACGGTGTTTTAGTTGCCGTGACAGTGTGGAAATCGCGACTCTTCGCCCAATTTGACGGGACTATTGTCGACGGCATCGTCAACGGCGTTGGCAAGGTGACGCGAGATATCCTCGCTGCCTTCGTCGGCGTTTTCGATAACCGCATCGTTGACGGCTTTGTCAATCGAATTGCCCAGGTCACGTGGTCAATCGGTGGAAAAGTCCGCCGAATTCAGACCGGTGCGATTCAGACTTACCTTTTCGTCGTGCTGGCAGGGATTGTGTTGTTAATCTTAATTTTCCGGGCTTTGTAAGGATGGACTTGTATGGTATTGTTTAAACTGCTCCCATTTTTTGGACCACTGTTTGGCTTTGCTATCGGTTGGCTTCTCGTGCACCATCCGAACCTCGAAACGCGTCGGAAGAGAGCAACGATCTTGCTTGTCCTTGCTCCAATCGTGTTCCCAGTACTTTTGTTTGTCGTTTTTTATTTGATTTCCCGATAACGAGATAAGGAGGATCCCCCTTAGATGTTACTGTCCCTAATGATTTTTATCCCGTTGCTCGGGATGGTTGCTGTTTTGCTTCTGCCGCGCGAGTCGGAAGAGCTGATTAAACGCGTTACGCTCTTTTTTACACTCGTCCCGCTCGCACTCGCAGTTGCCTTATTCATATCTTATGACCGCTCGGCTGCAGGAACACAGTACGTTGTCAATGTCCCTTGGATTTCGGCGTTTAATATCCAATATCACGTCGGTATTGATGGACTCAGTGTAACGCTTCTGCTCCTCACTGCTCTTTTAGGTCCTATCTGTGTCATCGCCTCGTGGCGCAACATTGAAAAAGGCATCAAGGCGTATATGGCACTGTTTCTACTGCTTGAGACTGGGATGCTGGGTTTCTTCGCTGCTCTGGACCTGTTCCTTTTCTATGTCTTCTTTGAACTCACACTATTGCCGATGTATTTCCTGATTGGCGTCTGGGGCGGACCGCGGCGTGAATACGCTGCGATTAAGTTCTTTCTCTATACCCTCTTCGGCAGTGTGCTGATGCTGGTTGCAATGATTGCAGTTTATCTCAACAGCGGTGCACCGGGCGCGCGGACCTTTGACATCCCGACCCTCATTACTTTAGCCGCTACAGAAGGACATGCGCTCAACAATCTAAACTTCCAGATCTGGGTCTTCCTCGGTTTCTTTGTCGGATTTGCGGTTAAGGTGCCGATCTTCCCATTCCATACGTGGCTCCCCGATGCACACGTCGAAGCACCGACTGCCATCAGCGTTATCCTTGCAGGTATCCTGTTAAAAATGGGAACCTATGGATTGGTGCGTGTTAATATGGCAATGTTCCCACAAGGTATGGATTTTTTCTGTAACGGGACTGGCACTTGGGGCAATAGCTTAGCCATACTCGGTTTCATTAATATCGTCTACGGATCCTTCTGTGCATTAGCACAAACCGATTTCAAAAAGTTGGTCGCATATTCAAGTATTGGACACATGGGATTCGTTATCTTAGGACTCGCCGCTCGGAATACAGAGGGCATCACCGGTGCAATCCTCCAGATGTTCAACCACGGGGTCATTAGCGGGATGCTCTTCCTGCTCGTGGGTGTTCTCTACGACAGAGCACACCACCGTGAGATTAATGGGTTTGGCGGTCTCGGTGCAAAAATGCCAGTCTACACCGGCATTACCACGCTCGCATTCATGGCATCCTTGGGACTGCCCGGCTTGAGCGGATTCGTCGGCGAAGCACTCTCCTTACTCGGTGCTTACGACAAATTTAAAATGCTGACTATCTTGTCAACGATAGGTATTGTCGTCGGTGCAGCCTATTTCCTCTGGACGCTTCAACGTGTTTTCTTAGGAACACTCAATCCTAAATATGAAGCACTCCCCGAAATCAATGGTCGCGAAATCCTGACCTTAGCACCGCTCGGAATTCTAACGATTGTCCTCGGTATCTGGCCCAACTTTGCTATTGATATGTTCAGAGAATCTGTTACCAACCTCATCAGTGTATTAGAGGCGATATAGGAGGTTTTTGTCCGGAATGCAACCTTTAAGCAACATCGAAAGCCTTCTCTATTTCAGCCCGGAACTTCTGTTAGTTATTTTTGCCATCGCTGTTGTCCTTGTCGATCTCGGTGTGAAAAATAGAGAGAGTGCCACAGTCGCATATCTTTCCCTTGTAGGAATCGGATGCGTATTCGTCGCAGTCCTTCTCACACACGGGCAGCTCGGCGACAAAGATTCTATTTCCCTCTTCTTAGGGATGATCCGACTCGACGCATTCTCCATCTTTTTCAAGATTCTACTGTTGCTCGCAACCGCTGCAACGATCCTCTTTTCCCTCCGTTCTGAAGAACTCGACGCACGATTGAAGGGTGAGTACTATGCCCTTCTCTTAGCTATCACCCTCGGAATGTTCCTGATGGCATCTTCAACCAACTTGCTGATGATATTCATTTCGTTGGAAACGGTGAGTTTGACCTCCTACATTCTCGCCGGATTCTTGACGCATAACCCGCGCTCAAGTGAAGCGGCGTTCAAATACATCACGTACGGTGCGGTCGCCTCTGGAACAATGCTATTCGGGCTCTCTCTTCTGTTCGGAATGACGGGAACAGGTGACCTTGGACAAATTAGCACAAGACTCACTGAACTATTCGCATCCGGCGAAGTCTATTCACTTGCTGTGCTGATTGCGATAATCTTCGTCCTCGCGGGAGTCGGCTACAAAATAGCCTCCGTCCCGTTCCACATGTGGTCCCCCGATGTTTATGAAGGCGCACCTATCCCAATAACTGCGTTCCTATCCGTCGCCTCAAAATCCGCCGGATTTGCTCTGTTCATCAGGTTCTTCTATTCTGGATTTGGCAGTGCTGAAGTCATGCAATCCGTCGATTGGACGCTCATGTTAGCGATCGTCTCTGCTTTGACGATGACCGTCGGGAACCTTGCCGCGCTGCCACAACAGAATGTGAAACGTCTACTGGCATATTCAAGCATCGCCCACGGCGGCTATTTGTTGATGGGAGGCGTTCTGCTCACATCTGAAGGTATCGGCGCGATCCTCTTCTATCTCGTTGTCTACCTCTTTATGAACCTGGGAGCATTCTATGTCGTTGTTTTGATTGCAAATGAGGAAGGCAGCGAAATGATCGAGGGATACCGAGGACTCGCTTCGCGGGCACCCTTAGTCGCTGGAGCGATGGCTATTTTCCTTTTCTCGCTCACTGGCATCCCGCCGTTTGCTGGCTTTTTCGGCAAATGGCTCCTCTTTGCGGCTGTCCTTGAACAGGGATATTACTGGTTGGCATTTGTCGGTTTGTTAAACAGCGTGGTTTCGCTTTACTACTACGCTCGCATTGTGAAGGCAATGTATCTCGAAGATGCTGACGAAGAAACAACACCTGCCTCCTTCTCCACTGGTACTTTTGCTCTATTGAGCGTCTTCGTAATCCCAACAATCCTCATCGGGTTCATCAATATTTTTTATACCTTCTCCAACATTTCAGTCTCAGTAATACCGATGCAGTAGACGCTCGAAAAAAGATTGACAAGTGCTGTTTATTTAAAGTATACTTAAAAACGCAGCGTATAATAAACGCGTGTCAATGCCCGGTCGTCTAATGGTAGGACGCGTGGCTCTGGACCACGTAGTGAAGGTTCGAGTCCTTCCCGGGCAGTTCTCTCAGTTATATTGTGCCGCTATCGTCTAGGGGTCAGGACGGGTGGTTCTCAGCCACCAAACCGGGGTTCGAATCCCCGTAGCGGTATTTCTTCACCTATAAGAGCGGTGCCACACTTTGGGACCGCTCATTTTTTCACATTTTTTTAACCCAATCAACTTTCATAACGCTGGAGAGAAATAGCGATGCACGATACACCTAAGCACACCAACCGCCTTATCCACGAAACAAGCCCTTATCTGCTCCAGCATGCACATAACCCCGTTGACTGGTATCCGTGGGGCGAAGAAGCACTGACACGCGCCAAGCAAGAGCAGAAGCCTATCCTTCTGAGCATCGGCTACTCCGCATGCCACTGGTGCCACGTCATGGAACGCGAATCCTTTGAAAACGAGGAAATCGCAGCGGTTATGAACGAACTTTTCATCAACATCAAGGTTGACAGGGAAGAACGTCCGGATTTAGATGAAATCTACATGAACGCTGTCCAAGTCATGACGCGTCAAGGCGGCTGGCCCATGACCGTCTTTCTTACCCCCGATCTGAAACCTTTCTACGGCGGGACCTATTACCCACCCACCGATCGGTACGGTAGACCTGGGTTCCCGAAGGTGATGCACGCCGTCGCAGAAGCATTTAGTGAGCAGAATGCACAAGTTTTGGAGCAAGCCGATCAAATTACCACCCATCTCGAGCAGGTAAGCAATGTCGTTGATCCGAACCACCACGAACTCACTGAACAACTCATGACCAATGCTTTCCAACACTACCGCTCCCAATTCGATTCGCACCACGGTGGATTCGGTAATGCTCCCAAATTCCCACCCAGCATGGGATTGCCTTTTCTACTTCGTTATTGGCACCACAGCGGTAACGCCAACGCTTTAGAAATGGTCGAACTCACGCTGGAGAAGATGGCACGCGGTGGTATGTATGACCAACTCGGCGGCGGTTTCCACCGATACTCCACAGATGCACACTGGCTTGTCCCGCACTTTGAGAAAATGCTGTACGACAATGCCCAACTCGTCGTCGCTTATTTTGAGGCACATCAAGCCACCCAGAAACCGTTCTATCGCGACATCGCCATCGAGACGCTCGACTACGTTCTCCGTGAGATGTACGACGCAGAGAACGGCGGTTTCTACTCCACGCAAGATGCGGATAGCGAAGGTGTAGAGGGCAAGTTCTTTGTCTGGGAACCCAACGACGTTGAAGACATCATCGGCGAAGAAAACGCCGAAATCTTCTGTGAGTATTATGACATCACCCCACAAGGCAACTTTGAGGGAGAAAACATCCTCCACGTCCAAGCACCCCCTGACATCTTTGCTCGAAAACTCCGTATGGATGTCGAAGAACTGGAGGCACTCCTCGCAGACGGGCGGCAGAAACTGTTTGAAGAGCGAGAAAAGCGAATCAAACCCGGTCTGGACGATAAAATCCTAACCAGTTGGAACGGCATCATGATCCGCGGCATGGCGATGGGATACCAACTGACCGGAAAACCTGAATACCTTGAGGCGTGCAAAAAATCCGCTGAATTCGTCTTGACGGCGCTATCCCAAGACAACGGTCTGCTCCTACGCACTTACCGTGATGGCAAGAGCCACCTCAACGCCTATCTTGAGGACTACGCCTATTTCATCGCTGGGTTAATCGCGCTCTACGAAGCCAGTTTTGAGCCGAGATGGCTCACGGAAGCCGAACGCCTCGCACATCTTATGATTGACCAATTCGGAGACGACGCAGGAGACGGATTCTTCTTCACGGGTAAAGCGCACGAGACGCTCATCGTCCAATCCAAATCCGCTTATGACGGTGCCACGCCCTCTGGTGCATCTATGGCGATTCATAGCCTTTTGCGGCTTGCCAAACACCTCGACAAACCCGAATTTCACGACAAAGCCGTTGAGACCTTGTTGCTTTACTTCTATCAGATGGAGGGGATGCCTTCCGGGTCAGGACAACTACTCTGTGAGTTAGCGTTCTTGCTATCAACACCGAAAGAGATTGCCATTGTTGGTGAAAAAGGCGATGCGAAAACGGAAGCAATGTTAGCGGCGTTACATGGCACGTACCAGCCAAATAAAATCGTCGCCTTGAGCGAATCTGCCGATGGACAGACGCTGCCACTCCTCGCCGGTAAAACTCAAATTGACAACACCGCAACGGCTTATGTGTGTGAGAATTACGTCTGCCAGGCCCCTACAACGGATATTGAGACATTTGTGGAGCTGCTACGGTAACCTAACAGTTTGTCCACTTTGAATTGTAGGTGAATTCGTTCGTAGTAGTGCGATTTTGCGGCGTACTCGACCAAATGCGACGTGCATTATCGCACGTCCGAAAGTTAACAACGGGCAATAAATTGCCCTACTACAAACGAAGTTACTCCCCATTTTAGACTGGACAGACCACTAAGTTGCCCTTGTAGCATAACCTGTTAGGTTGTGCATCCGAATTTGCCTTGCAGTTTTAATACCCGCTTGCTATAATAGAGCCAGGAAAAAACAGAAATCCTATCTAATACACATTAGAAGCATTACTGACACTCATGGCTTTACACTCAGACTTCCCTGAATCCCCACACGCAATCATTGATCCCAAAGTGCGTTGGCTCCCAGATCAATCACTGCTGTTTGATATGGAATACGGAATGCTACTCCCGCCACTCGTTCAAAAGGTACGGGAGCAAGTCAAAACGTGGCGAGATAACAACTATAGTGGTGCTTCCGAAACAAGCAAAGCACTCCTCAATTGGTGGTTCAATACCCCACACCTGAAAGAACAGACTGACGGAACAACGAGCAAGTTTCAGTATTACTTCGCCCAACGCGAGGCAATCGAAACCATTGTTTACCTCTATGATGTCGTCAAGGTCCGAGACAAATTCGATCTGATGCGCTTTGACAGCTCAGGTGCCGTTTCGACGGGACTCTTCGACGAAAACTGGCGGCGGTTTGTCATAAAGATGGCGACAGGCACAGGCAAAACAAAAGTGATGAGTCTTGCAATCGCGTGGAGTTTCTTTCACAAATTGTATGAAAACGGTTCTGAACTTTCGCGTAACTTCCTCGTCATTGCACCCAACATTATTGTCCTTGACCGACTCTATCACGATTTTCAGGGCTTACGTATTTTCTTTGACGATCCCGTGCTGCCCGATAACGGTTTTGAAGGTCACAATTGGCGCGACGATTTTCAACTCACACTGCATGTCCAAGACGAAGTGCGTGCCACCCGTGCCACTGGTAACATTTTTCTCACCAATATCCACCGCGTCTATTCCAGCGATCAGGCCCCACCAGCACCCGATGACGACAATAGTATGGACTACTTCTTGGGCAAAAAACCAACCGGTGAGACTACCGATTCCAAAGTAGATCTCGGAGAAATCGTCCGCGACATTGATGAACTAATGGTACTCAACGACGAGGCGCATCATATCCATGATCCTCGGATGGCGTGGTTCAAGTCTATTGAGGATATTCACAACCGCCTCTTGCAGAAAGGCAGTCAGTTGTCACTGCAAGTAGACGTAACCGCCACGCCTAAACACAGCAACAGCGCAATTTTTGTGCAGACGGTCACCGATTATCCGCTCGTAGAAGCGATTTCACAAAACATCGTCAAACACCCCGTCCTTCCTGATGCTGAGAGTCGAGCGAAACTTGTTGAACGCCAGAGCATAAAATACACCGAGAAATACGCAGATTACCTCGATCTCGGTATCATTGAGTGGCAAAAGGCAGCCGTAGAACATGAAAAAGTGGGGAAGAAAGCCATTCTGTTTGTAATGACCGACAATACCCAGAACTGTGATGAGGTGGCGGCGTATCTCGAAAGCCACTATCCTGTGCTCAAAAATGCCGTGCTAACAATTCACACCAATAAAAGCGGTGAGATTTCTGAAGCAAAGTCCAGTAAGAAGCAAGCAGAACTTAAGACACTCCGTGAGCAGGCGAATAAGATTGATTCATGGGATAGTCCATACAAAGCCATCGTCTCGGTCCTGATGCTCAAGGAGGGATGGGATGTCAAGAACGTTACTACGATTGTTGGACTCCGTGCCTACTCTGCCAAACCCAATATTTTACCGGAACAGACCTTAGGGCGTGGACTGCGTTTGATGTACGCTGGAACTGAGAAGGAATCCGTGAGTGTCATCGGTACCCATGCTTTTATGGAATTTGTCGAGTCGATTAAATCGGAAGGGGTAGAATTGGAACGCCAAGCCATGGGTGAAGGGACAAAACCCAAGGCACCCCTCGTCGTTGAAGTGGACAAAGCAAATGTCAATAAGGATATTGACGCTCTTGATATTGAAATTCCGATACTCACACGCCGCATCTACCGCGAGTACACGAATCTGGCGAATTTAGATGTTACACATCTCAATTTTACACCCGTTTCATACCAGACGTTTGGCGAAACGGAACTACGGGAAATTGTGTTTAAGGACATGACCACGGGCAAGGTTACACACACCACGGTGATGGATAGTAACGGAATCGCGGATTACCGCAGCGCGATCGGCTATTTTGCGGAGACACTCCGCAAGGACTTACGGCTCGTCGGCGGGTACGATGTTCTATATGGCAAGGTTAAAGACTTCGTTCAGAACCAACTCTTCGGCGAGATGATAGCGTTGGAGGACCCCAACACCTTGCGAAATCTGGCTGAACTCCCTGCCACAAAAACCGTCATGGAAACTTTCAAGTACGCCATCAATGACCTCACGATCCAAGACAGAGGCGAGGCACAGCTGAACGAGACAACACGTGCCCAGGATGCCCGTCCATTTATGGTTAAAGAACAGGAATACCTAATTCCCCAAAAATCTGTGTTCAATAGAATCACAGGAGATCTTCATTTTGAATTGGAGTTTGCCGCATTTCTGGAGAACTGTCCTGATGTTGTCTCCTACACCAAAAACTACTTCGCTTTGCACTTTAAACTTGATTACATCAACGCCGATGGCGATATCAGTAACTACTATCCAGATTTCTTTATCAAGTTAACAGATGGACGCATGATTGTTGTTGAGACAAAAGGGAGAGAAGATTTGGACGTACCCCTCAAGATGCAACGCTTATCGCAATGGTGTGAAGATGTCAACAGAATCGCAACAGATGTTGATTACGATTTTGTCTATGTAGATCAAGAGAGTTTTGACCTATACAGACCTGAAACATTCCAGCAACTCCTTGGTGGGTTCACGGAATACAAGATGTAACCTTATGGTTAATAAAGTTTTTCTTGCTTATTCCTTTAAATTTTGGAGTTTTTGTGGTATAATATTAATGGATATAGATAAGTTTGCGAGATTGAGGTATTTTTGCCCAGACTGACAGGACATGTAATGGATATAGAAACATATTTGACCGAAAGAGTTGATAACCAAATAGAATACTTTGACTCAAAGGCGATTAGGAACCAAAAAATATATAAAAGGCTAAAGGGTACTGCCATTTTTTCTAATGTCTTCACTACATTAACTATTGCCTTGGCTTTGACTTTTATATCACATTTAAAATTCATGGGCATCGCGGCATTAATTCTTTCCACAATTGTTCTTGCCACATACCAAATCGAAGAGTTCTACAATTTCGGTGCCAAGTGGGAGAAATTCCGTTTGGTTGCTGAACGTATAAAGTCTGAGAAGTACCTATTTTTAAGTAGTGTAGGACGGTATGCGTCTATTGATACAGGCGAGAAGGAACGCGTATTCATTGAAGCAATTGAAGGCATCATTCAGGGAACAGATATGTCATACTTCTCATTGATGATAGAACCCGGAAAAGGGATTGAAAAGCGTTTATAATAAATAATCAAGGAGTTTATTTATAACAAAGGAGTTATAGAAAATGCAAACCCGAAGCCGCTTGACAAAAAATCTTTTTGAAGCCAAGCAAATCCGTAGTTTTGATCCTAATGAGACCCCCGTTGTGTTTATCTCTTATAGACACGTTTATTGCGATACACAAATGGCGCGCCAGTGTGCAGAGATACTGGAGGTGACCTCTGGACTTCACTACTGGTTTGATGAAGAAGATGAGTGTCTGGCGAACGCACAATCCGAGATATCCGATATTAATATTGCGACCTGCATTGAGAAGGGACTGGATGCAGCGTCCGCACTACTAGGGATTATCGGACCAGGGACATTTGACTCCCCATGGATCTCTTATGAAATCGGCGGTGCTCGCGGCCGACAAAGTTTTTCTAAAAACTTTACTGCCTCTCCACCTGACCCGCATCCTCTGATCGCACATCTTATCCACGATACTGATATAAGTAATGCCCCCGATTTTGTTTCGCTCGGTATACCACTCCAATGTCTTTGTGAAGTTGAGCAGTGGGCGAAATATATCGTTGAAATGCTAAAACCGATCCCTCTTTACGAAAATATTTTAACAAAGACTCAACGTCTTCAAGACCACTATGGGATCAAAGAAATCTATGAGCGAAATACCCGACATTTGCGTTATCGATAAGTTTTTTCATTTGAACTTAGGAAAATATAAGTGGGAACAGAACTTTATTGATGTTTTACTAAATCATCAATTTTAACATAAGGAAATAAAATAAAAGAAATGCCCAAGTTGCATCGTTACAAAATTTTTATCAGCCATGCTTGGCAATATAATACGAGCTGATATTTTTCAAAAGATTGTTTGCTTCAATAGTTACATGTGTTCTTGTAGGTT
>JAPPNJ010000148.1:0-5039 GCA_028818705.1 Candidatus Poribacteria bacterium
TCTCTGTCAGCAACTCAAATCACCCGCACTCAAATTTGAAACTGCGTAAGTTCTAGTGATGTAATTTCAGGGAATTTGCTTTACTGACTACTCTTTGACTGTTAATAAAACAGTCTGAGTTTCTGAAAAAATTTGGGTATCAGTATCAATTCCAGAGGTTCCAACTGAAACTACTTCACTAATCACGGTCACAACGAGTTGAATGACTTCAACTTGAACGGCCTCTCCATTTAACGTAGCTGGGGCAGTCCAGGTAACTTCATTGTCGCTGACGGGGGAAAGTTGACCAAGTCCCGTAATATTCAACCAGTTCAACGTGACACTGGTCCCCCTAACGCCTTTCACTGAAGCCGTGAGTTCCGCCTCTTCACCAGGTTGCACTGTTTTCTTTGTAACAGTGATTGTTACCTCAAGATCGGTAATCCGCTCCAGTTTTTCTGTGTCTTGGTTCTGTGCAAGTTCAACGATAGTATCGCTGGTTTCGGTATCCTCTGCTATATTTGCATCTGATACTGGATTGTTCGAGTTACTACCGCCGCAGCTCGTCAAATTTAATACAAAACCAATTAGGAGAATCGAAAAATATACGCCAAGGAATCGAGATGCTCTCATGACACTATCCTCTCTTCATATTCAGATCTGGCAAAACGTTTGTATGCTCTGAAACTGACAACATTTCTGTTTTATCAACAAATGGGCTTTCACACAGAAAGAAACACTTATCTTATCGTTTCTACAATTCTGGACCCCTTGTTCCTGTCTACTGGAAGCATTGAACTTTGTCTTAAAGCTCACGTTTCCTGATAGTTGACATTCACTTTTCAGGATAAACATATTAAGCCCATAAGCGCTCAAAAAACGCATTGATACAAACGCATATAAAGAGAGTTGGTTACGAAAAACCAGACAAAATTGTACAATAAAAGGTTGGGCTGGGACGGTTCATCCCAGCCTGATTTATTGTTATTTTGCTGTGTTTTCTATCTGATCGCGCAGAAATGCGATAACATCAGCGATGTCTTGGTCACTGAGGATATCCGGGGCATAGAACGGCATAAGGGAGCCGCCGCCACGAATTTTACCAGCCCAGCGCGCCATCGTGGCGTCGATATTGCGCGGTGCCCTGGAGCGGACCAATTGTGGACCGATTCCAGCTTTCTTAGCCGTTGGGTGACAAACAACACATGCGCGTCCGAAAAGTTGCCAACCGTTGCTTGCATCACCACTCATAGCGGCGATGTCCTCGCCTGCTTTCTTTATAGCATCTTTATCGAGCATAGCCATTTCAAACTCGGGACCTTTGTTGTCACCAGAAATAACTTCAAAATAAGCCATGAGTGCTTCGGCATGTTCTGCTGGAATTGCGGTAGGATTAACTTTATCGTGTGGCACTCTCTGCAAGAAATGCTCATAACAGAAACCGCCACCACCCGCTGCCCGGGCAAAATCTGCGTCTTTGATCATTCCACCTTTTGCTTCACCACGGTGTGGAACACCGACCACGCTATGTCCGGCGCGAATCACGCCATCTGGGTTCGCTGTTTCATCAAAATCGGCATGGCAATTTGCACAGGTAAGCCCGGTCGCCTTTGACGGGTTGATTGTGCCTTTAAAGGTTGGATCATGGAAAAGTTCGCGCCCCAGTTGTGCTTTATCTGACATTTGAGCTTGCGTTAGAACAACAAACGCCATGATTAAAACACCACAGAGGCCGAACGCAACACATTTACGCATCATAAACTCCTTTCAAGCTGCGTTACTCTACATATTTTATCAGAATTATGACATTTTAGTCAACAAAAAAAGTGCTTTCAGCTGAATATTGAAATACTGAACAGCCTTAATCCGCCTTAAATTGATTCCAACCTGGCAATGTAAGGCAGGTTTCTATACTGTTGTGCGTAATCAAGCCCATATCCAACAACAAAGGTATCTGGAATCTCAAAACCGGTGTAATCAATAGCGACAGGTACTTGGCGTTGGGAGGGCTTATCAAGCAGTGTGCAGATTTGAATCGTTTTGGGTTTCAACGTCCACAGGTGTTCGCAGAGAAACTTCAAGGTATGTCCGGTATCAACAATATCTTCTACGATTAGCACGTGCCGTTGTTCAAGGTAATCGGTGCCACCGCGAATGAGTTCTACTGCTGTCGGTTTGGTGCTATTATGGTAACTCACAAGTTGTATGAATTCAAACCGGAGCTGGACTTCCTTTACAGGATTTTCAAGTTGTGCGCTGAAAATAGCACGCGCGAGGTCTGCGAAAAATATCACACTGCCCCTGAGCACACCCAATAGAACAAGTTCTTTGTTTTCGTAATCAGTGAGGATCTGGGTGCCCAGTTCGTGAATGCGGTTCTGAAGGTCGGATTCAGAGATTAAAACAGATTCAGGAAGAGGTTTCGGTACTGACATAACGTAAGTGAAGATATTGCCGCGTGCTGGGCTTGATCTTGAAAGATTCACTGGTAGTGTAACCGATAAGCCACAAAACCGCATCTCCGCAAACAAGCAGTGGGATACTATCCCGTTCGTGGCGAGGCACTTTGGCATCTATCATAAAATCCTTAATCTTTTTCGTTCCTTGCATACCATACGGCTGAAACCGGTCCCCTCGCTGCCGATTACGCACCGTGAGCGGTAATATTTCTGTGAACATTTTCTTTAACGTCTCGTGATCAAATATTGCTTCGAACTTACCATCGGGTAATGTTAGGGACGTATGAGAGGGAACATCGCCTATTTCTGCGATGATTTCCGCTTTCATATCCGTGATAGACGTTTTACCGGGAACAGTGAGTGGATATATAAAACTTTCCGTTTCAACAGGAGACACGGAATCGGAATTCTTGGTGCTCTCAAGGATGAGGTACTGATATGCACGTCGAAACCGTAAGCCGTTTGGAAGTGCTAACACAGCGTTAGGTGTGTCCCTTTCAATGAGGTTTAGCATCGCTTCAAAGTGTACAAAATAGAAATCGTTTGTGTCCCCTAATATCTCAGAGATACTCTGCCGCAGTGCCCGTCTCTGTAAGGCAACGTGATACTCGCGAAATTTTGTCCTACTGAGGACAATACTATTCGGTCCGGCAACTTTATCCGTGTCTGCTATGCGACATCCCTTAAAGGCTGCTTGCGCGATTGCATCAAGGTATTCCGACTCGGCTTCCAGCACATCAGCAGTACGGTTTAATCCGATTCTGATGTTCGGATTATAGTTACTTTCGAGCAGAGGTATCAACTCATGACGGATACGGTTGCGTAAATAGCGTTTATCCGTATTGGTTGAATCGTGCCGCGGGATCACACCTATTGAGGTGAGGAACGCCTCAATTTGTTCACGTGTAAATCCTACGAGGGGGCGAATAATCTTGATATCTCTGACTGGCGCAATACCTTTCAATCCAGTGGTTCCACACCCACGGATGAGGTTCATCAAGACCGTCTCAGTGGTATCGTCCTGATGGTGTCCCAAGGCTACCTTGGCAGCCCCAACTTCCGTACAAAGATCCTCATAAAATTGGTATCGTGCGCTGCGTCCTGCTGTCTCAACTGAGAGTTTCCACTGCTTTGCCAGACGAGGTACTTCAGTGCGTCGGACAGTACACGGTAATTCCAAGAGGGATGCGTGTTGTTGAACAAAGTCTGCATCTGCGTCCGCGTCCGAACGGAGGCAATGATTTAAGTGCGCCACATGAAACTGACAGTTGAGTTGTGGACGTAAGGCATGCAGTCCATACAGGAGGGCAAGCGAATCTGCGCCACCTGAGACGGCAACAAGCACGGTTTCATCCTTCTCGATCATTTCGTGCTGCAAAATGAAGCGATGCATCTGTTGGACAAAATCAATTGTCATGAGGTGTGCCCGTTTTCGACAGCAAGTTTTGGCTTGCAAGCTGCGCCAAAAAGGACAATGCCGGTGCGGAGAGTCGAACTCCGGACAGCACGATTATGAGTCGTGTGCTCTACCACTGAGCTACACCGGCACTTTTCTTAGGTAGGTTTTTAAATTTTTACCCTAAAAACTACATTAAGTATAACATATATTACCAAAAAAGTCAAGTATCCATGGCTTTTTTCGTAAATAGGTCGTTATAGGACTTATGCATTTTAGGGTTGTGAATATGATATAACAGACACACTCCGTGGATTCTACTGAATCCAGATATCTGTTTTCAGTTGTCCCCAACGGGTGGCAAGTTTGCCGTTCGGTTCAACAGCGAAGGCAGGGATCTCTTCTCCGTCAATGATCAGATTGTCGAAATGGACGTTTGCCTCGTATGTAATAAAACCGATGCGTCCACTGTCTCGGAATTTCGCATCGTCTGAATCGTCGAATAGGAGCTCATCATCGACGAAACATTGATAATTCTGTCCCTCTGCAACAATCTTAAGACGATAAGTTTCGCCAACTTCCGGTTCAAGAGGTAAAGGGGTTGCGATGTGGTCCCATTGATTCTCTTTCCATCGGGAAAATTGGCATTTATGCTGGTCTGTGCGGATCCAGTATCGCATTCCGTTGTCTCCGTCTGTATCGGCACGGATTAACACACCAGCAGCATTTACTCCCACGTTTTTCACCAAGGTTACATCCACTTCAACGGTATAATCCGTCCAATCTTCCTCACCGAACATTGTCTTGGCGTACTGTCCGCCAGAAGTTTCGGCGTAAGCGTCCTTCTGGATCTTCCACTCGCCACTGACATCGTTCCAGCCATCGGGAAGCCCATTGTCGAAATTTTCCTGCCATACCCCTGCTGAAGCGATAGAAGTTAATATGGCGATCATGAATATAATGGGTATTGTATTTCCATAACGCATTGGGTCCTCCAGTTTATCGACTCGTTGATATAGATTGCTTAACTACGAAGCGCGTATTTGAAAAGTGTTAGTGGAAAAAACAGGTTTCCTTGAATTGTGTTTTTTGGATGCCGGTTGTTACTTTGCCAAAAAATACAAAAAGGTTCAAAGAGATTGTGGAGGGAACAAGAGGATTGCAGGGGCGGGATTTGAACCCGCGTCCTCCGGGTTATGAGCCCG
>JAPPNJ010000148.1:5111-23557 GCA_028818705.1 Candidatus Poribacteria bacterium
TAAGGGCGACGGATTTTAAGTCCGTTGTGTCTACCGATTCCACCACTCGACCGCGAATTCTGTTAATAGTATATACCATCTGTTAGATGTTTGTCAACTTTTTTTGGCTTTTTTCAGCAAAAGTGTCTAATTCTCCAGTGTTCATGAGGAATTCTACAATATTTTGATGGAGATGTCAAGGTCTAATCGAAAAATCACAGGTGCTTTTTCGATGCTTGACTTTTTTTTCAAAATCACGTATCATGGGGATATTATGAAAAACCTTAAACTTGCATCAGGACATGAAATACCAATACTGGGTTTGGGAACTTGGCAGTTAAGAGGCAGACAGTGTCGGCGCATTGTCAAGGAGGCTATTGCGTTGGGCTATACCCACATCGACACGGCGTGGATGTACCAAAACCAACGTGAGATAGGGAAAGCACTTCGTGACATTCGCATTGACCGTGATGCTATCTTTCTCACCACCAAAATTTGGGGAACCCATCTCAGGCATGCTGATGTCCTCTCCCAATTTGAAGAGTGTTTGCGCGATCTACAGATGGATCACGTTGATTTGTTATTGATTCACCATCCAAGGGATTCTGTTCCGTTTGCCGAGACCTTTGCAGCTTTCCACGAACTCTATGAAGCGGGGAAAGTAAAAAGCATCGGTATCAGCAATTTTAGCATTGAGCAGGTCGAGGAATCACGCGAAGTCTCGGAACTTCCTATTTGCACAAACCAGGTAGAATATCATGTCCGAAGAAACCGCTCAGAATTGCGGGACTACTGTCACGCGCGAAACATTATAATGACGGCGCACCGCCCGTTAGCTGTTGGAGATCTTGCCGGTGACACAACTTTGAGTGAGATCGGGGAAAATCACGGAAAGACCGCGGCGCAGGTGGCACTACGGTGGCTCATACAGCAGGACATCATCACGATTCCAAAGTCTGGTTCGGTGCCGCATTTACGTGAGAATTTAGATGTTTTTGAATGGCAGTTAACCGATGCAGAAATGCAAACGCTTGATGCTTTGGACAGTTAAATTTGAAACCTCACTGTCGCCGAACAGAGAAAGTGGTATAGGGAACGATAGAAATCTATGAAATTTGGACTGTTTTACGAACATCAAATCCCGCGTCCGTGGGATGACGGCGCAGAACATAAACTTTTTCAAGATGCCTTAGCACAAGTAGAGCTTGCTGACAGACTCGGATTCGACTATATCTGGGAAGTCGAGCACCATTTTCTTGAGGAATATTCGCACTCTTCTGCACCGGAGGTATTTCTTGCCGCATGTAGCCAGCGGACGAGCCAGATTCGGTTAGGGCATGGGATCGTGCTGATGCCTCCGGGCTATAATCATCCAGCGCGCGTCGCTGAACGTATTGCGACCCTTGATCTTGTATCAGACGGTCGTGTGGAGTGGGGGACTGGAGAATCTGCCTCGCATATGGAACTCGGTGGATTCAATGTTGACCCGAAATGCAAACGCGAGATGTGGGCGGAATGTACGCGCGAAACGGCAAAAATGATGGTACAATCACCTTATGCCGGGTATGATGGGCAGTATTTTTCGATGCCGCCACGCAACGTGTTACCTAAGCCGTTGCAAAGCCCGCATCCGCCTCCTTGGGTGGCGTGTTCGAGCCGTGATAGTCTTCGCTATGCTGCTCGATATGGACTTGGTGCGTTAACCTTCGCGTTCGTTGATGCAGACGAAGCCAAATTTTGGGTCGAGGAATACTACGACATTTTTGAGAAGGAATGCGAACCTTTAGCACAGCGGGTAAACCCAAATATCGCCATGGTATCGGGATTTTCATGCCACGACGACGAAGGTGTTGCGGTTGCGCGTGGGTTAGACGGTTTACGTTTCTTCCGATTTGCCCTTGCGCACTATTATCACAACGGTTCTCAAATACCCGGCGAGACTGATATTTGGCAGCTTTATAGACAGGCACCACAGGATCCTGCTGAAGCCAGAGCCGGGATTGGTACGCCGGATCAGATACGTGAACACTTGGAAATAATGGAGAATGCGGGCGTGGACCAGGTCGTTTTTATTCAGCAGGCAGGTGCAAACCGACATGAAGATATATGTGAATCCTTGGAACTATTCGCGGAACGTGTGCTCCCAGACTTCAAGGAGCGAGACGCTGCACAAGTTGCAAAAAAGAATGAACGACTTGCCGAAGTAATTGCGACTGCAGAAGAACGGAAACCGGTGTTGACTTCTCTCAGCAAAGTTCCGATTGTTGATTCTTATCCTGTTCTCAAACGAAAACTGGAGGAAAAAAAGGAAGAACCCGGCGATACTGAAATGAGCGATGATGGTAAAAAGTTTCTGCTTTCAATAGAAGGTGGCAAGCGAACAACAGACTGAGAACCAGCCCCGCGTCGTTATAAAAATCGGCTATAAGGTGTTCAAGATGAAGAGTGTATTGGTAATAGACGACGATGAAAAAATCTGTTGGGCATTTGAGCAATTCCTGGAGGGTGAAGGCTACTGCCCCAGCATTGCAAACAACGCTGAGGAAGGCTTGCGCCGCATTGCAGCTGACAAGCCGGATGTTGTCTTGCTTGACGTGAGACTGCCGGGCATGAGTGGGTTGGAGGCCTTAGGGGAAATCAGGGAGTACCACCCGTGGGTGATTGTCATTATCATCACGGCGTATGACGATGTGGAGACGACAATAGAAGCGATGCGCCTGCAGGCGTTTGATTTTGTCCCGAAACCGATTGATTTGGACATCGTCAAGAGTGTGTTGGATCGAGCCTTTCGTACACAATCTGTCCGTAGTACCTTGCCTACGGATACAGTAAACGATTCACCAACAGTAGAGATTGGACACCGACTGGTTGGCAGAAGCAGTCAGATGCGTGAGATTTACAAACTCATTGGTGTTATGGCGAGTAATACGGTAACGGTTCTGATTGAGGGGGAGACAGGGACCGGAAAAGACCTCGTTGCACGTGCAATCCATGCGGGCAGTGAGCGCAAAGAAAAACCGTTTATTCCTGTTGATTGTGGTGCACTGCCCGATGAACTTTTGGAAAGTGAACTGTTTGGATATGAAGAGGGAGCATTTACAGGGGCGAGAACGGAAGGGAAACCAGGACGGTTTGAATTGGCTGATGGCGGGACACTTTTTCTTGATGAGGTCGGAAATATGACCCCAGCGTTACAGGTGAAGCTCCTCCGCGCGCTACAGACACAAGAGATTGAACGACTGGGTGGAACCCGTACCCTTAAGGTAGATGTCCGAGTCGTCGCTGCTACAAATCAAGAACTCGGTGATATGGTGAAGCGCGGGCAGTTTCGTGAGGACCTCTACTACCGTTTCAAACGCGTTGCGCTCCATCTCCCACCTTTGCGTGAGCGTCAAGAAGATATTTCATTACTCGTTACACATTTTTTGCAATTGATCCAAGAAGAGCTTGGTAAACCGATTCGCGGTATCTCCGAAGACGGGATGAAACTGCTACAAGATTACGCATGGCCCGGCAACGTTCGAGAATTAGAAAATTGCCTCAGAAGTGCCGCAGCCCTTTGTAGAGCAGATGTGATTCTCCCAGACGATCTACCAGCAGAAATCCATACAGGGAACCTCGCAGCTCCTACGGATGCATCGGGATTGGTGACCGCTTTCAAATCCGTTCTGCGAGATATTGCGAAAGAGGCTATTGGTCGAGAAAAATCTGGGCTTTACGATGAAGTTGTCGCTACATTGGATAAGGCACTGATTGAACTGGTGTTGGATGAGTTTTCCGGCAATCATAGTAAAACAGCCGACTTGCTGGGGATGAGTCGAACCACCCTTTTAAAGAAGATTAGGCAGAGCGATACCGAATAAACAGGTCGCTATAGGAGAAAACCTTATGGATTCGTGGATTCGGATCGCGCACCGCGGAGCATCGGGTATCGCCCCGGAGAATACACTCACCGCGTTCAACAAGGCAATCGAAATAGGCGTTGATGCCGTTGAACTCGACCTGCACGGGACAGCTGATGGTGAGGTCGTGGTGATACACGATGCTTCCTTGGATCGAACGACTGATCACCACGGTCTTATTAACCAAACTACCTTGGAAACAATCAAACGTGCTGATGCGGGTAGGTGGTTTGGTGCTGAATTTGCTGGTGAACCGGTGCCGACGCTTGCAGAGGCATTGGAATGTATCGAAGATAAAACCGTTGCTCTTTTGGAGATCAAGGATCCGCTGATAGCCGAAGCGGTCGTGGCAAAAGTTCGCGAAACCCAAACCTTAAATCTAACCGTTATTATCTCCTTCCACATCACCGTTTTGGAAACAGTTCGCGCTTTAGAGCCTCGCATTCCAACAGGATGGCTCATCGGAAGCGATAACAATCATGTCCCTCCTGAACAGTTGTGTCAAGAGTTAGGTGAACTTGGCAGTAGCCTATTGAACGTTAATCACCAACTGATTACAGCGGAATTTGCCTACGAAGTCCGACGCCGTGGGATTACGCTGTGGTGTTGGACTGTCGATGACGTCGTTCGTATGCGCGAAATGAAAACGTTCGGTGTACAGGGTATCACCTCAAACTATCCTGAACGTTTCGCCGAAGTTTAATTTCTGTTTGGAGTATATCCCTGTCTTATTTTTGGTCATTCTGTCGCCAGAACGCAATTGCAATATACGCAAGGATCGGATAAGACAACAAGGCAGTTGACCAGGCAATCCCTTCTAATCCCCAATATTGCATGAATAACCAGTTGAGAAAAGGGTTCAGAATAAGCCTGATAAGCGTTGCTATGAAAACAGTTCGGTGCGCTTGGCGTGCCAAGTGCGCGCGGATCAGTAGCCTGCTGATTAAACGTGGGAGCATCCCGATTAGGTAGATCCCGAGCAGGGACGCAATATGGTTCTGCCCTGCCTCTGACAATTTCCCGTGTCCATATAACACTGTGACGATATCCAATCGGAAAAGATAGAACACTACGAGGAATGGTACCATCAGAACGAGTAATACGGTAACGCCTTGCCAAACGCTTCGTCTTACCCCATACGCTGGCCGCTTTGGGAACCCCTGCTGCGCGTTTTCTGAGTGCGCCTCGGATGCGAAAATCTTTGCCCAGTGCGATAGCAAAACGGGCAGTGTGACACCTGTAAGCGTTTCTGGGATCGCACACAAGCGGAGTGCGTAATCAAGCTTCGATACCGAACTTGTCCCTAATGTGCTTGCCATGCCTCTGTCGACAACTGGGTTTAACCCATCGGCGATCGCTGCACCCATCATCGGTACACACTGCCGTAGGAACGATTTTGTATATGGTGTTTCTTGCCAACTGATTTTTAAGTCCCGTGCGCGTAAGTTCAACACGGCACAGCATCGCGGGAACAAGATGAGTACTTGAAATACCTCACCGAGGATCAGGGCAAAGGGTATGCTAAACCACGCCAGCGTAGGCTTGAACAGGTAGATAGCACCGATGACAAGAAAAGCACGGATTCCCTGCACAATAACCGGCAATTGGAATGCTTGATAGGTATCTAAAACAGCCTTAAGCATCCAACGAACCGCGGAAACAATCGCGAAGATAAGAAAGCCGCAGATAATACCGATGATCGTGGAAGGCCCGAGTCCGACGTTCGGGAAAAAGAGTTGAGAAACCGCCCATGAAACGCCAACTAATAGGCAACAGAGTCCAGGCATTATTGTAATATACAGAGCGGAGATGGATTGTACGCAACGTTGTGCTTCGGTCTCGCCCTTTGCGCGGGCTTCGGCTAACAACGGAACAAGAACGGAATAGGCGGAGGCGGCACTGAGCAACTCGATCAGGAATACGGCGATAGCCCAGTAATAGTAGATAAAGTCCATCTCTGCTGTGTCGCCGAACCAGTTAGCGAGGACAACGTAGATGAGAAGTGTGCCGGCACGTCCGATTAGACTGAGCGGCGTAACAATAAGAACGTTTTTGAGGATAGAGGACTCAGTTTGGGGAGCATTATTGCGCATGAAGTGGTTGAAGGGAAAGCTTGGAGGCGACAGAGTTATGGAATTCCAACGCTGTCAGTTGCTGAAAATGGCACTCTATTTTACAATTGCCGATACATTGCCAACCGGGTTCCGCCCGTTACTGGAAAGAAGCGAGGTTGGGAAACCTCGCCTACCGAGGAAAAAGGTATTTACGAGGTGGTTCAGAATTCTGCTACGGCTGCCACCTCACATTGCCTGCTTTTTGCGTTTCTGCCTGAAGCAGACGACTCATTTCTCCGAAGAGTTCCTCATGTGTTTCCACGTTGTTCGTTGTTTCCAGTGGGTCACTCGATAAGTCGTAGAGTTCTAACGGTTCAAAAGGTCTGTTGTGAAGTAGTTTGATGTCGCCCTGTCGGACTGCGTGTTGTGGTTGACCAAAAAACGTTCCGCCTCCTTCCCGTCGCAACCAGTAGAGGCTGCGCTCCGAGAGATCCTGCTGTTCACCTTGAAGCGTCTGCCAGATTGAACGTCCTTCGATCTCATGTGTAATCGGTGCACCTGCTACCTCACATACCGTCGGGAAGAGATCCATGAGCAACGCCACCTGATCCGTGACATAACCCTCTGGGATGTGTCCGGGCCACATTGCACACGCCGGGACTCGGATGCCACCCTCGTACATATCGCCTTTCTGACCTCGTAGCGGACCGTTGTGTGCGCCGACCTTCATGTCTCCGCCGTTGTCGGAGGTGTAGATAACAAGCGTGTTAGACAACTGATCGGTCTCGACAAGCGTATCGAGCACGCGTCCGATACCAGCATCCATGTGTTCAACGAGGGCAATGTATTTGGCGCGTTGGAGGGAAATATCCGGTTCGCGTTCACGCACCCGTTCAACCCAGTCGTCAGGAGGTTGGATGGGTGTATGTGGCGCATTGTAGGCGAGATAGAGGAAAAAAGGATTGGAGGATTGTGCTTGGGCACGAATGAACGCTGTGCTCCATTCTGTGAAGAGATCTGTGGCGTGTCCTCTTGGGTCGATCGTTTCAAATCCGTGGCGCATGTAATTTATATCATGTCGAAGATGTGTGTAGTAGTCGTCCATCATATCGCCGAGGAAGCCGTGAAAATGGTCAAAGCCGCGCTTGCACGGATGATTTTCTGGTTGAAGCCCAAGATGCCACTTACCAATCAGTGCGGTGTGGTAATCTTTTTGTTTCAAGACTGAGGGGATCGTGACAGCGTCCTGTCGAAAGTAGCCCCAACTGTTTTCTGGATGGGTGCGGATTACACCGGGTACACCGACGCGATCAGGATAACGTCCGGTCATGAGAGAAGCTCGGCTGGGGGAACAGACAGATGAATTTGCGTAAAATTTAGTAAACCTTGCTCCACTTGCAGCGATCCGATCGATGTGTGGTGTCTGAATTGATGGACCGTTGTGTGCTGAAATATCGCCGTAGCCGTGGTCGTCAGCGAAAATGAGAAGGATATTTGGTGATTTTGCCATAGTTATCTCCATGATGAATTGTCAGTCTATTATTCCACACCATTTTCGCGCGTGTTCAATATGCTCATTCATGTGCAACAACGTCCACAAAATAGGTGCAGCCAGTCGTTCAGATACCAGACCAGCTGCACCGATTTACTTGATCTATTGTCGCGCTTTAATGCCTGCCCATGTAGTGGCAAGTTTACCAGAAGGCTCAACGGGCAATAGGGTCAATAACCCCTTCTCCATCAAATCTTTTATATCCTCTTCTTCCAGTATGGAAGCGAAGATTGCGACCTCATAGAGCATACCGTCAAGTGTCTCTGAGGTATTGTTAGTCCAACCGCCAATGTTGACGTCGGTGTCATTCTGAGGGGCCGGTTTACCCATCCCGGCAGCGCCACCGATTTCTTCGGCATTTTCGTAGATCGTAATCTTATCCTTTGCGTCGTAGACTGCGGTCATATACAACCATTCATCTTTTTTTACTTGGCTTTGATTCCAAGCGCCTTTCCAGCCGCCGTTCGCAAAGTAAGCTTCCCAGCCCGCACCTGTGCTGCTTGTCCTGAAGGCGTAATTTGCCACTGTGCCAGCCGCAGGTCTTTTGCCGAGAATATGACCATAACCGTTCTCGGATTTATTCACATAAGCCCAGGCAGTAATTGACCACGCCTCTTCAAGATACATACTATCAGAGTCTGGAATGATAACCCGATCATTTTGCCCGTTTAAACTTAGGGCGGGACCATCAGGGCCTTTAACCCATTTTCCGCCCTGAAGTTCACCGTGATTCTCGTTTCCAGAAATATCCTCAATCTCCTTGCCTTTACCTTCGTCGAGTAGCCAAATGCCTCTTGCGGTTTCAAAGTCGATCTCTGCATAAGTTTGTACTGTGAAGGTCAGACAGATGGTGGTGATTGCTAAGCAAACTATAATGGTTTTCATTTTTACCTCCTAAAGGTTGAATTTACCATTAAGGGACGTTTTAACCAAAAAACTGTGTTACGCTAACTGAAACCAATCAACCTACTATTCTGCATCTATTATTGAGAAATGTAAAGCTAAGACAAATTGTTCGCTAATCGCTCACAATTTAATATTTGCCCATGTAGTTGCCAGTTTGCCAGAAGCCTCAACAGCCGTTGTGCTATTCCGAATTTACTGCCTGAATCAGGGCGATGATGTATCCGAACTGGAATGCCCACGCTTGACGGACTCTACCAGAAACACCAGGTGGTGCTGTGTCATCTGGATGCCCTGGTGCGTGGTCAGGCATCAGCATGTATGGGTATTCTACATCTCGGAGTGTCTGTGCGACCTTGTGCATGTCTAAGTGTCCCTCGTCGGGCCACACCTCTTGGAAATTGTGCAAACCGCCGCGGATATTGCGAAAGTGGATGTTGAAAAGTTTCTTTCGCTCGCCGAAGTACCGAAGAATTTCGTAGAACTCGGTGCCGGGATCGTCTAAACCCTCTGAAACTGTGCCACAGCAGAAATTAAAGCCGTGATATGGGCTATCCACAATTTCGGAGAAGCGTTTTAAGCCGTCAAATACTGGATAATTCCACCGTTCAACGCCTCTCAAAATAGGGGCGGGTGGATCGTTTGGATGGCACGCCATCTGGACCCGATTTGCCTCGGCAACGGGAATTACGCGCTCAAGGAAATAAGCGATCCGGTCAAACGCCTCTTCACGACTCACCTCGCCTGCCTCTGAAAGCGTTTCATTATCGTACTTGGAGAAGTCAAAAGTACTGTAACGTGAGCCGCCGCGTCCGGATGTACTCTCGGTCCGCTGATGGTTCAGGATGCAAAAGTTATAATTCAGTCCCCGTAGCCCTGCCGCTGCGGCGTTCTCGATCATCTTACAGACTGCATCGAGATCCTTATCGCGCTGTGGATCTTGTGCGAATATAATACTCTCAGGAAGCCCGATGTGAATCATTTCGAGGTTGACCCCTGCTTTCTCCGCTTCTGTCTTGTGCCGAATTAGTGTTTCAGTTTCGGTGTCCTCAACGGAGGCGTCCATGTGCGTTACACCGTGGCGAACGAGGAATGCCAACTCCTTAGGGGATGTTCCGATGCCTTGCACACCGACGTGCATTTTCGCTTTTTTACCTGATTGCTTTTCAGTTCTGTCCATCGTTTCTTTCTCCTTTGACGATCGGGTGTCCTAATCAACGTGTTGCACTAAGAGACACCTCTGCATTGTAGCATCTCCTAAAAGTCATGTCAATTCAAAATGAGAAGACAAAAACAGAAAAATTTATGGACAGGCAATCGAGGCTATGCTATCCTTAAAACCACAGAATTTCGTAGAAATTACATAATAGGGGAGATACGATGGCTACAGAAGATTATACTTCACTGGTACCACATTACACATTCGCGGAGACCTTGGAAGAGCAAGAGGCAGAGCTGGAGACAAATCCGCTGATGCAACGGCTCAACGCTTATCGGAAAACGTATGAAGGCGATCCACATCGTCCTATCTATCACTATATCAATCCTGAAGCGATGCTCAACGATCCAAACGGTCTCTGCTTCTGGCAGGGACGCTGGCATCTCTTCTATCAGGCGTATCCACCTGAAGATACACGGCAGCACTGGGGGCACGCTATCAGTGATGACCTTATTCACTGGCGCGATCTGCCTTATGCGATCTATCCGAACCCCGAAAGATGCTGTTTCTCTGGTGCAACACTTGTAGAAGAAGATCGCGTGATTGCGATGTACCATGGAACGGTTGTGGGTAACATGGTGGCAGTATCAAGCGACCCACTTCTTCTGAATTGGGAGAAGGTCTCTGGCAAGGCGGTTATTCCAGCGAAACATGCGGATGGCACGACACCGGTTTATCGCGTCTTTGATCCGTGTATCTGGAAAAAAGATGGTCTGTACTACTCACTTTCAGGTGGCACACTCCCTCATGGACCTGGCGGCAAACGTATCCGCGCCAATTTTCTACTCCGTTCGGCGGATCTCGCGAACTGGGTCTATCTACATCCGTTTATTGAAGATGACCAATTTACGTTAGTCGGCGATGATGGTGCCTGTCCGTATTTCTGGCCCATTGGTGACCGACACATGCTCCTCTTCTTCAGCCACATGAGTGGTGGTCAGTATCTGCTCGGTGATTATGATACTGAACGCGACAAGTTCGTTGTAACAGCAGGCGCGAAAAACAATTTCGGAGCAGCATCTCCTGCAGGTGTCCACGCACCCTCAGCAACACCTGATGGCAAAGGCGGACTCATCGTTATCTATAACATGAATCCTGCCAAGCCTACTAAAGGCTGGAATCAGATTATGACGCTGCCGCGTCGGCTGACCCTCCTCTCGAGAGACGAAGTAGGGGTTGAACCCGCAGGTGATATTGAGTCGTTGCGTTATGAACATCAACGTGTCAGCGCTATGACCCTGCCTGCAAATCAGGAAGTTGTGCTGGACGGTATAGCGGGCAATGCGATGGAACTTGAACTTGAGATTGATCCTAAGTCAGCACCGATGGTTGAACTAAACGTTTTTCGTTCACCGCAGAAAGAGGAGTTCACTCGGATCGCCTTCTTCAGAGAACGGGGTATGCGGAACCCAGATATACCCGATCGCGTTCGCGACAGCCTTCTTACAATCGACTCGTCATATTCGTCGGTTGCACCAGATGTCCTTTCACGCGCACCTGAAACCGGAGCGATCTCCATTGCCCAAGACGAAACCCTTAAATTGCGGGTGTTCGTTGATAAGAGCGTCGTGGAGGTCTTTGCCAACGGAAAACAGTGCGTTGCAATGCGGGTCTATCCAGACAGGGAAGATAGCGTTGGCGTGTCGTTGCGTTCACAAGGACAAGCCTGCGAACTCAAATCTTTAGATGCTTGGCAGATGCAGAATATCTATGCATAGCAGCGGAATGCCAAGTGCTTCCATCCAATACGCCGCGGATCTTGATAATGTTAAGGAGGTTACACTCCAAGGCACAGCAGATTTATCGTTCTGGGAAGCGGTATTACGCAAGGAACGTTTCTTTCCGTACCAAGAGGCGGATAAGGCGGTTCTACTGCTCAGCGCGACAGATGCAAAGTGGAAAAGCTTTAAGTTTAGAGAGTTTGTCATTTCTGTTGGCGTTTGCTTTGAAGAACATGGAACCCACCTGGATGGGTACTATCTACCACACGCATTTAACTCCTCCAGACTTTTGGCTTTTTCGGAGAGGGTGTTTTTTCAGACCCCTTATTTTCCAGGTGATATCCAACTCGAAAGCAGATGCCCTGTTTCTATTAAATTGCAGGATAAGACAGACGTTCTTCTCCGCGCGGCAATGTCTGTCTCAGACACACCAACGACTGTTGAATATCAGGAGTGGCAGGGTCCTATCTTTCTTCCGAATAATAGCGGTAAATTCTTCGCTGTATTAGCGGGTGAAACGGATCACTATCCATTTTCACCTCAGACAGATCGGTTTGAACTGAAGCCATCGCCACGCTATGAAATTTTTCAGCAGCTCATTGAGAGTAATTTTGTCGGCACAACATGGTCACTGAGAAACAATGCCAGGCACGCGAAGTCAAAGACTTACAAGAGAGATGCTGAATTGCGTTTTCCGGAGTGATTTATGATGTGGGAAAAATTAGCAGGCAAGACCTATCCTGATACGGAGGCGGAACAACTCGCTGCCCTTGAGGTGGATGAGACAGTGCGTGACTACAAGCAACGAAGAGAGGCGTGGGCATCGGATCCCTATCGTCCGATTTATCACATGTCTTCCCTCTACGGTATGGGTGATGCAAATGGGTTTTGCGAGTGGCACGGCAGGTATCATCTGTTTTATCAGTTCGGTCCGCCGGATGCCGATCGGGTTCATTGGGGACACTGCTATAGCGAAGATCTGGTGCATTGGCACGATTTGCCACCGGCGTTGTATCCTGATACCGAATTGCACTGCTTCAGCGGACAGTGCCTCGTGGAAGATGAGCGGATTGTTGCTATCTATCACGGCAAAATGTCAGGAAACAGTATCGCAACTGCGAACGATCCGCTGCTGCTTAACTGGAAAAAGCATCCGAACAATCCAGTCATTCCGAATGTTGAGACCAATCAGTATGAGCAGCCTTATAACGTCTTTGATCCGTGTATCTGGAAAGAAGAAGACGGATATTATTCGATTTCAGGAACATCGGCTAACGGTTGGATCCGCGAACGGCGTAGGTCCGCCTCGCATCTGTTCTATTCTAAGGATTTGACGCATTGGAAATATCTCCATCCCTTGCTGATTGACGATGTTTTCTGCGACCTCGGTGAAGATGGAGCGGTGCCCAATTTCCTACCTATCGGAAACGGTAAGCATATCTTGCTACTCTTCAGCCATAAGCGTTCAGCGCGCTACTATATTGGCGAATACGACCACGGAACCCACAAATTTACGCCTGAATACCACGGTAGGATTAACCACGGCACCTTCGGGGGTGGAATGGTCTCCTGTCCATCTGCAACAATAGATTCTCGCGGTCGCTGCATCGCCATCTTAAACTGTTCAGACGGAAGGCAGGGCGCGGAAGCCGCATCAGGTCTGTGCATGACACTCCCGTGGCACCTCACGCTAAAAGCAGATAACGCGCTGGCGATAGAGCCGGTTGAGGAGATAAAGGGTTTACGAAGTGCACACACCCGACTCACTGATATTGCCCTGTTAGCAAACGAAGAACATGTTCTTGATGGTGTAGCAGGCAAAGCGATTGAGATAGAATTGACCGTGAAGATGGGGACAGCACGCGAAGTCGGTTTGTATGTGTTCCGTTCACCCGGTGGAGACGAACGAACAAAAATCTCTATCTACAACCATAGACACGGCAAAACCAACGATAGTTTACAGATTGACACCTCCTATTCCTCGCTGCGTACCGACCTTGTCGGTAAACCTCCTGAGACTGCGCCGTTTCGTTTGAGCAGTGATGGTAAAGCGCACCTCCGTATCTTCCTTGACCGCAGCCTCATTGAGGTCTTCGCTGATAACGGAGAGTGTCTGCCCGAATGGGCGTTCCCGCGGAAAGGTATTGACAAGCTATTTCCGCTATTCTCGCGTCAGTGTGCCGTTGCGCGTGTCTATCCACAGCAGGAAGAGAGCAACGGCATTTCGCTTTTCGCAATCGGTGGGGAGGCAAAGGTCATTTCGATGGATGTGTGGCAGATGCGCGCCATCTGGCCGGAGTTAAAGTGTCGGGAAGGGGAGTAGAAAGGTAAGGCTAACCTATGTTTGATTTAACTGCTGTTTTCATAGTTTGCGCTGTGTTCTTCTCAATCCAACTGGCTGCAGTCGCACAAAGCGTCAATATTCTTGAGCCTGTGCCTCCACCGGCTGCTGTTCACAAAGCTTTTAACTTGGACCCGTTTTACGAGCAGTGGATTGATGTGGAAGGGTTGCCAGTTGTGGCATCAGCGAAGGTGAATCCTTATGCGGTGAAGGAAGCGGCATGGCTTATTCGGCAGATGGTTGGGCGCCGTCAGGATATATTGCAGGCACTTGCAAAAAATAGGGTGCGTTTTGCTGTGATGGCGTATAGTGAACTGACAACCGATATTCCTGAGCATAGCGACCTGCAGCCGGACTATTATTGGGATCGGCGGGCGCGCGGTTTAGGGTCCACGCCAGCAAGACCGGCGGTGAGTTGTGGTGAGGAGAACCTGCTTAATTACGCTGGTGATCCCTATTCAACTGAGAACATTCTGGTTCACGAATTCGCTCATGCGATTCATCAGATGGGCTTGAATACGGTTGATCCAAGTTTTGATGACCGTCTTGAGACAACATTTAACGCTGCGAAAGAAAAAGGGTTGTGGAAAGATACTTATGCTATTACAAGCAAAGCAGAGTACTGGGCTGAAGGCACACAATCTTGGTTTGACACAAACCGGGCAAACGATGACCAACACAACCATGTCGATACTCGTGACAAGTTGAAGGATTATGATCCAGAGCTCGCAGCACTGCTTACTGAGGTTTTTGGCGATAGGGACTGGCGATACACACAGGCGATAACTCGGACGCATCTCGGACATCTCCAGAGGTTCGATTCTGAAGCCTCTCCGAAGTTTGAATGGTCTCCTGAATTAATAGAATTGACGGAATTTCACCGGCAATTGAGAGATCCGAGCAGCGATGGTGATGGCAGATGGGTAGACTTGAAGGAATACGATCCGAGTCTGCTGCCGAATTTAAAATCTGGAAACGACGACACCGAAACAGCGATTATCTTCGTGAACGGCACGAAAACTGAGATTACTTATTATTGGGTGAATTATGAAGGTGATGCGAAATTCTACGGTAAAATTGCTCCAGATACCTTTGTCAATCAACACACATACATGGGACATGTTTGGCTCATCAGAGACGTGAATGGACGTAATCTCTCGGTATTCCGGGCTGAGGAGAAAGCGGGAAGGGCACTTGTTATCGCAGATTAAGGGGAATCAGAGTGAATCAGACTGTCCAAAAAGTTACCGCATTTATCGTCCGAGAAAGAAATGGTGTCAAAGAGTTACTTGTATTTAAACATCCGACTGCAGGTATCCAAATCCCCGCAGGGACTGTGGAAACGGGTGAGGACATTGAAACCGCTGTAATAAGAGAGACTTATGAGGAAACAGGCTTACAGTTTGTAGAAATTGAAAACTACTTGGGTTGTTTTGAAAACGAATTGGAAAATAATCAAAGAATCATAACGGAAACCACTCAGGTTTATATCGAGTCCAACTTAACCGCAATTCCCTACAAGCGAAAACTTCCCAAGGGGCTTACCGTTGATTACCTTTCCACACAAAAGGATTTCACACATATTTCGTACATTGAGTATGAATATGACAAGTTTCACAAACCTATACGTATTGACACTAACATTACCGGATGGATCCCGAATGAGAATTTAAGTGCGCACAAAAGAAGACATTTTTTTCATCTATCCACACAAGAGGAAACACCGGATGCTTGGGAATTGAAAAGTGATGGCGGTCGTATTTTCAAACCGTACTGGACCCCGCTCTCCCCGAAACCTAACATTATCCCACCACAAGACAAGTGGTTGGATTTTGTTTATGAGAAAATTCTTGTAAACGATTGAAATGTAGCTTATACGAAAATGCGTGGACGAATAGCCAATCCCGAATTAGATTCATACTGGAGTCGTTGGGTGTTGGCTTGATATAACTCCTTTGGAGGAAGTAAAATGACAACTTATCGAGCAGGTGTAATAGGTTTAGGACGTATGGGAAGCACCTTCGACGACGAAATTACACAAGGTGGGTCGATCTTTTTGCCGTATTGCCACGGTCCAACTTACCACGCCGCACCGAATGTAGAACTATCTGCAGGAGCAGATCTGCATACCGAACAGGCAGCAATTTTCGGTGAACGGTGGGGACTAAGTTCCGAGCATATCTATAGTGACTACCGTGAGATGCTGGAAAAGGAAAATCTCGATATTGTTAGCGTCTGCACGACGGCACGGATTCGGTCGACTATCGTTCAGGATGTGGCGCGCTCCAGTGTCAAAGCGATCTGGGCAGAGAAACCGATTGCGCTGAGTCTCGCTGAAGCGGATGCGATGGTGGAGACCTGTCGAGCAGAAGGGGTCGCGCTGGCGATCAATTGCGCGCGCCGTTGGAATCCTTTCTTTAGTGAAGCCCGAAAACTCATTAATGAAGGCGAAATCGGTGATGTGCTTCAGGTGACAGTCTATGCACAGTGCGGACTTTCACATAATGGAAGCCATGCTATCGATATTCTACGTTATATGGCGGGTGGGAATGTGAAGTGGGTCTTTGGCGAGATGGAGTCCGATGAAGCCGCCGCCGGTGAAAGTGACCTGCAGGGAAATGGTTACCTCGTTTTTGATAACGGTGTGCGTGCGTATCTTCGAAGTACATCGTGTGGCGCTGCACCCTGGGAGGTCGATGTTATCGGCACAACCGGACGTATCCGTTCTGTCAACAACGCCGAGACGTTTGAGTTGATCCGTGTGATTCCCGGTGGACGGCGCGGACGCGGTGTACCTGCGCAATGTCCGTTTCCGATCCCCGTGCGAATGCAGGGTATGGGACTCACAATCGTTGAAGATCTCATTAGTGCCATTGAGAACGGGACTTCTCCGAAGTGTTCCGGGGAAGATGGACGTGCTGCGTTGGAGGTAGCCATGGCACTTCGAGAATCGCATCGGCGTGGAGGGGTAAGGGTTGACCTGCCTCTTGAAGACCGGGGCCTCCGAATTCTTTCCTCGGAAATCCAGAACGACGACACGCCCGCTCGAATTCGGCGATTGCAAGCCCGTTGATAAAAGATGTCTATCTTTGGTGTGCCATAAGAAGCCAAAAACGTAGCCTGCAACAACGGCGCAGGCGGGTACTTAGGAAGGCACATCAAAATCTAAACTCGCCTCGTTCTTCCGCAAGGGAAAATTAAAAACATGAAGCCAGTAGATTATGCGTTTTTTAAAGAAAACGGCTACATCTCACTCGGTAAGATACTAAGCGATGCCGAGGTTGAGCATTTTGTTCATATCTTTGACCGGGACCACACTGAGGTTGAGGATCATTGGTATCGTATTGGACATTACCAGACTGTGAATTGCGATGCCCTTCTGACTTCACCTGAATTCGACAATGTGATTCGGCATCCGATCGTTATGGATTGTCTACACACGCTGATGGGCAATGCTCCTTGCTTTTCAGAAATCTGCATCCGACACATGGCACCGTACGATGGGGAACTGAATCGCGGCTGGCATCGAGATGGTCCCAAGCACTGGCTTGAACACCCGTTGATGCTGTATCTGACCGATGTTGATGAAACGACGCACTGTTTCTCCTTATCACCGGAATCCGTGGACGCTGAGATTCTTGAATCAGATGCGCAGTTGGAGCGTGGTGGGATTGTCGATTTGTACGGTCCTGCTGGGACAGCCATACTCTTCAACATTGGTGTTTTACACACCGCTACGACCCGTCCCACTCAGGAAGAACGCAAGACAGTGCAAGTCTATTACGGGCATCCGCACCGTCAGTACTTGAGCGAGGATTCGCTCATACCTGTTGAACTTTGGCGAGACCACCCCGATCCTGAGGTGCGTGCCTTTTATAGTGTGCTCAACAACAAGACGCGCGCCTACCTCGAACACACGGCTTCAATGAATGAACTGTCGTTTGAGGACACTTTGGTACTCCTTCGCGAACTGGATGTCAAACACCGCAAGCGATCGGAGTGAATTGGTGAAGGTCTGTGGTAGTTCTTCAATGTGAGATGACAGACGACTTTAGTTGCGGTTTGGTCCTGTCAACGTCTAAAGTTTTAGCCCGTCAAAACCACCGCCTGCACCGGATTTACATAGCACTGATAATGCCGTTCAACGTCTGCTGCGGGCGTAACACCTTCGTGGACATAGGCTCCGAATCGTAGACAGAAACGGTCATCTTCCAGTTCATCAGGTGGATGGTGGAGGATGCTCATCTGTTCCGGTACAGCGATTTCCCCGAAAAATCCTGGATGTTCAGTGTTTTCTGGGTGATCAAATAGCGCGATACCAGCCACTCCATCTCCCACTGTGCCTCCTAAGTCGCACCACCGCGCGCGTTGATGATGCACTGTTGTTCTGCCAATCTGTCCTTCAGAATTTTCAACGTGCCCTTCCTCTGGAATACCCATTGATGGGTTCAAACGCGCTACAAAGAGGAATTGCCGATCACCGATGTCCAGCGGCGGTGTCGTTTCGTGCGTAATTTCCAGAAACCGACGTGTATCGTCCGCAAACCATATCCGAGCGGTCCGCGTTTCTGTCATAATAGCGTCGCCATTGCCCTTGACATGGATCAAGTCTTCGACAAATTCGGCGTAGACGTTCCCTTCAGTGATTCGGACGAAGCGTTGGTGTAACATCTTTCCGCAGGGACCATAAGGTGGCTCATCCCAATCAGACCAGATGTTTGCAGACCCACCTTCACCGTGCCCTCCGTAGGCGAGGTAAAGTCCTGTGTGATGCG
>JAPPNJ010000127.1 GCA_028818705.1 Candidatus Poribacteria bacterium
CGCATCAAACTAAAAAGATTATATCCTAAAACTCAACATTGAACGACTACTAGTGGAATGTTTACAGTTCTCGCTAAAGGTGATGCCTGTGAACCGTGGGAACGTTTTAAGGACGACTGGGATGAACGTTTTGAACCTTTAGTCAATCGGGTCTCTATGGATGATGGCAAAGACTATTTGGAACTATCCGCTACCGGTCAGATTTTCCACGAGACTTTTCGCTCTCGCTTTCAGGAATCGAAGGCGACTAACCTTCCGCTGAAGGCAAAGCCTAATGAGAAGGCATCACCGAAACTGGGTACTCATGCTTATAATCAGGCAAGGCAACCCATTTTTGGATTTTTGGAAAGAGTCACGGAGTTGTCTTATGTCTGCTACTGTCATACAACATATTGGAACCCAGATCTACCCGAATCAACCCGCTTCCGAATGTCTGGCGGAGAAATTCAAGGAATATATTCAAATGGAACTTGGTGCGTGAAGTTTGAAGTGGCCACAACAGCAACAGATGCGGACCAATTACCGGTTATTGTGGCAGATCTTAACGACTGGTTGGACACATAAGGCATCTGATTGGAGATTTAAGACTTGCAAAAAGCAATTTTTTACACTAAAATCGGCGAAAAAGAAACAGGAGGAGTTATATGACCCGAAACTGGAAAACAGGCAAATCGATCGAAGAAGAACATGAAATACATCTGTGCTGGGAAGATCTGATTCTCAAAGATAAATTTAGCATCACAAAGGAGGACTGGAACGCTGTAATAAAAAAAACTGTGGAGCATGTTCATAGTTGGGGTGAACAAAATATCGCGCGCCGTGTCTCTTGCCTGATTAAATTGCTTCTTCCACAACTTGATGTACTATGGCGAGGAAAGGTGGGACCAAACGATGAACTGTCGTTCCGATCGTTCCGGTGGTTGCCGTGCAAATCACTAAAAGGCGCAACGGTTGCTGATCATGCGCTAACAGCATCAGCAATTGCTTATTGCTTGGCTTACGACCTTGACCCTCGCCCCGATATTGATACGCTGAATAAAATTCGCCTTTCTGCTATTACGGCAACTTGGAAAGATGATGGACTCAGTGAGATTTACGAGACATTATGGACCGAACACTTACCAATTGAATCTAAAGAAGATGGAAACGATTTTGAACGTATCGTATTCTTCGCGAAAACAGCGGCTTCCCAGCGTTGTGACATCACGGACGTATCGCAACTTGATGCACATCCGCTAAATCAAAACAAACAAATTGGACTTGTGTTAGGTGGCGCGACAAAAATAAAAGGTTACTTTCTGGAGTCAGCGAAACTGCCAGAAATTCGCGGCGCAAGTGCCTTACTCGACCGCATCAACCTTGAAGATGTTCCGGCACTTTTCGGACGTGAAATCCAAGACAAGCAGCGATACGAACGCCTCCGAAAAGGTTTTTGCAAACGGACAGGACATACGCTATCTGCCCCAGAATGCATCATCTACGCAGCAGGCGGCAATACGCTTGCGTTTGCACCAGCCTCCCTGGTTCACCAAATCGCAGATGAAATTGAGCGGATTTATACGCACGAAACACTCGTCGCAAACAGTGTCGCAGTTGGGGATACTTTTGATTTACTCGAATTACAATACGGATTGAATCCTACCCAATTTTGGATTGAAGACTTTCAAACGGCGTGTGAAAAACCGGAAACCGCAAAAATCATGCATACCTACTATGGTAGCAGGGATAAAGAAGGTTTTCTGAAAAGAAAGTGTTTCGGTGAACTAACAAGCAGTTTAGCAGGGGCACAGTTAAAACGGCGCGAAGGAAATACAACACCAGACCGGAAAATGCAGCGCGACCTTCCGACACACGTCGAAATTGGTCCATATCAGGTACGCTGCGAGAGTTGCGAACGCCGCCCTGCAGTCATCAATGAAACGAAAGTACTTTGTGAAGCATGCACACGCAAATATGTTACAGGGCGCGCAACTAAAAAACAACTTAAGCGTGGCGAACTTGACCATTATACTAATTCCATTAATAAATGGTTGCCAGCAAATACAGGTGAAAACGGGGAGTATTTACTAACAGATTGGATTTCGCTATACAACAAATATGTCGAGCAGTTTTCTGATGTCTCAGAAAACTATGAACGGGAGCCTGATGGACCAAACGATCTAAACGATATTGCCAAATCAAGCGATCGTGAGAATTACATTGCCTTCATTTATGCCGATGGAAACAATATGGGGGCGTATTTAGAGAATATCGAAACGCCAGCACAATATCGTCAATTCTCTGAACGAGTATTTGTTACCATGCAAATTGCCGCATTCAAGGCATTGGCGAAACTTAAACCTATCTGGATTAAAGACGACAATGACCGATATGTTTTCCCGTTTGAAATCATCAGTATCGGTGGAGATGACCTACTGCTCATCGTGCCGGGTAGCAAGGTGTTTGAGGTCGTTCACGCCATCGGTGAGAGCTTTGATAGCGGATTTAATAGTTCCGCCAAGCTTAAAGAAAAAAATAATCTGCATAAATCCCAACGTTATATGTCAACCGGCGGGGTAGATGTCCAGGAAATGCAACCTATTTTTAGTATGTCACTCGGTTTCGTAATTGCCGAAGCACATACGCCGGTTGCATTCTTAGAGCATCTCGCTGGTAGTCTTCTCAAATCAGCAAAAACCAGAGCAAAAACGCTGATAAAAGACGAAGTCGGTTATCGCGGTGGAACGGTTGATTTTCTTGTGCTTAAGTCCATTTCAATGATCACGAGTAATCTCGGCGATTTCCGCAAAAAGTTTTACAAAGCGGACACAAAGAATTCGCTAACGATGCGTCCATTTACCTTGCATGAACTTTCGGGGTTCATTGAGACTATTAAAGCATTTAAAGAAGGCAAATTCCCGCAATCGCAACTCTATCAACTTCGAGAATCGCTCAAGCTTGGCAGGCAGACATCAACGCTTGATTATCTCTATTTCCGAAGTCGTCTTGATAAGAAAGATGGAGAACAACTCCAAGATCAAATCGAACACAACTGGCATAGCGCATCCGAGAAAGATAACAATCCGGGGCCGTGGTATGCCATGCTGCGGGAAAGCAAAACGGATAAAACAGGCTATGAAACGCTGCTTTTTGATTTGATTGAGGCTTACGATTTTATCCCTGACCCTGAAATACAAAACGAGGAAGACAATAGTGACGAATCCAACGACTGAAAAACAGTGGCGGATTACAGCAACAATTGATACCGCGCTTTGCATTGGTGATAGCGGTGCCGGTGAAACTGGGGCCGACAAGTCAACAGTTAAAACCAGTGATGGACAATTATACATCCCGGCTTCAACGCTCAAAGGTGTCTGGCGACATGCATGTGAGGTAATTGCACGAAGTCATCCACACTTTGTTTGCAACAGCCCGCGTGCTGAGAATATGTGTCCTCGCCCAGAGGAGGAACTTGAAAAAGAAAACACTGAAGCAATGCAGAACAACCACTGCATCATTTGTCAGATTTTCGGTTCACCTTCATCGGAATCAAGGATATTTATTAGCGATCTCACACTGGATAACGATTTCGGAGCAGAAACAACAGCAATCCGAAGCGGTGTGACTATCAATCGCGGGCGGCGAGTTGCAGAAGATCAACGCCTCTATTTCACTGAAACAAGTCTGCCCAACGCTGGGTTTGAATTCTCTGGCCCTGTAACAATCGACAGGGACATTACAGACGAACAGATTGAACTCATATCCGCCGGCCTCAATTACATTCACGCAATCGGATCAGGCAAAACTCGTGGACTCGGGTGGCTAAGCCTTAAGAAGATAGATGATACAACCGAGCCGCAAGAAATTCCATCAATAGCAACAGATTCAGAAGACACTGCCGAGTTATCCATTAAGGTTACGTTGGAATCCCCGATTCTCACGGGCGGACGCAAACCATCAGGACAGGCAGTTGAGGCCGTTCAATACATTCGCGGCGGGTTGATACGCGGTGCTATAGCAAAGGCATGGTTGGCAGATTTGGAAAGTAACGAACCAGATGCTGATTTCGAGCGACTGTTCCTTAATGAAGATGCAGGAATCTTTCGGAACTGCACACCGGGTCCAAAGATATTACCAGCAACGGCTGTAGGATGTAAGGATGTCTCTGGATTTCTGGCAGATGGAAAACACGGTATCTTTGACACGCTCCTTGAAAGAATCGTCTCCGAAAAAGCAAATTGGATGTATCAACCGAATTGTCCAAAGTGTAGTGGACGTGTAGAATCACAAAGCGGATCCTATACAGCTGCAAAGGCTTCTTACAAGGAAAGACATCTCAACACGCGATTGCTCACACGTGTTGCCATCAACCGACAACGGAGAGTTGCTGAGGATGAACTGCTTTATCACCTCACGGCAATTGACCCCGTATTTGTGAAAAGTGAAAAAGCGAATTCACAAGAAAAAATAAAAAGCGAAAAAGTGATTTTGCATGGCTCCGCGCGAATTCCATCCGATCTCGTAAATAAAGTTGCTCAAACCTTGCAGCAAAAGGTTAAGCGGTTAGGGGGTGGAAACTCGCGCGGGCTTGGAAAAGTTTGCATCGCGGTGGATAAACAGCAGGCTTCTGATATGATGTCAAAACGGATTAAGGTTTTCAACGAAGAACTGCAAGCAGTGTGGAAGACTTATGCTGACTTACCAAATACCGAAATAGATCCGTTTGAAGGCACTTATTTTAGTGTAAACTTGCAATCCGATGCGATTCTAACAGCGGAAGATGGTTGGCAACGGAGTATGGTTCTCACCGCACCGATGCTTCAGGAAATGGCAGGAGGCACGACTGATGTGACACTCGTCCGAAGTTTCGCAAGTTACAATTATGTGGGCGGATGGAATGCAGCATGGGGATTGCCAAAAGAGACAGCACTTGTTACCCAAATGGGGAGCGTTTTTGTGTTTCACACACCAGACATAGACGCGTGGCTGTCTAAACTGCAAACACTAGAAAATATCGGCATTGGCAATCGACGCGAAGAGGGATTCGGGCAGATAGCGATTTGCGACGCGTTCCATTTTCGTTCACGAGAACAAGTTCAATCGGAATACTTGATTAAAAATAAGGAGGAAACACTATGAGTCAAACACATAAAAACACCATCGAAAGACAGACCAATCTAAAAATAGAACGTGCTATCAGTTTGCAGATGGAAGAAATCATTCCAAAGATGCAGGACTTCTCGAAAAGTTATAGGATTGCCAATGTTAAAGAGAAATCTCCTTTCCGCAATGTGCTGAACGTCGCAACTGATCCTGGAAGTGGTATTGAAGTCACCAAAAACTACATCCGTTATCAACTTGGTCGAAGAGGGGCAAACCGGATGTGGCAAGAGACTGCTGGCGGAGATACAACTTTCGCCACCGCATTAGTCGAAAAGATTGATGCATTATCCACTGATGCTGAGAAAATCCTCAAATCAGTCGCACAAGATTCAGATAAAGAACCAGACAAAACTCAGATTCAAAAAGTCCATCTCAGACTCATGCAGCTTTACTTAGGTAACCTTGCTCGGTATCAGGCGTATCTGGCGAACGAAAGGGATAATAACTAATGTTTGACAAATTCCAATCCCGACTCAATCTAAAAGGCACGGTGGAAACACAAACGGCAATACGTGTTGGTGCGGGACGTTCAACGGCGGTTGTCGGCTCAGACCTACCCGTTGTGCGAGATGTTGAAGGTGCTCCATATATTCCCGGCTCAAGTTTCAAAGGTGTACTAAGGTCTTATGTAGAAAGCATCCTCCGAAGTCTTACAGAGAAGAAAAGCATTGTCTGCAATCCTGTGAATCATAATGAACAGTGTATTACAAAAGAGAAGATGGAAACTCTTAAAAAGGAACAAAATGACCAGTTGATATTGGATAATACATGCTGGGTTTGTCAAATCTTCGGTTCCTTGTGGTATGCTTCTAAACTTCAAATCCGAGACCTATACGTGCCAAAAGGCCAGTGGTTCGGACAGTTTCAACAAAGGGACGGTGTTGCTATTGATCGTGATACTGAAACGGCTGTTGGAGGACACCTCTACGATTTTGAAGTCGTTCCCGCAGGTACCCTTTTTGATTTTCAGGTAATCGTTGACAACGCATCAGATTGGCAACTCGGTATGCTATATTTGGGATTATCTGCGTTTGAAAAAGGCGATTTGACTATCGGTGGTGCAAGTAGTCGTGGACTCGGTGTGATCACCTTAACGCTGGATTCCGCAAACTACATTGACAGAACAAAGATAATGGATTATCTCACAGCAGACTATGAAGGGGATGATGCTCAATGGGAATCGTGGGTAAAGGCATTCAAAGATAGAATAGAAGCAGAATTGGAGGGAACAGATGCACAAACGGATGGTTAATCAGGCGAAAATTAAAATAACAATCTCTCCGGTCGGACCGCTACTCATCAAAGCAAGCGATCAGGGGGCAGATCCAACTAAGCCAGATATGGAGTTCGTTGAAACCTACTACGCTGGTAATAGGAGCGTATATCTTCCCGGTTCCTCACTCAAAGGTGCAATCCGCGCACATTGTGAACGAATTGTCAGGACTCTTGGTGGAAAAGTCTCAGCATGTGATCCTTTAAATAGGGAATCCAAATGTAGAAAACTGCAGGAAAAAAATAGTGCTACTCTCTATAAAAAGACATGTACGATATGCCAAATTTTCGGTAGCACGAGCATCTCTGCACGTGCCAATATTGCTGATGCATATCCAGTTGATCCACCAGAAATAAAGTTAGAGGAACGAAATGGTGTCGCAATTGATCGGATCTATGGTTCTGCTGTTCCCGGTGCTTTATTTAACTTTCAAGTGTTGACTGCAGGAACATTTACAACCACGATAAACTTAAAAAACTTTACAACGGCGCAGCTGGCACTTATTGCACTTGCTATCCGTGATTTTGACGAACAACGGACCAGCATCGGATTCGCAAAGTCTCGCGGCTTAGGACAGGTGAATATGAAAGTCAACAAAGTTGAAATCCACTACCCAACAGCCATTATAGAAGATCGACAACTCCGAATGATGGGAAATCCAGTTGATCCATTAAACAACAACGTCGTCGCAGGTGCCGGACAGCTTGTCAATGATGCAAACGCCTACGGATTTCCTAAGCCTGATGCTGTCAACGTGAACGTCCAAGCACAACCCGATGACTACGGCCTCGGTGCTACACTTACATTTGAATCATCAGAGGACATCAATGAACTATGGCGTGGATGTGTCAGTAAATGGTGTGAAATGGTAGAAGGAGATCAGGCAAGTGGATAAAGCAATTGTTGCAGCAGCACAAGTGGTTGATGTATCAGCACTGAATGACCAATTAACAAACCTAAAATTCGGTGATCCGTCATATTACTTGCTTCATCGTCCTAATAAAATCACTGATTGGAAAAAAGGGATTCCAGACGCAGCGAAAATAGAGAAGTATACACACGGTAAGTTGTTTGGGATCAATGGAGAACTCCGTTGGCAAAAAAACATAAGCGGTTACGCTTTGATTTGGCTCTCAGAAGGCGAACTGCCAAAAGAGTTCACGCAGATGGGGAATTGGACAACAAGCAAACCACAAGACATACATCTACTCGGTGGTGGTGAAACAAAACCGTGGCGAGACACACGGATACCGAGAGAACTTAACTATCCGATTAAACCCTGGTGTAAATATCCTTGTGTCAAAGTAATTCAATACAAAGAGCGCAATTCTCAAACTGTCCGTTTTACAAGATACACCGAATTTGTGCGGAAATTAGGAGACTAAAACTATGGGACAATACCAACGCGGCGGCTATGGCAGGAGACGGGAAGAACACGCGGCACCAAAACCTTTTGCTTTTGTACCGTTACCAGAACGCGTCAATAGAAGTAGACCCGCAGGACATGACAAATTCCAGACAAATCACATTTCTGGTCAGATTCAAGGTAAGATTAGTGCACTATCACCAATTCACATTGGTAGTGGCGTTATAGACATCGGGCAGGATGGAGAACTTATTAAAACAGCAGTGCGGACGGGGGAGAATGTTGTGATTCCCGGAAGTTCGCTCAAAGGTGCAATTCGGAGCGTCGTCGAAGCAATATCTGCAAGCTGCGTCAGTAAAGTTTCGTCTCAGGTCCGCCGCGCAATCCCAAGATGGTTTTCCGAATGTCCACAGAAAGACAATTTGTGTGTGGCGTGCAGAATGTTTGGCGCGATGGGTTTTCAGGGAAATATTTCAATACAGGACGCACCCAAAACAGAAGGTAATATCGTTACAAAGCGTGTCCCAGAACTCTATGCACCAGGACGAGGACAAAGAAACATGCGGGAGGTTCCTGGACGTAAGTTTTACATGCACGGAAAAGAGGCAACAGGCAACACACCCGTTGAAGCATGTGAAAAAGACACACAATTTCGCTTCGTTATGCAAGTTGATAACCTTAAACAGTCCGAGTGGGGGCTACTCTTTACGGCTTTAGGACATCATCCAAACTATCCATTTAAACTCAAAATAGGCGGAGCGAAACCTGTCTGTTTCGGGTCAATTGATATCCAAATTGATGAGATAAAAGTTCAGGAACAGACTCGTACCCGTTACTTGGAATGGGATGTTGCTCAAGATGCTGCGATGACAGGTGAACGTTTGGAGACTTGGAAATTATCGTGTGTAAACAACCAAGATACCAACAGACTTATCCAGCAGGAATTGTTAGCCGAACTTGCACAGATCCTCAAATACCCGAATGAGCGTAACTGCCCTGCTGGGTTATACTAAGGGGGGCATCTAATGGAAAAAGAACAGTGGACTATTGCTCATGACCTTGCTTTTGATTTAGTTGACAGAGGTACTGACCCGAACGAGTTGGGGAAAGTCATTGCTTTCGTGCGGCAGAACAAGACAGAGAGTGATATGAAAGATAGACTGACATCCTTAGTTCAACGCTTGTCAAACAGTCGAAACGCGCTAATCCGAAGCCGTCAGACACAGCGATTCTATCAAAACATTCAAGAAGCCTTTCAAGAACATCTCCATGACATAGAGGACACAACAGAACTTTTACTCATATTGGGTTGGAGTTTACGGTTGATGCGATACTACCGAATTGAACCAAAACGTGCCGTAGAAGAACAACGACCACAGCAACCACAACAGCAGCCACAACAACCGAAAATTATACCCCCACCATTGCCAAAAGAAAAACCCAAACCAAAAATTAAGGTCAGTGACAAAGTCAATGCTACGATTTTGAAAAAGGAAGGATTTAAAGTTACAGTTCAACTGGATACCGACAATAAAGAAGAACTTATCTTTGAACGGCCGTATTATCCGGGTGCCGTTGGAGCACAGGTCAAGTTGAGAGTGCTTGGAATCAATGAGGACGGACATGTAACCAATGTGGTTCCTTAGGCAGCATTTGTTAGCATGGAGGACGACGATGCATTATCGCAAAGATTGCTACATAAATGATAACGCAAAAGATGAAGGCCAAGATCCAAGGCAACAACTTGAGAAGTTCGTGCAGTCTAATCTCGGACAAATAAACCGCGACGCAATTTTGATAGACATTCCAACTTTGAACATGAATGATGAATCCTGGTTAAATGAATTTGTTCGTGTTAACAACCCTTATACCATTCTGGAGACATATTTTTTTCCAGAACCTCTGAAAAATATTGCAGTGAATCATTACAATATCGCTAAAGATGAAATAGATGTTGTTGGGGCAATACTACATGAATTAGGTTTTAAAAGAAAAGTTGAACCTATTGGACTATTTCAAATTAAGCAAAAACTTGATCAGTTACAAGAAGATTGCAAAAAAATGACTGAGAAAGTTGATGAAATATTGCGACATCTATTCCTTTTTTATAGTTATATAATGATGTATGAAGCATCAGGGGAATTTGAGATTGTCCATGATGTTGGTGTAACAGAAGAAACTGATAAGATAGAATATCCATTCCAGGCTCTTGAGAAACTAATTAAGAGTTACCGCAAGAAAACACAGAAAAATTTAGGAGATCTATACATTTGGCTAAAAGATCTGATGGAATTAATTCTCAAAACTAAAGGATTTTCCAGTTATTGCCAATTACATTACAAGTGTGATGTGCCCTTAACCCTAAGTCAAATAGCAGAAATTGGTATGTTTAGGACATACCGTAACTTAGTTAGTAGTGGACATGTATTAGATTCTGAATCATGGCGTAAACATAAGGAGAGAATAGAAGGGAATTTGGGTGAGATGGATAGTAGTGCACGTGAAGATTGGGAGGCAAATTGGAACTATGTTGTTAATCAGTATGAGAATCAACACCCTCTCCCTGAAAAAGCAATGGAGCAAAGAATGGCAAATTTCTTTAAAAAGTTTATTAACTTGTTGTCAGACGAAAAAATCTATCCTAAAGTCATAGTAATGCGTGACTATCAAGTTGATGCTTACGGAACTACAATAATCAATGCTGTCACCTCTGATCCTAATGAGACGATCGTCCTTACTGACTGTACAAATTTCGATCCATTTTCTGAATTCTATTACCACTCTCGCACAAATCCTGTTGGAATTGATCCTATTCTTGTGTCAAAACTTGATTTAGACAATTGGACAATTCTATCGGAAGAAAATCAGAAAGAAAAAGAGAATTCATGATCCTACTACTCAATTCCGCAGTCATGCCCGATGAGGGTGTGTATACACTAAAACAGATTACTGAAACAACATTTACAAAAGAACTCCGGGATGCCGCTGCATCAGGGAACTTCAAAAGTTACATCGGTTATCCCGAAACTGCACAACTGATCGCGCAGATAACAGGGGTGGTAGTTGAGGTATCGCGTGAGCAGGCAACATTGATGGCCGGAGACACCATACTAATTGTCAAGTTACGCCAACGCGTGACTAATCCTGCGCATAAGGAAACGCTTCAACTCTCAATTGAGGATTTTGAATTTTTTCGGTGCGATTGGCAACCTTTAGATGAAGGAGAAATACAATGCTAAAAGCTCTTACCTTTCTTGGACTTGGAAAGTATGAAAATACGACCTATATCAAACACGACGAAAGTAATATGTATGAAACTGATCTATTCCCTATTGCTGTTGCTGAACTCTATGGACCGGAAAAGATAATTGCATTTACTACTTCGAAAGTAGTAGATAGTAAACAAAAGGATTTGAAAAAGCTTGGTGAGGTACTCGGTGAGAAATTCACTACTAAAGACATTCCTGATGGAAACTCAACTGATGAACTTTGGGATATTTTTGCAAGGTGCATAGAGGCAGATGTTATTGAGGAGAACGATGAAATTATCCTTGATATTACCCACGCGTTCCGATCCATTCCCTTACTTATTTTTATCGTGGCTGCCTACTTGCGTCAAATCAAACAAGTAAAACTCGTACATATCATTTATGGTGCTTTTGAAGCACGAAATCAGGACACAAATCAAACCCCTATCTTTGACCTGACTCCCTTTGTAGAACTACTTGATTGGATGAATGCGTTCACAATATTCCAACGTTCAGGTGATGCAAGTGACCTTGCAAAATTGAATTTGCCAAACAGCATTGAAAATGCTCTCACCAATGTGTCCGCAGCACTCCTTACGAATCGAACTTTTGAAGCACAAGAAACTATCTCTAGGTTTGTCAAAATGAATTTCAATCATCCAGAGAGTTTATTAAGACAACCCGTACCATTTCAAATGTTAACAGAAAGGTTGAAAGAAAGCTATAAGGATATTGGTGTCAATCGACCCCGCGATGAACCTCAAAAAAGCCTCAACGCGCAGTACGAGCAAATCAAGTGGTACGTTGTGAACCAACACTATCTCCAAGCAATAACCTTGATGAGAGAATGGATGGTCTCATGGAAATGCCTTCAATTAAATCAAGAAAATTGGCTAAACCAAGACAGTAGGAGAAGTGCCGAAGATAAATTAAATGAGCGTGTGAACCACCAAGATCCTTACAATTCAGACTTTACTCAGCTTTGGAGACAATGCCGTGATCTCCGCAATGACCTCGCGCATTGTGGAATACGAGAAGACCCCAGAAGATCACGTGTAGCAATTAACGCAACGCAGGAACTCTTCAACGAATTTGAAAAATTTGTCCGTCAAAATTTCACCTGATAAAAGTCCATAGGTTGGGTTTTGCGAATTTAAACCAACCTACGTTAAAAATCCATTATACTGTTTAAGAGCCGCTAGCGAATTGATACTATCCGAGGTAACAGCAAATCGTTTGGAAAGTAAAAACGGAGGAAACTGCCCTTATGGGAACACTCCTCATGCTAACAGTCGGCACCAATCCACTACCGGTGTGGGTGGCACTCCATCATTTGAAAGATAATCTGCCATCCCCTATCCATGTACGACTTGTGCATACGAAAGAAACAAAACCCGAACGGGACCGACTGCTGAAATATAGTCATGACGTATCTCCTATTGATACGGTCGAAATAGTGTCGGGGAATCCAACTACTGTACGCAACGACATAACCCAGAATCTCATACATAATTTACCAGACAATACCACTTGCCTTCACGTGCATTATACCGGTGGCACGAAGGTGATGTGTGTTGAAACCGTCGCTGCGGCAGAAAGTGTTAAGGCTTTGCTGCCATCGCAAAATATAGATATAGAGACCTCTTATCTGGACCCACGTGCCGACGCAGGCGCGACCCTCATAGACCGGAACGGAAATATCTTAGTCTCAGATACTCGCAAGGGTGTCGATCCTTGGCTGCAGCGCATTGCTGAACTCAACGGTTTTGAACTCGGTCCATTTCCTTATGAATACTGGGATGAATTGGGTAACAATCAAACGAGAAATTGTCCGGCTCCCAACACGCTCAACAGAGAACAATTGGCGAAAGGGCGTGCAGTATTCAAGAGCGGTGGACGTTGGACACCTGAACTTTTTGAGTACGGGGCGTATGCGGCGTTTCAGGATACCTTGGCAGACATCTCTCAGCAGTGCTCGGATCGAAGCAACTATAGACTGTTCCACAAGGTGTATGTCCGGCGCGCCAATGTATCTGACGCAAGTGTGAAGCCTTTTGAACTTGACGTGGTTGCAGTACTCGGCTACCAAATCGTTGTTGTTTCGTGTAGCCTTGCTTATGAACATGCCCGGGTGAAGCAAAAAGGGATGGAGGCTATTTTACGGATGCGGCAACTCGGCGGTGTTGAGGCACGGGCCATCGTGTTGTGTGGGGCTTCGCAAGAGGCACAGCAGCTTATCCAAGCCGAATTGAAAGAAGAAACAGGGCATTCAAGTCCGTCTTTAGAAATCTGGGGAAAGGATACGTGGTATCGCCTCCAGCAAACATTTCATCAATACATACGCACTGCCTTCGGTTGGTCGTAAACATACCATGCTCCAAAACTTCCGCGGCGCGCCTAACAACTCATCTTCAGCGATATACGTCGTAAACATACCATGCTCCAAAACTTCCGATTTGCTCGCTACCGCTTCACCTATACCGTCCAAGAACCGCTGAAGATGTCGCAACACAAAGGTAACGTCTTCCGAGGACGTTTTGGATACATCCTACGGAACATCGCCTGTGTCGGCAGTGAACGACAGTGTGAAAAACAGTGTCAGTTCCCAGAACGGTGTGTCTACTCCAAATGCTTTGAAACACCAGTACCCGACGATAGCCCGATGCTACGCGGTCAACCCTTTGCACCACACCCCTTCATCCTCCAACCGCCACGCACCGGACAATCCGACTATGCACCGGGAGAGACGTTTACCTGCAATATAACACTCATCGGGGAGGCAATCAATTTGTTGCCGTGGATTGTGCTAACCTTTCTGGAGATAGGCAAGCGACGCATCGGAATACAAGGCAGACGTGGGCAGTGTCACCTCGATAAGGTCGAGAGTTTACCCGCGCATGACAGCCATCAACCGCAGACGATTTACACCGCAGAGACTGAGATGTTAACAGACGATGGACTGATGCTTGGATTGGTAGATGTGATGCCCGCTGCGCCTCACGCCACCGATACGATTGAACTGGAATTTATCACACCCACGAGTATCAAGGTCGACGGGAAGTGGGCGAGTGGACTAACGTTTGAACACCTCATCCGCAATCTGCTCCGTCGGATCCGGTTCCTGAGTTATTTCCATTGTGGCGAGGATTTGGATATAGATGCACACGGCTTAATTGAGGCTTCCGCTGCGATCAGTCATGATTCGCGCCTGACTTGGCTTAGGAAGGATCGGTACTCCTACCGCACAGAGAAATCCGTTCCGATGGGTGGGTTTATCGGCAAAATTCGCTTTGAGGGAAACCTGGAGCCGTTTTTGCCTTTTATCTATCTCGGCGAGTATTTGCACATTGGGCATCACACTGCATTTGGGTTTGGGCAGTATCGTATCTGTAGGTTGAGAGACAACCCGCTATCAATAAACTGAGTCGCAACGTTTATCCCGTTACCGTCTTGAGGAGATTCTCAAACCAATCGCGCATATCCTCTTGTGTCATCACACCGAGGCCAATAAGGATTATGGCAATAACAGCGATCCAGATGAAAAAACGGAGCGCGCCCTTCACAATAGCAATCAGGAGAAAAACGGCAAATATCCCCGCAATTATCAAAAATAGTGGAGAACTGACGAATTCAGGCATAACACATCCAGTTAGTTCGTAGTAGGGCAATTCATTGCCCGTTCTGAAGGGTATTCTGGCTCGTAGTAGGGCAATTCATTGCCCGTTCTGAAGGGTATTCTGGCTCGTAGTAGGGCAATTCATTGCCCGTTTTTTTCTATGGACGTGCGATAAATCGCACTACTACGAACCACACTGTTATACATCATACTACATCCGAAACCTATTTTCAAATGATTTTTTCTTGACAAGCTAACGACAAGGCTGGTATCCTAACGTGAGTTCGGCGTATGTAAAAATTGTAGGTTGCGTTGAACAAAACGAAACCGAAAAAAGCGAGGGAGGTCCATTCGGTGTTCTATGTCATCTCTTACGATATCCCAGACAACCAGAGACGCAACCAGCTCGCGAAAGTACTCAAAGGCTTTGGGAGCCGCGTCCAATATAGCGTATTTGAAGCGCATCTCACCCGATCCCAATTCGAGCAGATGAAACAAGCCGTTAACGGCATCATCGATGCCGACGAGGATTCCGTTCGGTACTACGCCTTGTGTCGCGCCTGTGTCGGACGGATTGAAGTCCCCGCTGTCGGAGACGTAACGATAACCCCCCAAACGATTGTGGTCTAATATGCAATATCCGAACATCACCGAAGACCAGATTCAAGAGCGATGCACAAAGAAAGTCTTTGCGCGCGGTGAAGACTATTTCTACCAGGAAATGATCGAAAACCCGATGTTTCACGGCTCGACGCTCTCTGCCAATTGCCAAGGATCAGAATACGAACCGTATAGCGTCTCTGTCGAGTTGACATCCACAGGGATCGCTGACGCAGCGTGTTCCTGCCCCTACGATTGGGGTGGCGACTGTAAACACATCGTTGCACTGCTACTCACTTACGTTCATGAACGAGACGAGATTCAGTCCATAGAACCTGTCCTGACCGCCATCGCTGAGAAACCGAGAGCCACCCTTTTGGACATTATTGCCGAACTCCTCAAACGCGAACCCGCATTGGTGCCGGTCGTGAAAACCTATACAGATGGCGTAACGGAATCCCAATTCGGAGACACGCCTCCAGCATCAGCCGCCACTATCGTCACATCCGCGACAACCACAGCCTACCGAGAACAGATTGATCGCCTTTTCGGGGATGGATTTCTCGAACAGCATCAACTCCACAAAGTCATCGCGCAGCTGACAGAACTCGTCCGACATGCTGAATCATTGGCACAAGCGGGGGCAACGGAATTCGCATTGTCAATCCTTTATGCCTTGATACACCAATCTATTGTCCGTTACGAAGATACACTTCAAAACGCTGAATTGCCACGATTCGTCGGTACATGCACAACGCAGTTTGTCCAGATCGCCGACACGTTACAGGAACCGACCGCACTTCGTGAATACCACCGACCACTACTGGAACTGAGCTTCGAGGCAGAAGCCGCTTTCACACCACACCTCATCCACCTGCTCAAGCAGCTCTGTACCACCCAAGACACAACCGATCTCCAAACCGCAATTGAACCACGCCTCGATGAAAGTCGCGATCGGCAGACACACGTCCAACTTTTACTATATCTCCATCTTAACAACGAACAGATCGCAGCAGCCTTCCGACTCGCTCGACGCGAAGAGGCTGCCCCCGCTTTTATCAATCTTCTGCTGGAACGTCAGGATGAGGATACGGTATGGGAGGCACTCGAAGAATTCTCACTAACGATTGAGGCATACTGGGATATCCTCAAAAATCCACTTGCCAGCCGTATCCCGAATTTTACCGAGCAACTCCTCACCTTAGTGGAAGGGCACTGTCTGGAAACCGCTATTATGCTCTATCAAGGACTGATTGAACAGGTGTTAACCTCACCGAAACGCACGGATTATAAAACAGTTCAGCATTACCTGACCGGGGCACAGAAACTCTATCAGCACCTTGACCAAGAAAGTCAGTGGAAAACTTATCTAAAAGTCCTCCGAGACCGACACCGCCGCAAACGGACGCTCCTTGAAATGCTCGAATCGCCACTTTTCACGAGCCGTTCGATGCCGTAGCACTCGTGCTATTTCCACACTCATCTGATGGATAGAAGTGTTCGTAGGGGCGGGGTTGCCCCGCCCGATATACCAATCATTTATGACTTGACGAAGCACAAGGACTATTTTCCTGCAACCTGTGCCCGTGCTTCCAGTACCTTGGCAACAACACTCTCTACATCGGCTTCATCCACAAACGGAGATAGGATATACGATTTCAACGCGACAATCGGTTCGCCATAGGCGGTATGTCGGTAACAGTCCGTCGTAGAGATGACCACGCCCCGACCCTCCATCGCCTCCGAATGCACGTATTGGAAGATTTCTTGGTTGTAGGCGTTATGGGCGATCAAACTTTCACGGTAGGCGGCATCCTCAAATTCCTGTCGCTTGATTGAGAAGGTATCCACACCCTCTGGATAGGCGCGGAAGAGGGTGACGGTGCCAAAATTGTCTCGGTTCAGGACGGTGGTACCCGCGTGGCCTTCGAGGTGTTCCCGAAGGAGTTGTGTCATCTCAACAATGTGCCCGAGGATAACCTGCAACCCTTGTTCCCCGAACAGTCGGAGATTTGCAAGGGCAGCAAGGGGACCCGTCCCCGCTCTTGATGTCTCAAGTGTATACATGCCAGGACGATGTTCACCGAAGTGATAGAGATACGGCATCTGTTCCGGATGACGCTTCACCAAATTAAGGTCCGCTTGATCTTTGACAAGGACGAGACTGGAGATATAAGGCGTAAAACCCGTCTTATGAAAGTCGATCCCGACAGAATCTGCAAGGGAGAGGTGTCGTATGCGGCGGCACGCACCCGCCAAAGCGCGAACCGTACGCGGGCGGAAGCCTAAAGGATTTTCTTCAACGTCATAATTGTTAAATACCGACCAGGCCCATCCAATCACGGCATCGGCATGAATATGTGGACGGTAATCCAGTTGGAATTCATCAACGAGTGTATCTCGTAACGCCACAATGCTCTCTAAATCGTCCAACCCAAACGCATCCGTGGTGCCCAACGTTGCAATAATCGCAGCAATCTTTTTCCCGTTTGTAAGTGCTTCCCGAGCCGACCTTTCAAGGTGGGCGAGGTCAATTTCGTTGTCATACGTCGTTGGGATTGTCACCAAATTGTTTGTTCCCATGCCGAGCCAACCGACAATGTTCGTTGCACAGTAGTGCCCTGCGTCTGATACGAACACAACCGCCTCTTCAGGTGTCCCGTTTTGCATCGTCCCCGGGCACGCCTTTTCCAGACCGAGTTTCACCCCGTAGAGTGTCGTTCCGGTACCGCCAAAAGTAAACACACCACTCGCCTTTTCCGTGTCGTAGCCAACCATTTTCGCGGTCATGCCGACAACCTCAACTTCAGCCAACGCCGCGAGGCGACTATACTCGTCCCAACTGATGTTCGGATTGTAGAGGGAAGCGAGCAGCACGCCTATCACGCTTGGTATTGTCGTCGGCGGAATAACGTTCTGTTGTGTCCGAGGATGCCCAAAGATCGTCATCCCGCGGAGATAACCAATCAGCTCAGCCGTGACAGCCTCAACCGAGGACATAGCGTCCGGTAAAGCCGTCTGTCGCGCTTTTTCAAAGTCCCCAGAGACGATACTCCCGAGCATCGGCAGATGTGTCTTGAGCGCGTCCACCTGGTCCAGCGCACGCATGATGGAATGCACGAAATACGAATCATGTATCGGGTCAGACGTAGGTTGAGGGAAGGCAAGTCTAATATTTTCTAAAATATCACGGTAGTTCACAGTTTTTCAGTCTCCATTATTAGCATTTAAGGATTGCATCAGCACGACTGAATTATATGTTACTCCCGCTCATAAATCAAGTTATAATCCAAAACGACTCCCCGTTTTTATAGGAGATTTTTTTAAACCCCCATAGGTATCAATTTAGGATATTCTTCCAGGTCCGGTAGGTTCGGTTTCCCAACCGAACCGGATACTCTGCGGAACCCTTGATGACTTCAAAACCCTCTTGGATCGGGTCTCACTTACCCAGGTCCGGTAGGTTCGGTTTCCCAACCGAACCGGACTTATTCAAACTAAGTTCTCGGTTTCTTGTTTAGCGGAACCCCTATTTGGCAAGCACTGTAACTGAAGGTTTTCGCGGAGTATCCGATGCGGTTAGGAAACCGTATCTACCGGTCTGGAGGGCGCGCCGGTTATTTTTCTAAAATCGACACTTATGTTTCTTCACTCCGATAGAGAGGTGCCCCCTAGACAATAGATTATCTTAAAATCCGCGAAATCCGCGATTCCAAAAAAATAATCGTAAATTTTTACTCTCCTTTTCAACGGTTGCAGACTCTATAAATTCGTTTGCTCAATATCTCGTCGTTTTCCGAATTAAACGGGCAATAAATTGCCCGACTACAAACAAACCGGCTCGTAGTAGTGCGATTTATCGCACGTATTGTTTGCTCAATATCTCGTCGTTTTCCCAATTAACCTAATACAATTTCCGACTCTTCAACAAAGTGCGCTATCAGCACGCGCATCAATAAGCGGAGGATTCCGAATGCTCGATTACACACCAAACACGTCTCTCACGGCACAACTCTATCAACCTGACACACTACACACTGCATGGCGAAAAGTCCGTGCCAACAAAGGCGGCCCTGGCATCGATGGCGTTACCATTCAACAGTTTGAGGCAGATCTCACGAAACATCTCCGTCAACTCTCGCGTGAACTTGTCGAAGAACGCTACTATCCGCTTCCAGTTCAGAAGTTCACGATGAAAAAATCGAACGGCAGCACAAGGGAGCTCTCGGTGCTGGCATTGAAAGATCGGATTGTTCAACGCACCGTTTGTGATCTGATTTCACCGATCTACGAAGCCAAATTTCTGGAGTGCAGCTTCGCCTATCGTCCCAATCGCGGTGTCCCGCACGCGATCGCAGAGGCCGCCGCTATCCGCGCAGAAGGGTATACGTGGGGTGTCCGGGCAGACATTGAGAAATTCTTTGATAGAATGGATACGCATATTTTAATGCGTTTTCTCCGAGCATCTATGAACGAGCCGCCAATCATCCGGCTTATTCAGATGTGGTTAGATATGGGCGGCATTCTACAACCGCCTAAACTTCCGACATGGAGCACGCATATCGAAAACACAGTGCACCATGTCGGTGAAGGCGTTGAGCAAGTAATCAATCAACTTCTACACCGCACACCACACATTGAACACTACAACGAATATCAAAACGTATCAATAGAAGACGAGTGGGGTGTTGACGAACCCGAAATCGCGGCACACGCTGCCCCATTAGCGCACACCGGAAAGGAGATGCTGACGAACTTAGGGCGAGATGGACTCCTTCTGCTACTTGCCAATGCCAAACGGCTGTGGAAACCGCTTGCAACAAAGCAACTCCTCATCATCGCGCCTCTGGTAGTTGCTGCACTCGCCGCACCCACTGTCGGAAGCATTGTGAAAGAGCGGATGAGCCGCCCCCGAAAAATCGGGATCGTCCAAGGTTCACCGCTCTCACCGCTGTTAGCGAATATCTATCTTCACCCGTTTGACAAGGCGATGACGCGAGCAGGGATACGGATGGTGCGATACGCCGACGACCTGCTCCTCCTTTGCCGAAGCGAAGGCAGAGCACGGCACGCACTTCAGTATGCTGAAAAACAACTCGCAAGGCTCAAATTAGGATTCAACGCAAAAAAGACGCAAATCACAGACTTCAACACCGGTATTGAATTCCTTGGGCACATCTTTGACGCGGATGGGTGTTATCAACCCATCCCTGAATCCCGAGCGAAGAATTTACAGAATCAACTCCAACGTACCCTGAAACAGGGAGCCGTTCAAGTCAGACGCGCCGGACAACATGCAACCCAGAACGGCAGGAACATTGCGACACAACTCGGCAAACGTTTCAAAAAACGCGGCACACAGCGAGAGGCGAAGTGTAGCATAGACTGTTAGTCTGTGCGAAACGCAAATCCAATACTGTAGCACAAACTTTATGAAGATTAATTTTTTAATTTGGTAATGTCAGTACGTGCGATAAATCGCACTACTACGAACCTGCCCGTTTGTAGTAGGGCAATTCATTGCCCGTTTCTGACCAGAAGACGTGCGATAAATCGCACTACTACGAACCAATCTATCTACAATTAAAGATGGACAGAACAATAGGAGATAACGAATGGCAATTCTCTACATCACCCAACAAGGAGCCATGCTCCATAAATCTGGAAACCAAGTGATCGTCAAAAAAGGACGAGACGTGCTTCAGGAAATCCCAATTGTCCACCTCGACGAAGTCGTCATCTTCGGCAACGGACACATCACAACACCAACAATAGGGTACCTGCTTAACAAGAACATTCCGGTCTCTTTCCTCTCTTCACGCGGGAAATACAGAGGGAAACTTCAACCGCCTTACGCCAAGGATACACTGATTCGCAAGCAGCAATACGCCGTTGCCGAAGATCCGCAACGGTGCCTTGAATTAGCGAAATGTTTCGTCCGCGGCAAAATAACGAACGCCATCCGGTTTTCGCAACGGCAACGCTCCCAAAATGCTGAGGTGAAATCAGCAACGCGCGCTGCGCGTCAAACTCTGGAAAAACTTGAAGGCGCCAAGAATCTGGAATCGCTGCTCGGATACGAAGGCACCGGAGCCGTCGCGCATTATCAAGCGTTCCGACAATTTCTGGCACGTGATTTGGGCTTCACAACGCGGCAGTTTCGACCACCACCGGACCCAATCAACGCCATGCTCTCACTCGGCTATACACTCCTGCACAACCATGTTTACACTTTCATCAATGTCGTCGGCTTAGACCCCTACTGCGGCTATTTCCATCAACCCAAACACGGACACGCCGCATTAGCATCCGATTTAATGGAAGAGTTCCGACAGGTTATTGTGGATGGGTATGTGCTTTCACTTGTCAACCGCAACCGAGTGGGGTTAGATGATTTTCAGCAGACAGACAAAGGCATCCGTTTTACGAAAACCGCCCTGGACCGATTTCTTACGGGGTACTACGGACGGATGCAACAGCCGTTCCAACATCCAACCCGCAATGAGCAAACGACTTACCTTCGCGCAATTGAACTGCAAGTCCGGCATCTCGCACGCGTGATTATGGAGGAAGAATCAGTATACAAACCGTTTCGTGTGCGTGCCTAAATGCGAATTTCTGCCATACTTCCGACCACCGATAAATGCCCAATCCGTAAGGGCGAGGTCACCTCGCCCTTTACCCTTTGTGAAAAAAATAAACCTATCGCAAAAAAATTTGACATTTTTCTTAATTAAGGGTATACTTAATAGCAGCAAACGAGATTCGGCTGTCCGGCAAATCATCAGTTCAAAAAGCACGAAAACCCAAGCACTGTCTGTATTTCTCGGTATTTTCCGCAGAAATTCTCGTTTGTGCCAGTGTTTATCAAGGTTTGTCGCGTTTTTACCTCAATTTTAGGGTCAAAAAGAGGTGCGCGAACTTCTCGTTTGGTTTTGGCGTTTTAGAGCCACGGCCCCACTGGGCTTAAAATGGGGTCTCTTTGGATACGCTTTCCCGTTTGAAGGGAATTGAAACGGCTTGGTGCCCTCGGGGTTGATCCGACGAACCGCGACTTTGGATACGCTTTCCCGTTTGAAGGGAATTGAAACACGCGGAATACGCAGCACTGCGAACTTGAACGCCAGAGTGTCTTTGGATACGCTTTCCCGTTTGAAGGGAATTGAAACGCCTTGTTCAATAAGCCATTGTCTCCAGGATTCTTGTCTTTGGATACGCTTTCCCGTTTGAAGGGAATTGAAACTCAGGCAATCCCGCATCAGGATCCTGGTTTTCCAACCTTTGGATACGCTTTCCCGTTTGAAGGGAATTGAAACTATTTCGTCTTGTAATTCTTCCATTTTATCTTCTACTTTGGATACGCTTTCCCGTTTGAAGGGAATTGAAACCAAATTTGGTACTGAGGGGGGTGGGAGGGTAACCTCAGCACCTTTGGATACGCTTTCCCGTTTGAAGGGAATTGAAACGGAATCATAGTCGATTCTTATTTCATTCACCCCGTTCGCTTTGGATACGCTTTCCCGTTTGAAGGGAATTGAAACAAACTGCCTCGCTTGCCTTTTGCTTTCCGACGCTCATCTTTGGATACGCTTTCCCGTTTGAAGGGAATTGAAACTTTTTGCCGTGCTTATCCCATTTTACGGTGATATGCTTTCTTTGGATACGCTTTCCCGTTTGAAGGGAATTGAAACTCGTACAGTGCGAGAAACTCTTCAGCGGCGCTGAACTTTGGATACGCTTTCCCGTTTGAAGGGAATTGAAACACCGCTTTGGCTGCCTTGAACATCTCAACAACAACCTGCCTTTGGATACGCTTTCCCGTTTGAAGGGAATTGAAACACATGTGTTGCGTCTGGCACATTCCCAACTGTTATCTGCTTTGGATACGCTTTCCCGTTTGAAGGGAATTGAAACCAGAAAACAGTCGAATTTTTTACGATTAATGACACTAGTAGTCGTTCAATGTTGAGTTTACGATAAAGTTGTTGACTTTTTTGAGATT
>JAPPNJ010000201.1 GCA_028818705.1 Candidatus Poribacteria bacterium
TCAGCGTGAGCGAGAGAAGGAGAATCCAGGAGAGATTTCGTTCGATGTTTCGCACTTTTCCGTCCCATCTTGCGCGCATCACCGGGCCGCGCATCCGCCATATATGTTGAATGGGCGCAGTCTAGTTTGTTTTGACTTAGGCGGTCAATGCGATCAGGGGTTTGGGGATGGGAGTGTTACTGGGCCCAAAACGCGATTAGAGAGAAGTCGTTAGCCTGATGAAGCCTTGATTCTGCTGCATTATTTTCCGAGCCGGATGGATGCCACGGGCGATGTCGCGCTAGAATTCGCTTAGAGCATCCGACCCTGTAGGGACAGGTCGCGACCTGTCCCTGCGAAACGGCAAGGGGAACCGGGAAGAGATGAAAATCGTGGATCATCACAGCGGTGCGATATCTACCCTCAATGAATGGCGGGAGCATTTTATAAAACGCACTAAAAAACCTGAACATTGGAAAAAGGATCGAAGCGCTTATTCCCTTGCCGATTTCATTCTAAATCGCAACGGTGCGGCTCTACTCGAATCCCGTGTATCGTCCGTTCTATCGGAGAACGTTACTTTCGAATGGGCTACGCCGGAATATAAAGCGAAATTTGATCGTTACAGGAATCCGAGTCAGCTCGATCTCGGGATATTCGGTAACATCGGCTCCGGGAAGAGCCTGTTCGTAGGCGTGGAGGCGAAAGTCGATGAAACATTCGGCAAAGCAGTAGGAGAAAGATATCGGGATGCCCTGAAAACCCGGCAATCCAATCCACGTACCAAAGCGCCTGAGCGAGTAGAGCAGTTGCTCTCACGGTATTTTTCGGAGTTTGATCCGCCGCAGGATTCCAGGTTTGCCGACATCCGCTATCAGTTGCTGACCGCAGCGGCGGGAACGGTTGCGGTTCGGCAAGACTTGGTAGTTTTGTATGTTTTGGTCTTCAAGACGAGCTCATACGACCCGCAAAAGGGTGAGGAGAATTATAGCGACTTCAAGAAATTCGTGGATTGCGCCGGCGGCAAGCCGTTAGCGCAGTGTGGGCAGTTCGGTCTCGCGCATGAACTCGTTATAGATCGAAAGCGGCTGGTCGCTATTCATGAACACGTGAATTTTGGGAACTGAAGGCGCAGGAATTTCTTGTTTCCAGAACAGGGCGATCATTCGTTACCTATCGTATCTGCCGGTCCGGAGCGCCAACAAAAATCCGTTTCGTCGCCTCTTTATGCGACAGAAACCAATCCGTTGAATGCATCCCGGATAATCCTGCCTTCACGGGTTAAATTATCGGTGTCGCATTTTAGCCTTACTTCTTCTCCGTTCTTGAAAGGCAGTTCGTTGAAGTTTGCTGGGAAGGCGAGTACGTTCAGGGACATCGTCAATCCGTCGATTCTAGAACCAACGTCAAATTTATCGAGTGATTGGCGCATCCGCGCAACTACCCCTGCGAGGTCGTAATTGCCATGATAATAAAAACTGGGTGCGACAACTTCAAGCGAGATGTGTCGGGCCTCCATCAAGGGTCTCCCCTGAAGAGGTAATTCGTTTTTGTGAGTTCGGCAAAAAATGTAGACGGCACCATACCCAAGCACCTGGCGTAGTGCAGAAAGAGGGTCGTCGCTTCCGGTTTTCAACTCGATTAGGCGGGCGTGTTTATTTTTTCCATCCCAGTGAACGAGGTCGACGTTGCTGTGCCTGTTCCTGGCTGAGTCGCCAATCCCGGAGGCGGTCGGACATTGGTTGAACCACCCAGGCATGTAATCGTTGGAAGCTAACATGGCCACGGCTTTTTCGAGCAATGTTTCTTTCCCCGTATTATGAGGGGCTATTTTACGTGCATGCCGCTGTTCCCAGAGTCTTTCAGATGTGGAGGATGGGTTGGGACAGTTGGCTTCCATCCTGTCGTATATTTCTCCTATGTCTTCTAGGTTTTCAGTGCTATCAAACAAACTACCCATGTCAATTACCTTATTTTAGGATTTTTTTAATGGGGATTGCTCTTCCAGTCATCTCTTGTGCGACGCATTCCTAACAAGCCGACGCTCAGAAAACGCCTTCCCGCGTTTCGGCGAGCACCAGATCCACCACCC
>JAPPNJ010000082.1 GCA_028818705.1 Candidatus Poribacteria bacterium
AATCTCCAAAAAGTCAACAACTTTATCGTAAACTCAACATTGAAAGACTACTAGTAAAGGGCGAGACAACGCACCGTCTAAGAAAGGTAAATAAGGGTTGTGTAGTAGAGATTGATCAAGTTATTTCTTCTTTGTGTCAACCTCTGCTTTCAAGTTTCGTTATAGTCGTTATACTTAACTTCGTGGCTCAATAGTCACACTTCCTATCTGTTTTTAATGTTCTTTCAAAAGTTAGTTGATAGAATTTGAGATATTTTTTCTGTCAACTTCTATAAAACACATCCCAGTATGTGATGTGAGCACTTTGAGGATTATAAATGCCTCTTTAGGATTCCATTTGGGATCGTGCGATGACGCATCCATACGGGAAATTAGTAGGATATTCTTATCCCTACGAAATCATTGGAGAAAATAGTGAAGAAAATCACCAATGCCTCGGTATTTTCACCGAAAATTCCATCAGTCAACTTCCATCTCTGGGAACCCTGCAACATGCGATGTGGGTTCTGCTTTGCCACGTTCCAAGATGTGAAACGAGAGATGGATCTCCCCAAAGGTCACCTAGGAAAAGAAAAGTGTATCTCGGTTGTCGATCGGGTTGCCGAATTCGACTTTGAGAAAATCAATTTTGCTGGTGGTGAATCCATGCTTTGTCCTTGGTTGCCGGAGTTGATTACACGGGCAAAGGAGCATGGGATGGTTACCTCTATCGTCACCAACGGCTCAAGAATCACCGACCAATGGCTAAATGATCTGAACGGAAGCCTTGATTGGATCGGTTTGAGTATTGATACCGTTGACCCAGAAAAATTACTACGTCTGGGGCGTGCTATAGCAGGCAAAGTTCCTATCATCGAAGCAGAATATTTGGACATCATCGGTAAGATAAAGCGGCATAGGATTCGCTTGAAGATTAACACCGTTGTAACTTCCGTAACTTGGGAAGAAAACTTTACTTCGTTCATTAGAGAGGCAAAACCTGAACGTTGGAAACTGTTTCAAGTTCTTCCTGTCAAAGGTCAAAATGACGAGCAGATTGATGAGTCCATTATCACGACAGAACAATTTGAAGCGTATGTCCGGCGCAATCGCATTGTTGAGAACGATGGAGTCACGGTGGTTCCAGAGAATAATGAGGCGATGACAGAAAGTTACCTTATGATTGATCCTGCAGGCCGCTTTTTTGATAACGCGCACGGCTTCTATACATACAGTGAGCCAATTTTGGAAGTTGGTGTAGAGAAAGCCTTGGAGCAAGTTTCAAGCGATCTCAATCGGTTTCGTCAGCGAGGAGGAAAATATGACTGGTAAATTCATTGTCATTGAGGGACTTGATGCGACCGGTAAGTCTACTTTAGTAGCCAAGTTAGCCGAGGCCCTTAATGCGAATCTCCTTCAATGTCCTCCGAGATTGGAGGCACCGGAATTTATAGATGGTGATCTTCGTTCATATTTTGACGATCGCCCCTCGGCTCAACGACGCGCTTACTATAGAGCAGCGAACCTCATAGCAAGCGAGCAAGCCGAAGTAGCACTACAAGCGGGTCATGTCGTCATGGACCGCTATTGGACGAGCACAATCGCTTTTGCTGCACTGGATGACGATTCGGATCTCGATCAGGAATGGCAAGGTCGTTATCCACCCGAACTCCTCAAGCCGGATACAGTTATTCTGCTTACGATTGATGAGGAGAATCGGGCAAAGCGAATGCGGGGACGCGGTGAACCTGTTACTACAGAGGAAAACAACCTCGCAGCGAACACTACGCGCCGCGAAACTGTGCTACAGATTTACCGTACTTTTGACCCAATTGAGATTGACACAAGTGATCTCACACGAGATGCTGTACTTGAAACTGTTCTTGCTGTACTGTACAGATCTGGATTAGACATTATAGCGATTTAAAAACTTGTTATTAAAATTAACTTTAAGTGTTTCTTTAATTTACACTATAGTTTTTTAACGGCTATCGTAGGCGTGTTTTCCCGCATTTTATGCGAAAATATTCTGCTGATATTTATCCAATGTATCAAGAAGTGAGTAATCATCAATAGATCGTAGGTA
>JAPPNJ010000166.1 GCA_028818705.1 Candidatus Poribacteria bacterium
GGTTTATCACACTTTTTCATAACCTTTTTTTAATCCCAAAACTACTTATTGCGTATTTTTTTCCTTGAAATAAAGGCATATCGGATCAATAGTGGACTTCTCAACAAGGTAGTTTATGTAATCTGTCTGATCCTCGTTAAGAATATCGTTTTCTGATTTACGGTTAATTTCCGATTGTATTTCATTTCTCTGTTCTCTAATATAGTGCGATAATTCATACTCACTGAAAACTTTGAAAGTCCTATAATTAGATATATTCATTTTCCACCTCTATTCAGGGTTGATTGCTTCGCCAAATTGGGGTTTCTATAAGTAAGAGCGGACCCCATGTGCCGCTATACTAACTTTCCGTAGAATACCTACCCTCATTCAACTGTGCGGATATTTCTTGAAATTCTTGCGCGTTGAAGACCAATCGAAAGATGCCTGTCTGTGTTGGAGTCTCACGCATTTTCGTATCGTTGGTAGTGTTGAATGCTTTTTCAAGTGTTTTTAACACTTTTTGTTTGTATTTAGTGTCCCGGTTACTTTCCAGTTGTTGTCCCTTGGTCTCAAAAATTAGGACGCGCGTCATGCCTTCAACTTCCTTTGCCATTGCAACAAAATCTGGATAGATGCGTTGTTTGTTCCAGCCTTGCACGTAATACTCGCCCTGTTGACGCGCCATGACCCGATGCCACCATTGAAGTGCCTTCTCACCATCAAGAAAATGTGCGAAATTCTTTTCTAACTCATTATCTGAGGGATACTCATACATCGGTTCAAACAGACTGAGTTGGACAGGTTTACCGTATTTTGTAAGTAGATTTTGATTGGCGTGAACTTCAATTTTGTAACTTTGTCGCAGTTTATAATTGGGTTCACCTACATCCAAGTCAAATTGGATTTCTCCCGTATCCAACTTCTTACGAAATATTTGCTCGGCTTGGTTTTCTACTTCATTCGCTACATGTTCCTGCAACGTAGGTATGAGGTAAGAACGTCTATCGTAGATTTTCTCATCGGTTTCTCCGCTCGTTTTGAGGCCTTCGATCAATTCTTCTGCAATCCGAGCGGCTTGCCATGGATTTAGGACAATATCCGACAGACAGAGCGCAAAATCGGATACACTAATATTTTTCTCAATGTGTGGTTCTTGGTCTTCGTAGAAAACGGGCGGTGCATCGCCAACATTAACTGTCGCGGTCCGCAATCTTGCACCATCGGGTGCTGATGCGTTCGGATCGGGTGGTTTAATTTTAAACCAGTCTATATGCGGTAAAATATGCGCCTGATAATTGAGTTGAATCCATTCTGGTCCATCCTTATGGCGCACCACTGGTAGATAAATCTCCTGACCCCGAAATCGCTTGCGGCGGTGGACGGTTTCCGTTTGGAAATCTGCTTGATCTTGGATATTTCCCTTACCTAAGATTTTATCTTCTAAGCCAGTGAGTCCTTGCGATTCTAATCCCTTCTTGACCTGTTTGACAGCGTCATCAACATCGGTGTCATTGCAAAAAACATAGCATTGATCGAGTGATTCTCTACCGGTGAGTTGCGCGTGGGGTTGCCGCATGACCCGCCCCACGAGTTGCGTAATTGCATTCTGCGATCGTGTCCTGTCCAATACCACTAACAAATAGGCAAATGAGCAGTCCCATCCCTCCATTAATGCTGCTTTTGTAATGATCCATTTTACCTGCGAATTCTTGGATAGCAAGTCTTCTCCTTGAAGTTCGTTCTGTGTGGCAGATTTAACGCGTATTGCATCCGGAGGCACCCTTAAGTTTTGTGTAAGATAATCTCGGACATTCTCGGCATGGACATAATTGTTATCCTGCTGATCCTTACCCGTTCGCTCGACGCGTACAACGGCAATTGGGCGGATATACCGATCCGTGCTACTTTCAAGCAATCTTGCTTCGGTATCAAGTCTCTCAAGTTCAGCGGCAGCCTCGCTCAGTGTATCTTGCCAGTTCATACCTGAAAATGATGATACCTGTACAGGTGACTTGATCATTTCCTCTTTTTTCAAATCGGGTCCAGCAATATCAACAAGCAGATTGCTA
>JAPPNJ010000154.1 GCA_028818705.1 Candidatus Poribacteria bacterium
AAAAACTTGTCTTAAATTTGCGAAAATCCGGCCCTAATAAGCGATGGCACTACAATAAAAGCGCGAGATGGTTGTTCCGACAGCTTAAAGTAGGCAAGGGTGAATTTAAGGTGTAATCGATTTTCGGTTCCTTTAACTCCCGATTGATTTTAATCTTGTTGAAGGACGTTCTTGCACCACAGGAATAACGTAACTCCGAATCGTCCGTCCATTTATTGTCTCTGTTTCTGTACGCGGTTCCGGTGCCTCTCGGTGATCGAACACAAGGTAGTAGCCCTCTGTTACGCCTTCTGTCGCGAGATACACCGCGAGTTGTTGCTTCTGGTCGGTATAACCTCTTTCACTTCTCCAAATCTTTGTTTCAACGATATATTTTCTCTGGTTGTGAAGGATGATCAGATCCATCCTGCCGCGTCCGGTTGGGACTTCCATATACATTGCCCCGTTCACACTAACAACGAACTGATCAAGGTAGGCGAAGAGGAGATGCTGTCCAATGAATTCTTGCGGTGTTTCAGGGACTTGTAGGATCCTGAACCCTGCGCGGGCAATAAAGTCTCGGAAGTTATCTAAGAGCCGTTCCATCTGGATTTGTCCAGTGTCGGTGAGATACTGAAATGCATCGGTGTCTTCGGGGAAGTAATCGTTCTCCAATCCGTTGACTATCGGTTTGAATGCTTGTATGATACGGTGCAGGTAAATCGGATTAACAATCTCGCATCTTTTGTCAGCACCTCTCGTGATGACACCATAGGTAGCAAGTTCATTGATAATGTCATTGTCGGGATTGAATTGCACGCTGTTCTCGTAGGAGACGATTTGCATAAGTATAGTTTCAAAGCGGCGATCCGTACGGATATTGGTCAAGAGATGTTCAATGTTAGTGTTCCGTTCCTCCAAGAGTTGTCGGTGTACTTGTGAAAAATGTGTCATTGTGAGTGTTTCAGTTTTCGGAATGTCCATTTCTTCTGTGAGTATCTGCGCGAATCGGTTGACGAGGAAGGGTTGGCCCCCTGTCTGTTTGTGAATGGCTTCAGACACTTCCGGCGCAAAAGCCTGTCCGACCTCAGCGGTATATTGCCCAAACAGTTCTTGTACCTGTGCAAGCGTGAAGTTAGGCAACGCAAAATCGTCATGGATATTAAACGGAGAGACAGAACGATCATAGTTGAGTTGCGCGATGCTCTTGACCCCGACAATGCCAAGGCTGTGGGGACATCGGGGAGAAGTCCTGGAGATATAGATGCGGCGGAGCGCATACAAGAAATCGCTCACGATTGCCGGCGGAATGCCATCAAACTCATCAATGAGGATAACAACCTGTTGATTTTCTAACACCCTCGCCAATGCCCTAAAACCTCTAAGCATTGACACATTGTCGGTTAGGGTTGTGTTTTCTAAAAAATCCCTTAACGTCTCGGAGGGCTTTTCTCCGCGGTTGTCGTAAATATTCTCGATTTCCTCGCGGATATCTTCGGTGAGGTTACTATAAAAATCGGAAGAGGCAAGGTTTTTATATGCCTCAAAATCTAAATGAATAGGAAGGTAGGTCGGTGCCTCTGAGGCGAGGATATCCATAGCGGCGTAGAAGAAGGTTGTCTTTCCTGTTTGCCGGGGTGCGAAGATGACGATATAACGACCTTCTTTGACGCGTTTAATAAACTCGGTGAGTTCTTCCGTGCGAGGGACAACGTAATGCTGTTCAGGGTTCACAGGCCCCTGCGTACCAAATCTTCTCATATAGCCAAATCTCACTGGGATACAGGTTCATTTACGAAACCGACAAATGTTACCACAATCATCATTAAAATAATACGGCATTTGCAAAGAAGATTCAAGAGGAAAATATACCTAAAAAAGGGAAGAGGGCAGGTACGAACGCCTGCCCTTATAGAATTTGCTTGAATCACTATTAACATCCGAGCGATTTTCTTCTGTCTCCCCAAAACTGGAAATAACTAACAAATCTTACGCCTTGTGCTAATTAACTCATTGTTTTTGTTATTTTCACAGATATTGATAT
>JAPPNJ010000084.1 GCA_028818705.1 Candidatus Poribacteria bacterium
GGTGCAGTCCGCTCCGCATTTCTGCCGTAATGCGCCTGGACCCTCAGGCCCAGAATCCCAGGGTCCGAGGGCCTTCGGTTATTGCGACCGGTCGCACCAGTATCACCTGTTTCGCCTGGCAAAAGCGGTTCAACTTTCTTCCAGGCCTCGTCAGAAATCGCAAAACGATCTTCGTCCATTCAAACCTCCAATTTGGAAGTTTGAATTAGATTTCACGCAAAATGTGAACAACGAATGTCAACTAGCCCTAATCAGTTGGCCCGCAGGTTTCAGGGGCACTAAAACACCCCCACTCTTGTGAAACCCCGTATACCTTTATGCAGATAAATCCAGAATTGCAACGAAATCACAAATCAATACCCTCAACAATACCTACTGTCTTGCACATGGACATGGCAGAGTAAATTTCTAAATCTCAATCTTTGTCTTCCCGCTTAAATGCACAAACACGTTAGCTTCGTCTAAATACATCTCAAACCAGTTGTCATCAAAATCAGCTTCAACAAATATAATATCTTCGTCCTTTGTTCCAAGCGAACGAATATTAACGCTTGCGGTGATTGTCGCACATATCTCTTGATCAACGTCGATAGTCCGCCCTCCTATTGAGACCGACTTCTTGTCAATGTCATCCCATAAAGAAATACCAACTTCGACAGGAACCTCTATGGCGACGGTGAGGGGCAAGCTAACGGTGAGGCTGATGCTTTCGTCTTCCTCAATATGCTTATAGTCGATAATGTCCACGCAGCGTTCGTCTGGCCATGTAAGGTCTTTCGGAGTTGCCGCCCAAGCGGTCAAGTCGCACATGCCCGACGATGTTGTTACCATAACTTGGAAGTCGAAGCGTCTAACAGCAGCTTCTAAGGAAGCGCGCAGAGCCGCTGCCCCGTCTTCCTCTCCCTGCGCCCAAGCTAGTATGGTTTTCTTAAGCATCGGTGGCGCGTTCATAATTAGTGCAAGTGCGCGTTCTATTTCTGGCACGAGATACAGGTTTTCTGAGGCCTCACAAAACGAACCCCAGTCGCCATCTTTCGAGACAACCATAATCCCCGCACCTCGGTCCACCGCTTTACGTTCCAGAGCAAACAAAGCGAGAGCGTCGGGAAACTCAAACTTCTTTTTGCCTGGGCCAAATGGTGGTTTACCTTCAAAATATGACTCAAAAAGTGTCTCAGTATCGATAAGAATTGTGTCGTCGAGTAATTCGCAACCGGTATCAGCAATATACTGATCAAGGCAAGCATTTGCTGCTTCTTCACATGTTTTTCCATGCGTTATCTTCTCCAGCAACCAAGCCCCTTGCGGTTCATGAGTGTCAAAGGTGCGCAATGCTTTCCCGATACCTTTTCGGGCACAATTTAGAGATACGACGGCGGCGTTCTTCAAGTGTGCCAACACCTCTCGTGCAACCGTCCCTGACAGTATGAAATCAAACGGCCCCTCCTTCAAGATAGTAAATGCCCGTAAAGTCTTAGAATTCAATTGTAGGCGCTTCTCGTCAAAAAGTCCCGTATCAATGGAGATGGCGGTGAGCTTCCCTTCCGCCAACAATTCTTTCATTTCTCTATCGCTTAGTTTCGGCATGACGGCATCATCAAACTCTCTCTATAAGCGGGGAATGCCCAAGGTGCGAGTGGAGTGGTAAGCACTGGCTTCCCTGAAGCAACGAGTGCGGCGTTCCGGGTCTCTCTTGGCTTTGATGATTCTCAGAAATGCCGTACGCCCATCGCGCTTTCGACGAGCCTTCCGGGCGATGCCTTGCTCACCTCCCGAGATTTTCTCTAGTGAGTCCCAGCACTTCGACCATCGCGGGTGGTCGACCCAGATTTTCTGATCGTCTGTCATGTTGCACAGATAAAGGATTCAGCGTTCGGTTGCCAGCAGTTTTGGCGAGGCTAAGTTTGCTGGGTCGTTCCTTGGCTGAGGAAGTGGGTAACCCGGCCCCTCCCGGCCCAAACCCTCAGGCCCAGAATCCGAAGGTCGTAAGGGACGATGCGGTGCCGGGCTCGGGACGA
>JAPPNJ010000138.1 GCA_028818705.1 Candidatus Poribacteria bacterium
GGCAAGTTGACGACGACGTGGGGCGATTTGAAATTACAGAAGTAACTCAGGGATATTCTAACTAACCTACAACAACAGGGCGGTGGACTTCGGTTCGCCGCCTTGTTTTTTTTATGGTAGTTAGTAGTCGGTAGTCGGTAGTCAGAACTGATTATGTTCGTTATTCTATAGCCATAGCACTCCGCTGGAGTGCCGCTACAGATGCTCCCGATTTCTATTCTCACTGCGAAGCAACATCACGCCTCTGGCGTGAATCAATCTTTATCTGTAGCGGGTTCTCTTTGCTCCATCGGAGCAATATATCTATAGAAAGAGAAGGTTCCGTTCTTGCACTCCAGCGGAGTGCTATGTTTGAAGTGTTAGAGAACAATGTGCCCCATCTGCGAATCGCGAACCGCTATTCGCTCCTTGTTTGATTGTAGCATCCCCATAGGAGTGGTATGTTTATAGAGATATGTTCGTCGCTAAGGATTCAGCCCCAGCGGGGCGAAATGTCTATAGTATCGGCTTACCCCCAGGACCAAAGCCCCAGCGGGGCGAAATGTGTATAATATTCTTTGAAACGAAAGAACGTTGGGTTCACTGGTATTGTGTTGAATTGATGTTCTTTGTAAGTTTTGCGCTCGTCGTTTCTATAAGATTCCGTTCAACCCAACCTACGTGCTATCCCCAACAAGAATGTAATACAAGGAATGGAAATGTAAAGTTAAGACAAATTGTGTCCGTAAATCAGAATCAACGGTATGAAGCCCGTATGGGCTTCACCGGGTATGAATGCCGTATGGCATTCCCCGGGACACAATTTAGTCTATTCCCAGACTAAATCCGGGCATCCGGATGTAAATTATTGAAAAACTATGGTAAGGTTTAGAATTAATTGGACACCCTAAGGAGGCGAGATTAGGAAACCGCGCTGATTTTTTGTTGTCAGCTTCAAGCTAACCCCTCTTTATGAATCAACGGTATGAAGTCCGTATGGACTTCCCCGCCCTTATCAGGGGCAAGATGCAGGGTCCTGTAAAGGTGATATGTTTATAGACTTTTTCGTCTGAATCAGGGTTTTCAGGATTTTATGATTTGTGGGATGGATTGTTCCTGTAGGAGGGATTTCCAAATTGTGCTGTTAAAACGTGAGTTTGAAAATAAAAATTGAAGTATTATCGTAGGGAATCAAATCAGAATCAACGGTATGAAAGATTCTTCTAACTGTTCGCGATCCTTTCTGTTCAGCCATTGCGGCACGCCTATGGCTGCCCCAATGAGACCTATGAGTGCAATGACTACCCAAAAGATTTGGCTTAAGCGTTTGTCTGTTTCGCTTATCTTGACGTTGACAGTTTTGATTTCTTGAGAAATATACTCTTTCATACGAGTTTCAGAAGCGGTTATCTCGCTCTTAACTTCCTCTTTGACAATCAAGCGAATCTTGTCAAGATCGGCATCTGATAACTCGGCGTGAGCTGGTAACGCGATTAAACAAAGCAGAATTGAAGAAAGAAGAATGGATTTTATTGTCATTGCTTGAGTCTATTAGTATTCACGAATGTGTCTTGTATCTGTAGTTTCACATAGTCTACTTCGGCATAGCCCCCGATTCCACTCAGCAGTGGTAGAGACCACACCTTGTGGCGCGGGTGGAATCCTCTACCGACTATACTGAAAATATTATAGCATTTTTGAGAGATTTTGCCAATAGGAAAATAAGGCTTTTCAAAGTCATTTATGGTGAATTATACGACTTGTGCTAATTACGTGATGGTTTTGTTGTTTTTCACAATCGTTCATCTTCTGTAGGAGCGATCTCCTGGTCGCGACCATTCTACAGTAGACGTAGGTTGGGTTGATCTGTTCCCCTTGTGTTCTCAGAGGCGTTCAACCCAACCTACAAGAACCCGTCTTTTTTATCAAACCCACGTTATTAAAGCAAAATATGTCTTAGTTTTACATTCCGCGCCGATTTTATTGTCAGAATCGGGATTTTCAGGATTATGGGATTTTCAGGATTATACAACAGCACCAGCGGTGCGGAATGTCTATAGAAAAGGGTGTAAAATGCCTTCTTGAACCCCAGCGGGGTGACATGTAGGTAGAATCGAGGAAGACGAGAAATAAATCTATTGAATTATACACCTGTCGCCCCTCTGGGGCTTATTGAATCTGTGCTGTGTGCCTTCTATACACCTGTCGCCCCTCTGGGGCTGTAGCCCCTCTTATAAAGGCACTCAAATGTAATAAAAAACAGATAAAATCCCTGAAATTAACACTTATGGTGCGGTTAGGGGGAAATTGAAGAAATTGAGGAAACACCCAAGCAAAAACCCCAAGCAAAAACACCTCCAGCAAAAACCCCCAGCAAAAACACCGCACCTACCATTATAGGGAAAACCGTCGAACGCCAAAAAATCCCACCCACCTGTAACCAACACCCCAAATTAATCGTATTAAAAACGAAATTACCGAAAGAGTCACGTTATCGGAAAAGAAATTTAATGAAGAAGGTTCATAAATTAGGTAACTAATAGCCGATAGACCGAATTCACACACCTTACAAAAGAACATCAGAAACAAAGGTCAGTAGATGGTTGTTGGTTGCTTAATGGCAATTGGCTGTCGAAGGCTACCAATCGTTACCGCCAATTGCTATTAAAAAAACTTGACATCACCACCGGATTTATGATACGATTTACCTAACAAGGTGTTTTACCATAGAGGGAACTTTGAGCACACAATCGAGAGCAACACTCTTATCAAGCCGACTTGATTGGATTGTTCTGCAGATTCTGATCCTGTTCGTTTTGACGGTTGTTTATGCGGTAATAATTTGGCAGGTTGAAGACACGGGTGCTCAAACAACACTGGAAACCTTTAGGACCGTTGTTAAGGAAGTTGTTCCGTTCTCACAGTTTGCGCTTCTTTGTATTGTAGGGATCTTCGAGTTAGGAGGCACAATTATGTTTTTTTTCACGCACAAGATGGAGGAAGCGACTGCAGCAGGCATTAAACAAGGTCGTACTGAAGGCGTTGAACAAGGACGCGCCGAAGTCTACCGTGAATGGCTTGCGGATTGGGAGAAACGGCGGCAGGAGGCAATCGCAAAAGGGCTTCCCTTTGATGAACCGCCACCACCGAACCCTGAAAATGGCACACGTCCGCAACGATAGAGACCTTACCCTAAAAATAGCAAATAGCGAATGGCGAATGGCAATTAGCGGTTGGCGAATGGTTATAAGTTAAAAGGTTATAGGCTAAAGAATAGGCTCTTAACCAACAACCAAAAACTAACAACCAACAACCAATTTAGTTTGAATTTAAGGGGGTTCCCACCCATGTTCCCCTATCACATCAAAAAAATACAGGACAAACGCTTTCTTGTAGGAAGGGTTCTAATCTCTGTTCTTTGTAGGAGGGATTTGTAATCCCGACACTTTATACAACCGATTTGAAACGCAATGACGCATGAGTCGCGTCCGTCTTACGATATAAAATGGCAGATAACGAATGGCGAATGGCAGGGCAAAGTCGGGAAGTTTGCAAGTTCAACTTGAGCATCGCTTAAAAACTTTACAGACTTCTGAACTTTCTTTCGCTAACAGTCAAAAGTCGGGGAAGCCCACACGGGCTTCACACCGTTGATTTGCGCAGCGGAACGCCCTAACCGCTAACCGCTGATAAATAACAATTTTAGTTTGAATTTAAGAGGTGTATTTTTCATGAAAAACTTAATGACGCGCAAATTCGTTTTCGGTATGCTGATGGCATTTGTGCTGGTGTTCAGCGTGCAGGGCATTGCAGACGCACTTGAACTCAGCGCAACATCTGATACCACCCAGGTGAAACAATCGAACGATGCCCCCTTTGAGATCGCTTTTTCCGTTCGGCTGAACGGAAATGCTATGGCATATAATGATGCAAGTCCACGCCAGAGGGTTACTGATGCTAATACTAATGCTTTGAGAATCGACAGGCAAGGATATCTGGTTGCAGATGTGGGTAGCACCAATTTTAGGGAATTGCGAACAGTTGGTGATCATAGTAGTGGGGCAAATCTGTTGCCGACTGGAGGTACTGGTCGATATTTGACCACGGTTACATCTCCTACATCCTCACACGGTGCTGCTCCTAAAGTTCTTGAGAACACGGATGCAACTTATTTTCCCCCTCCGACAGAACCTTATTATGTCGATACCGGTCATAATGTTTATGATAACAATGGGAAGGCTGTTTACATTCGGACGAGTAAGCCGGCAACTCGAACTGTGGATCGGACTCAAAATGCCGATGGTACTGTTCTTGATCCTGCCGTAGCCCAAACTGTTACTGATTATACATTCACGAGAGCGAAGTTTATGACTTTTGCAACCGGTAGTCCAGTAGTGGAAGCGGATCGTTTCGATTACAATGAGGAAGCGATTCGGGTTGTTGTTCCCAGTGGTATAACCGTTAGCATAAAAGGTAGCAATTATTTCCTTGGCACCGGAAATAACGATCTGACCGAACAGAGCGGCGTGCTAAAAAGTTCGATGACTTTGGTGTGTAGCACTACAACAGCAAACACGTATACAATTAGAATTATAGATGCGACACTTGATAAGGATTTTCCAATAGGTAAGGTCCCGCTTGAGATAGACGCTACCGATCCTGGGCTTAGGCGGTCTGAAATATCCTTTACCCTTCATGTAACGACAGGAACGCCGGCGTCAGGTAATAAAGTTGAGGCTTTAGGTCCTACGGGCGATCCTACTGTTTATCGTAGAAGAGACACTGGAGCGGAAGTCGAACAGATCAACGATGATTTCACGGTTACCGGTTCAAATCTTGAAATTCGTTATAAGATTCTTAGGGGTAGTGGCACCCTATATGCGGCGGAAACGAGTACGACAGGTGTCTACGCGGGTCCTAGTCAAGATTTGACAGTTCATCAGAGTGCTCATGTGTTTCTTAATACGAATCGCACGACCAACGAAGTTGCTGCCTCTATTGCGGGTACTGATCGCCAAACACCTGGAGCCACGATTGTGTATGAGTATAGTGGTAGCGATCGCACCGCAACCACAAACCCACAACCCCAACCCCAACCTCAGCCACAACCCACAACCCGGACGCTCTCGCTCTCACCAACCGTATTATCGGGTGCGCCGGGAACCCCAACACCACTCACTGCGACTGTGAGTCCGGCTGTTGCAGGTGTGCCTGTTACATTTTTCCTAAATCAGGTCGCTTTGTCGCAAGTTGTAACGAATGCCGCCGGTCAAGCACAGACGACCATCATCCTTCCCGCAAGCAGTGGCGGGAGTGTCGTCGCGGCTGCCTCCGGTTATACATCAGCCACGGCGAGCATTTCAATCACAGGAGGGGGAACACCAGAAACGCCAACCCCGGATACGACACCAGCGGTATTAGAGCCTGCGTCCATTGAGATTTATGACGGCGACGCGCAGCAAGGCGAGATCAACCGAAGGTTAGATGAAGATTTGGTTGTTGAAGTCTTGGATCGCAATGATAGGGGTGTGTCTTTTGAGACCATCAGTCTGCGTGTTGTTGAGGGTTCAGGCAGGTTTTCACCCTCGCGTCCGAGGACGAGTTCAAACGGCAGGGCAAGTTTTTCGTTTACCCCGCGTTCACCGGGTTCACAAGGCACGATTGAGATTGAGGCATCCGTTGGCGATCTTTCACCCGTCATCTTCACCGTCAACGTCGGCGAACCGCCGGACGCAATCGTCATGGTCTCTGGGAATAACCAGAGCGGTAGACCGGGTGAGCGGCTTGCGAATCCGTTCGTCGTTGAAGTCGTCGATGAAAATGACGATCCGGTTTCGGGGGTTACGGTGTCCTTCAGGGTCACAGCCGGTGGCGGAACGCTCTCTGCTACGAGTGCGACGACGAATAACGGCGGACGCGCACAGACAACCCTCACCCTCGGCGATGAAGTCGGTGATAACACCGTCGTCGCCAGCGTTTCAGGACTTTCTGACAGGGTAACCTTCAAGGCGAGAGCGGGTGCGACGGTGCTTGTGGATGCCTCGAAACGTACGCCGATGTACTGGGTAGGCAGCCAGAACGGCACGCTCCACCGTCTCGTCGATGGTGAGGTGGAAGACCTCGCACCGACTGTCATGGGTGTCACGAGTATCGCCGTGGATTCAGCAAACGGGCTCCTCTACTTCGCAGTGCAAACGGGGCCTAACAAAGGCACAATCCGGCGTTCCGGTCTCAACGGTAGAAATGCTCAGACGCTGAAGAAGTTGACGGCTGTGCCGATGGGTATCGCAGTGGATTCAGCGGGTAGCACGGTCTACTGGACGAACTCGCGCGGCAGGATCCAGAGTATCGCCGCCCAAGGGAGTGCGCAGCTGACGAATCTGCTCTCGAATCTTGCCAATCCGACAGCGATTGCGTTGTCGAACGGGCACGTGTATTGGGGCGAGCCATTGGGTAGAATCCGTCGTGCGAGTCTCACTGGAAACCAGATAAGAGCAGAAAATATCGCCACAGGCTTGGGTGAGCCGTTAAGCCTTGCGATTGCGAAAGGTAAAGTCTACTGGATTGAACGCGATGCGGGCGGCGGTGGCCGTCTCCAACGCGCCAATCTCGACGGTTCCGGTATCCAGCAGATCAAGGCGTTTGCGTCAGGTGTTCCGACATCGTTTGCGATTGATGGTTCGGACAACAAGATTTACTGGACGCGTTCGACGGGCAAGATCCAACGCTCGAACCTTGTGGGTAAGTTCACGACGGATATCGTTGATGGACTGATGGGTCCGGGGAGTATCGCACTTGGTGTGGCAGCCACCCCTGCCTCGGTTGTTACACAGACAAGGCAGCCAACGCCGACGACACCAACGCAAACGACCACACCGACGACCTACTCGAAGTATGACGTTAACAGAGACGGTGCGGTGAACAACCGCGACAGCAAAGCGGTTGCCGGTGCTCAGGGACAGAGCGGTGCGGGGATAACGAATCCACGCACGGACGTTGACGACAGCGGCACGGTGGATGTGACCGACCTAATCCTCGTCATTGCGAATCTTGACGACGATGTCGCTGCCCCTGCGATTGATGTTGATTTGAAGGCGATGGATCTGGATTTCGATAGGATCCAGGAGCAGGTTGAGATGTTGCTATCATCGGGTGACAGGTCGCACGCAGCGCAACGTGCGTTGCTGTATCTCCAACACCTGTTGGCATCGGCGCGACCTGATGCAACCGTCTTATTGGCGAACTATCCGAATCCGTTCAACCCGGAGACGTGGATCCCGTATCACTTGGCGAATAGCACGGATGTGAAGCTCCGTATCTACGATGCGCGAGGCATCTTGGTGCGTGAATTGGTGCTGGGTCATCAGTCGGCGGGTTACTACACGAGTCGGAGTCGTGCGGCGTATTGGGATGGTCGGAATGCCTTGGGTGAACGCGTTGCGAGTGGTATCTATTTCTACCAGTTGCAGGCGGACGAGATTTCACCGCTGCGGAAGATGGTTATTTTGAAATAGTAATCAGTAATCCCGACAATAACAAAAGGCGCGGTTTTCGGACCGCGCCTTTTGTTATCCCCACCATGATAGGCACGGTTTCTAACGGTGCCGTTTTCCCGTCCTTAATCTCCATCCCCTTGTAGGCGAGATTTCTTAGGGGAAATTGAAGAAACACCCCAGCAAAAACCCCAAGCAAAAACACCTCGCTGGTTTTTCTTGGATTTTCCTTGTGAAATAGCGTCTTGATTTTTTCCCTTTGAATTGGATACAATATAATAACTTTATAGTTAACGGTAGTCCTGAGGATCGGCGCGGTTAGGAAACCGCGCCTACCGTGTATGAGAATGTGAATACGATCTCAGCGCGGTTAGGAAACCGCGCCTACCGAACGAACCATTCCCTTGTAGGCGAGATTTCCTAATCTCGCTGTTGTGTAAATTCGTGTGTGAAAGGCATTTTATTGATTAATCTCGGCGCGGTTAGGAAACCGCGCCTACCATTATGGTGAACCGCATAATTATTTTTCCACCTTGGTAGGCGAGGTTTCCCAACCTCGCCAGTTCGTCGCGTGTAAGTAATTGTAAAATTTACTATAAAATAGTCCAAAACGCATCCGAAAATACGGAGTATGAAATACCGAAATCATAACCTGCGTAAAGGTAGAGTCTCAATACTTGGTATCTATTACCATATTATCATCAAGACCCATCAGCAACAGCAATCTCTCACGAGTGACGATGTTGCATCAATTATCTTTGAAACGTTTGATTGGTTAGAAGCCAAAGGTCGGCTCAGGTGGATATGTATTATGATTATGCCTGATCATATACACGCGGTTATTGAACTTGGCAAGGAGCAGACACTCGCTAAGGTTTTACATTCGCTGAAACTGTTTACGGCGCGCAAAATTAATGGACACTTATTGCAGCAGGGGCCTTTCTGGCAGCAGGGCTATAGTGATTGGGCGATTCGTACCGAAGAGACATTAAACAACACGATTCGTTATTGTTATGCGAATCCGGTGAAAGAAGGTATAGTAAAATCGGCTCAGAATTATCCGTACTGGCGGTGTAAGTTTGACATGATGGACGAAGTTTTCTAATCTCGCGCCTCCTGAACCATTCCCCTGGTAGGCGAGATTTCCTAATCTCGCTGTTGTGTAAATTCGTGTGTGAAAGGCATTTTATTGATTAATCTTGGCGCGGTTAGGAAACCGCACCTACCGTGTATGAGAATGTGAATGCGATCTCGGCGCGGTTAGGAAACCGCACCTACCGATTGTAGGAAAAGAACGGGTGGGTTTAGGAAACCGCGCCTACCGAGATGAGAGGTATTCTTTACACCATGAAAAACTTAATGTTCACCCCAAATCTCGCTTGCGGCATCCTAACAGTGCTGCTGTTAGTGTTCAGCGTTCACGGCATTGCTAACGCCCAAGGAACACTAACGATCTCTCCGGTAGCTATCACAGGTCATCCCGGCGACGAACACCTCGTTACAGTTACCCTGCAAGATGAAAACGGGGATCCCGCAAGCGGTGTCGATGTCAGGTTCTGGGTGAGTGAACCGAGTGGATGGTTCTCGCCGACTGCAGACGTGACAAACAACGACGGTATTGTAGAGAGTCTCCTTACCCTCCCAATTAGAAGTGCGACTGTTTATGTCAGTGCGACTGGCTATTCTACAGCGTCTATGCTCGTTAAGGTTATATCGATACCCCATAGGCTTGTGATAGTTTCTGGGAATAATCAGCGCGGTATAACAGGGACACGCCTCCGTTCACCCTTTGTCGTGAGAGTAGACGATATCAACAACTATGCCCTGCCCGGAAAACGGGTTATCTTTTCAGTAGTCTCTGGGGACGGGCAGCTTTCAACAACGATTGCCAGAACCGATTCACACGGGGAAGCACAGGCGTTCCTCACCTTGGGGAACATGCCAGGTGTAAACAGCGTTGAAGTGAGCGTTAGGGAAGTGCCAGCTGTGCGTTTTCGTGCTACCGCTGTAGCTGTTGCAGAAAAACTGGTAATTGCCTCTGGGTCAGATCAGATAGGGTTCCCAAATGATCGCCTCGCTGCACCGTTTGTTGTTCGAGTCGTAGATGGCAATGGATATGGTGTTGAGAATGTCCGCGTCACGTTTAACGTTACGGAAGGCAGTGGACGCCTCTCACCGTCTTGGACAAGGACAGATGCAGATGGATTTGCCACAACGAATTTCACCCCGAACGCTCCCAGCACCGCCATCGTTGAAGCGAGTGCCGACGCCCTTTCGCCTGTGAATTTCACCGTGCAGGTTGGGGACTCGCCCGATAAAGTTCTACCCATTTCAGGGCGTAACCAGAACGGTGCGCCGGGCAGCCAGCTCGCAGAACCGTTTGTGGTCGAAGTGCAAAACGCAAACGCTGAACCTATTGTGGGGATTCCTGTGACTTTCACGGTAACTGCTGGTGGCGGGAGCGTTTCCGCAGCAACCGCTACCACCGATGCGAACGGACAAGCGCAGACCTACCTCACACTCGGAAGGACGTATGGTGCTAACACTGTCAAAGCAGGTGTCTCCGGTGTTTTTAGGAAGGCAACGTTTAGAGCCGCTTCAGAGGCACAGGTGCTTATTGATGCAGCGTCCCGTCCGCCAATGTACTGGATAAATACGTCAACGCACACACTCCACCGCCTCGTTGGGACGAAAGTGGAAACCTTGGTATCCAGTTTGCAGAATATCACAAGTCTCGCAGTCGATACAGCAAATGGACTTCTCTACTTTGGTGTGAAGACCGGTGCGAATAGGAGTGAGATCCGGCGTTCGGAGCTGACCGGTGAAAACATCCAAACACTCAAGAGTGGATTGCTGAGTGTTCCGGTGAGTATTGCTCTGGACAGTGCTAATGGAATGCTCTACTGGACAGGTGCTGACGGCAAGATTAAGCGCACGGCTGCAGAGGGTAACACAAAAGTCACAAGCGTTCTCAAGGGACTCGACAATCCCACATCGCTCGCCGTGTCGAACGGCTATCTGTATTGGGCAGAGTCGCGCGGTCGGATTCGTCGAGTGAACCTCGCTGCCGACCAGAAGGTCCCGATAGATATTGCCACGGGCTTGGGTAAACCGGTGAGCATCGCCGTTACGAAAGGTGAGGTTTACTGGATCGAACACTTCGATGGCGAGAGAGGCAGACTCCAACGCACTAACCTTAGCGGCACAAACATTGAAGAACTCAGGACGTTCACATGGGACGTGCCCTTCGGGATTGCTGTTGATGATTCGGACAATAAAATTTACTGGACGCGATCGACGGGCACAATTCAGCGGACAAACCTGGCAGGTAGATTCGTCACGGATGTTGTCACCGGATTGATGAGACCGGGTGTTATTATCCTCGGTGGGACGTTGCCAGTCGATACGCCTGTTGTTGAGCGGACAACCCGGATGGCAGAGACGACAACGAAGCCCCACGCATCTTACGATGTGAATTCAGATGGTCGTGTTGACAACTCGGACGCCGAATTGGTCGCATACGCACTTGGGACGGACAATCTGGATTACGATGTGAATTCAGATGGCGATGTCAACTTCGATGATCTCCTGCTTGTCTTTGACAATCGAGACAATAATGCAGCCGGTGCGCCATCGGTGATGGCTGTCAGACGCACTGCCGTTCAAGTAGACCGTATCCAAACGCAGATTGAGATGTTGCTCGCATCGGGTGATACATCGCTTGTGGCGCAACAGGTATTGATGTACCTCCAACACCTGTTAGCATCGGCGCGTCCTGCCGAGACCATCTTATTAGCGAACTATCCGAATCCGTTCAACCCAGAGACGTGGATCCCGTATCATTTGGCGACCTCCACGGATGTGAAGATTAACATCTACAATGCGCAAGGCGTGTTGGTGCGTGCATTGACGCTGGGGCATCAATCTGCGGGTTATTACACGAGTCGGAATGGTGCGGCGTATTGGGATGGGCGGAATGCGCTGGGAGAACGCGTCGCGAGTGGTATCTATTTTTACCAGTTAGAAGCAGATGGAATCTCGCCGCTGCGGAAGATGGTTATTTTGAAGTAGGGGTCAGTTGTCAGTACGGTTGCTGCGCAACCTTTCAGTAGTCAGTAGGGGCGAGGTCTCCTCGCCCGTAGGGTTAGGTAACTTAAGGGAAACACCCAAGCAAAAACACCTCTACGGAAGTTTCCACTGTTAGCGATTGGCTGTTAGCGGTTAGCGAACAGCGAACAGCCAACCACTAATAACCAACAACCACCCAAAATTCCCCTTGACCTTCTCCAAAAAACACGCTATACTTAACCTATCCAAATCACCAAACTGGAGGTCCCCTATGAAGCCTTATGCGCTAATACTTTTACTTACACTTGCGCTTACCCCCGCAATCCACGCAGCGTCCGAATATACAATCACAAACAGACACCGTGTGATCGAAGAAGCAAACCCAAGCCAGACCAATGTCCCCGTCGGCACAAAACTGCCCGATGTTGATTTCACCACACTCGATGGCAAAACCCACACTTTAAACACGCTCACTAAACACGGACCCGTCGTTTTCGCATTCCTCGCGACTGAATGTCCCGTTGCGCAACGTTATACGATGCGCCTGAAACGGCTCCATGCCGAATTCACAACACATACCTTCGTTGCGGTCTACGCCAATGAAAATGATTCTGTGGACGATGTGAAGGCATACGTCGCCAAAGCGGAGTCCCCGTTCCCCGTTGTGAAAGACACCAAAGGTGAACTCGCCCACATTTTCGGTGCAGCGATGACGCCACAGGTATTCGTGTTAGATACATCGCGCACCTTAAAATACCGCGGTGCCATTGACGATAACCGCTATGAAACACGCGTCAAATACCACTACCTACGCGACGCACTCATCGCAACCCGCGACGGTACCCCTGTCCCTGTACAAGAAACACCGGCATTCGGCTGCACAATCCATCTCCCCGAAATAGGATTCTCCGAAGATATTACCTATAGCGAACACATCGCACCGATACTCCAGAAGAACTGTCAGACGTGCCACCGCCAAGGCGAAGTCGCACCTTTCACGCTCAGCGACTATAGCGACGCGAAAGCGTGGGCGACCGAAATCGCAGAATACACGCAGGCACGGCTCATGCCGCCGTGGAAACCCGCTCCCGGCTACGGCAATTTCAAAAACGAACGTCGCCTTAGCGGCACCGAAATCGGAATGATTGCGCACTGGGTCGAATCCGGCGCACCTGCTGGCGACCTTGATGCCGTGCCACCTGCCCCCAAATTCCACGAAGGTTGGGCACTCGGTGAACCCGACTGGATCGCTGAGATGCCGGTCGAATACGAGATCGAGCCTGAAGGTGAAGACGAATATCGGCAATTTATCATTCCTACCCACTTCGACACCGACATGTACGTTCAGGCAGTTGACGTGCAACCCGGGAACCGCAAGACCGTCCATCACGTCATTGCCTACCTTGATGTGGACGGTGAAGCACGCAAACTTGATGCACAGGACCCGAAACCCGGCTACGTTACCGAAGGCACGGGCCCCGGATTTGACACTGCAGGAACCGTTGGTGGTTGGGCACCCGGTATGGCGCCTGTTGTGTTGCCTGAAGGTGTCGGGTATCTTTTACCCAAGGGTGCGGACATTGTTATGCAGGTACACTATTACCGCACTGGACATCTCGAACGCGATCGCACGCGTCTGGGGCTCTACTTCTCCAAGACCGAGCACACGACGAAACTTCGCATCGGCGACGCTATCAACAAAGATTTCGTGATTCCTGCGGGTGAGGGTTGGTATGAGGTCTTGGCACACGAGAACTTCAAGAGAGACGTCTATCTCCTCGCCACGATGCCGCACATGCATCTCCTTGGACGCGACATGCGTCTCGTTGCCACTACCCCTGAAGGCATCAGACACGACCTCATCTGGATCCAAGATTGGGACTTCAATTGGCAGGACGTCTATCACTATCGTGAGCCGTTGTTTTTACCGGCGGGTACCCGTGTAGAGTTAGTGGCGCATTTCGACAACTCGGCGGACAATCCAGCGAACCCACACGATCCGCCTGTCCCTGTCGGTTGGGGCGAAAAAACCACGGATGAGATGTGTATTGGGTTTTTGTATTATGTAAAGGCGAGCGAGTTTTCGCTGAGGTAAGCTTCGCCCCCGCTGATAAACAGTATTCTTCGATCCACTGGCGGGATTTCCCAATTCCTGTTACGGTTTGTTCTATATGCTGCTGGCGAGGTTTCCTAACCTCGCTAACAAACAGTAAGGAATCTACGTTATTCAGAAAAATCGCCACTGAGAGACGGAAAACATGAAATATCGAAGTCATAACCTCCGTAAAGGTAGAGCCTCAATACCAGGTGCCTATTATCATGTCATTATCAATACCCACCAAAGACAGCAGCTTCTCGGAAATAATGAAGTTGCATCAATTATTTTTGAAACATTCGATTGGTTAGAGAGAGAACACCGACTTAAATGGATATGTATTATGATTATGCCCGACCATGTGCATACAATCATAGAACTTGGGGTTAGACAGACCCTCGCCAAGGTTATGCATTCGCTAAAACTATTTACAGCGCGTGAGATTAATAAATGTTTATCGCGACGTGGAAAATTCTGGCAAACTGAGTACAGGGATTGGGGGATCCGGGATGAGAAAAGTTTAAATAATATGATCCGTTATTGTTATGCGAATCCTGTGAGAAAAGGGTTAGTGAAATCGGCGAGAGATTACCCGTATTGGCGTTGTAAATACGAAATGGGTTGGTGAAAAGGGTGGCGAGGTTAGGAAACCTCGCCAGCGGCCCGGGGGGTCTTCTTTCCTAACAATTAGTAATTAGCCTCTGTTTGTAGTAGGGCAATTTATTGCCCGTTAGGGAGGGCTGACAAGCAAAACCGACCGCCATCTCACAACAACGACCCAACCGTAACCTTCTCCAAATGCTCGCGCTGGGATTCCCGCAGATCATCTAACACACGCTCACTCTCCTCAGATGGGAACCCATTCGTAAGATGCACTGTCATCTCACCTTCCACTGCATCCACAACCTGCTGCAACGTGATAGATGCTAACCCACGCGCTGGCAAAAACCCAGCTGTATCCCCTTCCACTTCGTAGATAAGTCGTGCTGCCTTAAACCGATCAAGACAGGGGTCTATCACCTCTTCAGAAACACCCGAGATTGACACAACCTGTTCCCTTGGACACGCGCCGCGGCCTTTAGAAAAATGCTCGGCGACAATCAAGAACAGCATAATCACATCCGAAGCGTTGAGGTAGTTGTCTGTAGTATATCGCGGCCGATTGTACTGAGTAGGTGCCGGATGAAAATGTTGGGTCGAGTTCGAAACCTCAGCACCCAGCAGAATCACCACCCACGCTACATAGGTCCAAATGGCGAACACGACGAGCATTGCCAGCGCACCGTAGATGTCACTGTAGTTTTTCCACACCACCTCTAAGTAACGCCCGAAAGCCAGCCGCGCGATCTGGAACAGCGTCCCCGCAACGAATGTCCCAAGTAGTGCCGCACTCCACTTCACAAACGTGTTCGGCATCGCAATGTACATCAGGAAAAACACGCAATAGACAAGTGCCCATGGGAACACATGTGCATATACCCAGTTCGTCGCTGTCGAGAAAAACAGCCAGATTAGGAGTGGGCCGACCGACAACAAAGTATAGAAGACGGCATATTTCTGAAACGCCTGCACAATTGGCAATCGACGTCGTGCGCCCCAAATGTCGTTGAAATGCTGTTCGACGGATATGAAGAGCATCGTCGATATCAGAAGAAACAACAAAAATCCACCGACCCCCAGCCCACCAAGATTTCTATTGGCAAATCCTGAGAGTTCTGATACAATTTCTTCCGCAGCATAGCGCGGTAGGAAGTTGTCACGCAGCGCAACAATTAGCGGTGAACTACCGTCTTCAACAACGCCAAACGTTTTTAGCAAGAACAGCGCAACTGCCGATAGCGGCACGAGACACAACAGTGTGTGAAACGCAAGCGACGATGCTTGTTGCAGACATTTGTGCCCTATGAATTGATGCCACACGGTCGCTCCGAGATAGAAAGCCGATCTACGGAAACCGGTGGCATACCCCACGTATTTTTCGGAAAGGTTGTTCGTAACCATATCTATGGCAGACTCAAAACCAGACCTGATTTCACGCCTGAAACGCAAACTCAGGCAAAACCGGTTTCTGTCCCTCCTTATTGGATGCCCTTATCCCGCCCCACGTTGGAACCGATGCGTTAAACGTCTACTCCGGCAACTCAGCCGTGACACAAAAATCTTGGACCTCGGCGCAGGCACTCGACGCCGCGCATCAAACGTCATCAATCTCGAAATCGAGCCGACCCCAGAAATCGATCTCATCGGTGACGGTCATTTTCTGCCTTTCAAGGACAACACCTTCGACGCTGTCATCTCTGAGGCTGTCTTGGAGCACGTCCATTCACCCGACCGCGTTGTTCGCGAGATATACCGTGTGCTCAAGCCGGGCGGGTATATTTGTGTCGCTGTCCCGTTTCTACAAGGCTATCACGCCTCACCTCACGACTACCAGCGGTGGACTGTCTCAGGTATTGTGCAACTCTGCACTGCCTTCTCCGAGATCGAAAGCGGGGCGTGTGCAGGCCCCACTGCGTCCTTACACTGGATTTTCCGAGAGTACGTCGGGCTTGCCTGTTCTTTCGGCAGTCTACTCCTTGCGAAAGCCGTTTCTCTTATTGTCGGATGGGTAACATTTCCCTTGCTACTCTTAGACGGTCTCTTGTGCTTACATAAAAATGCCGACATCTTAGCATCGGCGGTCTATTTTTTCGGCAGAAAACCGTAAATCTTTCCTACCCTTGCCTATCTCCCGACATTATATATCATTGTGCTTTGGGATGTCAAAATAAAAAGCGGTTGGCGATTGGCTATCAGCGATTGGCAATTAGCAATTAGCGGTTAGCAAATAGCAGATAGCAAATAGCAATTGGTCATCAGTCATTAGTTGTCAGTTAACGGATGCCCTCTTAACCGACAACTGACAACCAATAACTAACTGCCCAAAAAAAACGGCGCGCTTACAAAGCGCGCCCATCAGAAAAAATATTATATCCCACAACGCCTATTGAAACGTAATCTCCTGTTTCTCCGCTGTTTCTAACAGACTTCGAACAATCTCCAATGTCAGTTTAGAAAGTTTCTGCGAAAATTCGGCATCCGTGAGCGTTCGATATCGCGTCGGTTGCGATGTTGTGAGCCGTTCGTTCGCAATCGTCAATGCATTGGAGACAAGGGATATCGGAACTTCAAGCGGAGTAGGTGTGGAGACAGGCACAGCATCAGACGCTGGTAAAGCGGTGATACTATCTGCTGTATCGCCCGCCAAAAAACTTTCCCGTCGCAAATTAATATCGGCTAACGCTTGCTGCGCGGCTACTTGGTGTGCAAACTTTTTCGAGCCAGGAATCGGTTCTGGTGTTTCATGAACCCGGTCCCCGTAAGATACCTTTACCTGCCAACGCGGGGCATCCGCAGGACCGGACTGTGTTTCAGTGTAAGTCGGTTGGGGCAATCCGCGTTCCTGACAGTATTGAATTAAAAGCCCTTTGTAGTTGTCCAAAATCTCGCCAGTAGCCAGGTCTGCCATTCATTTCCCCTTGTGTGTTCTAAGATCTAACTGTATTGTTGGAACGCGGACCGCCACCCATCATTCTGCGAGGTTTGACTTTCCGTTGACGTTTCATTTCAATCCGGCGACGTTTTTCGCTCGGTTTCTCATAGAAACTCCGCTTTTTAATCTCTGTAACGATTCCCGCTTTCCCACACATTTTCTTGAAGCGTGCGAGTGCACGGTCAAACGTTTCGCTTGGATTGACGTTTACTTCTACTTGAACCATTTTTTTAAGCCTCCATTAAATAAGGTTTGGATTATGAAAACACTTTCATAATTGTATCACATCTAACGACTGATGTCAAATATTTTAATGGCTTTCAGGGGTCAGGGGTCAGCAAAGAGGGTTGTGGGTTGTGAGAGGAGGGGTAGCCGGTAGTCGTCAGATACCGACTACCGACGACTGAGAGTGTAGCGTAGCGGAACGACCTGACTGCTGAAAGTGTAGCGTAGCGGAACGACCTAATTGCTAATGGCTAACCGCCCCTTGACAATTTGCCCAAAGTCGGCTATACTCGTCTTACCAAAAGGAGGCAGTACCATCTACGAAATCATTATCCTCTGCTTCGGTGCATGGCTCACTGGAGTCAGCAAAGCCGGTTTCGGTGGCGGCATCGGCATGATTGTCGTTCCGATGTTCACCCACTTCCGCAGCGCACGGAACGTCATTGGACTCATGCTGCTCCTCCTCTTTTCAACCGACATCTTCTCACTCCGCTACTATTGGAAACTTTGGCATCGTCAAAGTGTCACACCACTGACTCTCGGATCACTCTTCGGTATCGTTTTAGCAAGTCTCATTCTAAAGGACATCTCCGACGTCCACCTCAAGAAAGTCATCGGTGGGATTGCCTGTCTCTTTGCGCTCCTTGAATTCCTGCGTCCGTACTGGCAACCGCGGTTGAGAGGCTCTGGAGGACTCGTTGAGACAACGTTCCATTTCAAAACATGGCAAGGATTGGTGGCTGGAATCTTTGCAGGTGTGTTCTCAACACTCGCGCACATGGGAGGTCTGGTCGTCATCATCTATCTTCTCCCACAACGCTTAGGCAATATCACCTTTGTCGCGACCACAACCGCCACCTATTTTCTACTCAACGCTGTTAAGATCCCCTTCTACTACCAACTGGGACTTTTCTCCTTTGAGATCCTTATTGAAGCCGTCGCGCTCCTGCCTTTTATTGCGTTGGGTGTGATAACTGGTATCGCGCTCAATAACCGCGTGCCCGAGCGTATCTTTTCAAGGATCGTCCTCTTCTTCCTGTTCACCACGGGCGTGCATCTGCTTTTGAGTTAAGCAGTTTTAGTACTGATGACTGACGACTGACCACTAACAACTATTAACTATTGAGCCATATCCAAAAATACGCTATAATTACCATGTTTACGGGCAAAAAGCCCCAGTCTTTAGGCTTGGGATGAATGCCTGCCCTCGTGAGTTAGACCACAGTGTTATTATGAAAAAACTTGACTCTTTTGTGAGAAAATGCTATAATAATTTGAACATGGTGGCGGTGGATACTACCTCTCGCTTGAGAGTGCCACCGCTCCGTTTAGTAGCGGTATCACCATGTAAAAGGAACACCATGTATCTCACAGAAAAAATCAAAGTCAAATCGACTCCATATCTTGATGCCCTTGCGCGTGAATCAGGGCGTTGCTATTCTAAAATCGTTTCGCTTGTCCGCAAGACGCATGATAGCAAAGGTTTTTGGCTGTCTAAAGGTGCTGTCCAAGGATACATGCGTCATAGAACGTATGGACTGCACTCGCAAAGTATCCAAGCCTGTGCCGATTCGTATTTTGATGCCTTGAAGTCCTTTTTTCAGGTTCGCAAGTCTAACAGTCAAGCGAAACCGCCAAAGCGAACACCCAAGCATTTCAAAGTGCGTTGGAAGTCAAACGCTATCAGCCACCCAGAAGAAGGTCTCTTAAGACTCTCAAATGGTCGTGGACGTCAACCTATTCTTTTGGAAACCGACATCCAACCGAAATATGTAGAGATGTATTATCATCGCGGTGCGTATTATTTTGCTTTAGTTTGTAGAATAGACGTGCCACCGAAACAAGAAACGGGTATCACAGTTGCTGTGGATATGGGCGAGATACACCCAATTGTTTCTCATGACGGCAATCACACTCTTATCTACAATGGTCGGTTCCTCCGTTCTATCGTTCAATATAGGAACAAGGTCAATGCCCGTTTCAAAGCGAAAATGGATAGATGTCAAAAACGTTCAAAACGCTGGTTTCAACTTCTGAAAGCTAAACGCAAGACGCTGGATAAAATCAATGCACAAATCAAGGATGTCGAACATAAAATCACGTCACGCTTTATATCCGACTGCCAACGAGCGAAGGCGGATACGATTGTGATTGGTGACCTCAAAGGTATCCGAGACCGAGCAAAGTTTTCCAAGAAGTCTAACCAGAAGATTCACCAGTGGGCGTTCTCACGGACAGCAGGGAAAATAACCTACAAAGCCGAGTTCGTCGGTATCCGTGTTATATCGGCTTCCGAAGCCTATACCTCACAAACCTGTCCGAAATGTGCCAACCGAAAGAAACCCCGCAACCGAAACTACCACTGCAAGCATTGCGGGTTTGAATACCATCGCGACGGTGTCGGTGCTATCAATATATGGAACAAAGTATCAGGGTTGTTTTTCAGCCCTGTAGTCGGGGAACTGGCAGCCCCCGTAGGTGTCAAATTTCATTGGCACTTATGTCGCTCTGCTTGAGCAGAGAAGTGTCCTTCAAGGAACACAGGAATCCCACTCCTTTAGGTGTGGGAGGATGTCAAAACAAAACAGACGAGGAAAAAATAATGACGCTAAAATGGGGTGTGCTGGGTGCCGGGAGCGTTGCACAACGGCGGGCAATGCCAGCCATCAACAAAGCAAAAGACGCTGAACTCCACGCTTTACTCTCTCGCGACACCGACCGCGCAAAACGATTGGCACACGAATACAGCGCAACGAACGCCTATACTACCGTTGATGCACTCTTAGCAGACGACGCACTCGATGCAATTTACGTCTCTACCCCTGTGCATCTACACCGTGAACAGGTGATTGCCGCAGCGGAACGCGGTTTGCACGTGCTTTGTGATAAACCACTCGCACTTACACCACAAGAATGTACGGAGATGATCGCTGCCTGTGATGCCAACAGGGTCCACTTGCAGGTTTGTTTCTTATTTCGTTTTCACTCCTGCTTCCAGCAAATCCGAACGTGGGTAAACGAGGGACGATTTGGGCAGATTGTCCACGGACGTATGCCGTTTTTAAAACAGTACCAACTCACGCCAGACGAATGGCGTGCAAAGCCCGAAGAAGGCGGTGGCGGGTGCTTTATGGATCTCGGACCCCATAGTGTTGATTTACTCCGGTATCTCATCGCTGAGGTGAGTGCCGTCAGCGCGTTCTACAACAGTCCCTTGGGCAACGCTACCGTTGAAGAAACAGGTGGCATCCTGATGCACTTCGATAACGGGGCGCAGGCGTTCACGGACCTCAGTTTCTCAGTTCCACACTGCGACATCGTGCTGGAGCTTTATGGAGCAGCAGGAACCGTCTGGGTTTATAACGACGACGGTTGGAAAATGCGTACCCACTTTGATGGTGAAGAACAGTTGGTCCCCTCTCAATATGAAGACCTATACCAGTATCAGTTCGAGCACTTCGCAGCATGCGTGCAGCAGGGCGTACCCCCACTCACAACTGGCAACGACGGATTAAGAGCAAACGAGATCTTAGCCGCGGCGTATCGCTCTGCACGAACCCGCCAGGTGGTTTCATGTCCACCGACCGAATAATGGTCGGTTGTCAGTAATCAGCCATCAGAGGGTGCTTCTTAAAAACTGCTAACAGCCAATCGCCAACCGTTAGTAACCGACAACTAATAGCGACAAAATGACGCATATTATGCCCATGTGTTATTTATGCGACAAATTGTCGCTCCTAAAAACATGCCAAATTGTCACATATCGCCTTAAATCTACGCCTATTTGGCACTTTTGGGGATTGGCACGAAAATTGCTACGATTATAGATGGTATAGACAAAAATGTTTCTAAAGCGTCTTACGACGTTATGAAACAATACAGAGGCATTGCAGCCTCGAACCTTAATTTTTTATGCCAAACTCAAGGAGGAATTCACCAAGATGGCACTTGTACCCCTTGGCGATAGAATACTCGTCAAACGTTCGGACAACGATGAACAGACAACCAGCGGTGGGATTATCATCCCCGATACCGCTAAAGAAAAACCGCAAGAAGGCGAAGTCATTGCTGTTGGAGGCGGTAGGACTCTCGACAGTGGCGAACGGCAGCCCGTTGACGTCGCAGTCGGAGACCTTGTCCTCTTCGCCAAATACGGCGGAACCGAAGTCACATACGACAACGATGAATACCTCATCTTGCGCGAAGATGACATCTTAGCCAAAGTTAACTAGGAAAGGAGTTAAACACATGGCAGCAAAACAACTGGCGTTTGATGAAGAAGCACGAAGTGCTATTAAAAACGGCGTTGATCAACTCGCTGATGCTGTTAAAGTTACGTTGGGACCCAAAGGACGGAACGTCGTACTCGATAAGAAATTCGGCGCACCCACCATTACAAAAGATGGTGTCACCGTTGCCAAAGAGGTCGAACTGGAAGATCCTTATGAAAATATGGGCGCGCAGATGGTCAAAGAGGTTGCTTCAAAAACCAGCGATGTCGCTGGTGACGGCACCACAACCGCTACTATTCTCGCACAGTCCATCTATCGTGAAGGCTTGAAAAACGTCGCCGCAGGGCATAACCCCATGGCACTCAAGCGCGGTA
>JAPPNJ010000114.1 GCA_028818705.1 Candidatus Poribacteria bacterium
AAAACAACAGTGGTGTCCTCGCTGCCAAAGACACGTACAAACAGAGCAGAAACAATCTAATATTGGCAGACAAAAGAAACTCGTTAAAATTATTGTTACCTGTGGCAGGTGCCGGATAACACTGTCAAGCAGAACAACCAGTGCATCCGCACTTGAGCAGCAGGAGAGCGAAGAAACCTAAACGAAACGTATCGTGAATCTAATAAATTGATGTGTAAGAATTGTCCAAATAGAAATTAGCCTAATTTTTTAGATTCTTTCCGTTGAAATGTCGTATTATTTAACAGGTGATTGAGACGATGCGCGGTTGAATTTTCCTTCCTAATCCCTGTTTAGGCTAAACCGTTATCCTTTTATCGCTTGTATTAAAAAGGAGAAAAGTAATGTTTAATTCCGTTTTTCACTGTGCCTCTACGCGTCTGGCAGGGCTCCTTGTTTTGCTATTGATGGTCGGTACAATCCCCGCGCTCGTCGCGAGCGAAGAAATTCAGTGGCGTGAGACGGTTGAAGACACCATGTCAGAAGCCACAAAGACTGGCAAACCGATTATGATGGATTTCTATACCGACTGGTGAGGGTTTTGTAAGCGGCTGGATGCCGAAACGTTCACAGATGCCCACATCGTCACACTCGCTGAAGCGTTTATTTCCGTCAAAGTAAATCCGGAAGACACGGAGCGTCCCATTAATGAGGAGACGCGAAGCCGATACGGTGTCACTGCTTATCCGGCAGTTCTGTTTATCAGTCCAGATGGTGGTCTCATCAAATATCACTCAGGATACGTCCCACCGGATCAATTTGCCCCTGTTATGGAAGATGCCTTGGAGAAAGAGACCGACTTCCAAGAGAAACTAAAGAAATTGGAAGCGAAATCGGATGATGCGAAACTCAACGCTGAGGTCGCACTTGTCTACTTGGAACGGAAGCAATTGGAAAAGGCGGTCCCTTTAAGCGAGAAAGTATTTGAAAGCGATCCGAGAAACAGATCAAAACTCATTCCAGACTTACATAACCAGTTGGGACTCACTTATGGTGCCCTGCTCGAAGGCACAGATGCTGATGAATCAGAGGCATACTTTGAAAAGGCGGTTTCTCACTTCAAAATTGTCATAGACAAGTATCCAAAAAGTAAAGTCTATGAACCGGCACAATATTACCTCGGCGTAACCTACGCCATTAGGGAACATTTTGAAGATGCCATCGCCGTGCTTGAAAAACTGACGCATCACGCTAAGGATGCAAACATCAGACAGAGTGCTGAAGCGATGCTCGAACGGGTCAAGGATTTAGCTAACGCCAACTAACAGTCTCCGATAGGCGCGGTTTCTGACCGCGCCTATAACATCAATAGTGCCGAGACCTCTTCCGAGGTCAAAAATCGATGTGCCCCTGATGGCAAACTCCCTAACTTCAAGGTGCCAACCTGAATCCGCTTCAGACGGATGACTGAGTGACCTACGGCTTTAAACATCATCCGAACCTGCCGTTTTTTCCCTTCGTGAATTGTTACCTTAAACTGTGTTGATTTGCCATCCTTGCTTGTTTTTAACCGCTTGATCTTCGCCGGTGCCGTTGTCCCACTCGGAATAGTGACACCTCGACGCAACCTCTGAATCGCGCCGTCGTTTGGTGCCCCTTGCACCCACGCCAGATAGGTCTTATCTATCTCATGGCTCGGATGTAAGAGTCGATAGGCGAAATTGCCGTCGTTCGTGAAAAGGAGAATACCCTCGGTTTCCAAGTCTAAGCGTCCGACAGGATAGATTGTATCGGGGAGGTCTGCGACGAGATCCATGACCGTTGGACGACCGCGTTCATCGCTGCGGGTCGTTAGGCACCCTGCTGGTTTGTTCAGCATCAGATAGATGTGTTCTGTTAGTGGTTCAACCGGTTTCCCTTCAAACGCAACAGAATCCGTCTCTACATCAATTGGATGCCCTGGAACCAGGACGGATTCGCCGTTGACCGTAACCGCACCAGCAAGGATACTCTTTTTCACTGACCGCCGAGAGGCGATGCCTGAGGTAGCAATATATTTTTCAAGTCGCATCGCGTTAATCCGTTTCGACAATAACTGCGGTAGGGTGGGTCATTTTTCCATCTGCCAACCCTTTTCTGTTGCGATTTGACGCAACTTCCGATCGGGATTGACTGCAACTGGATGCCCAAACAATTCCAGCTTATGCGCATCTGTGTGGTGGTTGCCGTAAGCGTAAGAAGCACTAAGGTCAAACCCATGTTCAGTAGCAAGTTGTTGGGCGAGTTTCGCTTTGTTTTCCGCAAAAGGGTGTAACCCGACGCGTTGTCCAGTGAACCTTCCATTAACCACTTCCAGTTGGTGTGAAACCATTAAGTCGGTCTGGAAGTGTTCATGAAACGGTTGAACGAGAAACGACAGTGAACCCGACATCAGGATGACCGGCCGTCCTTCGGAGCGGTGGACGTGTATTAATTCAGAAATGTGTGGTGCTATGCTGGGGCGAAGCGTTTCAACGAAACAACGCCTCGCAATCTCATGGAGATGTTTCTGTTCCAAACCGCGCAGATGAATTTTATTAGATTTCGCCATCGGAAGCGACTTAACCTTCAAAAAATTAGATGCCCACGCCAGAAGATTTGATATAGGGATTTCACCTTGATCTAACAGATAACGCAGAAAAACCTGCTCTGAGGAGAGACGGATAATCGTACCATCTAAATCGAAGATAGCACACGTTTTAGATGCCTTCATTTTACCTGATGCCCCAGTGCCTGTCGATATGCTTTGACGGCAGCTTCCATCCCGATATAGAGCGCATCTGCCATTAAATGATGACCGATGGAGACTTCAAGAAGTCCCGGTAATTCCTGCATCAGCGGTAGGTTGTCGAGATTTAAGTCGTGACCGGCATTAATCCCAAGTCCTAAATCCATTGCCTTCACCGCTGCATTTTCCAACAATCCGAATTCGCGATCAATCTCAGCTTTGGTTTGTGCCATAGCGTAAGGAGCGGTGTAAAGCTCAATTCTGTCTGCGCCAATGTCACCCGTCATCGCTATCTGATCAACATTAGTGCCGCTGAACAAACTCACGCGGATGCCTGCACCTTTCAAAGATGTGATAATCGGCTTCAACATATCACCATCTTTGCGGATGTCCCAGACGGTGTGGCTTGTTATCTCGCCCGTCACGACGGGGACGAGTGTGCATTGGGTCGGCTTTGTGCGGAGGACCATATCAATGAGATCGGGCCTCGGATCGCCTTCAATGTTATATTCAACGATGGGTGATTTTTGGGTGTTGATTTCTATGAGTCGTTCAGCGATGTCTTGGACATCATCCGGTGTGATGTGGCGTTCATCTTCGCGCGGGTGCACGGTGATGCCTTGTGCCCCAGCAGCGACGCAGGTGTCAACAGCAGTAAGCACATCCGGAATATCGCCGCCGCGAGAGTTTCGCAGTGTTGCGATTTTGTTTACATTAACGCTGAGAGAGATCATATTTCTTCCTTTTTTGTGTTTTTTATTTTTTTGACGTTGTGATTATAAATTATGGGAAAATACCCAGTTGCATATAAGACTGCGCGATTCTATGGATGGCGTTGATAAACGCTGCTGTCCGGTAATCTACGTCGTTCTTGTCGTTTCTGTATTGCATCCGGGTTTCGCGTATCTCTTGATAGGCAGTTATCATTGTATCCTGAAGTCCAGAGTTAACCAGATCTTCCTCATCAGCACCGTGTGTTAGCTCACGTTCATCTTCTGAAAATTGATAGCCGGTCGCTTTCTCCACAGCACGGCGCATGGCGTGTTGGGATTGATCCTCAAAACGTTTGCCAAGTCTGCCAAATTGCACATGCGACAGGTTCCGAAGCCACTCGAAATAGGAAACGGTGACACCACCTGCATTGAGAAAGGTGTCGGGTATAATCAGAATTCCGCGTTTTTGGAGAATCTCGTCGGCATCTGGCGTGGTGGGTCCATTTGCAGCCTCAGCAATAATAGAGGCTTTGATTCGAGGTGCGTTTTCTGCCGTGAGTTGATTTTCGAGTGCCGCTGGTACGAGAATATCACATTCTAACTCCAAACCATCATTCGGATTCTCAATAAGCTCAGCACCCGGGTATCCTCGGATCATCCCGGTTTCTTCACGATGCATGACGACTTTTTCTATATCAAGCCCTCGTGGATTATAGATACCACCATTTCGCTCGATAATCCCGATAACGCGTGCATCCGCCTCCATCAGATACTTGGCAGTATGGTAGCCAACATTACCAAAACCTTGGACAACAACGCTTTTTCCCTCTAAACCGGGAGATAGCCCAAGCGGTTTCATATCCTCTGCGAGGCTGCATGCCTCTTCTAAACCGAAAACAACGCCGCGTCCAGTGGCACCTTTGCGTCCATGAATCCCGTTTTGCTCAATTGGTTTACCCGTCACACATGCGATGGCATTGAGTTTATCAGGTGCCATAGCGAAATACGTATCGAGAATCCATGCCATCTCAGTCTCACCGGTTCCGAAATCAGGTGCCGGTACGTCTACCCCAGGTCCGATGTAATTTTTCTGGATCAACTCGTAAGTATAACGGCGAGTGATGCGCTCCAATTCACTGTCTGAATATTCGCGTCTATCTAATTGAATGCCACCCTTGGCGCCCCCGAATGGGACATCAACGAGCGCACATTTATAGGTCATCAGTGCCGCAAGTGCTATTATCTCATCTTCGTTGACGAGTGTGCTATAACGGATGCCCCCTTTCGTCGGGAGTTTATGGTGGCTATGCTCCGCTCGCCAGCCGTGAATGGTTTGGATAGTTCCATCGTCCCGCTTTATCGGAAAGGTGAAATGGCAGGAACTGTTACAAATCTTTATCTGTGCCAAAAGCCCACGCGGGTATTCAGTGAATTGGGCAGCCTTGTCGAAATCCCTATTCACTTTCTGGAAGAATGAGAAACTTTCTGCCATGGTCCTTTGCCCTAATGCAGGAATGGGCGAGACACGAAGACCTCGCCCTACAATAATTTGGATTAACAATGGCGAGGTGTGAAGCACTTCGCCTTAAAAAACCGATACTACCGTTGCCGAATGAATTTCTGGAGTCGAGCGTCTTCTTGGACTTCGCCGACGTACATGTCGCCGTGGGAATCTAACCAAATTCCGTGGGGACAGGCAAAAAACTCGCCGGGAACGGTACTGCCACGTTCGCTACCCCATTGGGAGACGACTTCACCATCCAATGTCATGATGGTGATGCGTTGGTCCAGTTCAGCGATGTAAACGAAATCTTCGTCGTCGATATAGATGGTGTCTGGATGCGCCAGATCGCTCCACTCTTCGATGTACTCTCCATCAAGTGTGAAGAACTGGATCCGGTTGTTCTCTCTGTCAGCGACCATGAGTCTATTGCGTGGATCAACTCTGACGCAGTGCGGAAGATTGAACTCCCCAGGTCCACTACCCGGCTGTCCCCACGACTTAATCAGTTCACCATCGGGCGAGTATTTATGAACGCGAGCATTGCCGTAGCCGTCGGTAATATACATTTCGCCGTCAGGTCCAAGTGCCAAATCTGTCGGTTTATTGAAGGGTTCTCCGTCTGCGCCGGGTTCATCCGGTGTGCCGAGTGTCATCAGCAACTCGCCTTCAGAGGTAAACTTCCGCATGACGTGTGTGTCCCGTTCCGTACAATAGATATTATCGTCGGCGTCGATAAAAATCCCGTGGGCATCCTTGAGGATGTCATCACCCCAGGAAGTTAGAAAGTTCCCATCTGTGTCAAAGACGACCATGGGGTGTTCGCTTCGGCTATAGACGTAAATGCGGTCTTGTGAGTCGACAGCAATAGCAGGAACCCAGCCGAATTCCCAGCCCTCTGGGAGTGTCCACCAATTTTCTTGCACAGTATACTGATGTGTGCCTTGTCCGTAAACCATAGATTTTCTCCATACTCGAAAAAGAATTGGCATCTATCTTACCAGATTTGCTGTAATTTCTCAAATAGAATTGAGTGTCCGTTTGAATCTTATTGGTAAGTCTGGTTTGGTGGGTAGCCTGCCACTTTAACCAGGTCTGTATTATTCATGAGTCCATCTATCCGATCGGCGTTTACACCCCACGCGTAGAGCGGAACGTTGCTTACGGTATGCCCCCCCGTGCTCCAAGAGATTTCAGGCACACGGCCCTGTCCGTTGTTCTTATGCACCTGTAAACCACCAGTCTCGTGGTCAGCGGTGACAAGAATGAGGGTATCATTCCGGTGAGAAACCCGATCAAAAATGGTTTGCACCGTCTTGGAGAACTCCATCGTTTCCAAAATATTGCGTTCGATGTCGTTAGAGTGTCCAGCATGGTCAATGCGTCCTCCCTCGACAAGCAGGAAAAATCCATCTTCCGCGTTAGAGAGAAGGTTAAGTGCTACTGACACCATCTCTGAAAGATGGGGTAGGTCATTCGGGCCGTCAAACATATACGGGATATTCGTATCCCCAAACTGCCCGGAGATATGCGTTTCAGCGTTGATATTCAGGGCAAATAGACCGTCCCGGTCAGTTACAACGGTATATCCCGCGGCTCGGGCATCTTTCTCAGTGAGTCCATTGCCACCGCCGCCGAAGAGGATATTCGGACGGGTCAGATGGAGATAGTCGTGTGCGATGTCAAGGAGATTATTGCGGTCAGGGTTATGTGCAGCGAACGCTGCGGGGGTTGCGTGGGTGATATAGGTGGTTGACACAAGTCCTACAAGTTTTCCTTCTGACTTGGAAATCTCTAAAATCGTTTTTAGGGGAACACCGCTGCCGGGGAGTTCCATACTAATAACACCGTTATTGACTTTGTGTCCCGTCGCCATACCGGTTGCAGCGGCGGCGGAATCGGTCATTGGGGTGTTTGCGGCGTAGGTTGCCATTTCTGCTTGGTAGGGGAACGCCTCAAAAGAGAGATGACCGGTTTCTCCATAAGCATAATAACCTGCAGCTTTCACTGCTTCAAAACCCATCCCGTCCCCAATGCAGAAGATTACATTTTTCAAAGAACGGGACTCAGAAGACGACAATTCAGGTGCCATGAATACCTCCTTTGCATGCTTGCAAATAGGATTTAAGGACTTAATAGGTGTGTTTGATTGATGTTGTTTAATCGACGAGGATTTGGTTGAAGAGTGAGCGAGTTGTCTCCGTCCACTTTCCATAATCCTGCAAAAAAGCCTCCGCTGTAGATGTGTTTCCGGTGTCTGTATATCCGAGTCGTCGTGCCAGTTGCGTGAGTTCCAGACGATTTGTCGGTAAGGCATCTAAGGCTCGGTCATGGACAATCCGTAAGGCATTTTCGACGGTTCTCAGAAATTGATACGCCTCGGACAATCCATCGCGTTGTGATTTTGTCAACACCCCGATCTTGTGCAACATGTCAATCGCGAGCGGTGTGTTTTGCATGCGGACAGAGGGTTCTTCGCCGCCATTCACCAATTGGAGGGTTTGCACAACAAATTCAATGTCCACAAGTCCACCGTATCCTGATTTAACATTGGCAGCAGGAATCTGTGTTTTAATCCGGCGTCCGCGACGCGTGGAAGGTCGCCGAGTTGCTTGTGCCTCTTTCCGTTGGCGTGTATGCACAATCTTAGCGATCTCCTCAGATGTCAAGGGATCCGCATAACAGAAAGCGTGGGCGATTTCCATAAATTTGTTTCCGAGTTGTTCTATATCTCCAGCAACAACGCGGCCTCGCGTCAACGCCTGACGTTCCCAAACTTCCGCAGTGTTGTCGTAGTAATTCTGATACCCCACTAATGGCAGAGCAATTGCTCCCCCTGTCCCATGTGGACGGAGCCGCAGATCAATTTCGTAGATGCCCATTCCTTGATTTCCAGCAAGCCGTTTCACTAACTCTAAACCCACAGCTGAAAAGTAGTCTGCATTTGACATACCCTGTGTCGTCTCACCAACTGCTGAGTAGACATACATAACATCCAAATCCGAACTGAAGTTCAATTCGCGACCGCCAAACTTACCCATTGCAATAATAGCGAACGTTGCTGGCGTTCCATCTGGAGCGAGCGGTGTACCGTGTGCCTCGCGCATCTCTGCGTCGACCTCTGGATAGATGGCTTGCAAGATTGCCTCAGCTAAATCAGAGAGTTCTTGCGTCGTGTCCGGCAGTGTAGCGTTTCCGAGGATATTCCGTAAGGCGACACGCCAGATCTCGTCGTTTTTATACCGCCGCAACATGGACAGCATTCTTCCCTCTGGTGCCTGTGTGGCGATTTGCAACGCCTCTTCTTGTTTCTCCAAGATCGTCTTGGAACGTTCTACCAATGTGGGTACCGTCAACAGATCGAAAAGTTCAGGGCTTGCGATGAGCATATCTGCGAGGTATAGGCTACTTCCACAAACACGGGTCAGGGCTTCAAGCGTTGATGGTTTTTCCGCGAACATTGTGTAATAGCTGCTTCGCGCACCGACTCTATCTGTAAACGCTGAGAGGTAACGGAGTGCCATGTCTGGATTTGGAGAATCGCGTAAGACTTTTAGAAGCGTCGGTGCGAGTTTAAAGAAAGTACGTCTGACACCTGGCGAGAATTGGACGCCGTCACCACCGTTCGCGAGTTGTTTTAGCAGCCGCTGTGCCTCTCTCACATTTTCAAAATGGAACGCTCTCAAGAAATTCTCCAGCTGCTGCGGATCCTCTTCGGAAAGCAGGACGGCAATGTCAATCTCGCCTTCAGATTCGATTGAAGTCGTGGTGATTTTCTGAAAAATAACGCGCACCTGTTCGGTGTGAGCGCGATAGTCTTTCCGAAATGTGTCGAGGGCATCGACTTCTGGAGTGTGTTGGTAACCGATGCGCCGGGCGAGCTCGCGTTCTTCAGTTTCTCCTTCTGGAATAGAGTAACGCTGCTGATCTGCTTCAATTTGAATGCCATTCTCAACGGTGCGTAAAAACCTGTAGGCAGTCATGAGGGCGTCCGCATCTTCCGGATTGAGCAGTGCGTTTTCCTTCAACGCAGCAAGTGTTTCTAATGTGTTGTGTGAACATAACGATTTTCGCTTGGCGCCGTGGATCATCTGGAGACATTGGACGGTGAATTCAATATCTCGAATACCACCAGGACCTAATTTCACATGCTTTTCAAGGTTCGCACTTTCACTAACGAGTCGCTCCTCTATTCGTGCTTTGGTGCGTCGGATGTCTGCCTTTATTTCGCTGAGTGTTACGCCATCTAAGTAGCGTTGATAGACAAATGGCTGAATCATACGGATGAACTCATCGCCAAACGCCATATCTCCAGCGACGGGGCGCGCCTTAATCAAAGCCTGACGTTCCCACAGATCGCCCCATCCTTCATAGTAACTTTCGTAACTCTCCATAGAACGGATAATAACACCTGCACTACTTTCAGGACGCAAACGGATGTCAACCCGGAAAACGTAACCATCTGATGTTATTTCACTCATTGCCTTGATTATGAATTCGCAGAGACGAGAGAAATATTCGCTATTTTCATTCCCCATATCAGTGCGTGCTTCGTCTGAATACACAAACATAAGGTCGATGTCGGAACTAAAGTTGAGTTCATAGCCACCTAATTTTCCCATCCCAATGACAGCGAAACGGCAGGGCGCGTCGCCCTCTTCAGTGAGTGGTGTGCCGAATTTCGGTTTCATTATCTGGTCGCGCCCAATTTCGTAGCAGTGTTGTAACGCTGCTTCAGCCAAATTACTCAACTCCAACGTCGTTGTTTCGACATCTGCTATTTTGAGAAGATCGCGTATCCCGATACGGAGTGTTTCTCGCCGTTTGTATCGCCGCAGGATGCGGAGTTTCTGCTCGACTGAAGCGAACCGAGAAATTGATTGCGCGAGTTCCTGATACATTATCTCGGAAGTTTTTTGTATGCCTGTCACATTTGTATCGATGATGTCATAAAAGTATTCAGAATTGCGAATTAAGATTTCAGACAAATAGATAGAGGCACCGAAAGTCAGGATGACGGCACGTATGAGAAACGGGGCATCACGTAGCAGTTGATAGATCGCTGTACGATTAAGGGCTATCTGTGCAAAGCGCGAGAAATGATTTAAGGCGGCTTCAGGATTGGGTGAGTCTATGGAAGTTTCTAACAAGCGGATGACGATATCTGAAAAGCAGGCTTGGGTATCTGCATCGTCAGTGGCGAGTGCTTGTAGGCTTCGCAATATAGATTCGCTGTCTATGCTACCGGCTCTATTGGAAGCATTGGATAAAATCCGATGAATTTCTTCTTTTTGACGTTGTGGGAGCGGTAATTCGGTGTAATTCATCACTTTCTCCTCCATAAGCAACACTACAATTAATGTTATTCTATCACGTCTTTCGCCTTCATTGCAAATCAATCTTCGTAAGGCCAGGGGCATTTATGGTAAACGTCAGAATTAATTGGACACTCTCGAATAGGAAACCTCAATGTCTCTTAGCGTCCATTCGGTTGGCACAGGCTAACAGCCTATGCTACTCAGAAAAATCAGAGTTGTATTTTAACAGGGATAGACAAGGGTATTCACGGATGCTTCACGGAGGTTTTTTGGAGCCTTGATTCCATTGGGTTTCCGAATTGGGATTTATGCTTTTTCCGTGAAAGAGGGATAAAAGGGTATTTAAGTTATATTTTATATAACAAATAGATATTTTTAAGAAGTCGGGATTTATCAACGAAAATTGAACGATCTTGGGTAATTCTAAAATCTACCATAAGTCCCCTTGTGTAGAGACCTAAAAAAAAATGACTTTTGATTTGAATTGTGGTATAATTCTTAAACAGCGTAGCGGAGGAGTCTACCTCTTGCTTGAGAATATTACCGCTATGATTAACGATACGCGCGGGAGACACATCATGAAAACCCTCATCTTTTTCTTTATATTCTTTTGTGCAATCGCGTTGCCCTCGTTCGCCGAACTCACACCGCAAGACTTGGATAGGATCCGCTTAGTTGTCAAGGAGGAACTCGCTCCAAACCTACGGCATCTTACACCACCCTGGCTACCGCGAAAAGTATCAAGTAAACCTTAAGCGCGACCTACCCCATATCCCCTTCGCTGAAGACTTCTGGGGTTTTGCTAACGCAGGGGCAGTGTTAGCAGACCTCCACATCAACTATGAGTCCACTCCGCAATATGACAAATTGAGATACATTGAAACGCCGGGGGTACCGATAGATTGGCGCGTTGAGAAGATGAGATTATCCAAAGACAAGACGCAGCTGAAATATAACGACTACTTGGTGCTTGATGGCATCCCTGCTGAGGTGTATAATTATCGGTTAGGCAACCGCTCTGCCTTGGAGTGGATTGTTGACCAGTATCGCGTCAAAACGGACAAACGGAGCGGCATTGTGAATGACCCGAACCGTGCGGATCAACCGCGGTATATTGTGGATTTGATTGCGCGTGTGATTACTGTTAGTTTGAAGACGATGGAGATTGTAAAAGAATTACCAGCAGTGTAGGGTTTGTAATCCCACTTGCTATTAACACCACGCTGTGTTAACATATCGTCAAAGTTTCAAAGGAGACAAACAACCATGTTTAAGCTCGGCGTTATCAACGATGAAGTTTCGCAAGACTTCGCCACCGTTGTTAATTTTGTAAAAGAATTCAACCTACACTCCATCGAAATTCGCTCGGTCTGGGACAAACTGCCCAACGAACTTACCGATGCTGACATCGACGAGATGAAACGTTTACTCGACGGGACCGACATTGAGATTATCGGCGTTGCATCCCCGTTCTTTAAGTGCAATATAGACAACGCTGCAGAGCGGAAAGAGCATCTTGATATACTCAAAGGGTGCATCCGGACGGCAAAAGCGTTTGATACCAGCCTCATCCGCACCTTCGTTTTTTGGGACACTGGTGAAACCGAGGAACGCTGGGACGAAATTATCGCCTCTTATGACGAACCGCGCAGAATGATAGACGGTGAAGGGATCGTTCTCGGTATGGAAAACGAGTCCACGACCTCGCTCCGCACCGCCAAACTCACGGCGGAATTTATCGAGCAGATTGATTCTCCAAATATCCGCGGCATCTGGGATCCTGCCAACGAGGCACACGCGAAAGGTGGCGAAACCCCGTATCCTGACGCCTACAACCGTATGAAATCGACGATGATCCACGCCCATCTCAAGGACGCGGGTCCGAATCCAGATACCGGCGAAATCGAATCCGTTCCGGTCGGCGATGGTATTATCGACTGGCAAGGGCAGCTACAAGCCTTTATTGATGATGGGTATGAAGGGCATCTCTGTCTTGAAACGCATTGGCGTCCGTCACTCAAAATTGACGAAGCTATTCTCAACCGTCCAGCGGGACAAGCGTTCTCTGAAGCCGGTGAGGAAGCCTCGCGTATCTGTACCCAAAACTTACTGACGATGATCGAGGACTTAGAGAAAGGAAAAGTCTGAATCAAGATTTACCCTGAGTTCCCTCGCAAGCCGGGGAGAGGATTTTCAGGATTAGGCAACTGTGAGCCTGCAACACTGGCGCAGGCGACTCGAACACGGCAACTGTCAAATCACGGAGCCCGTATCTTGTCCGCAAGGTAAATTAAAAAAGATGAAAATTAAAGCAGTTCGGACGTCTCTTTACGACATCCCACCTGAAGTTGAACGCGTTGATGCCATCCAGACCTTCGTCTCTATGGAGTTCCCTTTCGTTGAGATTGAAGATGCAGATGGGGTTGTAGGGACCGGATTCTCTTACACCATCGGTACAGGTGGAGAAGCGATCAAACAAATTATGGATGCCTATCTCACACCTATTCTCCTTGAGGAAGACGCTTCTAACATTGATCGGATTTGGAATCGGATGTGGATGGACACACACTGGATAGGGAGAGGTGGTATCGTCACCTTAGGTATGGCAGCGGTAGATATTGCCCTCTGGGATCTCATGGCGAAGCGCGCCGAGTTACCGCTCTATCAACTCCTCGGCGGTGCGAGAGCTGCTGTTCCGGTTTACAACACAGACGGCGGTTGGCTTCATCTCTCCGAGGACGAATTGGTCAGGCAGTCCATGGAATTCGTGGAGCAAGGCTTCAAAGGCATCAAGATTAAGGTGGGACGCGACAGCCTTCATGAGGACGTGGCACGGATCTTCGCTGTCAGAGAGGCGATTGGACAGGAACCCTACCTTATGGTTGACGCCAATATGAAATGGAACGCCCGAGAAGCCATTCAACTTGCATGTCGTGTTGAGGAAGCAGGACTCTTCTGGTTTGAGGAACCGATTGAGGCAGACGATGTAGATAGCCACGTAGCGTTGCGAGAAAAGACGACAATTCCGATTGCCATTGGTGAGACAATTTACAATAAATATGTCTTTAAGGAATACATCGCACAAGGCACAGCGGACATCCTCCAGCCCGATGCAGTCCGCGTCGGCGGTATCTCTGAATGGATGAAGGTTGCACATACAGCGGAATGTTTTGGACTCTCCGTATCACCACACTTCCTGATGGATTTGCACGTACATCTCTCAGCTGCTGTGCCACATTCACTTTTTGTGGAATATATTCCCTCGCTCGACCCAGTGCTTGAAGATACTTTGACGCTCAAAGATGGTCACTTCTCACCACCAGATCGTCCGGGACACGGCATTCTGTTCGACAAACAGAAACTCGCCCGGTATCAAATTTTTTAATTTACCTTGCGGAGGAATAACGTGCGTTAGAACTATCGAATGCGTTCCCTATATCCGCCCTCCACTTCGTTATGGGTTACGGGTTTTGATGCTACCTGCAGGGGCAGCCGGCAACAACGACGCAGGCGGATATGAGTAGAACCCTTTGATAAACCAATCACCTGATTTAACGTCTTGCGAGTAATTAAAAACTATGAAACTTGAAAACTGTATTGCGATTATCACAGGGGGCGGGCGCGGCATCGGTCATTCAACCGCTTTAGCATTCGCCAGAGAGGGTGCCGATATTGTCCTTGCCGCACGGACGGATACCGAAATAAACGCTGTCGCCGAAGAGGTAAGGCAACTCGGCAGACGTGCACTCGCCATTAAAACCGATATTCAGTTGAAAGCGGATGTTGATGCGATGGTTGCCCAAACGCTTGACACGTTTGGTAAAGTGGACATTCTCGTTAATAACGCAGGCGTGGCGATCCACAACCCAATTCCCAAAATCCGGGAAGAGGATTGGGATCTGACGATGGCAGTCAACCTCAAGGGCGTATTTCTCGGCACGCAAGCCGTTTTTAGCCACATGTGCGAGCAGAAATATGGGCATATCGTCAATGTTTCCTCGGTTTCTGGCAAATCTGGGCATGTCAACGGTGGTGCGTATTGTGCCTCTAAATTCGCCGTTGTCGGTTTCACTGAGACGACAAATAATGAGGGTAGACCGCACGGCGTAAAAGCCTCGGTTGTTTGTCCCGGTCCTGTGGATACCAAAATGCGTCGTGATAACCATCCAGACGATGTGATTGAACATCTCACACTCCCAGAGGATGTAGCGGATCTGATTCTATTCTTGGTAACACAACCACCGCGTGCCCATACACTTGAAACTGTTATCCGAACACCGTTAATGTAATTGGGAAATGGTTGTGGGTTGTGGGTTATCAGTTAAGAGCCATCTTTGTAAAGATCTTCTCTAACTTGGGGTACTCAAAAAGTGGTAAATTGTTACAGAGCCCCTCTTAACTGATAACTGGGCAACTGAAAGCGAACGTAGTGAGCGGACTGACAACTATAAAATGTTTATTGATTCACACGCACATATTCAACTCTCCCAATTTAATAGGGATCGAAATGCGGTGCTAAAACGCGCACAGGAATCCTCAGTTTCCACTATTCTCGTTATCGGATTTGACATAGAGACCAGTCTTGGCGCAGTGGAATTGGCGGACAAACATACACAAATCTACGCCACCGTCGGGATGCACCCGCACGATGCAAAATATCTAACACCGGATGCCTTTAAAACTTTTCGCGAACTCGCTACACATCCGAAGGTAATTGCGCTCGGCGAAATGGGGTTAGATTACTACCGGGACCTCTCACCGCGTCCGCTACAAAAAGAGGCATTTGAAAAGCAATTGGATCTCGCCGAAGAGCTGCGGATGCCTATTATTATCCACAACCGTGACGCGTATATGGACATCCTACCCATCTTGGAGGCACGTCAGGGGAGGATTCGAGGTGTTCTGCACTGCTTTACTGGTGATGTGGCGTTGATGCATAGAAGCCTTGCGATCGGATTCCATATCGGCATCGGTGGAATTGTGACCTATCCGAATGCCAAAGATGTTCAAGCGGTCGCGCAGGAGGTACCTGAGGATCGACTGCTTATAGAGACCGATTGCCCATGGTTGACCCCGCAATTTCGCCGCGGCAAGCGGAATGAACCCGCCTACGTGGGTGCTGTAGCGGAAAAGGTCGCGGAACTCCGTAGCACCTCTATAGAAACAGTTGGCGAAGCAACAACAAGAAATTTTGAGATTCTGTTCGCACAAGCATGAAGCACCTGAATTTTCGCATGTATGCAATGGTGCTTGCCCTCGTCTGTGTCTGGGTGATTTTTACACTCTTGACTGGCGGCACCTTCCTCAGCACTCGGAATCTGTCCAACCTCTCCCGCCAAGCGGCGGTCACAGCCATCCTCGCTGTCGGCATGACGCTGGTTATTGTCTCTGCTAACATTGATCTGTCTGTCGGTTATGGTGCCGGATTGCTCGGCGCTGTTGCAGCAATCGTACACGTGTGGTGGGGACAGCCAATAGTTGTAACTCTCCTTGCCGTTATCTGTCTCGGTATTCTGATGGGATTGATACAAGGCTATCTCGTGGCATACCAGCGGATCCCAGCATTTATTGTCACATTAGGTGGGTTTTTAGCGTATCGCGGTTTAATGTTAGCCTTTACCAAAGGCGAAACCATCCTACTTCCAGACAATTGGCTCAAAGCAATCGGGAACGCCTACCTCTCACCGACACTCGGATGGGGACTCATGATTGCTGGGCTTGGTGTCGGTGGGTACCGTTTTTACCGGCAGCGCGCTGCTCAACTACAATATGGCACCGAAAAAACATCTCCAGGCATCTTTCTGTTGAAAATAGTTGGTATATCGGCACTGATTGTAGCGTTCATCACTGTAATGAATGCCCATAAAGGAGTGCCGTTTCCGGTATGCATTCTATTCGGACTGGCATTCGTATTTCATTTTATCGCTAACCACACCCGTTTTGGACGTTATGTCTATGCAGTCGGCGGAAACGCGGAGGCAGCTTACCTCTCCGGGGTCAATGTGCGTGGCATCACGTTACGGGTATTTGCAACGATGGGGGCATTAATGGCGGTTGCTGGTGTTGTTCTAACGGCACGCGTTGGGAGTGCAAGTCCAGAAGCCGGACGATTGCTGGAGTTGGATGCTATCGCTGCGTGTGTCATCGGCGGTGCCAGTTTGATGGGTGGACGCGGGAGTATCTTCGGTGCGATTTTAGGGGCATTCGTCATGGAGAGTCTCAATAACGGGATGAGCATGGCGAACATGGATGCCTCGTGGCAGGATATTATCAAGGGTGTAGTGCTTGTTGCAGCGGTAGGGTTTGACATGGCGTCACGGCAGCGATGAAATATTAATTATTCTCATTTTTTTAAACCTTTTCCCCAAAAATTCCCCTCTTTATAACCGAAATCTATGGTAGATTTTAGAATTACGTAGACAGTCTCCGAGAGGGCGAGGCACCAAAGCCGAAGCCATCCTCGCCTAACAGAAATTATGAGGGTTCCCTAATATGTCTACATATTTTTATAATTCACCATGATTGGGATTTTCTATGCGATACGATTCATCAACACACACTGATCTGACAGATGAGGAACTTATTCAACTTGTGCAAACAGGAGATGAGTTGGCATTTGCGCAATTGGCAGCACGCCATAGTTTCCGAATCTGGCAGTTGGTTGTTCTAAACTCTCGCCAGACACGGGATGCCGAAGAGATCTTTCAAGACATTTGGGTGTCGGTTTGGGAAAACATCGGAAATTTACGCGAAGTTAGAAGTTTCGGTGCGTGGCTCAGTAAGATAGCGTACACGGCTTGTAGAAGATACTACACTCCCAAGTCGCACACCGGAGGTGAAATTCTTCAGAGCACGGAGAAACTTGCTGAGACTATTGATCGGGATGTCATTGCCTATTTTCGAGAGGCGGAACTTCGCGCCGAGGTAACAGAGGCAGTCCATCACCTTCCAGAAAAGGTACGCACTGTTGCGGTACGGTACTATTTGGAGATGTGGACAGTCAAAGAAATTGCGGAAGAACTTGACTTGGCGGTTGGCACCGTTAAGACAAGGCTGAGAGACATTCGCACACTTCTGCGCAAGGAATTCGATGTTGAAGAAGTTGAGCGAGGAAGAATTGTGCCGCGTGAAAAAGAAATATCTGAGCCATCACGAGAGAAAATTAGAGGGGATTTTGAAATGAAATTGACTTTTGAAAGAGACGAGTTGTCGATTGGCGGGGAAACATTGCGTGATGTCATCCGGAAAACGGAATATGCTGCATCTACAGAAGAGGAAGTTCGACCTTTCCTAAACGGTCTCTACTTTAACTTCCTTGAAGATAGGATGGAAGTCGTTGCCACTGACGGCAAGCGTCTTGCCCTCGTACAATGTGACCCACCCAACCCACGAGTGAAAACTAACGGGTTTATCGTTCCACTCAAGGCAGTCAAAGAGATTCCAAGAACTTTCCCAGAATCTATTGAAGTAGACATCTCTATTTTTGAAAATGAAATCTGCTTTACTGATGGAAATGCTACCTTAACGACCCAACTTGTGGATAGAGAATATCCGAACTATCAGAAAATCATCCGTGAGTCAAGTAAGGGCAAAACGGTCGTTTCAAAAGACCAGATTTTGAGTGTAGCGCAGCGTATGGCACTGCTTGCAAATCCGAAGAAGGCGTATCCTATCTGTTTGGAAATTGGTACAGAATGCATTCGGGTTTCCACAAGAACGCCGGAATTAACAGAAGCGGACGAGACGGTGCCTGTGGCGTCTGGCACCGGGAGTGTGAGGATCGGTTTTGATGCGCGTTTGTTGATAGATGCGTTAGCTCACATTGATGCTGAGTCGGTATCAATCGAATTTTTAGAGGAGTTAAACCCTGTCCTTATTAAACCGATAGACGACGATAGACATATTTCCCTCGTCATGCCGTTGCTTTTGGAGAGATATGCATAGGCGATGTAATTTTAGGCAATGTTAGAGACGGAGCCCTCAACCGCACTTGGCATTATTTTGCCAGATTCCGTGCCTCTTTGAACTTCTCTTTGGCGAATTGCCCCCATTCCTTGATTTTTTCGTTACGAATGCTCGGATCTTTCCAGTCGGCGGTTGCCATCTGCATTGCTTCTTCTTCGGTAATAGGCATCTTCGTGAGAACCGCAATCGCCGCTTCACGCTTCGCCGGATCTTTACACTTTCGGATCGCTTTCCAAGCGTTGACGAGATCTTTATGGGAATCGATAATGAGCACACCGAAGAGATCGTTGACAATGTTCCACCGATTACCGCCTTTATCTGAGTCGTATTGAAATGGTGTTCCTTCCATAGCAAACGGGTTTGGGACGATGCATCGTTCGCCGAGTTTATCATAGAGTGTTGGCAGGACACTCGCGCGGTTCAAACCACCTTTCCACTTAGGTCCCTCCGGATCGTCATTTCGGAGCATCCAGAGTTTCTGTGCATCATCCGACAGAACAAATTCAAGAAACTTTTGCGCAACTGGAAGATTCGGTGCGCCTTTGAGGATAGCAATTGGATCTGCGGTGACAACCGCACCATCGGCTGGCACGATGTATTTGATTTTGTCCGCACCAATAACAGCAATTTGTCCGTATGCGTAAAAATCAATCGCCAGTCCATAAATGACCTGTCCAGCGACGACGTCTGTCGGAATAGCATTAGCACCGGCGGAGAAGCCTCGGACATTGCCACCGATTTTGGTCAGAAGTGCAAAGCCTTCTTCCCAGCCGACGGTTTGAAGGATAATCTCGTACACCATGTGTGCAGAACCGCTTTCTCTCGGATCGGCTGCACCAATTTTACCGAGTAAGGCAAAGTCGCCTAAATCCTGCCATGCTGTGGCTGTGGGGAGTTGGAGCATTTCACGAAGTTCATCGTTGTACATGATACCGAAGCTGGACAGTGCTGCGCCGTACCATTGATGTTCAGCGTCATAGAGCGGGATTCCTTGGAAGGATTGCATCATCTGCTTGAGTTGTGCATCAGGCAGCTTGTAAGCGTGCAGCCAGCCCATATTTGAGAGACGAAGGTAATTGTCAGTGCCCCCACCAAAAAAAATATCAATACCGATACCGTCTGGCACCCTTTTAAACTCCGATTCGATAAACCGATAATTAGAGGAAGTGCCACCCACATCTCGCCAGTCGGTCTTGATTGTTCTACCGGTCTGTTCTTGGTACCATTTCTCAAAATTTGTGCCGAATTCTGTTTCGATGCCTTCTGGATGTGGGGAGATAATGATGAGTTCATCTTGGGCAAATGAGAGAGGGGAAAGTGCGAGAAGACATAAGACTGCCCCCCAAAGTAGGGGCTTAAAGTAGGACATTTTTCAAGGCTCCTTTTTTCATACGTGTGGTAATACCCAATTACTCGTGATGTGTACTGTTTTTGCGTCGTGTGAATGTGCGGGACGCTCGCAAAGCATTAAAATCGAAGATAGGTACTTAAGGTGAAAACGTTGGTTGCTGATCGAAGATGTACGCCAGTGGGTTCACCCACCTTTTTTTTCTTTCATCGTAAACACTATAATGCAAGTGTGCCCCGGTGCTACGCCCCGTGTTTCCAACGTAACCTATAATCTGTCCACGCGTCACTCTTTGCCCGACTTTGATCCCATCTGCATAATCTTTCAAGTGTGCATACAACGTTTTGAACTGGCGTCCATCATGGGAGATCTCGATTGTCTTTCCCAAGTAACCGCTTCTTTTAGCCTTCAAGATTGTTCCATCAGCGGCAGCGATAACGGGGACTCCGGCGTGAGTTTTAATATCCAACCCTTGGTGGAATTCGCGTTTCCTTGTTAATGGGTGTGTGCGCCACCCGAACCCAGAGGAATACCAAAAAACGTGTTTTTCTCCATCCGGCTTTTGGAGTTCCACCGGTAGGATCGAAGGATATCCATCAATCTGTTTTTGGTGTTCGCTGACGTAATTGTAGAGAGGTTGCACCTCTTGTTTTAGGATGCTGGGTGTTATTGATCCCGGCATCTCATGCCCGTCAGGCTCGACATTAGTGATTGCTGAAGTATCTTCCTGTTCGAGATTGGCTTGGCTTTCGGCGTCTTCGGAGTTCCACTGAATATTACTATCGCCTCCACCTTGTCCGAGAATTCCTAAAGCCTCCCGAATCTTTTCTGCCATGTGGCGGATACTATTCATCTCTTCATTAACTGCAGCGAACTCCAATTCAACTTGGAGTTTGGCATGCACTAATTTTTTCATTTCCTCTGTATTTGCCTGTAATTCTGTCTCAGATTTCGTTCTCTGATACTTTTGAAAAATCCCGTAGCCGATTCCGCTGATCGCTGTCAAGAATAGCACAAGGATGAGGCAGGAGAAAAGCAGTAAGTGCCCTTGGCTAATTGCATGCTGGCGGACTGAATTTTTACGGGTTGATAGAAGAATAAGGGTGTACATTCAATAAATTCTCCTTCACACTTTAAGACCTGTTACCATCTAAATCTAAATATCATGCGTATCTGATGTGTGTATAGAAATCTGTGCATTCGGCAGTGTCATACGATATCAAAGCAAAATAATATGCCTATAGCGGAAGACAGCGACAGTCTGACTATAGATTTAAAATCCGCTCGATGGTAACAGAAGTGGATGAACCTGTTGGGTTTTCCTAACCCAAATGTGCTTTTTTCGATCTCTGTGCATATTATGTTGCGCTTATGATTCGCCCGCGGACGTTAGATGATATGCAAATTACTCAAACGTTATGTGATAATTATACCATAGTTGACTAATTAGGTCAAATTAATTAAATATGAAGAGCCTATTAGTGTGTTTTACATGCGCGAAACAATCGCTGGCATTTTCCAGACAAGGATGATGATACCGCCAAGCAAAATGAGATACCATACAATTAACATTCTAATGCGTGTTCCTTTAAAAATTCGATTGCGAGAACGTCTCAATTTCATGGTGACTCCTTCTTTGGAAACTACGCACCACCGTCACGAATGGCGCACTTGGAATATGATATTGGACACTAAGTCTTTATCGCCTGGTTTTTTTTATAACCCGAATCTGAGAGATATTGTACTGATATTTTTCAAAAGATTGTTTGCTTCAATAGTTACATGTGTTCTTGTAGG
>JAPPNJ010000150.1:0-15564 GCA_028818705.1 Candidatus Poribacteria bacterium
CGTCCTTGGTAAGGACGAGGTCACCGGTTCAATCCCGGTCGTCGGCCCCACTTACGGAAAGTAGAGCGTCTATTATGCCAAGAGATGTTGTAACATTAGCATGTGATGCATGCAGTCGGCGAAATTATGTGACAACACGCAATCGCCGAACGCAGCAAAATCGGTACGAGCGGAAAAAATACTGTCGGTTCTGCCGAAAGCATACAAGCCATAAAGAAACACGATAACTTTTAGTAGGTGCCACAAACAGCAACGCTTTAAGTGTGAAAATTTCTTGCTTAAACGGGTGTGCTGCCCTACAAAACTCTTGCAGGCCAGTAGCTCCAACGGCTAGAGCGTCGGTCTCCAAAACCGAATGTTGGGGGTTCGAATCCCTCCTGGCCTGCCTTTTAATCTTTAATCTATGATAGCTCGATTAAAAAACTACATTCAGGGAATTAGTCTGGAATGGCAGAAGGTGTCCAAACCCGACGCGAAGGAGGTTCAAGGCAGCACTATTACAGTCATTGTCGCCTCCGCATTGTTAGGGCTTTTCATCGGTTTAGTGGATGGTAACTCTGCCTTCCCTAAATGGAGTAGCCCTTTAAGTTGGATTGTTTTGATAGCACTTCCAATCGTCGTTTTCTTTTTCGTGAGGAGTTGGGAAAACCAACCTCAGAGCAGTAGAGAAGCAAATGCTGCTTCTGACGGCTCATTCTTCGGAAACGAAAAAAACCGAAAACTGATAGCCACAGCGATAGCTTGTATTCCTTTAATTGCCGTCCTTGTAAGTCAGTATGTCTTAAACACTTCTCTTCAAGGTTTCGGTATGGCATTTCTCAGAACACTTTTTATCCGCTAACGGCTTTGGATTTTTAACAGCGTAATTGACATGATCATGAATCGGAATATGGATGGATACTGGTACGTCGTTCAGATATATACAGGACATGAAAAGAAGGTTAAACTCAGCCTCGATAATATGATTACGCGGGAGGAGTTACAGGACGAAATCTTGCAGGTTAATGTCCCAGAAACCGAAGTGGTGGAGGTAAAAGACAGTCAGCGCAAGGTCAGTGTCCGTCCTTCTTATCCGGGGTATGTCCTTATTAACACCACCCATGAGCTCGGACCGCATGTCGATAGTCAAATTGGACAGAAAAGTTGGGCACTTATACAAGAGACCCCGGGTGTTATGAATTTCTTGGGACCCCCGGCACATCCATCGCCCTTGAGTCCTGAAGATGTTGAGGCAATGTTGCAGATGTCAACTGAGGAAGAGGAAGTCCCACCGACACCGCTGGTCGAGTACGAGGTTGGCGATAAGGTGAAGGTGATAAATGGTCCCTTCAGTGGATTTCCGGGCGAAATTGAAGAAGTTGACATGGTGCATCACCGTTTACGTCTCAGTATTTCGCTTTTCGGGCGCTCAACATCTGTTGACTTGGGAATGCTTGAAGTTGAGCAGTTGAACTAAAACTAAACGGTGTTCTTTCGTGAATACACCGTAGAATTCACAAAATTCAGGACAGGAAAAACAATGGCAAAAAAAGTGGCAGGTGAAGTTAAACTCCAATTGGTATCAGGACAGGCAACACCACAACCGCCTGTCGGACCCAGCCTTGCACCTTATATGATTAATTTACAGGAGTTTATCAAGTCCTTTAACGCCCAGACGCAGCATCAAACCGGTATGGTGGTCACAACTGTCATCACTTGTTATAGTGATAGGTCGTTTACGTTCGCTGTGAAGTCACCACCCGCCGCAGTCTTATTGAAATCCGCAGCGAAGATCGTTAAAGGTTCGGGCGAACCCAATCGAAACAAGGTTGCTTCCGTCACAATGGAGCAGATTCGTGATATTGCACAGACAAAGCTGCCTGATTTGAATACCACAGACTTAGAGGCTGCAACGCGGATGATAGAAGGTACCGCTCGCAGTATGGGGCTTACGGTTGAATAGCGCGTCTTAGTGTGGGTGAGTAATAGTGTGCCCTATAAGAGAAATACGTTTTGAAATGGGTGTGTAGGGAACACCTTGTGATTATGGGAGAACAACATGGGAAAAAAAGGGAAGCGATACCGCGAAATTAAAGAGCAGGTGGACAGATTCAGACTTCACACGGTTGATGAAGCTGTCTCGCTCCTAAAAAAAACCGGCACGGCAAAATTTGATGAGACTGTGGATTTGGCATCTCGCCTCGGTGTAGACGCACGGCAGGCAGACCAGAATATTCGCGGTACCGTCACGCTGCCACACGGAACTGGTAAGTCTGTCCGCGTTGTTGTCTTTGCCCAAGGCGATCCAGCACGCCAAGCCGAAGAGGCCGGGGCAGATTTTGTCGGAACAGACGAATTGGTGGATAAAATTGTTGATGGATGGCTTGAGTTTGACGCAACAATCGCAACACCGGACTTGATGCGGAGTATTATGCCAAAGCTCGGACGTATCCTTGGACCGCGGGGCTTAATGCCTAACGCCAAGGCAGGCACCGTCACAATGGATGTTGCAGACACCATCCAAAGTATCAAAGCAGGACAGATCGAATACAGGATAGAACGATCCTCTGGTATTATTCATGTCCCAATTGGAAAAGTCTCTTTTGAAGAAGAAAGCATCAAAGGGAATCTCAACGCAGTGATGAGTGCACTTGTTGCCGCTCGACCGGCCGCCGTGAAAGGTAGATATATTCGGAGTGTGGCGATCTCATCAACAATGGGAGCGGGTATCCGCATAGATCCGCAGCAATTTGCGTAGAACTCATAGAGTGCTAAGATTATATGGAATATATCCCTACAACTGAATAGAGTCGTAGACCGTAGGTGCCATTGGCTTAATTGCCTACTGAGGCTTGAATGGGATGGAAATAACAGGAGGTTTTCTCGGTAACTCTCCGTGAAGTTGCTTCCTTAGTCTTTTTCTTCCTTTTTTATATGAGCCTCCAGCAGCCTGGGGGCTTTTTGCATGTAATTGTATGCCGAATTAAACAGTTTGTGAGGGATTGGGGACCGTGTCTCAACTATTATACAACAGGGTCAGAAAGGAGCTGACACATGCCGAATCAGGCAAACGTTCAGCAAGTAGAACAAATTCGTGAGCTTTTTGACAGTGCCGATGTTGTTCTTTTGACAGACTTTCAGGGGCTGACTGTCGAAGAAGTGAATGAACTTCGGAATCAACTTCGGGCGGCAGAGGTCGGATACAGAGTCTGTAAGAACACATTGATAAATGTCGTTGCACAGGAGAGAGGTATCGAAGGCTTGGAACCTTATCTTAAGGGAAATACTGCCCTCGCCACCGGTACAGATCCAGCGGCATCGTCAAAAATTTTGCTCGACTTTGGCAAAGAACACGAAAATCTTAAGGTTAAAGGCGGAATTCTTGGAATACAGGTAGTCGATGCAGCAGGTGTTGAAGCTCTCCAAGATATGCCGTCCCGAGAAGTCATGATCGCCCAGACCGTTGGGGCTATCGGAGCACCTCTCACCGGATTCGTCAACGTCTTACATCAAGGCTCACCAATCATGGGTATGGTGAATGTGCTCAGTGGAACAATACGTCAGGTAACCTCGGTGTTAACACAGGTTGCTGATCAAAAGAAAGAGGCGGAAGACGCCTAACACAAGGTGCATACCGCGCCTATACTAAACATCGCAGGGTAACCGAGTCCTTATGACTTGACCCCGCATTGCTTGATCGGAGACCCTCTAATCAAGTTAATTTAGTACTATTTACAGAGAGGATACAAACATGGCCGCAGATATGGAAAAAATGATTGAGGAAATCAGTAATATGACCGTTTTGGAACTTTCCGAACTGGTCAAAGCGTTGGAAGATAAATTTGGTGTCAGCGCATCAGCTGCTCCGGCGATTGCTATGCCAGGGATGATGCCTGCTGCTGCTCCGGGGGCAGAAGAAGCTGCCGAACCGGAAGAGAAAACGGAATTTGACGTTCAACTCAAGGATTTTGGTGGAAAGAAGATTCCAGTTATCAAAGAGGTTCGCGCTATTACTGGACTCGGCTTAAAGGAAGCGAAAGAGAAAGTCGAATCCGCACCAGTCGTCATTCAGGAAGCCGTCTCCAAAGAGGACGCCGAGAAAACAAAAGAGCAGCTCGAAGCACTCGGTGCTACAGTCGAGATTCTCTAAGTGTAGACATATCATCTCACACGATAAACAGTGCGTGTTTAAAGCGTACACGACAGGTAAACCCATTATGGTTCTTGAACAAGCGATGCACGAATCCATCGCCCTACAGCGAACTATAATGGGTTTTCGTTTTTCGTAAAAAATAATCTCTGCAGATGTAGGCACGGTTTCAAACGATGCCTACCGGAAATTATCAACCAGTTCGGATGTTCAGTATAATCGACGTTTTTTATCTTGTTTTTAGCCAGCTCGCAGTTGGTGGGTTTGTCCTTCTTTTCTTGGTCCCGAAGGAGTTAGTGGGGGCAAACTTCTACCGTTTAATGGGTGGTATCTATCTATTCGTAAGCGGTTTATCGCGATGTGCGAACCTCGCCCTTTATCAGCAACCTGTCACATTTAGCAACTTTTTCGGATACTGGCAGAACTCCGAGTCCATTTCCGTTATCAGCTTCTTTCTCATTGTTCTTGTGTATACATTGCTGTGGTGGTTCAAAATGCCGCTACTCACGCAAATCTTTTTCTTTGGCGGTGTAATTTCCGGTGTAACATCAATCGTTTTGAGTGCCCAACGCTACCTTCAAGTTGTTCAAATCCCTGGTGAAATGTTCCTATTACCACTCCAATTCTTGACGGCTGCTGCCTTGTTGGGTGCTGTTCACACTGGCATGTGGTTTGGACACTGGTACCTCGTGACGCCTGATTTGCCAGTGAATTATCTCAAAAGATTTAACACCGGGTTGCTCTATACCCTTTTAGGTACGACGCTACTGCTCTGCCTGAATCTCTTTTTTAGACATCAGTCTACAGATATTGTCCCTTTTAATCTCTTTTATCAGATTATTTTCAGCATGCGGTTTCTTATAGGCATTGGTGGCACGCTGTTTCTCTATTTCATTACATGGGATTGCTTGCGTCCTAAATCCGTTGCCCGTGACGAACTTGGCGCGACACGTGCTGCGACCGGTTTCCTTTTCATTGCTATCATCACAGTTTTTCTCGGGGAGTTCTGCAGCCGATTGCTGTTTTTAGAGATGCGATTTATCTTCTAACCTTTATAGTATGTCTCTTGGGGAGATCGCTGTTTTTTGATAAAATTAGTACGTATCATTTTTTGATAAAGTCGTGGGTTTCGGGTTGAATTTCGTTGTAATTTAAATTCAGCTATGCTAAAATAAGAACATGCATTAGAAGCTTAAGGAGGCACATCATAATGAAATCTCAAATTTTCTATGAACCCGAATCAATGAGCCTTGAAGACCGGGCCGTACCGCAAGCTGGCGACAACGACTTGTTAGTTCAAGTGCGTTCGGTGGGCATCTGTGGTTCGGACGTCGCATACTATTTCGGTAACAGCTCACTTGAAACCGACGATGGCAAAGGACCACTTGTCCTTGGACACGAATTCACAGGTGAAGTCGTTGAAGTTGGTAGTGAAGCCGGAGCAACAGGTGGGTTTAAAGTCGGCGACCGGGTAGTTGTTAACCCTGTCCAATCGAATCCGAATTCCTTCTGGAGCCAGAAAGGGTTGTCAAACTTGTGTCCGGAAAAGCGCGTCCTCGGCGTCGGCGTTGATGGCGGTTTCGCAGAATACGCAGTTTCTGACTATCGCTGGACGGTTAAACTCCCCGATAACGTTACATACGATCAAGGGGCGCTAACAGAGCCGCTTGCATGTGGACTCTACGCCGTCAACAATCTCAATGCTGAAGAGGGACAAACGGCTGTCGTCTTCGGACCGGGCCCTATCGGTCTGATGATGGTGCAAGTGCTGAAGAGCCGCGGCTTGAAAAACGTTTTGCTCGTTGGAACTCGCGACTATCGCTTGGATTGTGGTAAGGAGCTCGGCGCAGACGTGGTCGTTAATGTCGGCGATACCAACTCTCCACATTACGTTGAAGACTTAGGGGCTGCAATTCAGGAACTTAATGACGGGGAATTGGCTGATCGCGCAATTACAGCAACCAGTTCTCTGGACGCGATTCACACTGCCTTGGAAGTCACAGGAAGGCACGCAACCGTTGTTATCTTTGGACTTCCAGGCGATACAGATGTGATGCAAGTTCCAATCCTTGATACAATCCTCATGGATAAGACTATCAGATTCTCTTGGCTCGCACCCGATACATGGGAAGAAGCAGTTCAACTCATTTCGAGTGGTGATGTCAACATGGACAAAATTATCAGCCACGAATTCCCGCTTGAATCACTTGTTGAAGGTATAACAAAGGTTCGCAACCGCGAAGACGGTTGTACAAAAGGCTTAATAAAAGTCTCTGCCTAAGTTAGTAGGTAACATGGGCATTCCATTTTTCATTGTCTTTGTCCTTTCAATCGCTTTTTTGTCCCTTGGAATAACAGGGTGGGGGGGCTTTGTTTCGGTGCAGTGGCATCAGCAGGATTCATCCGATGCGGGCAGCGATGCCGTGGCTGTTACCCTCTACCTGAGTTTTCAACCGAATTATTGGGCAATCACACGGTGCTTTACAGGATTTCTGCTGTTTTTGGTGAGTCTTTATTTTATGGGCTTTTTCCTTTATCTTGAAGAACGGGAAAGCGGCAGAATTATGAAGAATGTTAAAAGTTTCGCCAAACTGCGACAGTTTCTTGAACGACGTCAGAAGGAGGACCTTTCACAATGAACTCTCTCATAAGATGCTTTGTTAATGAACCGAAGCGATACTGGATGTTAATAGGTTTTGGGTTAGCATTCTTCACGCTCTGTTTTGCTACGACGAGTGGTGCCAAAATTGACCCAAAGACGGTTATTGGAATCTGGCTTTTCGATGAAGGTAGCGGGAAAATTGCCGAAGATTTATCCGGAAACGGTCACGATGGCGAACTCATGGAAGGCACGAAATGGGATGACGGACAATTCGGGAAAGCCGTTATATTTGACGGAAAGGATGATTACGTTGAAATCGCGCCTTCACTCGATTTTAACCCAGAGGTGTTCACTGTTACTTTCTGGATGTATCCAACGTCTATTGGGGGCAACAACCCGGCAGGTAAAGGGTCTGCGACTCTTATTATCGCAAACGGTAATCCGGGGGATGGCGGCGGAGCGAATTGGTGGTTTGAATATTGGAATAGTAACAACTTTGAGTTCAAAAGTTGTCAAGCGGGTTGCGCTGCCGCGAAGACACCCGTGGATAAAGCAGACCAATGGTATTTTGTCGCTGGTATCTACAACGGCACCGAATATGAGCTCTACATTGATGCTACATTTAAATCAAAAGGACCTAATAAGGTCGGTGCCCCCGAAAAGGGTTTACTCATCGGAAGCGGACTCTGCCCAGCGGGTCATGGATGTGATGGCGGCTATTTCAAAGGCATCGTCGACGACGTGGCGATGTTTAGTGACGCCTTGAGCGAGGCGGACCTGGAAACGATTATGGAAGATGGAGTTGGCAAAGTCCTTGGCGTTGCCCCGGTAGAACCCACAGACAAATTGGCAGTAACATGGGGCGATTTGAAGACGCGTTGAAAAGGTAAATCTTGCCAAGATGAAACAAGTATTGAAAAACGACTTATTGCTTCGCGCTTCAAGATGCCTGCCGGTCGAACGCGTGCCTGTGTGGATGATGCGGCAGGCTGGCAGATCAGATCCTCTTTATCGGCAGATTCGGCAAGAGCTTAACCTCCCTTTGGAACGGCTTTTCCGAACCTGTCCCACACCGGTGTCGGAGACTGATATTGAATGGGCAGTCAAAATCTCGCTTCTGCCTAAACGCATTGGTGTGGATGCTATTATTGTCTATAAAGACATTCTCACACCTCTCGCCCCGATGGGAGCATATTTCCGATTTGCTCCTGGACCTATCTTAAACTCGCCGATTCGGACGCAGGCACAAATAGATGCGCTGCGGCCACTCCATAACCCGCCAACACAATTGGCATTTACCGGACAGGTCATTCGCAAACTGCGTGAAACCTTGAATGGTGAACTGCCGCTCATCGGTTTTGCCGGTGCGCCTTTAACGCTCGCGTTTTTTCTGATTGCAGGAGAAAGCCCCATCAAGCGTGGTGCTGGAGTATCTGAGAAAGCAACCCCGGTTTTCCAAATGATGGAAGAAGCTCCTGAACGCTTGCATTGTCTGCTGGATAAATTAACAGATATGACAATTCACTACTTAAACTACCAAATCAGCGAGGGGGCTCAAGTGGTACAACTCTTCGAGTCAATCGCCGATGTCTTGCCTCGGCAGATGTACGAAAACTTCGCTGCTCCTTATCACCAACGCATTTTCACTGAAGTAAACTCAGAGACGCCACGGATACTCTTCGCAAAAGAATGCTCCTATCTCGATTTAATGCACCAGAGTGGAGCAGATGTGCTGAGCGTTGGAAAGTGTGTCGAACTCGACAAAGCCAGAGCCCTGACAGATGGTGCCGTTGCTTTTCAGGGGAACGTTGATAACGATATTCTCCGAGACGGGACCTTCGATGACATCACGGCATCTGTCAAAGCCTGTTTAAAACAAGGTGGGAAAACTGGACATATTTTGAATCTGAGCCACGGGCTACATAGAGACACGCCGTTTGAAAATGTTAAACATTTCGTAAATATCGCGAAAACGCTGTAGGAAAATTAATGAGGAATATTCTGGAAAATCCCTTTGCGCCACGACAATATGGACAGCTTGTTAAAGTAACAGAACGTGTGTATCTATTTCGTAATATTGTCAACTCCTCTATCATCATCGGGGATGAAGGGATCGCCGTAATTGATACACAAGTGAATCAGATGATGGCACAGCGACTCCTTAGCGCAATTCGCACTATCACAGATAAACCTCTGCTGTACGCAATTAACACACACTATCACTGGGATCATACAAATGGAAATACTATTTTTCATGGGGCAGGGGCAACTGTGGTCGCGCGTGAAATGACGAAAGACTTTATGGTGAACCGGTCCCCGCGACAAGAGGCGTTCCTCCGTTCTCGCGGTTTTGCTCTTGGGGATGCCCCATTTCTTCCACAGGAGACGTTTGAACACGAAACCGAACTCGATTTGGGCAATCAACCACTACACCTTGTTCACTTAGGAAAAGCAGAAACGGACGACGCAACTGCCATCAGGATTCCCGCAGAGGGGTGCATCGTCTCTGGCGATACTGTCATGACAGGAAGTTTTCCCATTTTTGGGCAACCTGTTATGAATGAAGGGCTTATGGCGAACCACGATTGGATTAATACAATTCAGGAACTTCGCACATACGCGCCGAAACATGTGCTACCTGGACACGGGCCCTTAGCACACGACGCAGAAATAGATCTACTGCTTCAGATTGAAACCTATTTCTTAACGGAGGTACGCAAACGCTTTGAACAGGGTATGTCCTTGCCAACTTTGTTGGTTGACATGGAAGCCAATTTACCCAACTGGGTTCGGGATATTGCTGAAGTCTGGGGGACCCCGCGTTATGCAATCTTAAGGGTATATCGTGGTTTAATCGATGATCCAGAACCGGGTTGGCAGCATCTCAAGCCCTCAGCTATTCCCTCTGCCGACCCCGAAAAGCTGCATCAGCGAATACGTGAACTTGAAGAACTTGAAGCTTATTGTGAAACGGCTGAAGAGGTGGCGGAGGGGAACGACTTAGGCTTGGCTATTGCTATTTTAAAAGCCTCGACCGAAAAATATCCGAATCTACCTGATGCCTGGACAGCATACGCAGATATACTTACACAAGCCTCTCGGACGGTATCAAGTGTGCTCGAAAAGGGTGATTTCTTTGCTGAGGTAGAAAGGGCGTTGAATATTGCGCTCGAACTGAATCCCGATCATGCCCCTGCGCATCTCCTGCGTGGTTACAACCGTATTCTTTCTGCTTACCGCAACGGCGATGAAACGAAATCGGGGCTTGAGTCTATCTATAAAGCCTTGGTCACTGGGATACAAGGAACACAACTTGCACAGGCGTATTTTTCCATAGGACTCGCACATCGCGCGGGTGGGGACGAAACTCTGGCACGTGAAGCTTTTGCCAACGCAATTGCCGCTGATGCCAGATTCATGCCAGCGCAGCTCGCCAATATGGCATAGGAGGTGGATTGAAATGAAGTATGATAGCGTTTTATTAGTCGCATTTGGGGGACCAACACCCGGATGCTGCCAAAAATACAATAAGGATGCCTGTCCAGGCGAAGCCTACTGCTTTGTTGAAGGGATTGCTGGGGAGGCTGAATCTCAAAGAGAACGTGTAAAAGACATCTCTGCACATTACGTAAAATTAGGTGGGTTTTCGCCATTCAACAAATTGACTTTCGAGCAAGCTACAGCATTAGAGATCGCACTACAAAAACGAGACTTATCCCTTCCTGTTTATGCCGGGTTTAGACATTGGACACCGTATTTAAAAGAGGTCATCGCGGAAATAGCACAAAAAGGACACCGTAAAATACTCGGCATCATCATGGCGCCGCACCAATCCCAAGTCAGTTGGGAATGGTATCAACAAACAGTAGCAGAAGGAATTGACGCAGTTGATGATGAAAAACCAATGATTGATTATCTTGATCCATGGTACACACACAGAGGCTATGTCGATGCCATCGCTGAAATTATCAAAACGGCATGTGGTAACAAGTTAGAGCGTGCCGAGCTTGTTTTTACAGCACACGCAATTCCGCAATTGGCGGCGGATACCTCTCCTTACACGCAACAGTTTGGAAAAACCGGTGAAGCGGTCGCCCAAGAAATTGGGAAAACTCGGTTCGGCTTGGCGTATCAGAGTGCTGTGGAAAACAGCCCAATACCTTGGACAGAACCTGATATCAACGACTGGATTAAAGCACGAAAAGCGGAAGGTGTTGATACAGTTGTCGCCTCGCCAATCGGTTTCCTCTGTGACCACGTCGAAGTTCTCTACGATCTGGACATAGAGGCAACAGAAACTGCTGCAGCGTGTGGCGTTGATTTCATTCGGGCAGGGACTGTCGGTTCCCATCCTAAATTTATCAACATGTTGGCAAATTTCGTTTATGAAAAGTCTATGAGCGCGTAGGAGTAATCTCGTGTTTATAGAGACATGACGGTGGAAAACTGCGAGTAAAAATTCTCTGGTTTGAGGGTTCTTTATGTCGGAAAGTACGGTTAAAAAGCGTGCCATTGTCGTTGGAGGGGGTATCACCGGGTTAGCCGCGTGCTATCGCTTGCAACGCGAGGCAGTACAGCGCGATATCCCACTTGATGTTACACTCCTTGAGGCGACTGAACGTGTTGGTGGTGTTATCCGTACCGAACATCGCGATGGATTTCTTCTTGAGCACGGTCCTGACGCTTTTCTCTCAACAAAACCGGCAGCGAAAGCACTCTGTGAAGAACTGGGCATCGCAAATCAATTCATCGGAACCAATCCCAAGGTTCGTCGAAGTTTTGTCATCCGAAACGGAGAATTACACCCTGTTCCTGAGGGCTTTTACATGATGGCGCCGGGGTCCTTCAAGCCGTTCCTAAAAAGTCCGCTTTTTAGTTGGCGGGGTAAGCTGCGAATGGCGATGGAACTCTTTATTCCACGCCGCGGGAGAGATACAGATGAAGCCGTAGCACACTTCGTCAGGCGGCGGCTTGGGACCGAAGCTTTCACGCGGATAGCGCAGCCTATGATAGGAGGCATCTATACCTCGGATGCCGAAAACCTAAGCCTAAAGGCGACCTTTCCAAGATTCTTGGAAATGGAGAACGCACACGGGAGCATTATTAAAGCACTCCGAGTCCAAAAGAAGCAGGCAGCCCAAACCAGTCAGGGTACAAGTGGTCCTCGCTATAGCCTTTTTATCTCATTCAGATCCGGAATGCAGACCTTGGTTGATACGCTCACCGAAGCTGTATCTGACTGTATTAGATTAGGTGCCAGCGTTGAACGTATCCAGAATACTCCTTGTGGTGAGTGGAATGTTTCACTGGCTAACGGAGAAACACTCAATGCGGAACTTCTCTGCATTGCTCTGCCTGCACTACAGGCGGGTGCGCTTGTTCAGAACGTCTCCATGCCGCTTGCCACCCAAATCAGTGAGATTCCCTATGCCTCTTCTGCCACTGTTAATTTAGCGTTTCGCCGTACCGATGTTGCACACCCACTCGACGGTATGGGATTCGTCGTTCCTGCTACCGAGAACCTGTCTCTCATCGGTTGTTCGTTCAGCAGCGTTAAATTTCAAGATCGGGCACCAGCTGAACACGTCCTTTTACGTGTCTTCGTCAGCGAGCCTAAGTCTAAAAAGTCTGAAAGTGAACTTATTGAATTATGTCAAACAGATCTGACACCGATCCTTGGAATCAAAAATGATCCGTTGTTTGCTGTCGTTAGCAAGCATCCGCGGGCAATGGCGCAGTATCAGGTAGGACATCAAGAGGTCGTCGTCGGTGTGGAACGACTTGTTGGTGAATTGCAAGGATTTGCTATTGCAGGAAATGGTTACCACGGTGTAGGGATCCCAGACTGTATTCGTAGTGGGGAGATGGCAGCGCTTTCACTCTTGGATGCGCTGTGAGGAGACTGATGAACTTCACGATAAGGCGTCGAGGCATAATCGCGGTCAGTTTTGGTTTGCTTGGATGTGTCTTAGTCGCGTTAGTCGGTAGTCTTGCGCTCCGTGCTGAAAATCAAACAGATCGCGTGGCAGAGATGTATCAGGGGTTTCAGGACGGAAAATGTAAAAGCTGCCATCCGGCGATCTGGAGAGAATGGGAAAATTCCATGCACGCGAAGGCATGGGTTGACGAGATCTATCAAGACGCCGCAAGCCAAGTCCCGGATAGGCAGACGAAATGTGATCAGTGCCATGCTCCCCAACCGATTCTCATTACAGGCGTTGGAAAAATGCCGAAGTTGAGAAACAGACAGCGGGAAGTAGGTGTTTCATGTCTCGTCTGTCATCTTGATGCGCAAGGTGCTATGCATGGACCTCCGGCGAGCGCGGAAACTTATTTTCATGCCAACGTAACCAATCCTATCTACAGGGACCCAACAGCACTTTGTAAGACCTGTCACGGTCAGCCCAGTGTTCCAGAACACGATCAAGTTTCCAGCTTTCTCAGTAGTAGGTTTGCGGAAAAAGACCAAGGTTGCGCGACGTGTCACATGCCAATTGTGAGCCGACTACAGAGCACAGCGAGTTATGAAAGTATCAAAGGTAGAAAACACACTTGGCACGGTAGCCGAAGTGTCTCACAACTCAGGCGTGCCGCCAGCCTTCAACTTGAATATGTATCTGGGAAGGTGCGTGTGACAATTGAAAATAAAACGGGACACATCTTACCGGGTGGGACTTTGCGCACCATCCTACTTGAGGTTGTCCTTCTCTCTCCAGATGGCACGGAACGTCAGAAACAGCAAATCTCAATTTCTGCCCAGAATAGGAATCGCCTTCCTCCAGACAAAAACAGAACTTCCTTTTTTGATATTACACCCGCCACAGTCGGCGACACAATTAGAGCGCAATTGATGTATCAATTGACACCTGAAACACCAGCGTCTGCGTGGATATTAATGGCAGACGCGATTCATGTTATGCCTTGATACAGTGGGAATTTTTGTAGGAGAGATTTCCCAATCCCGATTAAGCATTCATATTCGGTAAGGAATCGAACCCGAGTAACCGTTTTAATGTCGGTGTTGCGCGTGAAATAACATCATTTGATACAAGATTCATGTGCGCTTGTTGGGGTTTCAGAATAGAACGACAGAAGAAACCGAGTAACCCGACACGCGGAGCATTCGTTTTATTTTCTGAAGAACCGTGCCATATTGCACCATTGACAATCAAGACCGAGCCTCTCGGTCCGCAAATTTGTAACTCATCGGCGTATTCGACACCCGATTCAGGTAGTGCCTTAAGTCTCCGATGGCTCCCGGGGACACAACTGGTTGCTCCATTTTCAAGCGTCCAATCGTCTAAAAACCATACGCTATTAGCAACCATCGGAAAGCTTGGACGCGGTGTCGGCAGGGCAGATAACGGATAATCAATGTGGAGACCTGCGTCAGGTGCACCTGGATAAAGCACATTCACTGTAAAGGAACTTAGTGTGCAATCGGCACCGAGTAGATATTCCATCGCTGCGAGTATCTTTGGTTGTTGAATAGTCTCTTCAAAGATCTCGCCTTTGTTGACAAGGTTCCAGACGCGTTGGGCGCTGTCGTTGGTGAGGTATGTATGGCTTTTACCGGCTTTTTGCTCTGCTGCAGTTAATGATAAAGCACGTTCTCGGAGCTGCGTAGTTGTATCAGTCGGTATCAGGCTTTCCAGAAGTAGAAAACCTTCCTTGTCAAGTTGGTTTTTCTCGGATGCGGTCAACATGAGATTTGCCCTCAATACATTTTTTTCTTGACAGTTTAAGCGTTTTCTGATAATATGTCAATTAGTTTGTAAGTTTCTTACGCAAACAAGAGATAAAATTATTGAAATTTTGATTTGACATGATTTAGAAGTTGTGGTATCATATATAAGCAGACTGCAATTTAATCGATGATATACCGATGCGGCGGGAACAAATACTCACCGATTGCATAAAAACATCACGTAACTGCAGGTCGATTGCGTTCAGGGCGTTTTGTCTGAATGACTAAATGTATCTGTCAGTTAACGATTAAATGTTTGCTTAATTTCGCCACTTTATGTTAAAATAACAGAAAAAATTCCCGCAAGGTCAAACGCAGAAGTTGGGTGTCGCTTTCCACTTATTTTTGACCTGTGCCTTATGTTATACCAACCCTATCCTAAGGCTACATCGGTATCGGGAAATTTTAATGCTCGTTGGTAGGATGTTATTTGGATGGGCAAACATCTACCCTGGTCGTTTTTGTTGTATTCTCGCTTGCCCATCTGAGAAACTCAGTACTTAGTCTTGCTTGCGCGCAGGCTTAACGAGGAGGATGAGTTAATGAAAAAACGAACACTTGTTTGTTTTTTGATTTTTACATTGTGTGTTTTTTACAGTTCAATTCCGAACACTGTTTTAGGGCAGGAAGTTTCCCTCGCTCAACAGGTATCTGAAAAATACAGCGAGTTACTTCAACGTGAGGATATTCAAGCGGTTTTACCCCAGGTTCTGGAGGGGTTGAAATCAGACCAAATTCAAAGTATTTTGGGTGCGAACCCCGCAATCATTGCGACTGTCGTTGCAGCTCCTGATCTGCTATTGAATTTTGCTCCGGACACAGATCCAAAGTTCATAGAGTTGTTGAAAACGGATGCAGCACTTAAGGCGATGCTCAGCGATCCGCTGGTGCAGTCTTTGCTTGCGGATGTGAATGCTATTGATGAACTTGCAGGGTTATTGGGTGTTGGTGCACCAGAGCCTACACCGGAACCTGAACCGACGCTACCAGAGCCTGCGCCGGAACCTGAACCGACATTACCGGAACCTACACCGGAACCTGAACCGACATTACCGGAACCTACACCGGAACCTGAACCGACATTAC